>CP090852.1:1217979-1826969 GCA_041879415.1 Vibrio chagasii | reverse complement strand
ACCACATTCAAGTCAGCTCTCTGCACTCAAATCAGCGCTTCGCTAATCAGATCCAAGATATCGATCAGCTCATGATCTGGTAGATTTAATAAGTTATCCCCCACATACCACTCAATCTTGCATTGATTCGGTAACTCACAGATCGCTGGGTTTCCTATCCATACCTTATGCTTACTTGCGATATTGTCTCTTAAAGCAACCCCGTCTTCGTAGCTCACAGGTAAATAAAGATGAAGCATGTTCGCTTGCGGTTGTTGCGGGTTCACTTTGAATTGAGGGTAATCCAATAAGATTTGGTAGATGTGTTTCGTTCGTTCATACAAAGCAGGCATCTGCACTAGTCGTTGATCGAACTGCATAGCTGCCGATACAACATAAGGCGTACGATGATAGACATTACCGCCTTGTCGTTTCATCCATGCTGATGCCTTGGCAACAAACGCCTTATCACCCAACAACAGTGAGCCACCAAGTCCGTTTAGCCCCTTATATAGTGAGACATAAGCGCTATCAAACCCCTTTGCGATTTCACTGTAAGGTTTTTGATAATATGCACCACACTCCCACAAGCGCGCGCCATCCATATGCAGATGAATGGATTGTTCGTTGCAATACTGCTTAATCGCTTCGAGTTCTTCCCATTCTGGTAGCTGACCACCAATTTCTCGCATCGGTAACTCGTAAAGCGCTGCTGCAATTTCATCTGGCCACGCTTTCAAATCGTCGACATTCCAAGTGCGAAACACATTGCCCACTGGCAACACATTAAAGCGGTTCTGGAGCTGATACCCTTGGCGCTCATGACGCAAAATATGACTCGATTCGTGCATCGCAACCAATGGGTTTCTTTTCTCCTGGCAGGCGATCTCTAACGCTGTTGGTTGATTCATGGTACCAGTGATCACAAACACAGCCGCTTCATAGCCAAGCAACTCTGCAACTTTGGCTTCAAAGCCTTCGATAAACTCGCCATCTCCGTAGGTATCGTGATGTATGTTGTGCTCTTCACACCATTCAGCCATCTGAGCAAATGTTTGTGCCGGAGTGGGTTCTAAGTGACCTGAAAGAAACAAATTACACTGTTGACGCAAGTCCATGCTCATACTTTTTCCTTTATTCATTGTTGTTCTATGTAGAGAGATTGAATTATTTACGTTCGCTACCAACGTTGACATAAAATACGCTTATTCGCTTTTATTATTCACGAATAATTAGTTTTACTTAGTCGTAGGGTGAAGGTAAGAAAAACACCTAAATCAGAGCGTGTTTTATATAATTAAGCACTCGATAAACCTATGTATCTAAATAGATAAGTATGGGCTCGTTCGTTGTTCTTCAATCATTCTTCTATTATTGTATATCTATAATTCCAATAAGCATTATTCGTTAACGGACAAAGAGGGCTTTATGTCGAAAAATCGAGTCTTGGTGCTATTCGCCCACCCTTCTCAGCATCGCTCTGAAGCAAACAAACCCTTATTCGAACAAGCCAAGCGTATTGATGGCGTGACATGTGTTGATCTTTACGCTGAATATCCAACGTTCAAAATTAACATCGATCGTGAACAGAAACGCCTGTTGGACCATGACATCATCATTTTCCAATTCCCGCTTTATTGGTATTCAACTCCGGCAATTCTAAAAGAGTGGCAAGACCTTGTTCTTGAGTATGGTTTTGCCTACGGTACGGATGGCAACGAGTTAGAAGGTAAGAAATTCCTTTGCAGCATTACTGCGGGGGGTAAAGAGGATGCCTACCAAACTGACGGCTACAACCATTTTACCATTCGTGAGCTACTCCACCCTCTTGAACAAACCGCTGCTTTGTGTGGTATGGAATATTTAGCACCTTATGCGCTATTTGGCTCGCGAACCGCCTTGGAAGAGAACCGCATCACCGGGCATGTTGAGCGCTATAAATTTTTGTTGGAGTCGCTAGTCGCGGGCAATATTGACTACAAAAAAGCAAAGAAAGCCGCGAAGTTAAACCATTACCTCGACGAAATCATCAACAAGGACTAAAGAATGACTGGATATTTTTTACAAGCCTTTATCTACTTAGTCGCCGCCGTGATCGCGGTGCCGATAGCTAAGCGTCTTGGCTTAGGCTCAGTACTGGGATATTTAATCGCAGGTGTGGTTATCGGACCAATCATCGGCCTTGTGGGTGAAGAAACCACCACCATTCAACACTTTGCCGAATTCGGCGTGGTAATGATGCTGTTCTTGGTTGGTCTTGAGCTCGAACCTAAGATGCTATGGGCAATGAGAAACCGCTTGATGGGGCTTGGTGGCTTACAAGTAGGAGGCACAGCAGCGATTGTAATGGGCATTGCTCTAGCCTTTGGCCAACCTTGGACTATCGCTCTCACTATCGGCTTAATCTTTGCGTTGTCATCGACAGCGATTGTACTGCAAACATTCAACGAGAAAGGCTTATCTAAGACTGAAGGCGGTAAGAATGCCTTCTCGGTTCTTTTATTCCAAGATATTGCCGTTATCCCGATGCTGGCATTCATTCCTCTGTTGGCGTTACCAGAATTAATCGAAGCTGCACAAAGCGCGGTCACTTCAGCTTCTGACCACCATGAAGAGTTAAGTCTTGTTGCCGGTCTACCTGGTTGGGCTTATGGACTTGTGATTACAGCATCTATCGCGATTGTGGTTGTTGGCGGGCACTTCTTAAGCCGCCCACTTTTCCGCTTTGTCGCAAGCTCTGGTTTACGTGAAATCTTCACAGCAACCGCACTGATGCTGGTCATTGGTATTGCTGCGCTGATGAGCCTTGTCGGCTTATCGCCTGCACTAGGTACTTTCCTTGCGGGTGTGGTACTGGCGAACAGTGAATTCAGACACGAACTGGAATCGAACATCGACCCGTTCAAAGGACTGCTGCTTGGCCTGTTTTTTATTACGGTAGGTGCGGGAATCAACTTCGATGTTCTATTCAATGATTTCATCCTAATCATCGGGCTAACTCTGGGTGTCATGTTACTAAAAGCAGCAGTGCTTTTTACCTTGGCATTGATTTTCAAAATCAAGAACAGCGATCGTTGGCTATTTACGCTGAGCTTGGCGCAAGCCGGTGAGTTTGGATTCGTACTATTAAGCTTCTCGGCGCAAAACCACGTATTACCGGCTGACATTGTTCAAACGCTCTCACTAGTGGTTGCTCTTTCGATGTTCTTAACGCCAGGCCTGTTTATTCTCTTTGATAAAGTGATTCTGCCTCGTTACGAACAAAAATCGAATGACCGTGAAGAAGATACCATCGAAGAGAAAGGTACAGTAATCATTGCGGGTATCGGTCGATTCGGTCAGATCGTTAACCGCTTATTGGTATCTAATGATGTCAAAACGGTGGTTCTGGACCATCAGGCTAACCAAGTCGATGTACTGCGCTCTATTAATATTAAGTCTTACTTTGGTGATGCGACTCGTCACGACCTATTACACACTGCGGGAATCGAAGAAGCAGCAATGCTTGTTGTGGCCATCGACAATCAAGACTCAAGCGTAGAGCTGGTCAAGTACGTTAAGCACACCTACCCTAAAGTAAAAATCTTAGCTCGTGCGTTCGACCGTGGTCATAGTTACCGCTTGAGAGAAGCTGGTGCTGATTTTGTGGAATCAGAAACCTACCACTCAGCACTAGAAATGGGCGCACAAGCACTACGCTCGTTGGGTCACCATCCATTCTTCGTAGAACAGCAGAAATCGACCTATCAACGTGTTGAAAGCCGTAAATCTGAAAAGCTATTCAAAGCTTGGTCGGAAGCAGAAGACAATCCAAGGTACGACAACAACTATCGACAGATATTTATTCACCTTGAAGAAGCAATGAAAGAAGACATGAAGAAAGACCGCTCCGATAAGCACTCTCGCTCAGAGCGTGGTTGGACACCGCCTCCAAAAGGTTATGCAGACGGTTTTGAGGAAGAGGAATCATAGACTTAGATTCTTAAACCCAGTTAAAAGCGGCTATTTGGCCGCTTTTTCTTTATCTATTGCTCCTAAATACCGCAAACAAGCGCCATTTATTGACATCTAGGCGGATAATAATCGCGATTAATGTGATCAGGTTATAATTTTTAATCTCGTCCCTCTCATCAAAAATGAATTCGATTTTTACATTTTTGAAACATACCCACCCTGCATAAACCACACTGAAAACACGGCTATATATGCACTTCCTTTAACTATACTGAACTCAGCTAAAATCCTAATAACCAGTTTCAGGGCGTTGAACACCATTGCATATATCAAAACCAACCTTACTAACCAACAGTCAAACATTCGTACAATCAATACCTGAAGCGTCTAATTCACAAATCAAAGCCACTCTAATTAACATAAATGTTTCAAAGAGTGTCTGCCGTTACAATTTGTAACGAATTGAAGTTGTCGGTATAGTCCTGCCATCAAAAAAGTGAGACCTATGCGCTCACCTTAAAGGAGATATAATAATGATCACTAATGATGCCGTAATTATGGGCATGTTAGCTGTTATTCTTGGCGGTGTATTTATCACGGAAAGTAGCCAAAACAGCGCACTGAAAAAATTCTATTCATTCATCCCGGGCCTATTGCTCTGCTACTTTGTTCCTTCATTGTTGAACAGCTTTGGTATCATCGATGCGTCAAACTCAAAACTATACTTCGTAGCAAGCCGCTACCTACTACCAGCGGCACTGGTTCTACTGATCATTTCAGCGGACCTTCGTAAGATCTTTGGTCTTGGCTCAAAAGCCGTCATCATGTTCCTGACTGGTACTGCAGGTATTATCATTGGTGGTCCTCTGGCGATTCTGATCATCGACCAAGTAAACCCTGACCTTGTCTCTGGTGACGTATGGCGCGGCCTAACGACAGTAGCAGGTTCTTGGATTGGTGGCGGTGCAAACCAAGCTGCAATGAAAGAAGTGTTCGAGGTAAATGATAAACTGTTCTCAGCAATGATTACGGTCGACGTTATCTGTGCAAACATCTGGATGGCAGTGCTACTGATTATGGCTGGTCGTCAGAAGAAAATTGACGCATGGCTAAAAGCAGACACTTCTTCAATCGAAGAGCTGAAAGAAACGGTATCGAAATACCAAGAAGAAAACGCTCGCCCGACAACAACAACCGATCTCATGAAGATCGCTGGGATTGCCTTTGGTCTAACAGGCCTTGCTCACTTCTTCAGTGACATAATCGCACCATGGATCTCAACGAATGCTCCAGAACTAGCAAAATACAGCCTAACATCTGGCTTCTTCTGGCTAATCGTTATGGTTACAACGTTCGCGTTGATCGCTTCGTGCTTCAAATCGACACGTAGCCTAGAGCACAGTGGTGCATCGAAAATTGGTTCAGCGTTCATCTATATCCTGGTTGCTACCATCGGTATGCAAATGGACGTTACAGCAATCTTTGACAACCCAGGTTACTTCTTCATTGGTATCACATGGCTAACTATCCATGCCCTGCTCATGATTGCGATGGCGAAAATCATTCGTGCACCGCTGTTCTTCATGGCAGTAGGTAGCCAAGCTAACGTTGGTGGCGCGGCATCGGCTCCTGTGGTTGCAGCAGCATTCCACCCAGCATTGGCTCCAGTAGGTATCTTGATGGCAGTACTAGGTTACGCATTAGGTACATACGGCGCTTACATCTGTGGTCTAATCATGCAGGCTGCTGCGGGTTAATAAAGCCCCCTACCAACCTTTAAAATACAAAACCCCGATACTGAGTGATCAGTATCGGGGTTTCTTTTTATATCCAGAGAAGCAACACATTGTTAGCGTATTTATTCATCTCCACTCATTTGAATGAGGATTTGGGATGCGACTTCTTTATTTTCAACAAGGTCAGCCAAGGTATATTGGTCCATCGTTGAAAAGAAGCTCTCCATGGCCTCGGCCAATGCTGCTTTCAACTTACACTTTGGTAATAAAACACACGGTGAGCTTAAGCAGTCCACGCCATCGGTATGTGGCTCTAACTCTCTCATCACACGACCAATTCTTACCTGCTCAGGTGAAACCGCAAGGCGAATACCACCGCCTTTACCTCTTAAAGCCTCGATATAGCCGAGCTTCTTGAGTTGGCCAATCACCTTAACCATATGATTCTGCGAGACCTTGTAGACTTGAGAAACTTTAGGGACACTGCTCAGTTCATCTTTGGGTAAACACGCAAGATAGATTAATGTTCTTAACCCATAATCGGTAAAACTGGTAATTCTCATGCTAAGGCTCCTTTATGCCCACCAATTTTATTACTGAGTTTTAAATTTACCTAACTGTTTCACAATGTTTTCTGTGGCTTCCGTTAGCGATCGCCCCTGTCGCTCCAGTTCACTACAATCTTGAGCATTGGAACTCGACAAGGTTTGAAGTGCTTCAATCTCGTGACTTACTTCACTCACGAGTTGGTTAACCTGGCGAATATCCACATTATCTTCATCTGAATCTTGCCCAATCAAGTTCAAAATCTGACTAATATTAGCACATGCGGTGTCCAATTCTTGCTGACTCGTTGTTGTATAGTCCGAAAGCGTAAAAATAGCCGACGCTTGATCTTCCATCTGCTTTCCCGCATCAACAACAGCTTCTGATATGCCGTTGATGATTTGGTTAATCTCATCAAGACTGTCCTGTGTGGACTTAGCCAAATTTCTTACTTCATCAGCCACAACCGCGAAGCCTCGACCGTGCTCTCCTGCTCTTGCAGCTTCAATAGCAGCATTCAATGCCAGTAAATTCGTTTGATCAGCCAGTGTATTGATCACCGAAACAACGCTACCGATAGACTGTGTCTGTTGTGAAAGCTCTTTAAATTTACTCTGCAGTTGGTTATTGCTCTCAATATATTTATTTAGATCATTCACCATGGCTCCCATCGTTTGGTTAGAAGCTTCAAGCCCAACTTGGGTATGTTCGACTTGAGTGCGAGTCTCTTCTGCTTTCTCTTGAAGTGCTAGAGAAGTTCGATCCAACGTTTCTACACGATCGTTCAAGACATTAACTCGGCTGTCCTGCTCTTGAATCCGCCCTGATATATTTTGCGACTTAATCTTTAAGAGATCTGCAATACTGTCTGATTTAGCGGCCTGCTCTTGAATATCGATTAACGCATGTCTCACGTTGGTTCGGAATGTATTAATCACACTCAAAACTCTGTCCATTTCACTGTTGTATTTACTATTCACATCACAATCAACGGAAAGATCTTTTCGCTCGAAGTTCTTCATATATTGAGTGACATGATTGAGTGAATCCACTCCCCAGAACTTTTCATCGAGATCGTGGATAATCAAGAAAACAACGATAACATATTGAATTATCTGGGATACCAAAGCATCAGTAAGAAAAGTAGCGTTAATAAAAAGTAATAATGTCCCTAGCCAGTGAATGAACCTCATCCGGATAAAAAGTGAACGCATAGCAACCCTTAATTTTCATTGATAGATAGTCTAAGTTAGATAAAACGAAGATGAGCACATATAAGCGAGGCTATCCACACAGTTAGCTTCGATCATAACCTATATTTTAGATGCATATTATTAAACATGCATTTTTAATGCAAGTTATCAATTACCGCTATTTCAATATCATAGATACAAAAAAGCCAGTCATTGACGACTGGCTGAGTAGATTGCTTTTCTTACAAATGAGATGTTCGATTAGGTTCCTCAACAGTAAGATGGTTAGTACCTGGTGCTACAGGTTACTCATGATGTAGTGAAAACACGGAATCAAGATCATCTGTAGCCCTAGAAAAGCCAACAGGTATTGAAGAGTTTCATTTTTGGATTTCTCAATCTTCTTGTTCACATACGATTGAGAGACGGGATCGATTTCATTAATTGAATCTTTAAATGCTTTGGCAAGCAACACCGCTCTTTTCTCTGGAACGCCTGCACTGATTAGTGTGTTAGATAGTTTTCTGACGTCTACTCGTACCATTTTATACACCAATAATTAAATTAAGTGCTTGAAATCTATCATAGAGAACATGCTCCATCTCACTTCAAAAAGAATCGTTTGTTTTAAGTTTATTCTTGGTTTCAGCCTGTTTTATTTTCATTATCTTTTAGTATCGATATTTGCAGTTAGCTCCGGTTTATTGATGCACAGATTGATCAATGTTCAGACTAGCTAAACACTTGTTAGAAAATCATTGATTTATACGAACACGTCTATCCAGTTATATTGGTTGTCGAAGTGATTAACAAGGTGATGACGATGAACGAACTCGATAGATACTGCGAACAAATCAACCTAGAACTAACCGAGCAAGATGTTACTCGCCTTGGTTGGAACAAGCCTATGTTTAGTAAGCGGGTTGCTACGCTCTCAGCTGCGTCTTTATTTGCTTTGTGGCTAACTTATTGGTTTTAATAAAAAAGGCCAAACGACGACTGTCTAGCCTCTCTTCGAACCAGCTAAAACAAGATTAATCGAACAAAGATGCCAGTTTGTTCTCAACGACTGGGCTGATATTAAAGCTCAACATGAAGTCCGGGCGTGTCTTTTCGTCTTTCTCGATATAGTAATTGGCTTCAATACCAAACTTCCAAGGACGACCGTTCAACACCGTTGTTTTACTTACGCTAAAATTCAACGGAATTTCAGCCTGATCTTTATTCCAATCATACGAGAGTGTCGGCGCTGAACCTACCGTCCACCCTCCCTTTAGTAACTCTACCCAAAACAACTGCGTAGACGTCTTGTTAATACGAGTATCAGACTTATCCGCGCCATTGCCAGACACACCATAAAGGTGGCTCGGGAACACACCAACAACGCGCTCAGCGCTCACTTTGCCGTACATAAACTCTGGGCCAATGGCAAACTGATCCGCCGTAAACTCACTACTGCCGGTTGGTAACGAAGCAAATACACCAAAAGCAGCAATGGTTCCGCCTTCCATTTTAGGCGCATAGGCTAGGTCAAAGGAAATATCACTAACTCCCGACTGATCCATATGTTGGGAACTTATCGGCATATCCACATTGAAATCATTCTGAACATAAGAGATAGCCGGACGGAAAATGATTTTGTCACCGTTCTCCATAGGGAAAGGTAGCGTAGGCTGCAGAACCGTAGCAAAACTGTCCCCTCCTCCGTCATATCCGCCAGAGTATTGAAGTTTTAAGTTAAGGCTCGCGTAAGCCGTGTTCGGGTTTGCAAGTTCCTTTGCTGCCTGCTCTGCTGTTTGATTGCTTTCTTCATTAGCAATCGCGACAGTAGACGTTAATAATAATCCACTCATTATTACAGCAAGTGATTTACAAGCCATTAAGCCCTCTCTAAATATAAACACTGTGTATTTACGCGTATTTTAAAGATTGCCGCTATTCAAAATAGCCATTAGGCGACATGGGGATTTGTTCGTTCTCCAAAAACAAAAATGCCCCAAATTTCTTTGGGGCATTTTCATTGTAGAACTAACTAAGGGTCTCCCCTATTGGCTTATTCCCAATCAAGAATAACCTTACCAGACATACCAGAGCGCATCATGTCGAAGCCAGCTTGGAAGTCGTCTACTTTGTAGTGGTGAGTAATGATTGGTGTTAGATCTAGGCCAGACTGGATTAATGAAGCCATTTTGTACCAAGTTTCGAACATCTCACGACCGTAGATACCTTTGATAACCAAGCCTTTAAAGATAACTTGGTTCCAGTCTACTGCCATGTCTGATGGTGGAATACCTAGTAGAGAGATCTTACCGCCGTGATTCATGTTAGTTAGCATGCTGTTGAATGCTGATGGTACACCAGACATTTCTAGGCCTACATCGAAGCCTTCTGTCATGCCTAGATCAGCCATTACATCTTCAAGCTTCTCTTCCATCACGTTTACAGCGCGCGTTACACCCATCTTCTTAGCAAGATCTAGGCGGTATTCGTTTACGTCAGTAATTACAACGTGACGAGCACCAACGTGCTTAGCAACTGCAGCAGCCATGATACCAATTGGGCCAGCACCAGTGATCAGAACGTCTTCACCTACTAGGTCGAAAGAAAGCGCTGTGTGCACTGCGTTACCGAACGGGTCAAAGATTGATGCTAGATCATCCGAAATCTCTGCAGGGATCTTAAACGCGTTGAACGCAGGAATCACAAGGTATTCAGAGAATGCACCAGTGCGGTTAACACCAACACCAGTAGTGTTACGACAAAGGTGAGTACGGCCGCCACGACAGTTACGACAGTGACCACATGTGATGTGACCTTCGCCAGAGACACGATCGCCGATTTCAAAACCACGAACTTCTTGGCCGATACCAACAACTTCACCTACGTATTCGTGACCTACAACCATAGGTACTGGAATTGTGTTTTGTGACCACTCATCCCAGTTGTAGATGTGTACGTCTGTACCACAGATTGCGGTTTTCTTAATACGGATAAGAAGATCATTATGACCCATTTCAGGTTTTTCAACCTCGGTCATCCAAATGCCTTCTTCAGGCTTAAGTTTAGAAAGTGCTTTAATTTTCATAATGTTACCTAGTTCATCTCGCCTAACTGTAAGGCGAGAATCAAAAATCTTATTGTTCTTATCTAATCATCACAGCATTAGCGTTACGCTAACAACCTGCAATAAAATTAGATGATACCCATGTCTTTACCAACTTGGATGAACGCATCGATTGCGCGGTCTAGTTGCTCACGAGAGTGTGCTGCAGACATTTGCGTACGGATACGAGCTTGACCTTTTGGTACTACAGGGAAAGAGAAGCCTACAACGTAGATGCCTCTCTCTAGAGCACGCTCTGCGAATTCAGCCGCTACTTTTGCATCACCAAGCATGATTGGGATGATTGCGTGGTCAGCACCACCCATAGTGAAACCAGCTTCTTCCATGCGAGTACGGAAGTGAGCAGAGTTTTCCCATAGTGTTGTACGTAGGTCACCAGATTCTGCTAGAAGATCTAGAACACGGATAGAAGCCGATACGATTGCCGGTGCAACAGAGTTAGAGAATAGGTATGGACGAGAACGCTGACGTAGCCAGTCGATCACTTCTTTCTTACCAGACGTGTAACCGCCTGAAGCGCCGCCCATTGCTTTACCTAGCGTACCTGTGATGATGTCGATGCGATCAACAACGTTGTGGAACTCGTGAGTACCAGCGCCGTTTTCACCCATGAAGCCCACAGCGTGAGAGTCATCAACCATAACTAGTGCATCGTACTTGTCTGCTAGGTCACAGATAGCAGGAAGGTTCGCTACTACGCCGTCCATTGAGAATACGCCGTCAGTTACGATTAGCGTGTGGCGAGCGCCAGCTTCTTTAGCAGCGATAAGTTGCTGTTCTAGCTCTTCCATGTTGTTGTTCGCGTAACGGAAGCGCATCGCTTTACATAGACGAACACCATCGATGATAGATGCGTGGTTTAGTGCGTCAGAGATGATTGCGTCTTCTTTACCCAGAATCGTTTCGAATAGGCCAGCGTTCGCATCGAAACAAGATGTGTAAAGGATTGTGTCTTCTTTACCTAGGAACGTAGACAGCTTTTGCTCTAGTTCTTTGTGAGAATCTTGAGTACCACAGATGAAACGAACTGAAGCCATACCAAAACCGTGCTGATCCATACCACCTTTTGCAGCTTCGATAAGCTCTGGGTGGTTGGCAAGACCTAAGTAGTTGTTTGCACAGAAGTTTAGTACTTCTTCACCAGTCGAGATAGAAACCGCTGCTTTTTGAGCAGAAGTGATAATGCGCTCAGACTTGTAAAGACCTTCTTCTTTAACTTCTTCGATTTGATTTTGAATCTGTTGGTAAAATGCAGAAGACATTGTCTCATTCCTTCCTAGTTATTATTCAGCAGCATCGCGCGCCGCATTATGTAGGGATATAAACGATCCTAAAACGATCATTTACACTGTAAAACTAATCTCTATATTCTAGTTGAACATCCCCTTTTCGATTATCCCTCCAGTTGGAAAAACATTAATGAACCTGAGGCACGAATAATAGTTCATCCCAGTGACACAGGGCACATTAACGCCTCTCTCTTGTTCTTTTTAACGCCATATCCACTGAAAATTCGACCTAATTTCACTTTCATATTAAATCTCAATTTTTAATCTCAAAACGATATAGTGGTGAATTACTGTTTCTCTCAGAATGTGCGGCCGTTACACAGATGACCAAGATAAGATGAGAAACAAGCCCATGACACTATCCGATCACATCATTCAAGAAGCCTTCGAAAACGACTGGCACACCTGCTTTTATCAACCAAAAGTAGAATCGAGTGCAGAGAAAGTGACAGGCGTGGAAGCTCTGTTTCGTCTGAATATTCCCGAAGAAGGTGTCTTTTCACCTGGTGTGTTCATTGATCGTGCTTTCGCATTAGGTTACGAAGAAGAGATCTTCTTTAGTGTCCTTGAGCAATCTTTAACTGAAGTGAAGTCGCTATCAGCACATTTGAACTTGGCTGTTAATATCAGCAAGAAAGTATTAGCGAACCCAGATAATGTAGAAAAGGTGCGTGAACTACTTTGGAATACTTCATTCAAGGGAAAACAGTTAACGTTCGAACTCAGTGAAGCAGATCAATGGGATGAAGAGCTCTGCGAACAGGTTAGACGCTATAAAGCGCTTGGTATCAAAATCTCTATCGATGATTTCGGTGTGGGTTACTCAGACATGAATAAGGTGATGAACCTTGATGTCGATGAAGTGAAATTTGATAAATCGATCGTAAATAGCGAAGACAGCTCTCGCTCTGCGCTAATCCAGCAAACTTTGGCTTACTGCAAAGCGTCTGGAATTGAAACTGTAGCGGAAGGCGTTGAAGATGTTGATACACATCAACGTGTCCACCAGCTTGGCTTCGATCGCTGCCAGGGTTTCCTGTACTCGAAGCCACTTCCATTGACGGATCTTAGACTGGTAATGTAATGACTCTGTTCCGCTAAGGAAAGGGTTAGCTTAAAACAAATTCAACGCTTTTTTTCTTCTGTTTTAAGTCATGGTAACGGATGTATTTAAAATAGATATCGTGCTTGTTTTGGATATTCTGAGAAAAGGGATTTTTCACCACTTTTTTAATATCAGCCTTGAAAAATGGCATGCCAAGCTTGCTCATGTAAGGCTCTAAATACAGGTCATAAAGAAACTGACACATAGCTGGATCAAGAGTAGGGAAACAGAATTCAGTATCAGCTAGGCTGTCTGCCATGTAATCAAAAATCTTACGACGAATGACAATACTCACGGCACCAACGCTGCACAGCATCTTACTAACACCGTCGTAAACCACATGCCCAATGATGACACCCTCATAAAGAAAACACAGCACCTGCATATCTTCTCTCTTCACACCCAAATGACTCGCAACTTCGATAAAATCTTTGCCGTAAGTTTTTTGATGCATTCCTTGAATCGATCTGAGCCTTTTTGCAGGCAGTGAGCTAAGGCTATGTGATTCAACACTAGTCACCTCGTAGTCATAACCAATATCGATGCTAAACGGACGCTCGGCGTTCTTCGTTGCCGCTTTCACTTGCACCATTTCTTCAACAGAGAAGTCATAATCAACCTGGAAGAAGCTCGCAATCCCCAAACGACGAACAAAACTGGGCAGTGTCTTCGCCCTTTCCCATTGGCTCACCATCACCTGATTAACACCAGAAAATGCTCGGTGAGAATGGGAAAGTAACTCAGCAAACTCCTCCTGAGATAACGCTTTTTCTTCACGAAGATACTTTAACTTTTGTGCAAAATTCGATTTATCCATAACTCACGTTGCCTTAGTTATTATCTGTCGCTTAATACCCAAGACTCATCTCGCTAGCTCTGGGTCATCGACTCTCTTTCGACACTGTCTTCAGTATGCTCTGCCAACCAGTACAAACAAATCATCACCAAACATAGGATGAAGCAGAGCACAAATAACCAGTATGCGCTCAACATCTCTATCACCACACCACCAAGCAGTGGCGCAATAGCAAAGCCAAGAGAGTAAAGTGCAGCCGCACCGAAGTAAGAACCTCTTAGATGTGGCGGAGCCATTCTATCGATTTGTACATTAAGGGTTGGAAAAGCAATCACTTCTCCTAAACTTAATATAAAACAAGCAATTCCCCAACCTAGTGGCCAATCATTTGGTGTAAAAAGAAAGCCAATTTGCGCAATCGCCATCAAAATCATGCCGATTCGAGTTCTCACAAACAGCGGCACATGCTCAAGCCATTTAAGCATTGGAAATTGGAAGACAATAATCGTCAGCGTATTCACCAACACTAACCCAGCAATGAGTTGCGCGGCATCAGTGATTGAAGAACGCACGATGACCTGAGGAATTGACGACTCAACCTGCGCGTAGACAAACATCATGATGAAATTGGCGACCATCAGTTTTACAAAAATATTGTCTTTACGAATCACATTAAGCGTCGCGGCAAAATTAGGCAGTTGAGAGGGATCTGGTTTGGTAAAAGTACCTTTACGTTCAATTCCTAACAGCAGCCAGAAACCATAAACGACATAAGTACCACCAGCAACAAAGAACAGGTTTTGTGGCTGAGAAAGCGCCAAAGTGATACCAATCAGTGGGCCAAGTGCGCCACCCAAATTAAGTAAGAAGTAACGAATGTTCAGGGCTAATTCACGATCTTTCAAATCACTGAGATTATCACCTATGACGGCTTTGGCTGGCGCCTCAATCATTGGGCGCATTAGACCTGTCATCATGATCAGCACATAGAACTGCCATACTTCACTCGCTAATGCGATACCGGTGTAGGATATCGAGGCAATCCAACTACCTAGCACCATTACCCATTTACGCCCTAGCTTATCCGAAAGGTAGCCCGAGTAGAGACCAGTTCCAGCACCAACAACCGCGGATACCGCTAGCATGGTACCGACTTCAATCGCAGAAGCACCGTAATCTTCATAGAGAAAGACGATCAGAAAAGGCCATGCCATAAAGTAGCTTGTTCGGGCGAGTAACGTTCCAGTAAGAACTGTCCATACTGAAAAGTTAAACCGTTTTATACGCTGCTTTTGAAACAAGCTTTCTGATCTATCCATAGATAACGCCTCTATAACCGACTGATTTAAATATTATTATTCAGCCAGTATATAGAGTAAGTAAAATAGATACAGAGTATTCAATAAAGCTGTATTAATTATGGCACCTCCGTACCTATTTCACATTAGCAGATGCACACAACCAAAATACCATCAACGAAGAGCTGTCTAGAATTAAAGTAACAGAGCAGCCTCTAGTCAAAGATCAACGCACTAGGCTGAGTA
The DNA here is from genome assembly GCA_041879415.1 of Vibrio chagasii. Lineage (NCBI taxonomy): Bacteria > Pseudomonadati > Pseudomonadota > Gammaproteobacteria > Vibrionales > Vibrionaceae > Vibrio > Vibrio chagasii. The sequence continues at coordinate 1,811,703 of CP090852.1, read as the reverse complement.
ATGTTGCCCTTTGCGGTCAGACAATACCTTGCCGTCTTTGATCGTTACAATTCGCTTAGTTCGTTCCGCAAGCGAATTATCATGTGTCACGATAATCAATGTTCGGCCCTCCGCGTGAAGACGATTAAACAAAGCCTCTATCTCTGCACCGGATTTTGAATCCAATGCCCCTGTAGGTTCATCCGCTAAGATGATTTGTGGATCGTTGACCAAGGCTCTCGCAATCGCCACTCTCTGCTTTTGACCACCAGAAAGCTGGTTTGGTTTGTGGTCGAGGCGATCCCCTAGCCCGACTTGCTCTAGCAATTTAGCGGCGCGTTGACGGCGCTCTTTGGCTTTGATTCCAGAGTAAACCAACGGCAGTGCCACGTTATCCAATGCTGTCGCGTATTCCAACAAGTTAAAGCTTTGGAAGACAAAGCCTATCTTTTGGTTGCGAATACCAGCTAGTTCGTTCGGGCTTAAACTTGCGACGTTTTGACCACCCAATTGGTATTGGCCATCGGTCGGTTTGTCTAGACAGCCCAGCATGTTCATCAGGGTCGATTTACCTGAGCCAGACGGACCAAGAATGGAAAGAAATTCACCTTGGTTGATGGTCAAATCGACGCCGTCTAGCGCACGAACTTCCGCCTCTCCGCTTGAGTAGTATTTACAAATGTTAGTCAAATCAACTAGTGGCGTGTTCGACATTTTATCTCCAGAATTTTTGTTATTCACTTTGCAGCGCCTCCAATGGACTCACTTTGGCAGCGCGGTTTGCAGGCAGCCATGCAGAGGCGACACCAATAAACACCAAGGTGGAAATCACAATCGCAACAACGATCCAAGACAGCTCAGGGACAGGTTTCCCAAGATGTTCATAGAAGGTGTTCCCTTCTAAGTTTATGGCGCTGATGGCAGATACAAGCGTGTAAGTCACACCTAGCCCCAGCACACCGCCGAGCATCATGGTCATCATCGATTGCACTAGGTAGTGAAGACGAATGGCAGTGGGCGTGGCACCAACTGCCATGCGCACACCGATGTCTCGGGTGGAACGTTTTACGGTCGCGTACATGACATTCGCAATCCCTACGCCCGCCACGGCCAGCGTGACAAAGCCGATGATGCCAAGAAAGCTTTGTAAGCCAATCAAGAACTGCTGCATGCTTTTCTGTCTGAGGAACATGTCTTCCACTTGGACGACCTGCTCATCACTCACACTGGCGCCGTGTTTACGAGCGATCACCTGACGAATGGTCTTTGCCAGTTTTTCACGATCAGCATGAGCTTGCGGCTCAACGTTGATGCCTCCGATCTCGCCGTTAGTATGAAAGCGTTGCCACGTGGCTAACGGCACGAAGCTGGCGTAGTTGATTTGGTCGCCCTGTTCGATTTCAGCACTGTTCTTCTTCAACACACCAATTACGGTGAACTCTTCACTGCCAATCTTGACCTTTTCACCGACAGGGTTGGTTTGCAGTGTCACAGGGGTAAACCAGCTGAAATCTTCAATAGGGTTAAACAAGTCCGCAGCAAGTGAATAGCCCAACACAACGACTTTACGCATCTCTTTTTGGTCTAGTGGATTGAGCCAACGTCCGCCATCCATCGGGATCAAGTTGGTCATAGATGCGAAGTCTGTCGTGACGGCTAATGGTTTTTGCCATATTCCTCGATCACCGACTGTAATGCGCTCATCCCAAACTGCGGTTGGCGCAACGCTTTTCACCTCTGGCAGAGCTTTAATTACGTCAGTATCATCCGCTTTTAAGGTTAAAAACTTACCTTGATGGAACACGCCATAATCGACGGTCGCCATGCCCCCGGTTAAGTAAATCAGGTTCCCGTTACCATCTTGCGCTGTTCTCAATACGCCTTGGCGAATGCCCTCGCCCACCGCCAGCATGGCTGCGATACATAGGGTTGCCCATGCAACGGCAAGAATGGTCAATCCCAAACGCAGCTTTTCTGCTGCCATTTCCTGAAAGATTTGTCTCATTGGTAGCAACATATTTACGCCCTCGCACTTAATGCGATTACGGGGGTGAGACGCGATGCTCGCCTTGCCGGAAAGTAAGACGCCAACAGCGCTAGAACGAGAGTCACCAACAATGACAAAATAATGGAATCTTGCGTAATCACAGGGAAACCTAACCAATCCGGTAAATGCATAGACCCGAGCAATGCCACCACCAAGTAAGCCACCATTAAGCCAAGTGCTGTACCAACAGCCACCAATAACAATCCTTCAAGGATGAACTGGCTGAGTATGGATTTTTGCGTTGCGCCAATCGCCAAGCGTACACCGATTTCTCGCGTTCGCTCTGTCACAGAGAGGAACATAATATTTGCGACACCGAGCGCCCCAACGGCCATAGTCATTGCGCCACTTGCCCCAAGGAAGATTTGAATGCCGCGGAAAATACCCGTGATCACCGCTGCGCCCTCACTGAAGTCTGGCAGGTCAATCGCTTCTTTGTCGGTTGGGTCGAAGTGCAATTGCTTGGCATAGAAGTTAACAATAGCTTGTCGGAATGCGTTGCCATCCATACCGTCGACAGGCTTGAGTAGCAGCATCCAAGGTTTCGCATCCCACAAATCAAGATACGTGGTATGAGGGATGAAGACTTTGCGGCTATCACCAAATGAAATGCCCGCATCTTCGTCTTTCATAATGCCGATTACCAAAAATGGAATGCCATTAACTTTGGCAGTTTGCCCGACGTGAATTCCCCCCATCCTGGCGACTTGATCCCCCAGAATCGCGACACGGGTGTGGTTAGCAATATCAGTGGGGGAAAGGTTACGCGAACCTTGCTCCAACTTACGTTGAATCAACGAGAAGTAATGGGAATCAATGCCACTGACGAAGCTTGTCAGTTTCTGCCCTTTTTCATTGGTGACGTTCGCATCCCACTTGGCATAAACACTGGATGCTTGTTTCACAAAACCCGATTGTTCAATCATATCGACCTTGTCCTGCGGGATCTGGATCTCGCGTCTCATAGGTAAGCCATGCCAAGGTTTGCTGGTACTCGACGGAAAGGCGACTTGCACATTGTTGACCATAAATGACAACTGCAGAGTTTGATGGCGATAAAAACCTTCACCCAATGCAATCAACACCACAACTGAAATTACCCCCCAAGCAATAGCCACGATGGCCAGCATGCTCTTCACGCGATGCGCCATCAGTGTTTGCCATGTTTGCTGCAATATGGTCTGCTGTAATAAAGTTTGCTGAAATAGACGGGTCATGAGTTAAATGCTCGGGAGATCAGTACCATGGTGTCATCATCTAACTTACCGGCGGTTTGCAACAAGCCGATACGCTGACGCCAGTAGTTGTACAGATTGTTTTGCAGGCTATTTTTCGCCTCAAACAAGCTGTTGTGCGCACTAATCACTTCCGAAACTTCTAACATACCGGCATCGTAAAGTTTCTCTTTGCTGCGCAACACTTTCTCGCGAGAAGTAACCAATTCGTCCGCCATCAAAACTTGGTTCCAGTTAATGTCGACTTGAGTAAATTGCTGAATCACACGCTTTTGGATGTCGATTTCGACTTTACGTAAGTCTTGTTTTGCGCTGAAGGTATTGAGTGACGCTTCTTCCACTCTGGCACGCGTTGCGCCATTCAAGTCAATCGGTACACTGAGTGTAATGCCAGCGCTGAATTCACCGTCTTTACGTCGGTCATCATCGTTATACCCAACATTACCTTTCACCGTTGGGTAGTAGCCGCCTTGGGCTGAATCTTTGGCAAACTCGCTGGCTTTCACGTTCTGTGCTGCCACCAGCAACTCTGGGCTACTATCTTTAGCAAGCTTTAGCCATTGTTCTTGCGATTCCACCATCATTGGCGGTTGAACAAGAGAGTCAGTTCGAATTTGGTCAACACCTTGGGGAGCTTGGTTAATCAAAGCCGCCAGTTCTGCTCGTTTGACTTCTAAATCTGAGCGCGCATTCAAAATACCGGCCTTATCGGCAACTTGTGTCGCACGGATCTCTTCTACATCCACCGATTTCACTTTACCTGCTCGGTAACGCTTCTCGATGATCTTCAACAGTTTATTGCCTTCTTCCAGTTTGGACTGCGCCAACTGCAAATCACCTTGTGCACTCGCGACATCCAAATACGATGAAAGCAATCTTTTAGCTAATTCATTGTGTGACTGAGTCAGCTCTAGCTGAGCTTTGATGTAGTTGGCATTGGCTTGATCCAAATCTGACCATAAACTGCTGTCCCAAATAGTTTGAGAAAGCGATGCGCCATAACTGTTGGTGTTGTCTGTGGATTCATTCCAATTCGCCGATGCCGTGGCACTTAAACCGGGTAAGAGTGAACTGCGACTTGAATCGACACCTACTTCGCCAAGTTGAACACCAATTTTGGCTTTCTCATAGTTCGGGTCATTTTGCTTTGCCTGTTGCCATGCTTGTTCAATAGAGATGGCATAGCTTGGTAAGCTGAGTGTGGCGGCCAGAATCGCGCACCCGATTTTAGATAGGTTTCGCTTAGCCATGCGCGGCTCCCATCATCATGCTGTTATCGATGATTTCTTCGTCTAGCTTAACGCCGTCCAATACTTCTACATTGATGCCATCCGACAAACCAAGCTTCACTTTTTGTTTGTGGAAACCTTGCTCTGAGCTATCTGGAATCAATACGTTTGGTGTATCGCCATCAAATTTCAGTGCTCGCTCTGGCAAGGTTAAGACGTTCTCAGATTTCTTCAGTGTGATTTGTGCAGTGGATGAAAAGCCCGAACGCAGTAAGATCTCTTTCGGGATCTTCAGTTCACCCACTTCCACTTCAAACCCGTTATCAAAGCTTTTTGCCGTCGCATTACCTTCTGGCGAGTTAAGGTTTTCTGATTGGATTGCAACTTTGGTTAACACACCTGAAATTTCCATATCAGGATAAGGTGCAACGGTAAGTAACACAGGCATACCCGGAGTAAGCTGAGCAGCATCGTGCTCGCTGACGCTGCCTTTGAAGATCAGGCTGTTCATGTCAGCCAGAGACATCATTTCTGTCGCCGCTTGGCTGGATTCGGTCGAGATGATTGGCTCACCCACTTCCACTTTGCGGTTTAATACCGTGCCATCAATTGGTGCATAAATGGTTGAAGTTAAACGGGCATTACCAATGGAAGCTTCACCACTGCGGATCAGTTCTAGGTTCTGGCGCTTTTGCAGTACGTTCGCTTGAGCCGATTTCACTGCTGACCGCGCGCTGACGTATTCGTCGTAGTTTTTAGGGATGATGTCTTGTTTCACCAAGCTTTCAAGGTTAGTCAGCTTTTGTTTAGCAGATTCTAAGTCGGCTTCGCTGCGCATGAGATCTGTCGATGCGTCGGTTAGTGCTTGCGGCGTCGGGTTCGGGCGAACCTTAATCAATGCTTGGCCTTGCTTGACCTTCTCACCGACCTGCACGTACATCTCACCCACAATGCCATCGATTTGCGACTTAATAGACACTGAGTGCGCAGGAACAATATTGCCGACCGCTACCGCTTGTTTTTCAATGGTTCCCTTTTCCACCACCAGCGTTGGAAACGTCTCTGGTTGAGTGGAAGATTGCAGATAAAAATATGCACCGCCGCCAAGCAATGCAACGCTTACAGCAGAGACAAGCCAAATTTTTGCCATTATTGATACCGATTATTTTTAAGTAGTCTTGTGACCGTCATACGAACATAAAGTTCTTGAATAATATCGGCTTTAATGTCGCGAGTTTGTAATATTTGGTATGGCTATGTCAGATAGCTATTGACAGTAAGTTAGATGGATAACCCACCAATTCGTATAAGTCTAAAAAATTGTCGGGCGTTGGGTTATTTGCTCAAATACATCGAGCTAAAGAAGAGGCAAATCGCTAAGTAAACAATCGGTAGTTAAACATCATCACGACTCATTTTACTTTTGCCAATTAATGAAACTGATTCACAAATTAAGTTAGATCACTCACAATTACTATTACGCTCACCGCTGACTCTTATGGATACTTATGGTCAACCCCAAACTCATCGCCCTACTTCCTGATCTTGCCTCATTTATCCTAGTGGTAAACGAAGGCAGTTTTACTGCGGCAGCCAAGCAACTAGGGGTAACACCTTCTGCACTCAGCAAACTCATTACGCGTTTAGAGAAGGCACTGTCAGTAAAGCTTTTTGAGCGAACTACTCGTACGCTTATTATCACTCAGGCTGGTCAATTGGTTTACGATCAGAGCGTTGTCATGATTAACGCAGCGCAGCAAGCGGTTGAGTTATCGACATCGGATCATACCGAGCCTTCTGGCTCACTCACAGTGGCTGCGCCAGAAGCGTTTTTAAACTCTGTACTTCAGCCTTTTGTGGTGCCATTTCTTAATCAGTATCCAGAGATCCAACTTAAACTGCGCGCTGCTGATGGTGATATCGACATACTACGCCAAGGCATCGATATTGCGTTTCGCCTTACCGATAAGCCCGATGAGAGCTTGGTGTTAAAAGAACTAGGTAAAACCAACTTAGTGCTGTGTGCGAGCCCTGATTATTTGGGTCACAAAGGGACACCTTCCCACCCTACGGATCTTAGTCAGCATGATTGTTTGTACCTAGCTGAAACAGACAAAGACCACATTTGGGACTTTCTCAAAGACGATGAGTTTCACACCGTCTCCGTCAGTGGTCGATACGCAGTGAACCACTCTCAAATGCGACTTAAAGGTGTGAAAGAAGGTTTGGGGATTGGCATCTTCCATGACTTCGTGATTCAAGATGCGTTAGCAGAAGGCAGTGTTGTTCAAGTATTGAATGACTGGACCATCAAGAGTAACTATCACGGCGCCATCGCGATGCAGTTCGCACAAACCAAATACATGCCCGCCCGCCTTCGCGTGTTCATTGACTACGCGATGGAACACTTGGGTGACAAGTTAGCAGGGGAAATAAACTGATGCTAAAAGGAATCCACCACGCGGCAATCATCTGTTCCAATTACGAGCTATCGAAACGCTTTTACACTGAGATTTTGCAGCTGGAAGTAATTGCAGAGAATTACCGAGAAGCGCGCCAGTCTTACAAACTTGATCTGGCATTACCCAATGGTGCTCAAATAGAGTTATTTAGCTTCCCTGATGCACCTGAAAGGCCTAGCTTTCCAGAAGCTCAAGGGTTAAGACATTTAGCCTTTTGCGTTGATGACGTTCAAGTAGTAAAAAGTTATTTAGAAGAACATGGAATCGACGTCGAACCGATTCGAGTTGATGAGTTTACAGGGAAGTCATTCACGTTTTTCGCAGACCCAGACGGTCTGCCGCTTGAGCTTTATCAAATCTAAACTTTCCTGATCAATCAACTTCCCGCCAGAATACAAAACGGACCTTCTCAGGCTGAAAAGGTCCGTTTTCAGTTCAATTAGCTCAACGCCGTTTTGAACTTCTCAACACGTGAGAACAGTAGCCAATCCAATATCATAGCTGTGACAATCGTTGCTCCCGCGAGAGGAAATAGCACTGAAATCACAACAACACTCACCAAGCCAGCTTTCCATAGGCCAGTATCACCAAACTTAGGTGGCGCGCCAAGCTTACGTTGACCTGATGGTCTACGCATCCACCACATCACACCGCCAGTTACTGATACCACGATGAACGCCAAGCAGAACAAGGCGTTTAAAAGCTTGTTGATAATACTAATATCACCTTGGTGTAGAGAAATACCGACCGCTAATGTCTTAGCGATGAAGTTGTAATCTTGCCAGGTCACTTCACCAAGGATACGACCTGAATATTGGTCTAGGTGCGTGGTACGATCTTGAGTTGGATCGATGATATCGCCGCCCATGGTGTTCGCTGTCACCGTGTACACACCGGTTTCCGAACGTGGGAAGTTCACCTTGTATTGAGTAAAACCAAGAGCACGTGCTTTCTCAATGACATCATCAATGGCAAAGCTACTCGCAGACATGACATGCATAGAGTGGTCATCGCCCATCTTAGAGTGATCATGAGGTTCTGACGCCTCTTCCACATGATGTACATGTTCGGCAGGCTTATCTTGAGACAACGGCAATGGTGTCTGTTCCAAGTTCCATGGAAGCTCCTCTTCTGAGCCATGGTTAAGCGATGCGTGTGTCTTATCAGACAGCGGAATATCATCCCACATTTGAGCAGGGAAAGTGCTCCATGCTTGCACTAACTTACCGCCCCAGAAACCTGTCCACGCCAAACCAGACAGGATAAAGAGCAACAGAATAAGAGATAACGTGCCACCGATGTTCGCATGCAGATCACGCATCAGTACGCGCGGGCCTGATGATACTCTCACCTTAAGAAAGCCTGCACGGCTCGCATTGTCTCTTGGCAACCATAGGTAAATGCCACTGACGAGCAACAGAATCGACAAGCTGATCGCCACTTCAATCAGGTAGTCTCCCCAATCGCCAATCAATAACGTGCCATGGATGTCATTCGCTAATTGATACAGGCTGTCACTGCGAGGTACTTCACTAACAACTTCACCGGTGTATTGATTCACAGTTGCGAAAACAGATGTGCCATCTTCAAGAGAAACTGAAAATCTGTTCGCCAAATCAGGCGCTTTGCTTGGTACAAACTGTGTCACTGAGCCTTGTGGATATTGCTTTTGGACTGCCGCTAACTGCTGCGAAACCTTGGTTGGTTCACCGGATGCCGCAATTTCAATCGCCTCTTGATGAAAAGCCAGCTCGATCTCATCGTCAAACAACATCACTAAGCCCGTAATACTTAGCATCAGCATAAATGGGATAACGAACAGCCCAGCATAGAAATGCCAGCGCCAGGTGAGAAAGTAGAGGGTTTTATTGCGCTCTTTGCTTTGAATATCGGTTTTCGAATCGCTTGTTGCACTGCTTGTAGACTGCGAAGCCGCTTGTGCCTTCACAGGAGTTTGAGATTCATTTCTCAACATTATTATTTCCTTTGACATGCGCAAACGAACCTTCTGAAAAATCAGAAAGTCACTAAGGCATGTTTAACTTTACTTAATACTATATTTTTTAATTATTTTAATGAGTGAGGTTTAAGCAGTAACAAAGGGAGGGCCACGGGGGGCTTGTCTCGAATAGCGTTCGCTTAGAGCCAAAAAAGCGTAGCTGTCTGAGACAATAAAACTCAGTCGAGTTGTGAGTAGTGTAGTTGGAAGTTCATCTTGGTGAAATGTGGAAAAATGGCTAAACGGACACGGCTTACCTTTATGAGTATTCGGCTCGCCCTCTTCGATTTGAACCAGTTCAAACCCATTGACCGTACACAACGACGCCCACACTCCCGCACTATTACCATGAGCATTGATAACAGGCATTAATGTCACTAAAGCCCAGCTTAATGCAGTGGCAAGTAACATAGAGAGGTTGAACGAGGTTCGGCGCATTATTCCAAATCTTTATAAATTTCCCTTATTATGAGGCACTTGTTATATAGGTAAACGTAAAGATTAACATCAGGTTAAAAAGTTGAAGCCAACGCACACTCTTTTTAGTTAAAAACTGGTTACGCGAATAGAACATAACCCATATTATTCATGTACGTGCACGGCTCCCGGCTAAAAAGCCACCAATAAAAAACGCCGCCTATATTTTCCAATAAAGGTAAATATAGGCGGCGTTTTAGAAATCGAATCTTGAGGTTTGGGCTTTGTTAACTGTCTAACAAGCAAACGCTCTTGATTAACTCATTAACCGAAGATCTTGCTCCAGATACTTGGGTTACGCTTGTCGTGGTACTCTTCACGAAGGCCATCAATCGTGCGCAGCTCTTGTTTTGCTGCTTCGAAATCACCTTGGTCTAGCTTCTGTTCAATGCTATCGATCGATAGACTGATCTTCTTGAAGCCTTCCATGAAGTTTTCTTCTTTCTCTACTGGGTACACACCCGTTTTTAGCTCTGCCACTAGCGTATCTAAACGAACGATAGGTTTTTGCATCTCTTCAATGCTTTGAGCTTCTGCCGCTTGTTTGAATGCAAGCTTCATTTCTTGCATGTTTTTCTTAAGGTCAACGTTAGCAAATGCATTGCCAGACATTACTGCTGCAGCGATTAGGCCAGATAAAAGGATTGAGCGAGTTTTCATTGTTTCTCCAAGTGAAACTGTGACTTTGAAGATAGCGCCGTCATTATTTCAGCGCTTCGACTTTATTATTTTCCGGCTAGTGTATACAAAAATCCGTCAGGCACAAAAATTGATTGTGTCGAAATGCAAACCCGCCGACATTCTCTTAAACAAGCGCCGAATATTCAGGGATTTCGTTGCGTCCACGTAACGCCAGAAACGATAAGAATTGCTGCGGTGAATGGGTAATCACCTTAGTCGAGTCAATGCCAACCTCATCAAGCAACGCAGACACAAGATCCAAGCCACCAACATCATTACAAAAATGAGCATCACTACCCGAAGTGATAAATGCCCCTTTTGCTTTTGCTATTCTCGCGATCTCGTAGCAACGGTCGACACTGCCCACACGGCTATTACCTTTCAGGGTCGTGTTATTAATCTCGATAGCTACATTATGCTCTACCGCACATTGAATGACCGCTTCAAAGTCGAAATCAAAATTAGGATTACCCAAATGACCGAGTGCATCGACTCGACCACCTTTAATGACATTTAAGAGAGCCTCAGTATGAGCTACAGAATCTGACGGGCGGAATACAGGCTCATGAAAGCTCGCAATTACCCAATCTAAGTTCTTATCAACACTTGGGTGTATATCGATTTCCCCCTGAGTGTTCATAATGTTTGATTCAACGCCGCGAATAATCGCAACGCCTTCGATAAAGCGAGGAAGTACACGCTGATTGCTAAAGAACCAGTAGTGTGGCGCTCCCGGCATTGACTCTGAATGGTCAGTGGTACAGAACATAGCAAGGCCGTTTTGTTTTGCCGATTTAGCATTTTCAATCAATGTACTGTAGGCATGGCCACTGGCGTATGTATGGGTGTGAGTGTCTACCTTTAATTCCATAAATCAATGCCCTCTCTTGATATCTAAACTTTTCAGAAAATACACCTAAAGCCTCAGCTTGGAATCGAGTGCCTTATGGTATCAATAGAGCCAGTTTATCAGCACAAAGTGACAATTAGCACCTTAACCTAGCGCTTTCTTGTAACTAATTGCCCAGTTACTACAGGGCAAACTGTCACCTCTACCTTCACCCAATATTCTATCGGTTGGCTTCATAATCATGGCTACGTGCAAGCCTGATAATTGAGCCAATTTTTTGCAACCTACCCAAGTTCGTCAATACTTAAACCAGTTCACACGCTGGAGTGTTAGATGAGACGAAGACGTTATCCGCTGAGTATCCACATCACTAGCCTTTTCCTAATTTTGACAACGTTTGTCGGTGCAGTTTTGATATCAATAAGCTATCGGCATTCTCAAGAGTTGCTACTGGGAACCGTTCGCGAGGTCAGTAATGAGCACCGTGACAAGCTAGAGTCTGTTTTCAAACAAGCGATAGCCCCGGTCATTACGACATTGAATGTGATGGCGGTGAGCCCGTTTGTTAATCAGCAAAGTGCTTCCATCGAAAAGGAGTCTTGGCTAGCGTCGGTTGATATCATCTTCAAACAGAATACTAATTTGGTCGCGCTCTTCTATGGCTCGGAAGATGGCGATTTCAGGATCTTTCGCCCCTTAAGCACCAATAAGCAAAGAGCCGAAAATAACGCCCCAGCCAAAGCGACCATGATGGTTAGCAGCACCAATTTGGATGGCGAGAACTTTATAACTTACCTCGATGGCGCACATCAGGTCATCAGCACAGTTCAAAGCGAGAGTAAATTCAACCCAACAACTCGTACTTGGTATCGCAATGCAAAGCCAGATGGATCAATACACCTATCCGAGCCCTATCTTTTTTATTTCCTGAAAACTAATGGCATAACGCTTTCTAGACGTTCAGCTGATGGCAAGCATGTGGTAGGCGCTGACTTCACGCTAAGTTCACTCTCTTCTCAGATCAGTGAGCTGGCTTATTCTCCACAAACTAGACTCGCTCTATTTGACCAACACTTTAACCTTCTTGGTCAGCATCAACTTAATTTAACCACCTCGAACCTCACACTCGAAGCTAAAAATGCCAACACAGGTAATGGGCAAAGCACAGGTAAACTCTCTGGTAGTGAGCAAGAGCAAAGCTTCTTCAACATTCCTAAACGAGACCAAATGGAAGCGTTAAAAGCATCTGTTTTGGGCCCACTAATCTCAGATGAACAGAAGTTTAATCTCGATCTAAAAAACGTAGAGTACAACCTGAACACATGGGCATTGACCTTAACTCCGGTTGAGCTCACCCAAAATGTGACTCTCTATTTGGCAGAAGCAACACCCCATAATGAGCTACTTTCCGACCTTATTTCGATGCGTGACAAACAGGTCGCCGTCGCGATTGGGATGTTGTTTATCTGCTTTGGTATCGTGTGGCTAGTGGCTAATCGCCTGTCCCAGCCTCTCAATACCTTGATGCAGCTTACAGATAACATCGCACGATTCGATTTCCGCCGTACTCATTATCCAAAGAGCATGATCAAAGAGGTCGCGAACCTCGCCCACTCCATTGAATTGATGGAACACACACTTCATGACCTGATCAACTTGCTGCGAGACACAGCAGGAAATCAGGAGTTTTCAATACTTGCCAAGAACATTGCCCATCAAAGCTATCTGATCACCAAAGCCGAAACCATTGTGCTGTTTACTCAATCAGAAGAGAACGATGTGTTTGATACCGCGGCCAACCTAGCGATCATTCCCTTCAAAGCAGACATCAATGACTTCATCAAACACACACCTTGGTTACTGTGCAAACTCAAGTCAGGAGAGACCATCCACCTAAATCGAGAAGACAATGTACTCAACTATTATCAAGACTCCATCTTCAATTCAGACCTATACCTCTTCCCGTTGTTGAACCGTGAAAAGCTGTTGGTTGGTATTGTGGCGATTGGCTATGAAAGGCCTATCACCAAAGCTCAGGCCGATAAACACGCCTTTTTAAGAGAGTTATTAAGCTTTGCAGAAATAGCCAAAGACAACATTGACCAAATGCAGCAACAGAAAGATATGCTTAATGCTTTTATTGAGCTGATAGCCTCTGCGATAGATACCAAGTCCCCCTACACTGGCGGTCACTGTCAGCGAGTACCCGAGCTAACCAAATGGTTAACCCAAGCGACTATAGATGACGACCGTTACTATCCTCAGTTCTCTCTGGACAGCAAACAGTGGGAAGAGTTGATGTTAGCCGCGTGGTTACATGACTGCGGGAAAGTCACCACACCTGAGTATGTAGTAGACAAAGCAACCAAGCTCGAGACCATTTACGACCGAATCCACGAAGTTCGCATGCGATTTGAGCTACTTAAACAGCAAGCTGAAACCGACTATTGGAAAGCGATGGCGAATGGTGAACTTCAGGAAGAGCAGTTACAGATCCTCGAGCAAACCCTATCAACTCTCGATGAAGAATTTGCCTTCGTTGCCCAGTGCAACCTTGGCGGCGAATCAATGACACAAGAACAGCTAGAACGATTGGACCAAATAGCCAAGCGTCAATGGAAACGAACGTTAGACGACCAACTTGGAATATCTTGGGCTGAAAAAGAGAGAAACAACTCGTGGCAGAAATCGTCGCAATCTGCCGATGCTGAACCAGATAATAATGAGCAGACATTACCAGTGATGGAACCACTGCTTGCAGATAAACCAGAACACAAGATTCCATGGGATAACGGCTTTAACCCAGCAGAATTGTGGCAAGAAGAGTTCGTTCTTAAGCCGGGAGAAGTCAAGTACAACCAAGGCGAACTGCATAATTTGAAGGTCAATCGTGGCACTCTCAACGAAGAGGAACGCTTCATGATTAATGACCACATCATTCAGACCTTCACCATGTTAAACAAACTCCCTTACCCACCTTACCTACAGAATATTCCTGAAATCGCCAGTGCCCATCATGAACGCATCGATGGTAAGGGCTACCCTCGAGGATTGAACGAAGATCAGTTACCTCTTCCGTCGAGAGCCATGGCAATTGCTGACGTATTTGAAGCCCTGACTTCGAGCGATCGTCCGTATAAAAAAGGCAAGCTGCTCAGTGAATCGCTCAATATCATGACCAACATGGCCACCAGCGGCCATATCGACCCTAAACTCTATTTACTGTTTCTAGAAAACAAAATCTACGACAAATACGCCGAGCAATTCCTTGAACCAAACCAACGATGCGAGGTTGATGAAACGAAACATATCGATAAAGTAAAAGAGTACATCCGCTCACTCTTTTAAACGGTTAGCGCTTAACTATTGGCTGTAAACCCAACATCGAGCTTTCTTTGGAGCTGCTCGTCGGCTTGGCTGCTTGCCCAGCTTTACTGTGCTTTTTCGCTAACAATGTGTTTGTGATGCTCGCAGCGACAATCAGATTAATACCGACCAACTGCTGAGTAGAAAATACATCATCAAAAAACACACCTTGCCACAGTGCACTAAATAACATGTTGGTGAAAATTAACGGAGCCAGTTGAGAACCACTTTCTGCAAGCTTGTAAGCCTTTGAACGGAAGATCTGCGTATTAACAGTACATAACGCCAATCCAAATGCACCTATTCCAATCCAGCCGATTTGGTCAATCGTCTTTAAAGTATTAAGAATACTTGAATCTGCTTGCACTCCAGAAGTGCCTTTTATTGAGGTGAATACCAACATTGGGATAACCAATATTGCCGCAACCAAGAATGTCCAAGCATTGAGCTCTGCAGGCGTGAGACTGGTTTTAGAAGCGCGATACAAACTCACTTGTGACGCTGAGTTGAATACTCCAGCCAACAAACCGAGCAGTAATTCAGGCCTCAAGAACTCAGAGCCAAATTTAAACTGCGACCAATCCCCGGCCATCATCACAACACCGACAAAGGTTATCACTAAACAAAATATGGTTGTTGTATGAATTTTGGTTCCAAACATTAACTTTTCTAACAAAGGAATGAATAGCGGTCCAGTACTGAATAGCACCACACCTTCCACCAGCGCTAAAGTTTGTAACGACGTAAGAAAACACCACTGACATGCCACCATGAATATCGCGCGCATGACCAATGGCTTCCACATATTTCCTGTCGGCCTGCTGATTTTAGAAAAGATAAGAAAAAAGAATAAGAGCAGGCTAGGTAAGAAAAAACGCACGAAGCTTAATAATGAAATAGGCATCGCTTCCGATAGATACTTCGCCATTAAACCGCTTAAAGACAAACTGAATGTAGACAACAACATGAAAGTCGTCGCTTTGGTAATATCAGACATAATTATCACCTCCTATGCTGTCTATTTTAGAAGCGTGACGTCATTAAAAATAGCGAGTAATATTAACCATAACTGTAAGGAAAACTTACCAATGAAAAAGCTCGTTCCGCTTAAATCCGTTTATGCTTTCATTGCTGTTGCAGAAACTGGCAGCATGACCGATGCCGCTCGTGTGTTGTATGTCAGCCACTCTGCAGTAAGCCAAGCCATTAAGTCTTTAGAACAACAGGTCAATAGGCCGCTGTTTCAGCGAGTAGGTCGCCGCGTTGTCCTTAATGCCGCTGGTAAACGTTATTACCGCAAGGTCGCTCCTGCGTTGGAACAGGTGATAGAGGCGACTGAAGAGCTAGCAAGGACGCCCAATGACCATCGCATTACCCTCAATATGGTGAATTCGCTTGCAATGCATTGGTGGATCCCCCGCGTCCCCGACTTTCAAGCTTTCGCTCCGTCACTTGATATTCGTATTTCAACACTAACGGGCCCTTTCGATATTGAACAAGAAGGGGTTGATATTGCTCTTGTGCATGGCAAACCGAATGAGTGGGAGCAGTACTACAGCGAAAAACTTGGCGATGATGATCTGGTGCTGGTATGTAGCCCTACGCTACTTGCAAACAATAAAGAGTTAAGTGTCATAGAGCTTGTCGAACAGAACCCTACAATTGGTGTTTTTAACCCTAGGCGCAAACACGACTGGCAAGTATGGTGTGACCATTATCAAATCCCAATGCCCAGTTTCCACAGCAATCTAACGTTTGATGTATCGATTCAAGCAGTACAAGCCGCCATTCGTTCACTTGGCGTATTAGTCACCCATCGCTTGTTTGTAAAAGATGATATCAGCCACGGCATGCTGGTTGAGCTTGGCGAGCCAGTCGCTAACCCACACCAAGATTTCTATTTTGTTTGCCCAAAAAACAAGTTAAAACAAGAAAGTGTGCTAAAACTGAGAACATGGTTAAGACATGAATTTGCCAATTCAGACATGACACTTAACGATCGAACACAAGAAGAACATACCGATAACATCCAATAGAACCGTTACTTACAAGAGGCCATTATGATCATTACCACCACACAATCTGTCGAAGGTAAACGCATTGTCGACTACAAAGGGGTTATTGCCGGAGAGGCTATCTTAGGGGTGAACGTATTCAAGGATATGTTTTCTGGTATTCGTGATTTTGTTGGTGGGCGTTCTGGCACCTACGAAAAGGAACTCGAGAAAGCACGCAACTATGCATTCAAAGAGTTAGAGCAGAAAGCCATTGAAGCCGGAGCAAACGCCGTCGTGGGTGTCGACATCGATTACGAAGTGCTTGGCACAGGTAACGGCATGCTAATGGTTTCTGCCAGTGGCACAGCGGTAGTTGTTGCTTAACTAGTTACAGGTTGATTCTGAGCCCGGCTAACCACCAAACCTCGCCCCCCGGCAATTCTATCTAACAGAAAACTGAGTCATTCGCTCAGTTGTGTGATTCCCTATAAAAAACGCCCCTTAGCTAAACCGTTAGCTAAGGGGCGTTTTTGTATGTATTGCTAAGTTAATTTGAATACCTCTAGCTCGCACGTTCTGCTGGCTTAGAGAGCATGGCATCAAAAGAGACGATTCGAGCTAAAAACTCTTTTCTGTCTTTAGGCATAATCGAGCTCGCCATCGGTAGGTTAGCCTTCATCGCATCAACAGCTCGACCACGAACCAACACCTCAAAATGCAAGTGAGGGCCAGTAATACGGCCAGTCGCCCCCGATAGCGCAATTTTCTGGCCTCGCTTAATTTGTTGCCCTTTCTTAACTAAGAAGCGGCTTAAGTGAAGATAACGCGTCGTATATACACTGTTGTGTTCGATCACCAAGTACTTGCCGGCATACGGGTGGTCACGAAGCGCTACAACACGGCCATCACCCGTTGAGTAAACCGGTGAGCCCACTGGTGTCGCAAAGTCGGTACCATTGTGCGGCGAGATTCGCCCTGTTACTGGGTGTCTTCGTGTCGGATTAAACGATGAGGTAATTCGTCGGAATTTTCTGTCGACAGGGTATCTATCAAAGGCTTGCTCTAGACTATTGCCCTCTCTGTCATAGAAGAGACCATCTGGCGCGAGAAACGCTGCCACTTCGCGGTTTCGTAACTGAATCGAGATACCTTGAACTTCTGTTTTGCCTGTTAGGTGATCATCTGTGTATTGCTCTTTAACCAATACATTGAAGCGGTCACCCGCTCTCAGCTCACGAGCGAAGTTAACTTTATCTTTCAACGTGCGAGTAATATTCGCTATCTGAGCGGTAGTTAACCCTGCTCTGTATGCAGACGTTGAAAAACTCCCTTGGACACTACCTGCATAGAGTTTTTCTTTCCATTCACCTGGGATCTCGTGGAATTTATAAGTGAAACTACCATCATCGTTTCGAGTAAAGGTCGCTTGCTCAACCAGACTCTCGTGATAAATCAGCTCCACAAGCTGTTTAGAGTCAGCATCCAAAACCAGTTCTAAATGATCACCTGGCTTAATTGTATCGAGTTTCAAAGACTCAAGATCCGCTTCCATGATCTTATGTACGGTTTCATAAGGCAGATTCCAAGACGAAAAGATGTTGCTGAGGGTATCCCCTACCTTCACAAAGTAGTGAATTTTGACTATTGAGCTAGTCTGATTTTGTGCCTGCGCCTGTGCTTCACCGTCCGTGTGTAGTTCTTGATAAGGCGTTATTTTTATTGAAATTTCTTTTTCTGGTTCGGAATGAAAGGAAAGGAAAGTAGCGAGTGAAAATGCACTGATTGCAATAATAATCAGGCTAATACGGAGGTACTTCATAAAATACTTAACGGTTAAAACAAGGAACTTAGAAAGTGTTATAACATAACAAATCATGCAAAAGCACTAATGAAATGTAAGAAACCGTTCCGTATAAAGCATAAAAGTATGGTGGGACGCGACCCCACCATACAATCAAATCCTTATTCTTCGCGAAGCGCCTCAAAACGTTCTAAACCTCGAAGCATTTCGAAGTCCGGTTCTTCAGCCAACAACTCTCGCATTGAGCCACTGGCTTCAACAGAGCGTTCTAAATCATCAATCGCTTGCCCTTCCGCTCCCAACCTAGCGTAAGCACACGCTCGTTGATATAAAGCATGAGCGTTCTGGTCATCCACCTCTAACACACGATTACATAAGCTCATCGCCCAATGGTATTCCTGAATCTCCATCGCTGCGTCTGCTTTATATGTCAATGCTTCCAAGTCCCCAGGACGAACCTTCAAAATCTCATCATAAATTTCAATTTTCTGTTCCGCGGTTTGAGCATTCTGCGCCCTCAACCATAGATTGTGGATCTCATTGATGATTTCGATTTCTCGGTTGTTCTCTGAAATGATTCTTGTCTTACGCTTCAAGTCTCTCTCAAGCACATTGAACTTTTTCTCATACTCTTGAGCGATAGTATTGAGTCGTTGATCTGCCATCTCTTTGGTGGTGTGTTTTAGCTCTTTGAGCGACTGCCAACCCACTAAGGCGATTAAAGACGCCACGCCTGCAATAATGTAGAAGAAATAGGTAACGGTGACATTGGCATAATTGAGTGACTTATCCGCCACAGCCAGCTCGCGATCCGTCATCTGAATGGTGAGACGCCTTTCAAGATCTTGCTGATCCATTCGCAACTGCTTCAACTCATCTAAAACGTAGCGTTCCATCAATGGTCTATCCAAATACTCTTTCTCAGAGTACTTAACTTCTTCGCTTGCAAAACTCATTGTGCTGAACACTGAGATAACTGCAATCAATAAGATTCGAAGCATTATACATTCCTTATATATTTGTCTTTAACCTAACTGTATCTCGTAATAGGCATACAAGCTAGGAAGTGGGCAAGTTTGCCTTATCCATATTGGAATTAACACTCTAAAACATCATTGATAATTATAAAACACCTGAAGCAACATCATTAATTTCTAAATTATAAAAATACCAAGTAATACTGTTCTATATAATTAATTCGCGATGCGAATATAGAGTCATTTGATTTATTGCATCGAAGTGAAACTTATATTAATAACGATCAGAGCGAGGTTAATTTGAATAATCCAAGATACGATTTAGTAAGCCGTGTACTGCACTGGGTAATGGCTTCAGTAATCCTTTATGCCACAATCGCAGGTTATGTGATGCACTATGTTACCAGTCATCCAGAGCTGTTTTCATTCTTATCAGTGCTTAACATGTCATTGGCAACCGTTGCGACACCATTGCTCGTGATTCGTTATATCTGGAGTCACTTTCGCTCTTCTCCAACCATGCCAACATCAATACCAGAGGGACAAAAGTGTGTGGCTAAGCTTGCTCACTCTTTAATGTACCTCGCTATGTTTATGGTGTTCAGTACAGGCTATTTAATGCTGGAACAACCTTACTCACTATTCTGGTTAACCACTGTCGAAAACCTAATTACCAACCCAGCAATCAACAGCTTCTTCTTTTATTTACATCGTGCCAGTTGTATTGCCCTAGCTTGTTTGATTGTTTTACATATTAGTGCAGCACTTAAACACCACTTTGTCTCTAAGAACTATGTATTAAAAATGATGATTTAAATAATACTGTGAGACTTTGGACTTAAATCGCGGCTAACAAAAAAGCCATAGCACTTCTGCTATGGCTTTCTTTTTCGGCGTGATTATTTGGATTGGTTATCCAGCATCACTTGCCAGTATTCACATTTAGCAAGAAACTCTTTTAGGTAGAGTTCTGGGTTAGCTAGCTTCTCGCCACCCTTAACATCAGCACCTGTCACTCGCCAAAAACTGCGAGTCACTACGTTTCTGTGATAAATAAAATCGTTAAGTTCGTTTTTTTTCAGCGGTAGTTGTTCACCGAACGCCTGCTCATACAAGCTGAGTGTTGCTTCTTGGTGACTCGCTTTCTCTCTCAAAAAAGTATCTAGGTCTAAACCTAGCTCTTTCTGAGCATCTTTTGACAAGGTTTTCGCTAATTTAGAGATCACATTAAACAGCGCCAACTCTACTTTTTGGGACGCTAGTAATGATGCACCTAAAAGTGCATGTTCATTGGAGATCTGTTGCTCTGTTACTGAAACGGTAGCTGTTGTCACTGTGTTAACCTCAAATTGTCATAACGGATATTATTGAGCGTTTCTGATTACGCACTTTTGCTAAGCTGAGCTCGTTCAGCGTCAACGATCACAAAGCCAGTTGCATCTTCACTTTTCTCTACTTGCACTAGACCTTTGAAGCCAATCTGCGACAGTTTCTCCGCAAGATGCTCAGGTGCGGTTTCAAAAACCACCGACATGAAAGGTAAATGCTCTGCGGAAACAAAGCCATGCTCGTTAAACAGGTCCATTGCGTGAGATAAATGGTCTGAGTCGGTTAATTCAATGATTTCTACAACTTCTTCCAACAACATTTTCGATTCCATATTCGCCAGAAAGTGACTGACACAAGCACGTAAATTTGCTCGCATACATCCCGATGCCTTAAGACACCCCTTAAGTAGTAGGGAGATGATAACATATTAATGATCGTAAAATATGTATATTTTCAGCGACTCATTTACCGAAAATCGTAACTAGCTCCCCTACACGCCTTACGTTACTCAGGCAGTTAACTAGAATTTATACCCTGTAGTCCTCAAGGTTAATCCGGTTTTGATACTTTCTTCTGCAACGTAATCTAGAACCATAAGAGGACTGTACCTTGACTACTTTTACCAAATCCGTGCTTGCAATGGGCGCCTTGAGCTTGGCTCAGAGTGTAGCGGCGGCAGAACAGCCAAACATTCTTGCAATCTGGGCTGATGATTTAGGCTACTACAACACCAGCGCATACAACCGCGGCATGATGGGATATGAAACACCAAACATCGATCGCATTGCCCACGATGGCGCTATTTTCACAGACATGTACGCTCAACAGTCTTGTACTGCCGGCCGTGCTGCTTTCATCACGGGTCAACACCCTTTCCGTACGGGCCTTCTAACCATTGGTATGCCGGGCTCTGACCACGGTATTCCAGATTGGGCTCCCACTATCGGCGACGCGCTTAAGCAAGAAGGCTACGCGACGGCACAATTTGGTAAAAACCACTTAGGCGATCAAGACAAACACCTTCCAACAAACCATGGTTTTGATGAGTTCTTCGGTAACCTATACCACTTAAATGCTGAAGAAGAGCCTGAAACGTACTTCTACCCTAAAGACCCAGAATTTAGAAAACAGTACGGTCCTCGTGGTGTTATAAAAGCGACAGCTGATGGCAAGATTGAAGACACAGGTCCACTGACTCGTGCTCGTATGGAAACCATCGATGAAGACTTTACTGAAGCGACGATTACTTTCATGGAGAAAGCCGTTAAAGCCGATAAGCCGTTCTTCGTTTGGTACAACTCAACTCGTATGCACGTGTGGACTCGCCTCAACGAGCATTACGATGGCATTACAGGCCAAGGTATCTATGCCGATGGTATGCGCCAACTAGATGACAATGTCGGTGCATTACTTGATACGCTCGAACGTTTAGACGTAGCGGACAACACAATCGTAATTCTGTCTACCGATAACGGCGCTGAGAAGTTTACTTGGCCAGACGGCGGTACCTCTCCATTCCACGGTGAGAAAGGCACAACTTACGAAGGTGGTATGCGTGTACCGCAAATCGTGAAGTGGCCAGGTGTTATCAAGCCGGGTTCTGCAATCAATGCTCTTATGTCTCAAGAAGACTGGCTACCGACACTGGCAGCTGCTGCGGGTAACGACAACATCATCGAAGAATTAAAAGAAGGCGTAACACTGAACGACAAAGAGTGGCGTGTTCATTTAGATGGCTCAAACTTTAAGCCTTACTTTGAAGGGAAAGAAGACAAAGGGCCTCGTGAGACCATTCTTTACTTCTCGGCAAATGGTGAGTTGAACGCACTACGTTGGAATGATTGGAAAGCCAGCTTTGCGATGATGGAAGGTGACATGCAATCGGCTGTGCGTCAGGCTCCAGCTTGGGCATCAATCACCAACCTACGTATGGACCCGTTTGAAACTGCGGCGAAAGAGTCAGGTATGTACACCCGCTGGATGATCGACAATATGTGGCTGTTCGTTCCGATGTCTCAAGAAGTGGCGAAGTTTATGGGCTCTCTAGATGACTACCCAATGCAAGCTGGGCAAGGCTTTAGTGCTGCTAACATCAACTACAATACGCTTAAACTTCAAAAACTTGTGCAGAAGATGCAGCAGCAAGGCACGAATTAATCCAACTTCAAACGCCTTGCTAAAACAGAGTCTAATTAAAGCCCCACTGGGGCTTTTTTTGTGAGGCATCGATAATCTTTTTTCTAAACCATGAGTGTGCCATATCCGAATTACGACTCTTATGCCACACCAAGTACCCCACTCCGAAGTTTGATTCAAAGGGTAATGGCGACAATTGGAACTCTTCCAACAAGCCAAACTTGTCCAAAATAGATTCCTGCGTAATACAGATCAAATCTGTCCCCTTAACTATGTCTAGCATTTCAAAAGGACCAGGTGCTTTACGAGCGACCTTTCTTTTCTGTGCGTATCGACAGCTTTTAGTCAATGGTGAGTCTTCAGTATCCCACATGCTATGAAGTACATGTTTCTCTTCCAAATACTGTTTAAGCGTGATCTTGTCTCCCAACCTTGGATGATTTTTATCATACGCCACCACCATGCGCTGGCTTGCAAGTGGTACACATTCTAGAGCTGGATCGTCGATAGGAAGATGAGCGATACACAAATCGTATCGATGCTGACGTAAATCGAGAGCAATATCACCGGTATAGAGAGGATCGATATTAATACCGACATCGGGCGTTTCAGTATAAAGCCTATCTGATACGAGCTTCATCACAGAGTAAATCGCACCACTGATACAAGCGACATTAAAAGAGCGATCAATTTTGCTCGGGTCGAATTTACGCTTATTAGGAAACGTTGATTCGAACGCATCATAGGCCTGTTTTATTTGCGGGTAGATGTCGTAGCAAAATCGACTCGGTCTGTAACCGTCTTTTGTCTTTACAAACAACGGATCGTCATAGGTCTCTTTTAGTCGGCTTAATGCCTTACTAACAGCAGGTTGAGAGACGCCAAAGCGCTTGGCGGTGTTGGAGATAGAAAGCTCTTCCATCATCACAACAAAATAGGGGATCAAGCTAAAATCGGTATTTTTCATGCTCTACTCGAACTAAAGAGTGATGTTATTCCTCACATCTCGATAGTCCTTTACTGAGAATGAAAGCGTATCCTAATATTATCGTTTGTTACCTATACAGAATCTATATCACTCACATCAATCTTTGGTGTGAGGCGAGTTATATCGGCTATAAACAAAAGTTATGCCCGACTAAAAACAATAAACCCCAGTGCGATGACTGGGGCTTATTGGACCGCTGACAATAGATAAATTGATTGTAGTCGCGCTTAGGCTTCTGCAGCCTTTGGCTCATTGGTTTCCACTATCGACTCTTTCAATAAGCCGGCGTAAATGCCATTGTGAGCCACTAGCTGCTGGTGATTGCCCTTTTCAACGATCTCACCTTTCTCTAGCACTAGTATGCTGTCTGAGTGACGTACCGTACTCAAGCGGTGAGCAATCGCTATCACGGTTTTCTCTTTGAACAGACGCTGCATCGCTTTTTGAATGAGATCCTCGGTAATGGAATCTACCGAGCTGGTTGCCTCATCTAGCATCATCAGTTGTCCACCTTGGGCGACAGCTCTAGCGAACGAAATCAGCTGCGTCTGCCCTACTGATAGGTTTGCCCCGTTCTTATCTAATTGGAAGTCATAGCCTTGAGGCAGCTGTTCAATAAACTTATCGGCATAAACATAACGCGCGGCCTGCTCAATCTCAGTACTTGATAGATGTTCTTTACCTAGTGCGATATTGAAAGCAATCGTCTCTTCGAATAAATGCACATCTTGCATCATCATCGAGAACAGGTGTGCCGAGTCTTCACTAGAGATTTGAGAAAGCTCAATACCGTTCAGCAATATGCTGCCTTCGTAATCTTGGTAAGTTTTAGAAATCAAACGGAGAATCGTTGACTTGCCGGAGCCTGTAGAGCCCACCAGTGCAATTTGGTGTCCTTTTTCCAAGACAAAAGAGACGTTCTTAAGCACATAGGGAGAATCATCTTTATAACGAAAACTAACGTTCTTAAATTCAAGGCTTTCAAACTGCTCTAACTGCTTAGCAACCTTCTCTGACGACAGTAAATTACGTCCTTCTTCTTCGGTCGGCTCAACAAACAACTCTTCGATATGATCGAAGGCCGCAAATGAGCTCTGAATGGAAGCAATTTGCGAAGTAAAGTCGCGGATCGGCACGAACACTTTTTCTAAGGTATTAATGAAGGCAATTAACACACCTAAAGTCAGGGCACCCTCAATCACTTGTTCAGAGCCATACCAAATCATTACCGCGATGGTGATGGATGTGATGCCAGAAATAAACGAGAACAAAATCGCATCGTATTTATTGATCTTTTTCTGTGCTCTAAGAAACTCGTCGGTATAGCCCTGGTAACGTTGTTCTACTTGCTCTTCTGCTCGGTACATCTGAACGGTTTTCATGCCAAACAACACTTCTTGCAAGAAACCAATCCCTTGAGCCAATGACGAGCGAGTTATCTTATACAGAGCACGAAGACGATTTCGAACGTGCACAGTCAGATACATAACCGGAGGCATGATGATCAATACGATCAGCGTAAGCTTCCAATCAATTAAGAACATCATGACCAACAGCGCAATGGTGTTAATGCTGTCTTTTACCAAACCGACTACCGACTGAACAAAAGTCTCGCCGATGGTTTCTAAATCACTGGTTAGGCGCGAGAGCGTGACGCCAATTGGAGTGTTATCAAAATAGCTGCGTGGCAACTTCAAAACACGAGCAAACAACACTGAACGCATGTCAGTGATGGTGTATTGACCCGTTTTACGCAGGTTATACGCGTAAGTGGTGTCCACGACATAACTGGCGATTAGCACGGCTACCAGGTAGAAAACGTATTCTAATAGCCCATCCATATCCCCATGGCTCAACTGAACGTCGATCACTTGGATGATCAACCAAGGGAACAATAAGCTCGTGATGACAGAAAGCGGAAGCATCGCAATGCCCAAAATCGCGGAGCCTTTGTATTTCTTAGCAAACTTAAAGAAATGCTTTAGGTACTTGAGGTCAACACCCTTTAACATGCTGCTGCCTCCGTTTCATTTTGCTGTAATAACCATGTCTCGTAGTAGTAATCGCAAGTTTTCAGTAAGGTTTTATGGTCGCCCTTAGCAATCACTTTCCCTTCATTCAACACGATGACTTCATCCATATATTCAAGTGCATTAACACGATGTGAGACGACAAGGACTGACTGATTTTCCAACCGCTTAAATAGGCCTTCTAAAATTTTTCTCTCTGTCTCGTAATCAACCGCAGACAAAACGTTATCCATAATGATGAGATCGGTTGGCTGTAATAGAGCACGAGCAATACTGAGGCGCTGTTTCTGCCCTCCTGACAGCATAATGCCCTTCTCACCCACCAAGGTTTGGTCACCCTGCTCAAAGCGTGTCACATCGCTGGCTAATTGGCTTAGCTCTAGCACTTCATCAACCTGGCTTTTTGCTAGCTCGGTATCGGTGCTACCAAAACGAATATTCGCTTCAACAGTCGCTGAGAACAGGTATGGATCTTGGGTGACGGTTTTGACGTAACGACGCAAATCGCTGCGCGAGAAGCTAGTAATATCTTTCTCACCCAGCAGTACTGACCCTTGGGGAGTATCTAAGTGGTGATTCAAACAGTTTACCAACGTCGTTTTGCCCGCACCGATTCCACCCAACACACCGACTTTCTTACCTGCGGGAATATCAAAGCTGATGTCATCGAGAATCAGACGCTCCTCACCCGGGTAACTAAAACTAAGGTTATGCACGGAGAACGTTTTACCTTTAAGAGATTCAACATCGAGCTCCGAAAGCTTCTGCTCATCAAGCTCTGGAATTTTGGCATTCAGAATAGTTTGTGCGCTTTGAATACCGACCATACCGCGCTGATAAATCGTCGCAATTCGTCCTAATTGCATCAACGGCATGGCAAGCAAAACTGAGTAAGTTAGGAACGCTGTGATTTCACCTAGGGTCAGTTCCTGTCTCATCAACATAAAGCCACCTAAACCTAAAATAATGATTTTCATCAGGTCATTGGCGTAATCGAGAACAGGCATAAAGAAGACTTGGATACGCGTTATTTTAAGGCGGCATTCAAGCAACAACTGATTCAGTTTCTCAGTTTCCGCTCTTACCCAAGGTGACATCTGCTGACTTTTAATCAGGTCAATTCCAGACAAATAGCTCATCAGTTGTGCAGACAAGTTTTGCAGTCGCTTCATATGCTCTAGATGGAGCGTTTTCATACGCTTAAAGCCCACTCGGAAAATCACGAAAGCGATTGAAATCGGAATGATCGAATACAGGGTTAGTTCTGGCGATATACGCCACATGTATAGCGGCGTTAACGATAGAGCGAGCAACGCATTAAAGAATTGCAGAAAACCAACACCAAACATCAAACGAATACCACTTAGGTCATTGTTGATGATTGAGATTAAACGACCAGAAGCAAAGCGCTCGTGAAAGCTATTTGGCAAGCGGTTGAGCTTTTGTAGAAGCGTGGTTTTGAGTGAAGCTTCTGTGATTCGCCCAGGATTGAGCGCATAAATGCGAGACAGAATCCTAACGACGACCATTGCAACCGACATACCAACCACAATCCATACATAAGTCTGTAGCTGTTGATGACCACTTGAGGAGGCATCATCGATTAAATCTATTGCCAGTTGGATATAACGAGGGATTTCTACTTGTAACCAGTTAACGAGAAAAATGAACACAACCGCAAGTAAATAAGAGGTGCGATTCATGCGCAAGTAATGGGCAATAAACTGTCTTTTATTCATAGCATTCTTTATTGAGGGCAAGCGTATAGCTATTTGGTGATTTTGCTTGGAAAGCACTTCACGATATGGAAAAGATACATCAAAAACACTTAGTTGACAATATCAACCACATTCAATAATTCGTCATCGCTATTCATTTTTCGTATTGTATAAAAAACTTTGCCGCCAAATATGGCGGCAAAGGTATTAGAAGTAATAATTCAAAGCTAAGGCTCCAGTCCAGTATTGACCTT
The DNA here is from genome assembly GCA_041879415.1 of Vibrio chagasii. Taxonomy (NCBI): domain Bacteria; kingdom Pseudomonadati; phylum Pseudomonadota; class Gammaproteobacteria; order Vibrionales; family Vibrionaceae; genus Vibrio; species Vibrio chagasii. The sequence continues at coordinate 1,784,148 of CP090852.1, read as the reverse complement.
ACAGAAGCACATCAACTTTATCATTTTCAATATTAAACGAGCTCTTCACTTCACTGCCCAATGCTGATGGGTACCAAACTTCTACCCAAACTTTATCAACATGGTTTGGCAATAGTAGCGTTGTTGAAAAGTCGGTATCTTCATTGATAGGCATTCTTAGCACCTGAGATGTGTAGTCAACTACGTCGCCTTCAAACTCAGTGTATAAACTCATGAAGCCTCTGGAGCTTTGCGAACTCGCCACATCGACAGTCACAGCCACCTCCCTCTCAGTTGAGAAATCAAACCCTTCCGGTACTGTTAGCTCTACCGATCTCAACACTTGTGCCGCAGGCGCGACGCTAGACGTCACTGTGTTATTGCCAGCAGATGATGTGTTGCCTGATGAAGAATCATCCGCTGGTGGGACAGAGCTTGGAGCCGATGCAGTAGAGCCACCACCTCCGCCGCCTCCGCCACACGCTGCAAGGAAGACAAGAGTCACACTACTTAGCATTAGTTTTGATAATTTCATAAATCCTCCTTGATTAATCTTCAGTAGACCAAGTTTTGTCTGAGTTAGGGTTTAGATACCAAGTCGGTTTAGAAGAACCGCCAGAGGTCGCCCATTCAGCAAAATCTGGGAACGCTTCACTGATATCAATGTACTCTGATGGGTGATTCCAAGGAGATGAAATTAAAATACCCCAAGGCATGTTTTGCGTAGTTCTGTAGTATTTTCCACTACTTGGATCTGAATCATCTTGTGCCACACCGTAAAAGTCGCTGACTAACGTACCACGTGAAGTTGGTGGAAGATCCGCAGTGTGAATCTCAAGATCTTTACCCGGAGAGCCGGTAAAGCTAGAGCCATGGTAATATCCTTCACCCGGACCGAAGATGAACGGGTCGAAACCACTCAATGGTAGCAGTGAGCTCACCGTTGGTTGATCGTCGTCGTTAAACGGTAGTGAGATGCTGAATGTCATTTGGTCTGACTCAAGAGACGGGTTACATGATGGGTTGGTACGGTGGAACATACACTCATCGTTGATCGGGATGTCATTTCTCAAGTTCAGTGAAGCAACAACAACAAGGTCTCCTCCTGGTGATGCAACCGATTTATCTTCGCCAGTAAACGGTGAAATATTCACACGAGTTGCGCCGTTTTTCTGCACTCTGGCAGTCTGCAAGTCAACATCCGACTCATCAAAGCCACTTAGTTTCCAACCTAAGCCATTACCGTAAGAGGCACCGTAGGCCATGATGCTACCGCTAATATCCATACGCAAAACAGCATCATCTTTACTTAGAATGGTGGTTCGGTAATAAACAACAACATCATTTAAATCGAAGTCACCCACTTCAGGCCAGTTATCTTCGAACGCTGCAGTGTAGTAGTTAGAATGTTGGATAGTGGTTCCCGGATCAGTGACGTTAAACACGTAATCCTCGACTTCCCCATCACCTACATAACCATCACTCGGAATATTAGGGCTGCTCGCTAGACGGAAACGTGTTTGCACAGTCCCCACGCTTGCATCATCAGCTACTCGAATTGGAACCACTTGTCCCCCTTCGACGACCGAATGGTTTTTCAATATTTGCTCATCATCATCGAAAGTGCCGCTCAAGTCCCAGTCAGCCCAAGCTTGTAAGTAACCATTACCCACAACATTGACGTTGATGAGACTATCCAACCCGATTTCTAGGTTAGTCAGCAGCGTGATACCGTCATCATCATTTCCGTCAACATCCAAGTCATCGCCATTTGATAAGGCGCCCGGTTGTCCGTCAGAATCAGCATCAATGCTAGCCCCTAGATAGAGAGTTGAAGAGACAGCATGCTCTGCACCATTGCTTGCCTGTAACGTTCCGTAGGTATCTGGCGCATCACCAAAATCAGACTCGTCCGAGCTCTCGATTGGCGTAGTAAAACCGCTCAGGTCCCAGTTACCATCAAACGCTGAGAAAATTGGGTTAGGAAAACTACTACTGCTAGAAGTGACGGTTTCAAACTGTAAGGTAACAATAGAAGTGTTTTTATAGATGAATTTAACCGCACCTGATGTGTCAGTTTCTGAATAGTTAGTACCTGGGCCTGTGAATAGAACGGAAGTTCCATCAGCACTCTCTTCGGCGGTCAAGCTGGCACTTGCACTACCCAATTGATAACTGAAAAAGCCTTCGCTTTTAAATACTCGAACTTGCTCTGATTGAACGGGCTCGCCATCAATGTCGTAACCGATCATTTCAAACTCAGGAATGGTGTAAGGAACCGAGAACGTACCAGACAGACCGTCTGTTCCGTCAAAGAACTCAAAGGTATAAATCAAACCTGCAGATCCGGCAGAGTTAGTTTGATAGAGGAAACCAATATCGCCAGAGGGCTGAGTTGAGCCTACCTTATAGTTGGGAGCATGGAACATAAATGTTGCGTCACCAAAAACGCTACTGGATACCTTAGCATCAATGGTTTTCCCATCATGAGTACCGACATTGAGAAAGTGCATGGAGGCGCCATCGTAGGTTGGTCCAGCCCAACCACTACTTCCGTTCGTTGACTCTATATGGTTTGAAAAATCCAAATCCACTATGGTTGCGTGGACTGGGACGCTAACTATTGCGCCAATGAGGTAGATAATTTGCTTGTATTTCATAGTAAACCTCGACTTCTTCTTCGCTTAAGCGATTTCCTTGAAAAGTACGTAAACTCTGAACGGCAAAGCTAAATAAATGTCTCCCTAAAATCTGATGCTACGAGACAAAGGATGTCTACTTTTATTATTTTGGGTGCCGACAAAACGAGCTGCATAAAAGAATTAAGCAAGAGAAGAGCCAAGTTTTTGAACACTTAGAAAATAAACCTAACACATTGAAAGTAGGTCTCTATTTTTCTATAAGCTTATTAAAATCAAGAATAATTAAACACTTTCTTCAAAATAGGAATCAATTTGATGAGGGAGTGAGTCAACTTGACAGCTTGTCATTGAAGGGAGTGCGAGAAGTAAACTCCAAGCGAATAAAGGTGTAGTTCAAACAGCAGGAAGCTGCGTGAAGCTGGAGAAATAATGGCTGTTGGCTGTAAACCAAGTTGGATGACAGTGAGCACTAACAATGAACTGTTTAAATCCAGGGTGAGTTAAACAGTTCAAAGGTCATTATCGGTTACACTTTAGTTACAGCTGAACACTTAATTCCGTGCAATTACTGCAAACTAAGGTTTGGTGAGGTTAAAGCATTTCTTTCGCGATCAAATGTAACAAAAACGTCTCGCGCTCAATGCTCATACCCTTTTTAGGGCTTTCAGCCATCGTCTTTTCATTATGAGCAATTGCTTCATGGATGTTCATCCACACAGGCTTCATTCCGTTTTTAACTTCGTAATCTTCGTAAGCCGTCTCACCAAGTTCACGATCGATCTTGCACGAATAACAGTAGGAAATCATATGCATGATATCTGCATCATCTTTATACCAAGGACGAAACTCTTCAAAAATACCAAACGGCTTAATGCCATGAATGTTCTTTGCACCCGTCTCTTCTTCAAGCTCTCGGACCATGCCCGCAATCACGTCTTCGCCTTCATCTAGGCCGCCACCAGGAATGGTGTAATCGTGATAACGCTCGGTATACAGCATCAGAATATCTTCACCATCTAAGACAATCGCTCTGGCGGCATTACGCTTGTAAACTGTTTTGTTATCTAGGTGGTCGATATCTGGGTGAATGGTGGTTTTTAGATGTCTCATGGCTCTGACTGCTCAACTGAATTTGGCGGCATCATATCATAATCATTCATAGATTCGAGGTTCATAGCCGTTCACATCAACACACCTTCTAACTTTGTACCCCACAGCCGATAAGCAAGAAAACATCACATAGCCTCTGAAAAGCCTCCACTCAACAATTAATGCCCTTCTATAACCCGGCTAGCTTAGCTTGATCTAGCCCTCAAAAAGCAGCTAAACATGGCGAAATATCAACCTATTTCAATATCTTGACCAAATTAGAACAACCTTTTCTGAAATCTAAAATATACTCATTTGATAGAGCTTCTAATTGGGTTCTGTAGAACTTAACGTATTCAACTATAGAGTTATCGCGTAGGAGATAAACATGAAGAAAATTGGTTTGATGGCTGTATTTGCCGTTGTATTAGGTGGTTGTGCAAACGACTATGCAGAGTATAGCGAAGGCCAACGTGTTTCAGTTGCTAATCCAGCGGCCGTTTATTGTGTTCAACAGGATGGCGAATTAGACACGGTCACTGAAAACAATCAACGCACCACTTATTGTGTTTTTGATGACGGTGAACGTATTGAGCAGTGGGAGTACTACCGAAATAATCATGAGCAAGAATCAGAAGCTAAAAGTGAATAGCGCTCCACTCTGATACCCACCAATCCCTCCCCTTTTTAATTCAACCAATTACGTAAACTGGCTGCCAACTGGCAGCGGTTTACCGTATATACACACCAATTGTACACTGTTTTATTGCTAACATTTCTCTGACATTGTCAAATTCCAAGCAGATAGAATGCCGGCCTGTTACAAATATTTACAGGTTGAATTGAAATGAAAAACCATTCTAAAACGAAAGAGCAAACTCACATGTCTTTTGAACTCCCTGAGTTCACCCTTTCTCAATCGACCTCTCAAGTGATCTATAAGCGCTGCCAAACCGCTTTAGTCGTTCTCGCTATTGGTATTATTGCTAACTTAGCGCTCAGAATTGATTTTGTATTGTTGAACGGAAATGTTGGTGAGATCTCAGTGACAGAGATGTTGCAACAGCTGCTACTTATCGTAACTTCAGGTTCTTTTGCTTACCTTGCGAGAAAGAGAAGTGAAGTGAAACACGCTGCGGTTCTCATTAGCGCCTTCTTCGCTGTGATGTTCATTCGTGAAATGGATTTTTGGTTCGATAAGATCGCACACGGTGCATGGGTTGTTCCTGCTGCGTTAGTTGCTGGTAGCGCTATTTTTTATGCTGTAAAAAATGGTAAGCGTACTATCGATCAACTTGCCCTTATTTTGGCTTCTCCGCACATGAACCTGCTAGTGACAGGCGTAATGCTACTGTTAGTATTCTCCCGCCTATTCGGCATGGGGAGCTTTTGGCACAATGTGATGGGTGATGATTACGTTCGTGCGGTTAAAAACATTGCAGAAGAAGGCACAGAACTACTCGCCTACTGCTTAATTGCGTTTGCTAGTCTAAAAACAGTTCTTGGCATCATCAGAAAAAAATAACGATTTATCGCCACCAGCGATGAGTATGATCCGATTCAGGGTCTAACAATCGATTCAGAAAAGTTAGGTTGGTATCTAGTAATGCTAGGTACTCCCTGACTTTTTTTATATCCGTACCTACTGGAGTGCCTCGAATACAGCCTTCCAGTACCGGAAGCAGACTTTCCACGATACTAAACTGAGATAAAGTTCCTACTGAGCCTTTTGCTTTAGCCAAGGCTTCCAAGGAAAGCCTTTCTGGCTCCGCCCTGACAATCTCCAAATCTCGTTCAAACGCTCCTGCACATACTCCTTCGAGATACACTCGGTACGTTGTAAGCATATCCATCAATAAAAACAGCTGCCCTTGAGCTGTTTGGTGCGGATATGGCACTGCAACATGAGCATCCAACTTTCGGTCTATCCGCAGCTCAACACCAAGCGCTAAGCATTTCTCGACGAGAACTTTTAGTAACCCTTGCTCGTCCATCAGTTCTTGAATTTCGAAGATGCGTTGCAAGTGATAGTCGTTCGACACAAACATTACCTTTACACTTTGCCCGCGCGCAAACAGCCCACTTTTTATCATCTCAGCAGCTAAGTTTTGGATATTTTCTACAGTATTCGTTGAAAGCTGCTCCAGTAAAATTGCCCCCAAAGTAAACGGGACTTCACGAAGGCTTTCAAGCTCACGAAAATATCGGTGCATTGCATCGGCTTCCGAAACACTCTGCCCTTTGGTTACCCCACCACAAAAAGCGACCGCTGTGGACGAGTGAGACTCTATGCTCAAGGACTCCGCTAGGTACTTCGCCAAAGCATCAACTCGACTGATTCCTTCCTCAGTCAATTCATTCTCATTAAGCCGTTTACCCAGCACAATAAGGAGGTTATTAATGCTCATTTTATGTTCAAGTCTCGTTTTGGGGATTAGATGGAGTGAATTATGTATACAATACTTGTTAACAAAAGTATTTTGAAATTCTTATAAGTTACTCGCAATAATGCTCACTATTGCAGAGCGACATAACAAGTAACTCGAGAATCAAAGTGCAGCTTCAAAGCAAAATAGCACGCTCTTGGGTTTCTCACGACTACGTTGGTTAACGTTAGTTTTAAACAGAGAACGCTTTCACACAAATAAGTGAAACGAACAAAATACAAATTTTACACAGAGTTCGTCCATCGAACCGTCTTCACAGGAAGTTACTATGCTGTCTATTTTTGATATCTATAAAATCGGGGTTGGGCCTTCCAGCTCCCACACAAATGGACCAATGATCGCAGGGTTTAATTTTACCCAAAAGATTGAATCTGTACTTGACCAAGTTACCCGTATTCAAATCGACTTGTACGGCTCACTATCATTAACAGGTATCGGCCACCACACTGACCGCGCAACCCTGTTAGGTCTGCTTGGCAACCGCCCAGATACCATCAAAATAACCAGTGCTAACCTAGCAATGCGTAAAGCGATTGAAGACAAGTCTCTTATGGTGAGCGGTCATCATGAGATTCACTTCGATGTTGAAAGTGACTTACTGTTCCACAAAACCAACCTGCCGCTTCATGAAAACGGTATGACGATCTCTGCGTTTGATACGAACGGTAAACTTCTGGATATGGAAACCTACTACTCCATTGGTGGCGGTTTCATCGCAACGGCAGACGAGCTGCAAAACGGCAAACAAGAGTCTGAAACCCAAGTTGAGTTTCCTTTCTCATCGGCTGACCAACTCCTTGAACTGGCTGACAAAAACGGAATGAGCCTTGGCGGCTTAATCCTGCGCAACGAAGTATCCTTTCAAGATATGGAAGCAATTGACCAAAAAGCCGACCAGATCTGGAAGGTGATGTCACTGTGCATGCAGCGTGGCTTTGATACTGAAGGCATCCTAGATGGTGGCCTTGAAGTAACACGTCGAGCACCCGCTCTTTTGAAAAAACTAGAAGCGAATGCCTCCATTGAAAACGATCCTATGGAGATCATGGATTGGATTAACCTATTTGCCTTTGCCGTAAGTGAAGAAAATGCTGCTGGTGGCCAAGTAGTGACATCGCCAACGAATGGTGCGGCTGGCGTTATCCCTGCTGTTTTAATGTACTACCATCGCTTTATCAAAGAGCTTGATACCAAGCAGCTCAAAGACTTCTTAGCGGTATCTGGCGCTATCGGTATTCTATATAAAACCAATGCGTCGATTTCGGGTGCCGAGGTGGGTTGCCAAGGCGAAGTCGGTGTATCTTCGTCAATGGCCGCTGCTGGCTTAACGGCCCTTCGTGGTGGTAGTAACGAGCAAATATGTATTGCTGCTGAGATCGCGATGGAGCACTCACTAGGCATGACCTGTGACCCAATTGGCGGCCTGGTTCAAGTACCATGTATTGAGCGTAACGCGATGGGCGCAATGAAGGCGATCAACGCATCACGTATGGCACTAAAACGTACGAGTAAATGTCTTATCTCGTTAGACAAAGTTATCGAGACCATGTACCAAACAGGTAAAGACATGAACAAGAAGTACCGTGAAACGTCTTTGGGTGGCTTGGCGGTCATCCATATGGCACCGCCGTGTGAATAAATGAGATACCTTAGAATGAAATGCATCAACAGTTGTAACGCGCTCAAGCGAATTGTTGAAAAATAGCCTTCATTCAGACTGCATTATTGTAAACTTAGCTTTCAATATCAAAACAAAGCCAGCCGTCAAGCTGGCTTTTTTATTGGCTAGAACCCAGCGGCCAATTGCAAGTGATACGCACTTAAAAACATTTACCGAATGGCTCCCTCTTACTTTCCCTTTAATTGTTCATTACTTAGCCACAAATGAGCATGGCTAAATTTCACACAGGCATGCATCTACTAGCAAAATCTAATATTGCAAATTTCATTCATGAGAAATATGAATGCACTCATAAGAAAAGATATATCGAGCAAAGTCCCGTTTGGGATAGATGTTTCAGTTTATGTATTACTATAGGTGGTATTATAATTGGGTGATTACACTACATATTAATACCAATGTGAGAATAAAATAATGTGGAATAGATTAAACAAATCAATGATGTTCTGCCAAATGATGTTTGGACTTTCGTTCTATGGCGTCATGGTGATCTTGACTCGTTTCTTCCTTGAGGACCTTAACTACAACGAAGCTGACACCATGATGGTAGTTGGTGCTTTCTCTGCAATTGGGCCACTGTTTGCTATCGCAGGTGGTTTCATCGCCGACAAATTCTTAGGTGCTTACCGCTCTTTGACCATCGCCTTCCTTGGGTTCGCGAGTGGTTACATTTTGCTGGTACTAGGCGCAGCAGCAACCAATGTTCCTATGGCGTTGTGTGGTATTGCACTAGCAAGTTATGCACGTGGTTTGATGTCCCCTTCTTACCCAAGTCTCTACAAACGCACGTTCAAAACACAAGAAGATTTTGAAAACTGCTACCCTATCAACTACTCAGTAAACAACATTGGTGCACTGTTAGGTCAGTACTTATTCCCTATGCTTGTGCTTGTTGTAGGCTTCCACGGTGGCTTCCTTCTGTCTGCTGTTCTAGCAGGCGCAGCACTACTGATGATGTTGTTTGTCCGTAAAGGCCTTGTTGAAGCAAGTGCTGAGATCGACCAGCAACCAGTAAGCACTAAAAACTGGGCTGCTTTCCTTGGCCTATCAGCAGCAATGATCGGCTTAGTATTTTTCATGTTCTCTAACATGGATATCGGCCAAAACATCGTTTATGCGATCGGTGCTGCAGCCATTATCTACTTTGTCTCTTTGATGGTTAAATCGAAGAAATCAGACATGCTAAAAATGGGCACGATCTTAATCATCACATTCCTGACTACATGTTTCTTCGTGTACTACGGCCAAATGATGACATCGATGACAATGGTAGCGATCAACACCATGCGTGGTGACCTATTCGGCTTCATCCCTGTTGCTCCAGAAGCATCAATGGCAATGAACCCACTATGGTGTATGGTTGCGGGTCCTATCATCGCCGGTATCTTCTCTGGCCTAGAAAAGAAAAACATCAACTTCTCTACCGCAACGAAAGTAGGTTTCTCTTTCATCCTGACGGCTATCGCTTTTGGTATCCTGACTATGGCAGTGACTACCGTTGGTGAAGATGTTCTGATTCGCCCTGAAGTATTCCTAGCAATCCACTTCTTCCTAGCATTCGGTGAAGTAATTGTGGGTTCTATGGTAGTGGCATTCATCCTGTCTGTGGCTCCTAAGCACATCGAGAACTTCTCTGTAAGCTTATTCTCTGTAGCAATCGCACTATCAGGTATCGTTGGCGCGGTATTCTCAACGTCAATCGCACTAGAGAAAGGCCAAGAGATCACGCAAGAGATCGTTCAAACGGTTTACGGCGACTACTTCCAAATGCTGACTGTTCTTGCAGTAGTAATGGTAGGTATCGCGATGGCTGCATCTTTCATTATTCGTAAGATGCTTGAAGCAGCAAAAGCCGCTGATGAAACCATTCAACTAGAAGAAGCAAACAGCTAATCACGCTGTTATTCAGCAAGCTATTCATCAAGCCCTTTAGTTTACTAAAGGGCTTTTTTGTTGATAAAAGTTAGCGATATGAGCAAAACACTCTTAACTAAATTGTCCTTGTGTAAATTACAGTAAATGATAATTATTAGTATTGAGTGTTTTCTGGTTCGAGATTATTATGTGGGCATCAAAATCTAAGAGAGCCTTATATGAGCAAGCCTAGCCCTATCACATTGACCGTTACTCAAACCTCAACCATTACTCCAAACATGCAGCGTATTACGTTTAGCGGTGAGGGATTAAGTAAGTACCCAGCTGAATGTGTAGGTGGCTACATCAAGCTTCTATTCTCGCCACTTGGCACCACCGACTTAAGTCAATTAGATGAAGGTGAGCGTCCAACCATGCGCACCTACACCATTCGTCACTACAATCCTGTAGAGAAGTTCATCGAGGTCGATTTCGTTCGCCATATCACTAAAGATCTACAATGTGGCTTTGCTGCGAGATGGGCAATGAGCGCACAAGTTGGCGATACTATTTCAGTAGCAGGTCCGGGTTTAATCCAGGGGTTAAATCTTGAGTCGGATTGGTTCTTCTTAGTGGCAGATATGACTTCACTCCCTGCGCTTTCAGCAAAAGTAAAAACACTTCCAGAAAACGCGACAGGTCACGCTGTTATTCAGATCAACTCAGCAGCAGACAAGCAAGAACTAGAAGCCCCAGAAGGCATCAAGATCACTTGGTTGATTGAAGATCAAACGTCAGAAACGTTGTCACAAACAGTCCGCAGCTTAACGTGGTTAGATGGTCAGGTTTCAGTATGGACAGCCTGTGAATTTGAAAGCATGCGTGAACTCAGACAGTACTTCAGAAACGAAAAAGAAGTCGCGAAAGAGAACATCTACATCAGCAGCTACTGGAAACGTGGCGTCAGTGAAGATGGGCATAAGGTTATCAAACAGCAAGATGCTCAAGCACTAGCGGACTAAGCCAATCACCAAATAGCCAGTCTCAAGACCAAATACGAAAACGCCCTTAACGATCAACCCATCGTTAAGGGCGTTTTTAATTTCTAATGAAGACTGAAATAGAGCGTTAAGATTAGATGCTTTCGCCTAATTCAATCTCGTAACCTAGATCAAGCTTAGCAACCCACTCTTTATTGCCTTTTAAACGCGCTACAACTTGTTCTGCGGCGACTTTACCAATTTGCTCCCTCGGTGTAACCACAGTGGCTAAACGAGGTGTCATTGCTACTGTAATGTCGTGTCCGTGGAAACCTGCAATCGCCATCTGCTCAGGCACTTGAATACCACGTCGCATACATTCATAGAAAGCACCAATCGCCAAATCATCGTTGGTACAGAAAATGCCATTTACCTGCGAGTGCTTCTCTATCAACTCTCCTATGAGCTTTGCACCTAAAGTAAACGAAGATGCATCCTCAGTTTGCAATGTGACTGGGGCTTTACCAGCCTCCTGCATTGCATGTTCATAACCCGCCATTTTCAAACGAGTACGTTCATCCATACGAGCCGCCAAATAAGCAATATTGGTACGCCCTCTTTCTAACATTGTCTTTGTCATCGCCCTAGCGGCTTCAAAGTTATCAAAGCCAACCGCTTGCTCAATCCGAGGCGATACCGAATCCATAATTTCAATAACAGGAATCGAAGCGGTCTGAAGCATTTTACGTGCTCTCTCGGTGTGCACATTCTCGGAAAGGATAATGGCATCCACATTGTATGAGAGTAACGAAGCAATGCTCTGCTCTTCCAACTCTGCGCTATAACCATAGTGGGCAATCATTGTTTGATAGCCGGCTGGAGCGGTGATTTGCTCAATGCCACGGATAACTTCCGCAAAAACTTGGTTAGTTAATGAAGGGACCAACACACCGATAGCATTACTCTTTGCATTGGAAAGAATATCAGGGGCACGGTTTGGGATGTAGCCCAGCTCCTCAACAGCGGCATTGATCTTATCTCGCAACGCTTCTGAGACTTGAGATGAGTCTCGTAGACAACGACTAACCGTCATCTTGGTGACGCCAACTAGGTTGGCAACATCTTGTAATGTAGGACGTTTTTTCTTGTTCGACATAATTAGTAATTATTATTTTTTGAGTTATGTTACTGGTAACAGTGTATCCAACTGACGTAGAATTTGAAGCCTAATCGATTAAAAGATTGATATAGCATCACAAATACAAACGCCCTCATAGCGAGGGCGTTACATATGATTTAAGCGTTGACCTTTACTTCCGTTCTTGGAGACTGACTCCAAGTCACATGAAACTTTTCCACTTCATCTCTATCGACTCTAGAGTATGTGTGAGAACCAAAATAGTCCCGTTGTGCTTGCAGTAAGTTCGCAGGCAACACTTCACAGCGCAGAGAATCAAAGTAGCTCAATGCAGAGCTAATCCCTGGCATCGGTACTCCATATAAAGCAGAGTTAGCAACCGCAATACGCCAAGCAAGCTCACGCTCTTCCACTTGTTTGATGAAAGCCGCATCAAACAACAGGTTCGCTAGTTCTCCATTTTGTTGATACGCCGCAGTGATACTCTGTAAGAAAGCCGCACGGATAATACAACCTGCTCGCCAGATCTTAGCGATCTGAGTGAAATCCAGGTTCCAACCTTCTTTGTCAGATGCTGTCTTCAACAAGTCAAAGCCTTGTGCATAAACAGACAGTTTGGCGCAGTAGAGTGCGTCATGTAACTCTGAGATGACCTCAGCTTTATCCAGCTGGCTTGCATCAGCAATGTTACCTTTTAGCAGCTTGCTGCCTTGGATACGCTGTGATTTTTGACCACTCATCGCGCGTGCATAAACCGCCTGTGCAATTGTTGGGGTTGGACAACCTTCTTGAAGGCTGTTGACTGCTGTCCAAAGCCCTGTGCCTTTCTGGCCTGCTTTATCAAGTACAACCTCGACAAATGGCTTACCAGTCACTACATCTTCTTGTTGAAGGATGTCAGCACTGATCTCCATCAGGTAGCTGTTCAGTACGCCATTGTTCCACTGTTCGAAAACTTGACCAATCTCTTGCGCCGGCATTTTCAGAACATCACGCATGAAATGGTACACCTCACAAATAAGCTGCATGTCAGCGTATTCAATACCGTTGTGTACCATCTTAACGTAGTGGCCTGTACCTGAAGGACCGACATACGCAGCACATGCTTCGCCTACTTCAAATTGAGCAACGGGCAAACCGTTCGCATCTACTTTGGCAGCAATCGCTTCCCACATTGGTTTTACATATTGCCAAGCCGACTGATCACCGCTTGCCATCAACGCAGGACCGACACGAGCCCCTTCTTCACCACCAGAAACAGCAGTACTGAAAAAGCGAAGCTTACCTTTGTAGTTCAACTCGCGAGTCTCGGTATCAGTCCACAGGCTATTACCCGTGTCGATCACAATATCGTCGCTTTCCAGCCCCGCATCCAACAGGTTATTTACGACGATATCGACCGGCTTTCCTGCAGGAACCGACAATGCAATAACTCGTGGTTTAGCTAACCCTTGCAATACATGCTCGAGGCTAGCGCCTTTGGTGAACTCTCCTTTTCCTTCAAAGGATTCGTTGATCAGCTTGGCTTCTGAATTCGCGCGTTCAATGTTGTCAGGATTAAGGTCGAAGCCTGCAACATTAAATCCATTATCAAGCAGGTTAAGCGCTAGGCTCTTGCCCATGACACCCAAACCAATCATCGCAATATCATTTTTTATCTGAGTCATGGTTTAGCCTATTTGTTTAATTTGGTTCAATGCACTTTCGACAACCTGTTCAACATCTTGTGAGATGTCGACAAACAATGCTTCATCAAGCTCTGGCTCAACCAAGGTTGCGAATTGGCTTTTCAACATTTCTTGACCGTTAAAGTAATGGTTTTCACGTGCTTTGTGACGATTCCAAATGGTATCGAAACTACCTTGCAGATATACGATGACCAATTCTTCATTATTGCTGCGCAAAATATCGCGGTACTGAGGTTTCAATGCCGAACAAGCGATGACAGCACTTGGTTGCTCAATAAATTGTTTGTTTAGAGTTTCTAGCCATCCTTGACGATCTTCATCTGTCAGTGGGATACCTTGACGCATTTTTTCTACGTTACTTTGTGGATGGAAGTCATCTCCATCGAAAAACTGAAGCGTTAATGCTTCTGCAATACGGCTACCAATCAGGCTTTTTCCGCATCCAGATACGCCCATCACGAGTATTTTTTTGCTTTTCATAAGGCAAGCCTTCCCTAAGCCCCAACCAAAATTGGGGCTGACAATCGAATCTATTATTTAAACTGGTGTTGCTGAGGCTCGGTTCCTTAACCCTATATTTGGTCAGGAACCTTTCATGTTATTGCCACCAAAGCGCAAGCTGAGGGAAGATAATAACCATGGCCAACACGAATATTTGAAGTCCAATGAACGGCAGTAGTGAAGAGAAAATCTCGCCCAAGCTAATGTCTTTTGGCGCTACCGATTTTAAGTAGAATGCCGCTGGACCAAACGGTGGTGACAAGAAAGACACCTGCATGTTTAGACAGAACACAACACCAAACCACACAGGGTCAAAACCAAGGCCTGTAATGATTGGAACGAAGATTGGCATGGTAAGAAGTGCTACACCTACCCAGTCAAGGAACATACCAAGCACTAGCAAGATTGCCATCATGATTAACAGCGTAACCATTGCGTTACCGCCACTTAGCGCAAGGATGGTTTCTTCAACAAAATCAATACCGCCCATCAAGTTGTAAATACCAACCAGTGCACTCGCACCGATACCAATCCACATGATCATGCCGCAGGTACGCATGGTCGCGATGGCACTCTCTTTCAGCATGTTGAAGTTCAGCTCACCACGAATTAACGCGCTGATCATGATACCAACCACACCCAGTGCTGACGCTTCCGTTACTGAAGCGATACCGGTGTAAATACTACCTAGAACCGTTGCAACAGAAAGCAGTGGGAAGAACAGCGCTTTGAAGTAACTAGGCTGATTCGCGATGTCTTCTACTGTCTCTTCATCACTAGGGATAGGAGCAAGAGAAGGGTTTAACTTACAACGAATTAGTACATAACCGATGTAACAACCTGCAAGGATAAACGCTGGTAAAAACGATGCTTTAAACAAGTCGCCAATTGAAACACTGGCTGTCATACCGTAGATGATCAAAACGATACTTGGTGGCAGCATGGTGCCAAGCGCGCCACCCGCACAGGTTGTGCCGATCGCAAGTTTGCGGTCGTAACCTAAGCGAAGCATTTGAGGTAGAGCAAGAATGCCTAGCAGTACAGTTTCGCCACCGATAACACCAGACATCGAAGCGAGCAAAACGGCTACCAATAAGGTTTGTACTGCAACGCCACCACGAACCTTACGACCAACAGATTTCATTGCATCGAACAAGTCACGTGCGATACCAGACCGGTCCAAGAGAGCCGCCATCAACACAAACATTGGTACTGCGAGGAAAACATAGCCAGAAGCAAAGCTGTAAGTACGGCTCGCAATCAAAGGTAATGCATCAGGGCCAAACCAACATAGCGTGAAGAAAATGGCAACAAAGCCTGTTACGAAAGCCAGCTGCATACCCGTAAGTAGCAAACCGATCATCATAACTAGCATGAGTAAACTGCCCCATGCGATACCAATCGAAGATAAATCAAACATCGTCATTCTTCCTTAGACCCATCAACTCTTGGATTAGGTGCAATACAAACTGGACAACAAGAACACACAAAACGACAAAAATTAGACCTTTCAGCAAAGCTGGGTAAGGAGCGTTTAATACCGAACCTGATGTTTCAAGGCGAAATTCACCCCAAGGTGCAAACCACGCTTCTTGCGCAGTAAAGTAAGCTGCGTAAGCAAGCATGCCAGCAAAGGCTAAACCAACAATGTGGTGAACAAGATTAAGGTACTTACGTGTTTGTTTGGAAACAGAGTCGTAGATAAGAACAACACGTACATGTTTATCGGCCGCGAAAGCGTAAATGCCACCGATAATGAATAGGGAACCACCAATAAATGAAGCCGTTTCATGTACCCATGTGGTTGGGGCATCAAATGCATAACGCATCACAACTTCGTAAAACGAAATCAATACAGTGAAGATGAACAACCAGCTAACTAAGTTACTAAATTTTATGATAAGACGATCAAGCATATTTCTAGGCTGTTCATCGTTTTCAGCTGGTGCGTGAGGGATTTTGTCTGTCATGGGCCAAATTTCCTGGGAGAAAACGGGAGAGCAATGCTCTCCCCCATCAATAAGCTAAGTTTGAATTACAGTAAGCCGTTGTCTTCTAGGAACACAGTTACTGAATCATAAACTTTCTGTGCGTTCTCAGAACGCTCTGCGAATACTTTCCATTGACCTTTTGCAATCTCACGGAACTTCTTACGTTCTTCTTGAGACCAGTCATGAATAGTGATTTCTGGGTTCGCTTGTGCTTCTTTAACCGCCGCTTGGTCAGCCATTTTCAGCTGAGTCGTCATGTCGTAAGAGAAGTCACGAACTGATGTTTGTAGGATGGTTTGAAGATCCGCTGGCATCTTGTCCCATTTTTTCTGAGAAACAGAGATATCGATAAGCGGCAGTGAGTGGAAACCAGGTTGGACTGGGTGAGTCGCGATATCGTTCATGCCCGCTTTTTGGTTTGTCGAAAATACCGTGTAGTCAGCAGCATCAATTACGCCCTTGCTTAGGCCAGTAAATACTTCAGAGCCAGGCAGGTTTACAGGGGTTGCACCTGCAGCGGCAAATACTTGTTGCACTAGACCTTCTGGCGCACGCAGTTTAAGACCTTTCAGATCATCAACACCGTCGATTGGCTTTTTAGAGATGAAAGACTCAACACCTGTTGTTGATGCACCTACGAATTGAACACCGTAAGGCTTGTAAAGCTCAGTCATTAGCTCGTTACCACCGCCGTAGTTCATATACTGAAGCAGCTGAGTTGTATCTGACCATGCACCAACCATGTTACCGATTAGACCAAAAGCAGGATCTTTACCTGAGAAGTAACCCGTTGCTGTGATATGGCCATCTAGGATACCCATCTTAATAGCGCCTAGTGTTTCGGTGTGCTTAACCACAGCACCAACTGGTAGAAGGTCGATGTCGATGCGTCCGTTAGACATCGTTTCTACGCGCTCAGCCCACTTCTGCTGAACCTTGAAGTTCAAATCGCCAGAAGGGTCTGAAGATTGAATCTTAAGTTTAAAGTCTGCAGCCATTGCTGAAGTAGCAAATAGGCCAGTGAGGGAAGCAGCAATCAGCGTTTTAGTCAGAGCTTTCATTTGGGTATCCTTATGAGTTTCACAGAGTCCGGCTTGTTGTTATAT
This sequence comes from Vibrio chagasii, assembly GCA_041879415.1. Taxonomy (NCBI): domain Bacteria; kingdom Pseudomonadati; phylum Pseudomonadota; class Gammaproteobacteria; order Vibrionales; family Vibrionaceae; genus Vibrio; species Vibrio chagasii. Next base: position 1,767,052 of record CP090852.1, on the reverse strand, counting down.
GTTACCGGTAACGTTGAGGTGGATGTTACCGGTAACTTTACAGCCTTGTCTATGAGGAGGATCACATCTTTAACATTAGTAAAACGTTTGCTATCAATAAGGAAAATGTGACCAAAAAGTCACACTTTAGGGTGATATGAGATATAAAAATGACTTTAAATCAGCGAAGTAACTAGACCGATGAGAATCAAAACAACGCCTATACCGCGAGTCATGTGCCACTTTTCCTTTAAAAAGTAGATCCCCATCACCACACCGAAGATGATGCTCACTTGTCTGAGAGCAACGACCAAGCTGACGTTCTCTGTCATGGTCATTGCAAACAACACCAATCCGTAAGTCGACGCCATCATAATGCCGGCCAGAGTGGCCTTCTTGCGTAGTGCCCAAGCATTCGTAAACTCGACACTTTGGTTAGTTACCAGTAACCAAATGCTCAGCGGAATCACGATTGCCCAAAACTGAATACCTAAATAGAAAATCGCCGTGTGTTTGTTGGTAATAACCGTTGTACTTAAAGGCTCCAATAACAGCAGCGCTTCTTTATCAATAATGGAATAGCCTGTGGTGCCGATAGCAGCGATAAGCGCCCAAAGCACGCCAAGGTTCAGATAGGCTTTGAGCCTTAGTTCAGAGAACTGTTTCAATGGAACAAACAAGCAGCCTAATGTGATCAGTGCAAATCCAACCCATTGATTAACGGTAAGATCATAACCAATCAATACGGTACCCAAGCCAACCATTAAGACAGGCAATGCTCGAGCCATTGGATAAATCACACCAATATCCGCTTGTTTATAAGCAGCACCTAAACCAATTAGATAAATGATTTGGCATATCCCACTAAGCAAAACCAATTGCCAAAATGGAAGTGAGATATTTGAAAATCCAACATTATCGACATACCAGATAAGATAAGGGCTCAATATCGCTGCAGCTGCAACTCCAGAGGCTAGGAAAAACGATGAACCAGATCCTTGGTTAGATTTACCGAGAACATTCCAACCCGCATGTAGTAAAGCGGAGATAATGACGATAACAATGGCAGAGAATTCCATTTCTTTCCTAATTAAATTGGTAAATAACTAAATAAAAGCAACAGCTTAATTGAAGTGATAAAAAAGGTCTCTGAATGAGAGACCTTAAATCATTGAAACCGGACGCCCCTACAGAATTAGGAGAGACCCGCTAGTTAACAACACTATATCGGTTTGATTAGCGCTCGAGCTGGGCTATCGATTCAATACTGATTGCGTCATGGCGCCAATACTCAATATCACAATCAATCAAATCGCCGTTTTGGTTGTAGTTAATGCGCTCTACTACCATTGCCGGAGAACCTGAAGTCGCGCGCAGAGCTTGTGCTGTTTCGCCCAATAGCGACGTTGTGCTCACGCGATAACGGATCTTCTGATACACCACACCAAAATGCTCACGGTAAATGTCCGTCAGTGATTTCGATAAATCATGTTCAAGCAAATTCGGAAAAAGCTCTGGTCGGATATAGTTTGTCACATACACAACTGGCCTATCTTCAAGATAACGAACTCTATCTACGCGATAAACGTCTGAGAAAGGAGGTAGTTCAAGAAGCTTAGTCGCCTCCTTGGTGGCTAACACCCCTTTGGCTGCGATCAGCTCAGTTTTCGGCTGTCGATTCTGCGACAACGCCATGTTGGTGAAGTTTAGCGTTTGAGTTGGGTCGTAGCGAAGTGGCGCTGGTGAGATAAACCAACCACGTCGGTCTTCTCGATAAATGCGCCCTTCCGCTTCAAGTGAGGATAATGCTTCACGTAGCGTCACTCTCGTCGTATCAAACGACTCAGCGAGTTTACGTTCTGCAGGCAGTTTTTGTCGTGGTGTTAACATCCCAGACTCAATCTGCTCTACGATGACATCTTTGATTTTTACGTACTGCACTTAATTTCCTTTCATTCTTATTCTTGTCGTCAGCCACTCCTTGGCCAACTGCAATATAAAATGGTTCGCTAGCGCTTTCGCCAAGCTTGAGTGCGCTTCTCAAATAACTTATTGATCAACATATGAATCAACTTCGCACTCGCTGCGGATATCATGATCATCACCGCCATGGCCGCTGCTGCACCGGTTTGCCCTGCATCGTCCATATTCAGTACTGAAACTGACGCAGGTATCGTATCGGTAGAATATAAGAATACTACCGCAGATGTAGTGGTAAGTGCATTAATAAACAGGTATATCGCAATATCTAAAATGGCAGGCAGACAAACGGGTACCGTCACTTTAAAGAACAACTTGTATTGCGGAAGATTTACCGAGGCCGCCGTTGCTTCAATTTCCGCAGGCAGCTGCTTTAACGCAGTTAACGCCGTCATGTGACCCACCGTGTAGTAGTGAACCACAGTGTTTATCACCAAGAACGCCATTGTGCCATACAAGAAGTTAAGTGGATTACTCAAGTCATTGAAGTAAAAGATGTAACCCAAACCCAGTACCATCCCCGGAACCGCCATAGGTACCACACTGAGCATCTGCATTGCCTGACGAACAGGACCAAACGCTCTACCCTTCTCAATACAGTACGCGCCTAAGAAAATCAGTATGGTACCGATTATCGCTGTCCATGCACCTAACGTTAATGAGTTGAAGAATGGAGTCCAACCATAGGTGCTCATTTCTGCAAAGTTATAGTTATTCAGCGTAAGGGCTTTGTTCCAAGGCCAAAAAGTGACCATGGAGCCGTATACCGCCATACCGAGAACAATGACCACAGCCGCGGATATCACTGCGCAGTACAGAAAACATGCACCGTCACGCAGGGCGTTCGGCTCTGGCTGGTAGGCTACTGAGCGAGTATCAAACAAACTCTTCTGCTTCTTTTGCACCCAACGATCAACGGTAAAGGCTAACAATGCTGGCAATAGCAGTAAAATACTGGTCACCGCACCCATCGAGAAGTTTTGCTGACCAACTACCTGCTTAAAAATATCCGTCGATAGAACGTTGTAGCTACCACCAATGACCTTTGGCACACCAAAATCACAAACCACTAGCGTAAACACCACGATAAGTGTACTGATCAGCCCATACTTGGCTGCAGGTAACGTGACCATGAAGAAGGTTTTGAAAGATGAAGTATTCAGTGCGCGAGCCGCTTCATACAAGCGTGCATCCGAGGTTCTTAATGAGGTAGTAAGAATCATTAAAGCGTGTGGAAACGTCCAGAATATCAAACCTAGTGAGATGCCAATTAAGCCATATACCGAGTTGCCGCCTAAGACTTCTTTAGCTATGCCTTGGTTACCGAACAGAAAAATCAAACTGATTGCTGGAAGCAGCGACGGTGCAAGGATAGGCGCAGAGCCCAACACCTGAAATAACCCTTTAAAAGGCATACATGAGCGAGTCAAGGCATAAGCATAACCAAACGCCAAAACACCAACGACAACCGTTACCAGTATGCCAAGCGTAAATGTGTTACCCACGGATTGCCAAAGGCTTTGCGAAGCGAAATACGTAGCGAAGTTCTGTAGACCTACAAATTCGCCATCCGCATTCTGAACGCTTTTTTTCAGCATCGCCCACAAAGGCATCAGGATAAACAGCGTCATGACTACAGACAAAAATGCCAACAGCCCAAATAGAATCACATTGTCCGTGCTTAACCGAGCCAGAAAAGGCTGTACTCGTCGTTGAATTAGCAGCTTAGATTGCATCATTTGAGTCGATTCCATGATTGTTTACGCCGCCTCGTCTTTCATCACTTGAACACTTTTCGATGGATAAGCTCGTAAGCCTTCTTGATCAAACGCTACGTAACGAATATCACTGCGACGCAGTTTCAATCGATTGAACTCTTTAACTGGCACATCAACGATGATCTCTTTCGCAGTAGAGTCATGCTGCAATTGACATTCGACGCGATAAAACGCGCCCAAAAACTCGCTCGAAAGGATTCTGACCGGTAGTGACTCATTAAAACGGTCAACGAACTGGATTTGCTCAGGACGCACAGCAATATCAAATACGTCCCCCTGCTTTGGAGTCAAATTGTCTAATCCAGGAAGTGGCAACATAGACTCAGCAATACGCATCTTGCCCTGCACAGCTACAGAGGCTTGAATGAAGTTCATGCTACCGACAAACTCAGCTACAAAACGACTCGCTGGCTTTTGGTAGATCTCTTGAGGCGCACCCACCTGTTCAATAACCCCATGGTTCATTACCACGATACGGTCTGCCATAGTCAAAGCTTCGTCTTGATCGTGTGTCACCATGATCGTGGTGATGCCCAGCTTGCGCTGTAATTGGCAAATCTCATCACGCAGGTGTGTTCTTACTTTCGCATCGAGTGCAGACAGCGGCTCATCAAGCAGAAGTAACCCTGGAGACAGTGCTAGTGCGCGAGCCAGCGCCACACGCTGCTGCTGACCACCAGACAATTGATTCGGATACTTTTGACCAGATGTTGGCAAGCCGATGGTCTCTAGCCAAGACTCCACCGTTTCTAGTGCCTCTTTGGTTGACATGCCTTGGTTTTTCAAGCCGATCGCAATGTTTTCTTCCACCGTCAAGTTAGGGAAAAGAGCGTAAGATTGGAACACGATGCCAAAGTCACGCTTTTCTGGTGGTAAAAAGGTCGTGTCGCTACCATTTTGCTCAATTGAGCCTGATGTTGGTAAATCTAGACCCGCAATCGCACGTAATAAGGTAGTTTTTCCACAGCCAGATGGGCCAAGGAAACAGACGAACTCGCCTTTTTCAATAGATAAGGAGATGTCTTTAAGCGCTGTAAATTGACCGAATTGCTTTACAACGTTTTCAATATTCAAATAAGTTTGGTTGCTCATACTACAGCACTCTTTAAATGGTATATACCAAATTTAAGCTTTGAATATTTCAGTTGAGTGACAAATTTATAGAAGCTAAATGACAGTTATATTGCAGATATAATAAGCATTTAAGATGTGTGCCCACACAGTGTTACCAGCCCTCTGTAGCGATATAAAACTGACATGAGGGCTGAGTTTAGTCTTAGTAGCGATATAAAACTGACATGAGGGCTGAGTTTAGTCTTAGTTTAGATATTAAGATCGACCTATGACTCCACCTTATCGGCCTTGCCTGCTGCACCAGCCAGCTTTGCCAATTGCTTATCTAACCACCATGGCGCCTTTCCTGAGTCTTCTGCGTTTTCTTTTCTACGTACAGCATTGCGCACCGTCATCGCCCCTATCCAACGAAATGGCTCTGGCGGGAAATGCCCAAGCGGTCCTTTGGTTAATCCACAGCTGGTCCAAGCGTTGTCAGTGCCGAGTACCATAGATGACAGAATCTTTCCGCCCATACGAGTTTGTGCAACACCATTGCCAGAATAACCGAGCCCATAATAGATGTTGTTTTGGCCTTTTAGATTACCGAAAAATGGTAATCCTGTGACCGAACGATCTGATCCCCCCGACCAGTTGTAATCAAATTCATTCTGTTCCAGCTTAGGGAAGAGTTTTTGGAAGGATTGATTCAGAATCGGCAGATAGTTTGTCTTTTGGTTAAACATGCTTTCAACTTGATTGGCAAACGAGAATTTATTGCCACCTTTGCCCAGCATCAATCGTCCATCCTGAGTATCTCGGTAATAGTGGACAAAGATACGTGAATCCACCACTGCCGCTCCTTTCTCTGGGCCAAATTTCTGGAGCTTTTCAGGGATAGGCTTAGTGACGACCATGTCTGACGAAACAACCACGATACTGCGTTTAAACTCTTTAAAGTGATCGAGCATCCATGCGTTGAGCGCCAAAATCACTTTATCGGCAAATACAGACCCGCCCTTAGTTTGGATTCGAGCTGGGGATCCATAATCAAGTGAAGTCATCTCAGTGTTCTCGTGAATCTCAACGCCTAATTCAATGGCAACTCGACGTAAACCTCTCGCCAATAATGCAGGCTGTACGCTGCCTGCAGCTTCTGAGTAATAACCTTCAATATGACGCTCTGACCCCGCTTTATCAGACAAGGACTCGTCACACTTCTTCCAACTATTGATGCCCTGCTTAACCAACTCATTCACAACCGGCTGCATACCACCTTTTTGTGCTTCATTGGTTGCCGTGTAATACGTCCCGCTGCGGTACAAATGTGCGTCTATGTTGTGCTCGTTACAGAAAGCTTCGATCTCGTAAATGACCTTTTCCGACTCTTGAACTAACCATTTTGCTTGCTCTTTTCCGTACAGCTTTTTCAACGTTGGATACTTAGTCGACCACGTCAGCATACAACCACCGTTCGCACCAGAAGCCCCACTGCCACATAAGCCTTTTTCAATCACCACAACATGTTTTTGAGGTTGCTGTTGTTTAATTAAAATTGCCGTCCATAACCCTGTGTAACCACCGCCGACAATCGCAATGTCGCAGTTGATGTCTTTTTGAAGTGGGTTGGCTGATTCTAACCCTGCGTTGATACTGCCAAATTCTTTTTCTAGTGCTTGCTTGAACCAATATGAGTAGTGCTTTGTCATTTGTTGTACCTTACCTAAGACTTAAAGGCGTAAAACTAAAAAAGGAAGACCGAAGCCTTCCTTTACTGATTACTAACTTCTAACGAACTAAATAGTTAATTGAATGAATAGTTCGATAGATTAAGATTTTGGCTCTGATTTGGCGTCGAACTTCTCAGACCATGTTTTCAACACGTCTGCACGCTCGCTGCCCATGCGTGCAAAGTCCATTTTTGCCATGTTCTTTTCAACGTTAGGGAAGTTATCAATTGTTGCCGTCACATCTTGGTGACCAACAACCGGGTACATTTCGATGTAGAGCTCATTTGCTGCTTTAGAGATAGACCAGTCAACAACGCGCTGCGCCGCATCAGATGGCTTAACAAGACCAACCGCTTCAGATTCCCAACCAATACCCTCAGGTGTAATTACAGATAGCGGTGCACCTTGAGTTTTCAGCTTAGCGCCGCGGCTAGCCATCGAGATACCGATAGCGACTTCACCCATACCCGCTTGAACACATGGCTTAGAACCTGAGTGCGTGTAGTGAGCGATGTTTTGGTCTAGCTTCTGCATGTAGTTCCAACCTTGATCTTCACCCATGTTTTGTAGCCAAGCCGAAACCTGCATGTACCCCGTACCAGAAGACGCTGGGTTTGGCATCGCGATGTGACCTTTGTAAATCGGCTTGGTTAGATCTTCCCAAGATTTAGGCGCTGGTAGGTTAAGTTGTTTTGCTACCGCTTCGTTGAAACAAACCGCATTGAAAAATGCATCATTGCCATACCAAGCTTGAGTAGATTGCGGATCATTAAGGTTAGCACGTAGCGCTTCTACACCTTGAGGAGTGTAAGGCTTAAGAATGCCCTCTTCTTTCAGCAGAGCCATTGAAGAACCCGCTAAGCCCCAAACCACTTCTGCTCGAGGGTTGTTTTTCTCAGCCAACAGTTTTGCCGTCATGATCCCAGTTGAATCACGAACCCACTTAATGCTGATGTCTGGGTTTTCACTTTCAAAAGCATTTTTGTATTTCGCTAAGATGTCGGTTTCAAAAGCGGTGTAAACCGTCACTTCCTGTGCCGCATAAGCGTTACCAGCTAATAGAGTGACTAATGCTGCAAGTGATCCTTTCATAAAACGGTTTTTCATCATTTTCTCCAGTCAGGCCCGATGCCAAAGTTAGAAATTAGAAGTCCCATCAAGAGACAGCTATATCCATAAATTCATTTATGTTGTCGGTACACATCTTTATTTGGTATGTACCAGATTTTGATTATTAAGCTAACTGGCTTTTATGACGGTTAAATGAACAAAAAATGGCAGTTTAAAGATCGATGAATTTCTCAGGGCAAGAGATTAATTTTAATATGAAGCTTTTGTGAAAATGGTATTTGGACTATTTACGACCGTTTAAATTGGTTGTTAAAGTAACCGCACAGATTGGTATAGTCCAAATCAAATCACGAGAAATTGAACATGAGAAACGATTACTTATTACTGACACCAGGCCCACTATCGACTTCTGAAACCGTTCGCCAAGCGATGCTTAAAGATTGGTGTACTTGGGATGATGAATACAACAAAGACATTGTTGAAGTGATTCGTAGCAAGCTTGTGAATTTAGCGACTAAACAAGCGGGATACACGAGCGTATTAATGCAAGGTAGCGGTACCGCTTCAGTTGAAGCAACAATTGGTAGCGTTATCTCTAAAAATGGAAAGCTTCTTGTGGTGGATAACGGTGCGTACGGCGCTCGTATTGCTCAAATCGCAGAATATTTAAACATTCCATGCCATGTCGTTTCTCCTGGTGAAACATCACAGCCTGACTTGAACGAAATGGAAACGGCATTGGCCATGGATTCAGATATCACTCATGTTGCGATTGTGCATTGTGAGACCACTACTGGCATGCTGAATCCAATTGAAGACATTGCTAAATTGGCAAAACTGCACAACAAGACTGTCATTCTTGATGCAATGTCGAGCTTTGGTGGCATCCCTATGGATATTGCTGACTTAGGTATCGACTACATGATCAGCTCAGCTAACAAGTGCATCCAAGGTGTGCCAGGCTTCGGCTTTGTCATTGCTAAGCAATCAGAACTAGAAAAGTGCCAAGGCCAAGCTCGTTCACTAAGTCTTGATCTGTTTGACCAATGGCACTGCATGGAAATCAATCACGGTAAATGGCGCTTCACCTCCCCGACTCACACGGTGCGTGCTTTCTACCAAGCACTGCTTGAGCTTGAGCAAGAAGGTGGCATCGAAGCTCGTCATAATCGTTACCACACTAACCAAACTACGTTAGTTGCTGGCATGCGCTCTCTAGGGTTTGAACCACTGCTTACTGATGAACTTCACTCTCCTATCATCACCTCTTTCTATTCTCCAACTCATAGCGATTACCAATTTAAAGAGTTCTATGAGCGCTTGAAAGAGCAAGGATTTGTAATTTATCCGGGCAAGGTTTCAAACGCAGACTGCTTCCGCATTGGTAACATTGGTGAAGTTTATCCGTCTGATATTGAAGCCCTCATTGGCGCTGTTAAGAATGCTATGTACTGGGAAATTAAGTAATGACAATAATTAACCAAGAGCCAGCACTAAAGGCAACGCACTTTCGAAGTGAAGGCGACGTGAACACCACACCCGCACGTGAAAAGTGGAATGAGTCGTTAAACGATGAGGCGACTCAAGCGATGTTAAAACGCGACTCAGACGTGTTTCTCCATCAAGCGATGTCAACACCTTGCCTAGACACACTTGAAGCCGCTGAAGGCATTTACATTCAAGATGTGACGGGCAAAAAGTACATGGACTTTCATGGCAATAATGTCCATCAACTAGGTTATGGCCACCCACACATCATCAATAAAGTGACTCAACAAATGGCGTCATTGCCGTTTTCACCACGTCGCTTTACCAATGAAACAGCCGTGCAATGCGCTGAAAAGCTAACACAGATTTGCGGTGGTGAGTTGAACCGCGTGTTGTTTGCACCGGGTGGCACCTCTGTGATTGGTATGGCACTCAAACTGGCTCGACATGTCACCAACAACTTCAAAGTTGTTTCATTGTGGGATTCATTCCATGGCGCGTCATTGGATGCGATTTCTGTCGGTGGTGAAGCCTGTTTCCGCGAAGGTATGGGCCCGTTAATGGCTGGCGTAGAACGTATCCCACCAGCAGTTTCTTATCGTGGTGCTTTTCCGCTTAATGACACTTTATCGCTTCGCGGGCAAAACTCAGGCGGTGAAAGTGAGACATCATGTGATGTTCACTACGCCGATTACCTTGAGTATGTGATTGAAAAAGAAGGTGGTATTGGTGCCTTCATCGCCGAAGCAGTGCGTAACACCGATGTTCAAGTACCAAGCAAGGCTTATTGGAAGCGCATCCGTGAGATCTGTGATAAGCACAATGTCATGCTAATCATTGATGATATTCCAAACGGTATGGGACGAAGCGGCGAGTGGTTTACTCACCAAGCGTTTGATATCGAACCTGACATCCTATGTATTGGTAAAGGTTTTGGCGGTGGTTTAGTTCCAATTGCCGCCATGGTCACCAAAGACAAATACAACACGGCAGCACAAGTATCGCTTGGGCATTACACCCACGAGAAAAGCCCAATTGGCTGCGCAGCTGCTCTGGCAACCATGGAAGTGATTGAGCAAGAGAATTTACTTGAAAAAGTACAAGCGGACAGTGCATTCATGCGTGAGCAACTGCTTCAAATGAAAGAGAAATACCCAGTCATTGGCGACGTTCGCGGCATTGGCCTGCTTTGGGGCGTTGAGTTGGTCACCGACCATATCACCAAAACCCGAGCATTCGATGAAGCAGAAGCAGTACTTTATCAGTGTCTGAACGATGGTCTGAGCTTTAAGGTGTCTCAAGGTAATGTGATTCAGTTGAGCCCACCATTGATCATCAGCCGCAGCGAGCTGGAAGAAGCTCTGTCTGTATTTGAAAACGCGATAGCAAAAGTCTGTAAAGACTTTGAATACCTTTAAACCAATAACCTAAAACATCATTCGTCCCTCCCATGCTTCTAAATGGGAGTGGCAAAAAGGACACCACTATGAACACAACATCACCTATCCAAGCGGTTATCTTTGACTGGGCTGGCACTATCGTTGATTTTGGATCGTTTGCTCCAACCAGCATCTTCGTTGAAGCATTCAAACAAGGTTTCGACTTTGACATCGATTTAGCAGAAGCTCGTGAACCTATGGGCATCGGCAAATGGGATCACATCCAAGCAGTGGGTCGAATCCCTGCTGTTGATGCACGTTGGAACACACAATTCGGGCGTTCTATGACCAGTGAAGATGTTGATGCAATCTACGCGGCATTCATGCCTCTTCAAAAAGCCAAAGTTGCCGACCACGCAGCACCAATTTTAAACGCGATTGAAGTAGTGAATAACCTAAAAGAGAAAAACGTAAAAATCGGCTCTTGTTCCGGTTACCCACGTGAAGTGATGGATGTTCTAATTCCTGCAGCAGCAGATTACGGCTATCGTCCAGACAACGTGGTTGCAACCGATGATTTACCTCAAGGTGGTCGCCCTGCTCCATTCATGGCGCTTAAAAACGTGATAGACCTAGGCGTAACAAACGTTGCAGCCTGCGTAAAAGTGGATGACGCCGCACCAGGTATTGATGAGGGTCACAACGCAGGCATGTGGACGGTAGGCCTTGTTTTATCAGGCAACGAAGCAGGATTAACCTACCAAGAATACTTAGACGCAGGTGAAGCAACGCTTACGGCAGCGCGAGAAAAAGCGAGCGTTAAGCTAAACAAATCAAAACCACACTACCTAATCGATACCATCGCCGATTTGCCTGAAGTAATCGCTGATATCGAAAAGCGCTTATTGGCTGGCGAGCGTCCTTAAAGACACTCACCTTTCTACTCACACAAGCTTCATTTCAAAACGAAAGCCTCGCATTACCTTTACATAAGGTGATGCGAGGTTTCTTTATTTCCAATATTTGAGACAGCAATTAATTGACAAAAACGCCTGTAAATAGCACTTTGAATATATAAATCTTAACAACTTCATTGACTCCCACAAACAATCAGACTAACAATGTATTAACAGTTCCAAGATAGGTTCGAACTGGATCAACGCCTTGATTTGCTTACATTTGCAGTGTGCCTATCAGTAAGAAATCGTTTTAAAGGGCTGATTCAGATAACAATAAGAGTTAATCCAAGGATAAGATTATGAACAAACTCTCAAAGATTATGTGCGCCGTCATTGCAGCTTCAGGCTTTGCTGCTGCCCCGTCAATCGCTGCAACCACTTATGTTGGTGCGAAAGTCGGTATGGGGTGGCTCGATAGTGCTTGTGTAGACAGCGTGAACTGTGAAGATGATTCCGTAGCCGGTGGTCTTTACGGTGGCTACAACTTTACCGATAACATTGCACTGGAATTAAACGCAGACTACCTAGGTGACTACGACACTAGTTTTAATTACAACGGGACAACTCAGCGCTACAGTGATTCCATTATTGCGATATCGTTGAGCCCAATGTACCGATTAGCGATCAAACAAGAGTTTGATGTCTTCTTCAAAGCAGGCCCAGCTTACATCATACATGACGATGAAGATGATGTGGTACTGGCGCTGGGTATTGGTGCTGAGAAACAGTTTGCCGACGACTGGGCAGTGAGATTGGAATACCAATACTTCGATGATTTTGACGATAAGATCATCCAAAATCTAAACTCCAACCTTGTCACAGTGGGTCTTAGCTACAATTTCGGCACAGGCAATACAACCGCATCAGCGGCTGCAGCTTCTGCGGCGGCTGTGACTCAAGCACCTTCTGAACCAATCGCCGAGCCAGAAACAATGGTTGTTGAAGAGGAAGCTGAGGTAGTAGTTACCAAAGCGCAAACCGAGAGCTTCTCTCAAGGTACATTTGCGACTAACAGCACCGAGCTTTCAGACGAAGGTAAAGCCGCTGTACAGCCAATTGTGGAAGTCTTACAAACATACCCTCAGTCTACCGTTAACATTGTTGGTCACACAGATTCAACAGGTGCTGCTGAGTACAACATGATGATCTCTAAGAAACGTGCGGCAGCAGTAGCAGCATACATCGAAGAGCAAGGCATTGAGTCAAGCCGCATTACCGCTTCTGGTGAAGGGGAAGAAAACCCAATCGCATCAAACGATACAGCTGAAGGTCGTGCACAAAACCGTCGTGTTGAAGCAACAATTCCAAGCTTCGAGTACCAAGAAGACGTTCAAGTTGAAGAGGTTATCGTAGAGACAGTGGAATAATCGCATTCCGCCGCAATCACGATGTTTTCCTTAATAATAAGGGCGGAGCACTAATAAGTGCTCCGCCCTTTTTTATATCTGTTTGACATTGAAGCTAGCGGTCTAATTCTAATGCGCAGTCATTTACTCAGAATTAAATAATTTCCCAGCTGTGCGTCATTTCTACGCCTGCACCTAGCATTAGGCACACTGAACAGTATTTTTCTAATGAATCAGCGCATACTTTTGCAACCAACTCAGGATCAAGGTTGTCACCTGATACTTCAAAGTGGATGTTAATCGCGGTAAAGATTTTTGGCGCGGTTTCACGACGTGCAGTTTCAAGTTTTGCGTTACAGCCTGTAATGTTTTGACCAGCAGATTTCAATCCATCTACCACATCAACAGAGCTACAACCACCAGCGGCCATAAGGACCATTTCCATCGGGCTTGGCGCCGTTGCACCACCGCTGCCATCCATAACAATAGAGTGGCCTGATTGAGATTGACCCAAGAATTTAAAACCTTCGACCCATTTAACTTCTGCTTGCATGCTGTTCCTTAGATGACCGATAACCGCCATCACTGTCTGTTATTTATTGTTAGTACCGACACCCTACTACTGGCAGCATTCATGAGCAAGATTTTCTCTAACACATATTTTTTTCATGAATGGTGCAATTTTTTCCATCTAAAACCTGTCTCTATTCGTACATTCAAAATCGAATGAAAAAGAACGTCAAGATGAGGTATCTATGAATAAATTATCTAAAATATTGGTATCACTCGTGGTTGCACTACCACTGATTTCGTTGTTTGTCAGCCAAACTGGCACTGCCAATACAATGGATAAAACGGCTAATTCAGGGAAAAGTGAAATCGCGACACTCGCGGGCGGTTGTTTTTGGTGTACAGAGTCTGATCTAGAGAAACTAAAAGGCGTAACAGACGTTGTCTCTGGCTATTCTGGTGGCGAGCTAGAAAACCCAACCTACAAACAAGTTTCTTCAGGTAAGTCCGGTCACATCGAAGTGATCAACGTGACCTATAACCCTGATGTTGTTAGCTATGAACAGGTTCTTGACCAATTCTTCCGACATATCGATCCAACCGATGACAAAGGGTCATTCGTAGACCGTGGTCCGCAATATCGACCTGCCATTTTCTATCATAACCAAGAGCAAAAAGACGTTGCTCAAAGCTTTATGATGGAGATCGACAAAGCTCAAATCTTTGGTGCACCACTAGAAACAGAACTGATCAAATTTGAGAAGTTCTGGCCAGCAGAAGATTACCATCAAGATTATTACAAAAAGAGTAAGGTTCGTTATAACTACTACCGCTACGCTTCAGGTCGTGATCAGTATTTAGATAAAATCTTCGGTGATGATAGAAAGGATAACCCTAAAACACTTCGCCAGATTATCGACAGTAAGAATGCAACAGCCAATGCTAAAACATACGTAAAACCGTCTGATGCAGAGATCAAAGCGAAGCTTACAGCACTTCAATACGATGTAACGCAAGAAGACGCGACTGAGCGCCCATTTGACAACAAATATTGGGATAACAAAGAAGAAGGTATTTATGTTGATATCGTTACCGGTGAACCTTTGTTCTCGTCAAAAGACAAATACAAATCTGGTACGGGCTGGCCGAGCTTTACCCAACCAATCAACGAAGCTTACGTAGTGACAACCACAGACTACAAACTGTTGTACCCACGCACAGAAGTTCGTAGCCGATTTGGTGATTCTCACTTAGGCCATGTCTTCAAAGATGGTCCTAAACCAACAGGTTTACGTTACTGCATGAATTCAGCGGCGATGCGCTTTATCCCAGCAGATAAACTGGCTGAAGAAGGGTATGAAGAATACGTTGAGATGTTTGAGGGCTAAACATTCAGCAATTAACGCTACACCTATAACAACAAAGCCAGCATAACGCTGGCTTGATTTTTTCTAATTCATTTACAGACGCGCTAGCCTGTTAGAACCGTGTCTTCTGGATATTTGAGCAGTGAAGGCTCTGGTCGAGCTAACATATACGCCAACGTCAAAGGACCGATACGACCAATAACCATCACAACAATCATGATGTATTTGCCAGGTTCAGTTAGATTTGCGGTTAACCCAGCCGTCAATCCTACCGTTGCAAAGGCAGAAATCACCTCAAACATGACTCGATCAAACGCGGCTTTTTCGGTTAGCATTAACAAAAACATCGCTGTCGTTAATAACGCCCCACTGACCACAATAATGGCTAATGACTTTGTTACCGCCTGCCATGTAACCGTACGTTTAAACATCACGACGTGCTTTTTCTGACGTAGGAATGTCCAAGTCGCGACAAAAGCAACAGCAAAGGTTGATACCTTAATACCACCACCTGTTGAGGTAGAGCCTGCACCGATCAGCATCAATACAATCATCACCAACAAAGCAGGCTGCGTGTACTGAGATAAATCCACGCTATTAAAACCAGCGGTACGAGCACTTGCTGATTGGAAAAACGCCGCTAACCATTGGCCCTGAGTTGATAGCCCTTCCATAGTCGCAGAGTTGTTTCTTTCCAGTAGCCAAAATAATACTGTACCCACCAACAATAGAGTCGGGGTTGCAGTTAGCATGATCTTGGTATGTAAATGCAGATGATGAAAGCCTTTGCGCCAGTTACTCGATAAGTCACCGACCACCGTAAAGCCTAAACCACCAAAAATGAACAAAGCCGCTAAGGTAAAGATCACCAATGGGTCGTCAACAAAGCTCATCATACTATCTGAGAACAGAGCGAATCCCGCGTTATTGAATGCTGATATCGCATGAAAGAGTGCGTAGAAGCTGCCTGTTGCCCAGCCCATTTCAGGAACCCATCGGAAACAGAGCAATACAAAGCCAATAAACTCAGCCACTAGCGCAAAGATGATGATCTTCTTTACTAGCTTACGCAGGTTAATCTTGCGATCTTGCCCCAATGCTTCTTTTGCCAATGCCTGCTGCTTCAAGCTTAACCGAACACCAAACATGTACAGAAGAACCGCAGATAAGGTCATCTGCCCTAACCCGCCCACTTGCATCAAAAACATCAGCAAGATTTTTCCGGCCAAAGTAAAGTGTTCGCCCGTATCAACGACTCCTAGCCCTGTTACGCTGATTGCAGAAGTCGCAGTAAACAGTGCATCTGTGAAACTGAGCCCTGTGACAGAAAAAACCGGCATCGTGAGTAAGATGGCCGAGGGAATAAGAACCGCCAAAAAACTGGTCAGGATTATCTTAGGTTCAGAGCCTTTACGCGGCTTTTCATCTCTTGTGAGTGTGTAGAAAGTACCTTTTCGCTGAAACGAATTCATACTGTTACCCTATTACAAGTTCCCATTACCAATTACGTAGCTTTCTAGATAGGGTCTCTTTAGGCCCAGCGATGATCACCACATCTCCGATTTCTAAACTAATATCCAGCTCCGGTGCTTTAGTAAGATTAGGACCGCGCTTGAATCCAAGAACTTCGACACCTACCTCTTTGCAAAGCTTCAAATCACGAAGTTGCTTACCCAAGAGTTTTGAGCCAATAACAATTTCAGTCATCGCTAAATCACTGCCAAGGTCAATAAATTCAAGAACGCGCCTGTCCAGCATCTTACGCGCGACCCGAATTCCCATGTCTCGCTCCGGCATAATGATATGGTCAGCGCCAATTTTAGAAAGGATCTTGCCGTGGAACTTGTCGTTCGCCTTAACCCAAACCGTTTTAGCCCCCGACTCTTTTACGACGAGAGTAGTCAAAATGCTCGAGTTCACATCCGAACCAATCGAAACCATTACCATATCGTACTCGTCGAGCCTGAGCTCTTTAACCGTCTCTTCACTCGTACAGTTAGCAACAATCGCTTGTGAAACAATGGCCGCGGCTTCTTTCACTCGCTCTTCATCAATATCGACGGCTAATACCTGCGCCCCAGAACTTTGCAGCTCTTTACACACAGATAAACCAAAACGCCCTAAACCGATAACTGCATATTGTTTGTCGCTCATTTGAAATCCTGTTTAGAAATTTTAATAACACGGGATAGTCAAACCTACATTAGTTTCTATCTCAAAAAAAGTTAGTTCTGCAATAATAAGGTTATACTATTGTCATAATCGCTTGATTTATAAAGGTAGAGAACAACTCGAGTTTCTGCTAATTTCCAATTCATAATTTCTGCGGCAGCACACACAATGAATGAATTCTTAACCCAAGTACAAACCTACATTAACCAGAGCCATAGTGATTGGGCCAACAGTGTCCTATTCATCACTATTGCAAGTTTTCTCGCTTGGGTAGCTTGGCGAATTATCCACAATCGCTTAGAAATTCTGGTACAGAAAACCCCTTTTCACTGGGATGACCTGCTACTAGCAGCACTGAAAACTCCAGTCAGTACGTTACTTTGGTGTTGGCCGGCAACTGTCTCTATTGGCTTGATCCTTCAAGACCAGTTTGGCAACGAAATCAACTGGTTAAAAACACTAAAACACATTTTAATCATATGTACTTTCGTTTGGTTCACCTTGCGAATGATCACCAATACTGAAACGTACGTCTTAGAACAGAAAAACAGAGATGAAACGACAGTACAGGCGATTGCAAAAGTAGCGCGCCTATTCTTTATGGTCATGGGTGGCCTGACGATCATGCAAGCATTCGGTCTCAGCCTATCAGGCTTGCTGACCTTTGGTGGTGTGGGTGGTTTGATTGTCGGTTTGGCAGCAAAAGATCTACTCTCGAACTTCTTTGGTGGCATGATGATCTACTTCGACCGACCTTTTAAAGTCGGTGATTGGATTCGCTCTCCTGACCGTCAAATCGAAGGTACCGTCGAACGTATTGGCTGGCGCATGACCATCATTCGTACGTTCGATAAACGCCCGCTGTACGTGCCAAACTCGGTATTCAGTAATATTGTGGTGGAGAACCCATCACGAATGTTAAACCGCCGAATTAATGAAACCTTTGGGCTTCGTTACGAAGACGCGAGCAAGTTAGCTGTTATCGTGAATGACGTGAAAGCCATGCTTGAAACGCACCCAGACATCGATGCTAAGCAGACGCTCATCGTGAATTTCGATAAGTTTGGCCCATCAACACTGAACTTCTTTATCTACACCTTCACTAAAACCGTCAACTGGGTGCGATACCATGAGGTAAAACAAGACGTGCTACTGCAGGTGCTAGCAATCATTCACAAGCACAACGCAGATATCGCTTTCCCAACTCAAACACTAAAAATCGATCCGCAAGGTTTGAGTGAAGTTCAGGATATGACACTTCCTAGTGCAGAAGGACCTCGATAGCACAACGGCTCTACTGTTTATCGACAAGTAAGTCGCTTATCGATAATTAAAAAGTGTGAAGCGTGGTAACATGGCGCCAGAATTTTAATGCACCCTGTACCACGCTATGATTTTACCTGTCATTCTAGCTGGCGGCTCTGGTAGCCGCCTCTGGCCCCTGTCTCGCGAGCTTTATCCAAAGCAGTTCCTCAATATTGCTGGCGAACAATCGATGCTTCAGCAAACCCTTTTACGCCTGCAAGGTCTTGAAGCGAACTTAAGTAACGCAGAATGCGCTGCTCCGTTCATTATCTGTAATGAAGAGCACCGCTTCATTGCTGCAGAACAAGCTCGATCGGCTAACATTGCACACAGTGGTATTTTGCTGGAACCTGTCGGAAGAAATACAGCTCCCGCCATCGCACTCGCTGCATTACAGTCTTTAAATCACACAAGCGGTAACCAACAAAATGAGTCAGATCCAATATTATTGGTACTGGCCGCTGATCATCACATCGCTAAAACAGCTGAATTTCAGCAAACGGTGGCAAGAGGCGTTGAATATGCAAAACAAGGTAGGCTGGTTACTTTTGGGATTACTCCAAGCGCCCCAGAAACTGGCTATGGTTATATAAAACAAGGAGAACCACTCTCCCATCATGCTTTTGCCATTGAGTGTTTCGTTGAAAAACCCGACCTAGCCACCGCAGAACAATACGTTAATTCGGGGCAATACCTCTGGAACAGCGGCATGTTTATGTTTAAAGCATCACGCTACTTAGAAGAGCTAGCAAAACATCACCCACAGATCCTTGAGGCCTGTAGACGCTCGCTCGAAAAACAAAATACCGACCTCGACTTTATCCGTATTGACGCTGAAGAATTCAAAAGCAGCCCGAGCGACTCTATCGACTATGCCGTGATGGAAAAAACGTCGGATGCTGCGGTGATCCCTATGGATGTTGGTTGGAATGATATTGGTTCATGGTCTGCAATCTGGGATGTCAGTGATAAAGATGAACACAACAATGTGATTGAAGGCGATGTGTTAATTGTCGATTCTCAGCACAACTATATCCACGCTGAAAACAAACTGGTTGCGACTGTAGGTGTCGAGAATCTCATTATTGTCGAAACAAAAGACGCCATACTCGTCGCGAACAAAGACAAAGTTCAAGACGTGAAATCGATTGTCAGCCAACTGAATCAAGCAGATCGCACAGAACATGTGCATCATCGAGAAGTGTTTAGACCTTGGGGTAAATACGATGTAATCGACTTAGGCAAACGCGACAAGGTTAAACGTATCACCGTAAAACCCGGTCACAAGCTATCCCTGCAGATGCATCACCATCGAGCAGAACACTGGGTTGTTGTTGCAGGTGTTGCGAAGGTGACCAATGATGAGAAAACCTATCTCGTTGAAGAAGACCAATCCACTTATATTCCGCTAGGACACATACACAGCCTAGAAAATCCAGGGGACAATCCACTCGAAATGATCGAAGTACAAACCGGTAGCCATTTGAGTGAAGGCGACATTATTCGATATCAAGATAGTTACGGGCGAAGCGGACAGTCTAGCTCACCTCAAATCAACAAATCGAACTAAAGCAGCGACGATACAATGAAACAGAATTTAGACCTCAGCTGCTTTAAAAATAACGATATCCGCGGCATCATCGGTGAGCAAATCGACGAGCACCTTGCCTACCTGCTTGGTAGAGCATTTGGCGAATATGTCCTTGCCAATACGTCTAAAACTTCATTCGATGAGCGAGCGCAAGTAGTCATTGGTCGTGATAATCGCGAAACCTCACTACCACTACAGAAAGCGATAACCAAGGGATTGATTGAATCAGGGATCAACGTGGTAGATCTCGGTATGACAGGTACAGAAGAAGTCTACTTTGCGACTCGCCACCTACAAGCCATTGGCGGAGTCCAGATTACGGCAAGCCACAATCCAATCAATTACAACGGCATGAAGTTGGTCGGTCTAGACGCTAATCCAATCAGTAAAAACAATGGGTTAGATGTAATTAAACAGCGTATAGAAGTTCTAGATCATGAGAGAATCAGCGAACAACCGATCAGCCATGAACAAGCCGATAATTTCATTAGAACCACCAGTATTCTCGCTCCTTATGTTGATCACCTACTCTCTTACATAAAGCCGTCAAAGCTATCACCGATGAAGATTGTTGTTAACGCGGGAAACGGCGTTGCTGGGCATGTCATTGATGCCTTAGAGACCAAATTCAATGAACTGAATGCTCCAATCACCTTCATCAAAGTTCATCACACTCCGGATGGGATGTTCCCAAATGGCATCCCTAATCCTTTACTTAAAGAAAACCAAGCTGCTACCCGCGACGCCGTTTTAGAGCACTCCGCAGACCTTGGTATCGCCTGGGATGGTGATTTTGATCGTTGTTTCTTCTTTGATGAAAAAGGTAATTACATTGAGGGTTACTACATCGTCGGTCTGCTAACCGAAGCCTTCTTACTGAAGGTTTCCAATGCAACTGTACTACACGACATGCGCATGACATGGAATACAATAGAGATTGCAGAAAAGCTCGGGGGAAACGCTGTTGGCGTAAAAGCTGGGCACGCTTTGATCAAAGAGAAAATGCGAGAGCTCAACGCTGTGTACGGTGGAGAGATGAGTGCACATCACTACTTCCGTGACTTTGGGTACTGCGACTCAGGGATGATTCCTTGGCTACTCGTCATTGAACTAATCAGTAGGACTCAACAATCTCTTCATCAACTTATCAGCTCTAGCATAGAAAGATTCCCCTCTTCTGGAGAGATAAATCGCAAGGTAGCAGACCCAGAACATGTTATGGCTCGTGTACTTTCGTGCTACCAAAAGCGTGCTGTAGGCATAGATCATGCCGACGGTATCAGCATGGATATGGGCACTTGGCGCTTTAACTTAAGGAAGTCAAATACAGAGCCACTAATCCGGCTTAACGTAGAAACCAAGCGAGATAAAGCCTTGCTAACCGAAAAGGTGACAGAGCTACTTAGCCTCATAAAATAGGTATTCCCTATTCTGTATTTATACATAAAAGCCGTAAATTGCTGCGGCTTTACCATTATGCTTTTGAGGTTCCCCTCACCAACAAACACAATTATTTCAATTGGCGAGATGTATAGGTTTCGCTCTTCACGCCAGAGCCTTTGCGTTTTTTCATTGTTACTTTTACTGAGCGCTTTGCATCAGCAACATCATATCGAATCGCTTGGCCTAAGAACTTATCGTTACGCTTGAGTTCTCTAGCTTCTAACTTGATCGTTTTGTTACCGCGGTTCACGTCACAACGGTAATCCCAATCGTTCTGCCCATCTTTCAAGCTAAGCAAGATACGCTGGTTACTTTTTCCTGATGTCGCTTTAATACCACGAGGTTGCTTGTCGATTGCTAGTGCGAGACCAGCTTTACACAACTGCTCTGCATTAAAGCCTGTTGCAGCTTGTGCATTTGATATAGAAAACGTGTTTACTGCAATTAATACAACACTCGCCAATACTGCCTTCATTGATACGACTCTTCAGTTTATGGAACACCACACCATTTAACCATTCACTATACGATAAGTAAATGATTTTATGGAATAGCGAACCTTAAATTGAAACGTGTATTAAAAAGCCCTTACTCACGAAAGCGAGTAAGGGCTTCAATTGTCTAAGTCGTTCTAGAGACTAATTAAGTCACTAATTTACTTGTTACGGCGAGCTTCAACTGCATCTGCCAGTTGACGAAGTACTGTTTCAGTATCTTCCCAACCAATACAAGCATCAGTAATTGACTGGCCGTATGTTGGAGCTTTGCCGTCAACCAAATCCTGGCGCCCTTCAACTAGATGAGATTCGATCATCACACCAAAGATAGCTTTGTCACCACCAGAGATCTGTGCGCTCACGTCATCCGATACGTTCAGTTGGCGCTTAAATTGCTTAGAGCTGTTTGCGTGGCTAAAGTCGATCATTACTTTCTGTGGTAGGCCTGAGGCTTCAAGCTCTTGCTTGATCTTACCAACGTGCTCTGCGCTGTAGTTTGGCTCTTTACCACCACGTAGGATGATATGACAGTCTGGGTTGCCAGCCGTTTCAACGATAGCTGAATGGCCGTACTTAGTTACAGACAAGAAGTGGTGAGAAGCACTTGCAGAGCGGATTGCGTCTGTAGCGATCTTGATGTTGCCATCAGTACCATTCTTGAAACCAACAGGGCATGAAAGACCAGAAGCTAGCTCACGGTGAACTTGAGATTCCGTAGTACGTGCGCCAATTGCACCCCAGCTGATTAAGTCTGCTACGTATTGAGGCGTGATCATGTCTAGGAATTCACTTGCCGTCGGCATACCCATATCTGTCAGATCAAGCAGTAACTTACGTCCAAGACGCAGACCATCGTTTAGCTTGAACGTGTCATCCATGTACGGGTCATTGATCAGGCCTTTCCAGCCAACGGTAGTACGTGGTTTTTCAAAGTAAACACGCATTACGATTTCAAGCTTATCGCCTAGTTCGTCACGTAGTACTTTCAAACGCTTACCGTATTCAAGAGCCGCTTCTGGTTCATGAATAGAACATGGACCAACAATAACCAACAGGCGGTCATCGTTGTCTTCTAGAATGTTGTGAATTGCTTTACGGCTTTCAAAGGTTGTAGAAGAAGCAACTTCTGTCGCTGGAAACTTTTCTAAAACAGCAACAGGGGGTAATAACTCTTTTACTTTGTTAATTCTTACATCATCAGTCTGGAACATTGCTTACTTCTTCCTATATCTATCCTTGAGCTGAATGTACGTTATCTCAAGTAACTTTCCATCAGCACATATCTTCTTGTTCCCTGTAACTTAACTAGTAAAAACGCCAGTTTCAATCACTAATTTAAAAAGAACGCAATTTTTTTTGTGTTTTATATTTAAAACACCCTGTATAACTTTATTTACACGCTATCGATTGCGCAATTTCAATAGGATAACGTTGAATGTTTTTTCACCCATCACTTGTCAACAAAACTGTTCTATCAACAGAAACAAAAAGCCCACGCTGTTAACGTGAGCTTTATAATTAATTACATTCTTTTCAATGGCTTGACGACACTGTCGAGCCCTTCTATTTTTAGCGCTAGGCACAGTTTGAGCAAGTCACCTAGCTCACCGTTTGGGAACCCTTTCTTGTCGAACCACAACAAATATTCTTCTGGTAAGTCAATTAGTGTGCGGCCGGCGTACTTTCCAAATGGCATCTGCATTCGAGCCAACTTAATCAGGTTCTCTTTCTCTAGCATTGTTCCGTCTTTCTATGCGTCATCGATGTTCTGTAGAGTATCACCTAAACGTTCAACCCAATAGTTGATTGCATCTTTGGCATCATCAAGTGAATCGATCATAGTTGAAAAGTCTTTATTTCCGGCTTCACGATCGATCGCTGCGAACAGTGGTGTGCCATCTTGAGCGTCACTCACCAGCAGCTCGACACTCGCACTACCAACATTGGTGTGCTCTCCTGTCGCAACTTTGGAGATGGTCGACATGGCAAGCCCAAACGGTAAGACACTACTGGTAACGGCTAAGATGGGGTTTGGGGTTTCAACGTTACTCAACGCGATACTCAGGCGTAATGTTTTACCCGACGGCTCGTCGACGATTACTTTATGAGGTGATATTTTCTCCTCTAATCGACTCACCATGTGGTCGGTAAGTTCCTGAATTTCTTCTTGATCTAACGAACCTTCTTCGGCAAGCACAAAGATTTGGTCAATAACGACAGAATCATAATCATCCAACTTGCTCTTCAAGCGATCGGCGTCACGCAGCCCTAACCTTGCCCAAACGAGATCAACTCCCCCATCAGGGCCAGGCTGAAAATCTTCATAAGTGGTGAATTTGGTAGCAGTCTTGATTGGGCCGCCTGCACAACCAAACAAAAAGATGCTGGTTGCGACAAGCAAAAATAGTTTTAGAGAATTCATAGCGGACTTAGATTGGAAGAAAAACACCCAAGTATGCTATACCATATGTGAAAAGTTTGTAGAAAAAGGAGCTATAACTCAGAGCTAACTCTAAAATTAGTTGTGTTGAACAGTGTGAGCATACTCTACGATCACTTGATTTCCTTCGATGTAGGCATTTTGGATCTCTCCATCCACACTCATTCTACTTTTCAAATAGACGACTTTAGGACCAGAGTCATTTCCTTCTTTAAGTGACGGGAATACGTTTCTCGGCTCCAAATGAAGTAGACGACAGAAATGGCTCACAAATGACATAGTCAGCGGCGACTCCCCTCGCAGCACATTTGAGAAATCAAGCTGACTCATTCCAAGCTTCTTTGAAAACTCCATCTGCGTGATTCGCATTCGTGATTTTTGTGACATCCACGTTTGGTACAACGCTTCTCTATCTTGTTCAGTGAATTCCATACTGACTCCTTTATATAATTCATACCAATTAATTGTCCGGTTTTTCATACATAGCGTGTCAGGGTTCGGTTAGTGGAAGCCAAAGGTTTGGTTTTGATATGCGCTCAATTGTTATCCAGTACAAAACTAAAAAGACAAAACCATTCACAAAAACAATTAGAGCAAATGCTTTCTTAATTTATTTCAATCACTTATAGGTAAATAAAGAATACATTTAGCAAGTTAATTTGTGACAAGAATTAAAAGTTCGAGATTAGCATTCCACATTTCAATCTATTCATTCGCATTTATAAAACGCGTTGACTACATTTCGCTTGCTTAAACGCACTTCTGGCAAACTATTTGAAAGAATAGGACGCAAAGCCACCGGTCTGTCGACAATTATTCTGTCTATGATAGCGGAGCTGCCACTTAATAGGATTTAAGTGCAAATGCGTGCCGGAGTGTTCTCTTTTTTTGTCGGCCAAATACAGTAAGGACAAATAATGAAACAACTCCCAAAAAAATCACTCATCGCTCTGTCGCTACTAAGCGTTAGCGGTGCAAGCTTCGGTCACGGTTATGTCTCGGCATACAATAATGGCGTCGCTGAAAGCCGTGTAGCGCTGTGTAAGTTCCCTGCGAGTGATACACAAGAGAAGAACACCAACTGTGGTGGTATCCAATACGAACCGCAAAGTGTCGAAGGTCCTGAAGGCTTCCCAGAGGTTGGCCCTGCAGATGGAGAAATCGCTAGTGCGCAATCATCTTTAGCGGCTGCGCTAGACGAGCAAACGGCAGACCGTTGGGTTAAACGCCCTATCCAATCTGGCTCTAAATACTTTGAGTGGACATTCACAGCAAACCACGTGACTCACGATTGGAAATACTACATTACAAAACCAGACTGGAATCCAAACCAGCCTTTGGCTCGCAGTTCTTTTGATCTAACGCCATTCTGTGTAGTCGAAGGCAATATGGAACAGCCACCAATGCAAGTAAGCCACTTGTGTAATGTCCCTGAGCGTGAAGGCTACCAAGTGATTCTTGCTGTTTGGGATGTGGGTGATACTGCAATGGCTTTCTACAACGTTATTGATGTGAAATTTGATGGCGATGGTCCGATCATTCCTGATTGGGATCAAGGTGGTCAAATCAACCCAACTCGCGACCTAAACATCGGTGATGCCGTTTACACTCGTGTCTTTGACCAATCTGGTGAGAACGCTTCATACAGCACTGAGCTAGTCATTGAGAACAACGAACAAGGTAAAGCGAATAACTGGTCTTATGCATTGGCATCAAAGATCAACCAAGAGCAGACGCAAATCAAAGCGGGTCAATTGAGCGACCAAGGTGATTTCGCTCCTGTATACGGCTCAAATCCAGTTTACTTAAAAGCAGGTTCAGGCTTTAAGAGCGTAGAGATCGGCTACAAGATTGATACTCCAGAGCCAGAGCATGAAGTTGAAGTAACAGGTTTAGAATCAGAGTACATTATCGATGAGAGTCAACCGACTCAACTTGATCTTACTCTAGCGGCAACAGGCGATGTTCAAGCAGAACTCACGGTATACAACCACCATCGTGAAGCACTTGCGTCTCAGAAATCTGAACTTAAAGACGGACAAGTTGAAGATGTTCAATTGACTCTGTCTAAATCTGAAGCTGGCCACCACATGCTTGTGGTTGTAACTAAGGATGACCAAGGCAACTTAGTTGATCAGAACACGCTTGATTTCCACCTTATGGACGAGCAAACACCGCCACCAGCAGGCGATTACGATTTCGTATTCCCTGAAAGTATTGAATCTTACACTGAAGGTACAAAAGTACTGAGCAGCGACGGTAGCGTTTATCAATGTAAAGAGTTCCCATACTCTGGTTACTGTATTCAGTGGGCACCAACGGCAACTCAATACGAACCTGGCGTAGGTTCACACTGGCAAGATGCTTGGTACAAAGTCGACTAATTGATCGCTCTGTATTTACTTTCATGTGAATAAAACTAAGCAATCAGCCAAACAAAACGGATGCCAAGCGCATCCGTTTTTTTATTCAGTATTCATCTACAAATCTGGTATTAAAGAAGGTAATGGTCTGCCAACAAAGCCACAAACAAGATCATGAGGTGATAAATAGAGAACTTAAATGTCTTCATCGCCATGTTAGGCTCATCGCGATACTTCAATACCCAGGCATGATACACAAACCCACCGTTGAGCACCAAAGACGCGCTCAGGTATATCCAACTGCTCATTCCAACTAATACTGGCAGCACACACACGATGCTTAGCAATAGCGTATACAGCAGAATTGAAGTCTTGGTGTACGCTATCCCATGCGTCACAGGCAACATCGGAATATCTACCTTGGCATATTCGTCACGACGATGAATCGCAAGCGCCCAAAAGTGAGGAGGCGTCCAGATGAAGATAATCATCACGAGCAACCATGCATTGGAATGTAACTCGTTAGTCACTGCCGTCCAACCCAATAAAGGTGGCATTGCCCCTGCGATCCCTGCAATGACAATGTTCTGTGGCGTCGCTCGTTTTAAATACATGGTGTAGATAACCGCATAACCCAATAGGCTCGCAAAGGTTAGCCAAGCCGTAAGCGGGTTAACTAACAAGGCTAACGTCACAAAGCCCAGTAAGCCGATACCTGCTGCAAAGGCGAATACTCGTACGCTACTGAGCTCACCCGATGGTAAAGGACGACGATTAGTTCGAGACATTTGCCCATCGATCTTCTTGTCGATCAAATGATTAAATGCAGCGGCTGAACCCGCCATCAACCCTATCCCTATCATGCCAAATAATGCTTGCTGTAATGGCAATCCATTAGGCACAGCTAAACACATGCCTACTAATGCCGTTAACAGCATCAAAGCAACCACTTTTGGCTTAGTCAGTGTTAAATAGACCTTCCAAGCCGCTTTGTTTTTAGCAGCAACTTCATTACTTGAAGCGGTATCT
This sequence comes from Vibrio chagasii, assembly GCA_041879415.1. NCBI lineage: Bacteria > Pseudomonadati > Pseudomonadota > Gammaproteobacteria > Vibrionales > Vibrionaceae > Vibrio > Vibrio chagasii. Next base: position 1,739,572 of record CP090852.1, on the reverse strand, counting down.
TGCACCACTATTTGATGCTGTGTTGAAGTTCTACTGACCATGATTACCTCCTTGTAATACACTGTTCTTTACCAAGCTCTCACTTGGTTTTCGTTGCCACACTACAAAGTTTGTCACAACCAAACTGACAAGCAGCATCGCCGCAACTAAGTTATGCAGCACTGCCACTGAAATCGGTAGATGGAACCACACGTTACTGATCCCTAGACTGACTTGCACGGCTAATACCAACGCCACAATGACACCCAGTTTTTGGTGCGCTGTTTGACCAAACTTCCACAACTGATACACGACCATTAGCACCGTTATCGTTGCCACAATAGCGCCAAACCTATGCATGACATGTATGGTGAGCCTTGCTGGATACTCGAGTACACCAAACTCATAGTTATCATGGCCATGCTGCGCAAAGTCGAACGCATTCTTAAAGTCTAAGTAGCTTGTCCAATTCCCTTCACAGATAGGCAGTTGAGTACATACCAGCGCGGCATAATTTGAAGACGTCCAACCGCCAAGTAAGATCTGCCCAATTACAACTACCAAGCCAAAAAGTGCAGCAAACTTGATAGTCGCCGAGTGTGTCGTTTCACCGAAGCGAGTCTGGAAATTAGAGAGGCGACAATAGAGTAAGCAGAGCAAAGACAGTAAAGTAAACCCTCCCATCAAATGCGCCATCACCACAACTGGCATCAGCTTGAGCGTTACAGTCCACATACCCAATAATGCCTGAAAGATCACCGTTGCCGAAATAAGTAACGGTAGCCCAGCAGAGGTGATGTTCTTCTTAATACACCAAGCGACGACGACAAAGATGAGAAGCCCTAACGAACCAGCAAAGTAGCGATGTATCATCTCTATCCAAGCTTTATCGGCCTCAAGAGCACGTTCAGGGAATTGGAGATTGGCTTGGTTTACCGCTTGTGCATCAGACGGTACTGTGAGCTTTCCATAACAACCAGGCCAGTCAGGGCAACCAAGCCCAGCATCCGATAATCGGGTATAAGCACCGAGCACAATCACTGTCAGCGTCAGTAAGATAATCACTCGCATCACGAGCATGAGTAAATCAGGGGCTTTGTTCTGCATCGTTTATCTCCCTATACTTATTCCCTTTCGCTGGCAGAGTTCAGTCACCACAGTCAAACTGATTCGCTTATCAGCTACCCAACACGTGACAGCTTAAGAAGCTTTCTTAAATCATGAATCATGCCTTTGGACTGCCCGACTAACTGCGACGGTTCTGAGACACTTTTGTATTCCATAACGAGTTGACCAAGGGGATCAATGATAACAATCGAAGCTGGCGCGAACTTGGTGCTTAACTGCTCCCTACCAGACAGAAATGACAAATCAGGTTTGTTAAATGCTCCTGGTAATGCATCCCCTTCAGAGACAAAAACCACAGCTGTCACTCGTTCCTTATTCTTCCCCAGCGCCAAATAGCTTTGATTCAAGTAGTGAAGTTGTTGTTCGCATAAGCTATCGCAGTCCGTTGGCGCAATATAACCCACCAACCACCCTTCTCCTTCCTCCGGAGCCGTCAGCCCAAAATCTTGTAGAGTCACTCTTGGCTCAACTAACTCCCCCGTATTTGTCACACCAGATGTGTACCAATTTTGCTCTAATACAGTTTTAGCGATAATGGCAGGTAAGGCGAAGACCAAAATCAATCCGATGAGTACAAGTCGACCACGTGAGCGGCGCTGTTTAAACGCCACAAGATTTGCATCGGTACTTTTCTTTTTAGTTTGTGTTTGAGACTTATCCATTTTGATTCCCTGTATTCGTCGCTGCCGATCGCTAACCTTGTTTATGTCGTTGCAAGCATTTACTTCTTATTCATGTGTCTATGTTTCTTCAAATATCTAAACCCAATCAAAAGCATCAGCGAAAGCAATACTGCAGCCATCACAAACCATTGAAATGAGTAACCAAAGTGCTTCTCAGACTTCATCGCAGTCGGGCGCCATAGCATTTCATAAGGCCATGAATCTAAGCTCTGAGGTTGAAAAATGAACGGCAACACCTCTTGTCCTATGTATTGTGATAATGCTTCTATGTTGATGTTTTGAATCCTTTTCGGCGTCGTGTTTTCTAGACCAAGTTCCTGACTTAACGGATTAACCGAACGTGTATACAAGCGACCAGACATCTCGATTGGTAGCGTTATCTTTCCTATTTGTGGAAGCTCTCTTCTGTCATTACTTGCTGCAACGAATCCAAGATCGATCAAAAGCTGTTTTCTTCCATCTTGAGTTTGAACCTCGCCCAGCATGTAAATCACATACCCCACCGTTCCTTGATTGATTTGATTGTCTAGCAAGAGAATTAAACCACTCGATTTCACTAACTCAACGTCAGCTTTCAAGCCATTTAAGGTCGAAGGGAGCACAGGCTGCTGAGTTCCAACGCTTGCCTCTCTCCATTCATTGAGCACTGCATCTAGTGGTTTAGAAGGTTGCGTTGCTCTCTGCGATAGCTGCTGCTCATAACGTAGTTTCTCGTTACCTCTGTCTAACTGCCATAAACCCAACTTGATTAAAGTGCCGACTGAAACCAAAGTTAAAGCAACCGCAAACCAAAAACCTTTACTGCGGAACTTTCGCTCATCATGATTCAAACGGTTTGGAGTTATCACTATGGCGTCACCTACCTTTATCCTGTTATTCAAAGTTGTGTTGGTTGCCCTGCTGTTTTTCATCGCATTCAACTTAATGAAAGGGCTTATACAAATCGCTTCGAGCAAACACAATGGCAAAAAGCTGAGTCACTTCTTGGGGCGCCGAGTCATGTGGTCAGCTGTTGCTGTGTTACTGCTATTGCTAGCTTTAGGATCTGGAGTTATAACGCCCAACCCTCGTCCTTATTAAAGCCTTTAGCTTTGTCGCTTCGCTAAAGGACGTAAACAAACACGAATAATCCTAACCAAACCACATCAACAAAGTGCCAATACCAACTGCCGGCTTGGAATGCAAAATGGTCTTTGGGTGTAAAATGATCTTTGGCAACCCTAGCCAACAGGACGATTAAAAAGATAGTCCCTAAGCAGACATGTAAACCATGGAAACCCGTCAGTAAAAAGAAGGTGTTGCCATAGATTCCCGATTGAAGGGTCAGCCCCATATCTTGGTAAGCATGGATATACTCTTCAACTTGGAAAAATAGGAAGAACCCAGCCAGAACGATAGTGATCTCTAACCAAACGATTAATGCCATGCGCTTGTTTTGTTCGAGGCTTAGATGCGCCATATGTAGCGTGATGGAAGAGAGTAATAGGATAATGGTGTTCTTAAGAGGGATACCTTGCCACGGCATAGCTTGTGTTGTTACACCATCCGGTGTCGTAGTCAGCGGCCACATTGATTGGAACATTGGCCACAACACTTCGTGAGTCATTTCATTATTGCCCGCCCCGCCAATCCATGGGACAGAAATCATACGAGCGTAGAACAGCGCACCAAAGAAAGCACCGAAGAACATGATTTCAGAAAAGATAAACCAACTCATGCCTTGTCTGAAAGAGCGGGATATTTGCTCAGAATAGAGACCGCTCAAGGATTCCGTTATCACATTGCTAAACCAACCCGCAAGCATGTACAGCAACACCGCAAATCCAACAAACAGCACAGTCTTACCGAACACACCACCAGCGCCATCAGTGCCCATGTTTTGGACGGTTAATCCAGCTCCAACGGCAACAAGAAACAGCGCAACGGCACCGACTAATGGCCAATGGCTTTGATGTGGAACGAAATAAACTTCCTTTTTAGAACTCATCGCTCAACTCCTTATGTTGATTCTGGTTCTGTAATTCCCTAGTTACTCGCGATTACATTAGGCTCGGCACTGCTTGATTCCCCGACTACCTCACTTGTAATGTTAAATAGCGTATAAGAGAGCGTCAGTGTATGAATCGATTCTGGGATATCTGGCTCTATATAAAATATCAATCCCATTTCTGCGCTTTTATGCCCATCTAATGGTTGCTGGTTAAAGCAGAAACATTCCATCTTATTAAAGTAAGTCGCCCCCATCCCCGGGGATACTGAAGGCACAGCTTGTCCCACTAAAGAGTTTCCTGATAGATTTTTGGCGATATAGTTCGTTTGAATCACCTCACCAGGGTGAACTTCTAACACACGCTCTTCAGGAACAAACTGCCAGGGCATATCAGGTTTGATGTGCGACATAAACTCCACACGAACAGTGCGAGAGTAATCTGGCTGCATCCCACGTGGCTGAACCGCAGACACGGTATTGGTTTTGCCATTAATACCTAAAGCCTCACACATCACATCGTAAAGCGGCACCAAAGCGAAACCGAAACCAAACATCGCAACCACACTCAAGACCAAGTACCCCGTCAGCTTCTTGGTTGACCGCTTTGGTTGGTTTTTATCTAGATCGCTTTGCTTATCACTCATAGCTCATCCCTCTAATCGATTTTAGGTGGATGAGTAAAAGTATGATGAGGTGCAGGGCTTGGTACCGTCCACTCTAGCCCTTCAGCACGTTCCCATGGCTTGCTTGATGCTGGCTCACCACCTCTTACACACTTAATAACCAACCATAAGAAGATCAATTGAGACAAACCAAAGGCGAAGCCACCTATCGACACCACTTGGTTAACGTCGGCGAACTGGATAGCGTAGTCTGGAATACGACGTGGCATCCCCGCTAAACCTAGGAAATGCATAGGGAAGAAAAGAACATTCACTGAGATTACTGACGTCCAGAAGTGCCATAGACTGAGCTTGTGGTCGTACATATGACCAGTCCACTTAGGCAACCAATAATAAGCGGCGGCCATTATCGAGAACACGGCACCAGTCACCAGAACGTAGTGGAAGTGAGCCACTACAAAATAGGTGTCGTGGTATTGGAAATCTGCAGGAACAATGGCGAGCATCAATCCAGACAAGCCACCTATCGTGAACAGAACGATAAAGGCAATGGTGAACAGCATTGGGGTTTCGAAAGTCAATGCGCCTCGCCACATGGTTGCGACCCAGTTAAAGACTTTCACGCCTGTCGGCACAGCAATCAACATGGTGCAATACATGAAGAACAGCTCTGCAAAGACGGGCATCCCCGTGGTGAACATATGGTGTGCCCAAACTAAGAAGGACAAGATTGCGATACTACAGGTCGCGTACACCATTGAGTGATAACCGAACAAACGCTTGCCACTAAATGCAGGGATAATTGCTGAAACAATACCAAAGGATGGCAAAATCATGATGTAAACTTCAGGGTGCCCAAAGAACCAAAATATGTGCTGGAACATGACGGGGTCACCGCCACCGGCCGCATCGAAGAAGCTCGTCCCAAAGTATTTGTCGGTCAACACCATGGTCACGGCCCCTGCGAGAACTGGCATTACTGCTATCAGCAAGAAAGCTGTGATTAACCAAGTCCAAACAAACATTGGCAATTTAAACCAAGTCATACCCGGAGCTCTCATGTTCACGATAGTCACGATAACGTTGATCGCGCCCATGATTGAGCTAATACCCATGATGTGAACAGAGAATACAAACAACGCCGTGCTATCTGGGCCATACGTCGTTGAGAGCGGTGCGTAGAATGTCCAACCAAAGCTCGGACCGCCCCCTTCAGTAAACAAAGATCCAATCAAGATTAGGAAGGCGAAAGGTAGAATCCAGAAACTGAGGTTGTTCATTCGAGGTAACGCCATATCTGGCGCACCGATCATCATAGGGATCATCCAGTTGGCCAACCCGGTAAATGCAGGCATTACCGCGCCAAATACCATGATCAAGCCATGGACTGTTGTCATCTGGTTGAAGAAATCAGGCTCAACAAGCTGCAGACCCGGTTGGAATAGCTCCGCACGGATCACCATCGCCATCGCACCGCCAGTTAGGAACATGGCGAAACTGAACCACAGATATAGCGTACCTATGTCTTTATGATTGGTTGAATACAGCCAACGCGCCCACCCTTTAGGAGCGGCATGGGAATCGTGATCGTCCGAAGGTAAGTCATGGCTGTCTAAGGTACCATCTAAAGTATGACTTAGAGCCTGGTCTTCTGCAGGCGCCGATTTCACCGGCTTTTCGATTGGTGAACTCATAGCTGCTCCTTAGCATCACTTTGTGCTTCATCCGCAGAGCCTTCCGCTCCACCCGACTGTTTAACCTTATAGGCATTAACATCTGAAGCTTGAACCACATCGCCAGTGTCATTCCCCCAAGCATTTCGTTGGTAGGTCACGACTGCTGCAATCTCTTTCTCAGTCAGCTGATTGTCGAAGGCTTGCATTGCCGTGCCTCCTCGACCGTAAGCAATAGTGTCGATATGAACATCTACATCTCCAAGAGCAACTGGGCTACCTTTGATAGCAGGAAACGCTCCGGGTATACCTTCACCGTTTGCTTGATGACATACGGCACATCGAGTTTTGTATACCTCTTCACCAATGGTGTTCAATTCATCCAACGAAAGTGACGCGTCTAATGCATCTTGAGCCGCTTGTTTCGCCGCTATAGCTAACTCTTTCTGTTCCGCTAGCCATGCATCAAATTCGTTCTCTTCCATAGCATGAACAACTATCGGCATGAAGCCATGAGCACGACCACACAGCTCTGCACATTGTCCTCGGTAAACACCTGGTTCATCGATTTTGGTCCACGCTTCGTTTATAAATCCCGGAATGGTGTCTTTCTTAACAGCAAAAGCCGGCACCCACCACGAATGGATAACATCATCTGAAGTCATTAAAAAACGTACTTTCCGGTCTATGGGCAGCACAAGTGGTTTATCAACCTCCAACAAATAGTGCGCACCTTTTACTTCAATACCTTCAATTTCTTTGTCGCTGGTCGCTAGCAAACTGAAGAACTCAACATCTTCACCGAAATAGCTGTAGTGCCATTTCCATTGTGAACCAGTAATCTTAACGGTGAGTTCGGATTGAGAAGTGTCTTCCATCGCTATCAAGGTTTTAGTAGCGGGAATCGCCATAGCGATGAGAATAATGATAGGGATAATGGTCCAGAGGATTTCGACTTTGGTACTTTCATGAAAATGAGCAGCCACAGCGCCCTTCGACTTTCGGTGCCTTAGAATCGAATAAAACATCACCCCGAAAACCACAAAGGCGATTGCACAACAGATGTAGAAGATCAGCATGTGGAGCTCGTAAACTTGTCCACTTATCTCTGTCACACCTTGGGTCATGTTGTATTCACTGTTCGCATTCGCCGAGACCGATGCCAGTAGCACAACAAAACTATTCAACAGCCACCCTAGCCTAACCAGTAATCTTTTCAAAAGATCTCTCCTTATCCTTCCTAATTGGATACATACGACCAAAATGTCGGAGCGAACCCAACAACACTCATTGCTGTACCGGCTTCGCATGAAAAGGCTGAATCTCAATCTACTACTCGCGTCGGCACAGCCTTTACGGGGCTGAACACTCCTGTCTTACTTGTCGGCTTATACGTCTCACAAAGTCCGGAGGTTTCAACGAAAGATTCAAAAACGGCGAAATTGTTCAATTTTGTTATATTTATGTAAAAGGCTAGTTAGTGATATCCAATTGTTCAAGGTAAGTTTACTTACAAAATAGTCAATTATTTAGAATGGCTTAGCCGACATGTCTTTGCCGTTGGAGTTTATTTAAATCGAGTTTTACGATTGCTTTCATGGAAATGATAATCAATATCACTTAAATTAATCCCAACAGTAAGTCATACCGACATTAAAAGGTTCAGTAATTATGCAAGATGCTATGAATTGGTTAGCGAGAGACCCAGATCCAAGAACTCGTGAAGAGCTACAACACCTCATCGACGAGGGAGTGCATGACGAATTAGAAGACCGCTTTACGCAGCGTTTAGAATTTGGAACAGCGGGTCTTCGAGGCAAAGTAGGATGTGGCCCAAACAGAATGAACCGCTTAGTCATTCAAGAAACCGCAACTGGACTCGGTCACTATCTAATTGAACATGTGGCAAACGCAACCATGAGAGGTGTCGTTGTAGGCTATGATGGCCGATTAGATTCAAAGCAATTCGCTATTGATACCGCTTCAGTACTGACGGCTTTAGGCATCAAGGTTTATCTAACATCGAATGTGGCTGCGACCCCTATCGTTGCGTTTGGTATTGAGCATTTCAACGCAGCAGCTGCCGTGGTGGTAACTGCTAGCCACAACCCACCTGAATATAATGGCTTCAAGGTATACTGGGAAAATGGCGCACAAATTATACCGCCTCATGATGCTGGTATTGCCGCTGAAATTGACTCCGCAGCAACTAAACCTATCCCTTTGATGAGCCTCAGTGATGCGGAAACACAAGGCAAGTTAGTGTGGCTTACTGAGGGTTACTATCAAACCTACCGTGCGGCGATCAACCAAAGCCCATTTGTAAAGAACGACATTGAATCGGCTAAAACCACTATCGCTTACACAGCAATGCATGGCGTCGGCGCGCAGATGGCGGAAGATCTTCTCCACGATGCAGGTTTCCACAAGGTGTTTAGCGTTGCAGAGCAAAGAGAGCCCGATGGCCACTTCCCAACGGTGAACTTCCCTAACCCAGAAGAGAAAGGGGCAATGGATCTTGTGGTTAATCTAGCGAAAAGCGTCGGTGCAGATATCGCTTGTGCTAACGACCCTGATGCGGACCGATTTGCGGTTGCAGTAAGAACAAATGACGACTCATACAAAATGCTAACGGGTGACCAGGTAGGCGTATTATTCGCACATTACTTACTGTCAAAGCCGCACACTAAGAACCAATTGGTCGGTAACAGTATCGTATCGTCTACCCTGCTTGAGAAAGTCGCTAACTCTCACGGTGCTACCTACTTCCAAACGCTGACCGGATTTAAATGGTTGGCGAACATTGGCATGCAGTTGGAAGATGAACAGAATGAATTCCTATTCGCCTATGAAGAGGCGCTAGGTTATACGATTGGTACTCAAGTCCGCGATAAAGATGGTTTGTCAGCCATTGTCGTTTTTGCACAACTCGTCGAAGAGTTAAAATCTCAAGGTCGAACAGTGTGGGATCTTCTTGCTCAAATTTCCTTTGAGCACGGTGTTCATACCAATGCACAACGCAGCATCGCGCTGGACCCAGATTCCCCTTCAATTGGCTCTAAACTTCGCGCAGCACAACCAAAAACAATCAATGGCATCGCGATATCTGTGATTGAAGATCTCCAGTCTTCACTACGCTTTATTACAGGTGGTGCAACAGAGGCGATAAACCTCCCTGCTAGTGACGTACTCATCTATCATCTCGAAGATGGTTCTCGCATTATCGTCCGCCCTTCGGGCACAGAGCCAAAGGTTAAGGTTTATTACGAGACCGTGACAAAGTTTGAGGGGACAGAAACCTATGACGATGCTCGTCAGCGAGGTGAAGAGTATATGGATAAACTCATCGAACGGCACCAGAAAGAACTGTACTCTTAGCGGATCAGCGCATTCAAAATGAATCAGCTAAACAAAAAATGGACGCTCTAAGCGTCCATTTTTCTTTCAACATTTGATTGCAATTAGTAACGTTTGGTTGGTACTTATGAAGTGAAGAAAGAAGACAACATCCAAACCGCTAACACAACAAATACGCCACCCATCACTTTCTGTTGATAGGTACGAAACTTAGCATTCTCTACCAGTGACTTACCAATAGTGCCTACCAATGCCACAAGCAAGAAATTGAACGTTAAACCTAGAACATTCAGTAGTAAGCCGAGCACCAACATCTGCTCGCCCGATGTCGCCTCAATATTTGTCGACACGAACTGAGGTAAAAACATCACAAAGAATACCAAGGCTTTAGGATTAAGCAGGTTACTGATCAGCGCTCTTTGGTAGTAAGCCTTTGCAGCGAAATTATCAGTCAGTTCAGGCGCATTGCCCTGCTCTGTTCGCAGGCAGTCCCACCCCATTTTTAGCAAGTATGTACCACCTAATAGGTGGAGAGCATTCAAAGCAACCGGGCTCATTGCGATTAATGCAGATACACCCATCGCCGCTAAAACAGTAAGAATGATCCCTGAAGTCGCGTTACCTAAGCTCGCAAAGACACCAACCTTGCGACCATAGCTCATGCTTGAGCTAGCAATCAGCAACATATCAGGACCAGGTAAAAGAAGAAGAGCGACGACGGCAGTCAAGTAAACAGGCAGAATGGTTAAATCGATCATAGGGTTTAGCATTGATAAAAATGGAGGCGGATTTTATATCAATTACCAACACCCTTCCAGATGCAATCAGTTGTACCGCAGCTAAAGTGTCGAATTAAAAACCAACATCATAAAATTAGACCAAATTATTAACTAAATCGATAACAATAATTAACTCGCGACCCACTCGATCTCTATCAATGTTGTCTCACCACACTTAAGGCGACCTAGGAAAATATCACCTCGGTGAACTTCTCCAACACCTTTAGGGGTGCCCGTCATCACTACATCGCCATCTAGCAAAGTCGTGTAAGAAGAGAGTTCTTCGAGGATTGTTTGTGGGGAATATAACATCTGCTCAACGTGTCCTTTCTGTACTCGAACACAGTTAATAAACAGCTCTAAATTTAAGTCTGCGAGATCCAAGCTTGTTATTGGAACAAAGCGACTAAGAACGGCAGAACCATCAAACGCTTTAGCGCGCTCCCAAGGCAAGCCTTTCGCTTTCAAGCTACTTTGCAGCTCGCGCTTGGTCAAATCTAACCCTAAACCTACTGCTGAATATTGACCGTTTTCAACGATGAAACAAATTTCTGCTTCATAGTGCAGGGCTTCCTGATGAAAAGAAGAGAGGGAAGAAGTTACGCTAGTACAGGGCTTATTGAACACCACCATAGCGTCTGGGATCGCGTTGTTAAGTTCTTCAATATGATCGACATAGTTACGCCCAACACACAGCACTTTCGTCGGTGTCGCTGTTCGTTTCGAATTCATTAACTGTTCCTGATCTACAATGCTGCTCATAGTTTATCCCTGAACTATTTTTGGAATGCAGAGTTTACCTCATCCCAAAGAGAGAATCTTCGACAAGCTGGCTACTGATCTCTAAATTCTGATCTTTAGCTCAATTCGCTCATTGGGAAGTTTTTGTAAGAAGATCGCTGCATTATGGAATGGCTATTCAAAACGAAAAAAGCCCTCTCCAACCAAAAGGTTTGAGAGGGCTTAGCATGGTGTCTAGGACAGTATCCTAAAAGGTAAACCTAAGGAGTAAACACTATGCTAAATCAGTCTGCGACTTATAGGTAGTAACGAGCACCAAGTAGCCACTGGTCGTCTGCATCTTTCTTGTAGATACCAGAACCTTGTAGGTCGAACTGGTAACCTGCAAAACCTACGAACTGAGATGTGAAGTTGTATTCAGCTTGTAGAGCAGTTGTGCTGTATACAGTTTCGCTGTTTTTGTCGTCTTCTACCGCTTCGTAGTTAACGCTTAGGTTTAGGCTGTTAGAAAGTGCGTAAGACGCTAGCAATTCGATTGCTACTGACTCTTCTAGTACACCTGTAAAGCTACCTACAGTTGCTGAGTTCATGTAGTTGTTCATCGCGTAAACACCCGCAAGGTAAAGGCCTTCTGCGCCGTATGAACCGTAAGTTGCACTTACTACGTGAGAGTCAGCTGTCTTAGAACCAGATACTGCGTTATAAGTTACATCACCTGTGTTGTAAGCGTAGTTTGCTGTAAAGCCAGCGATAGCATAGTTCAATGCAACTTGGCCACGGTTACCGTACTCGTTTGAGTCAGCAGCTTTACGACCTTGCCATGCAACACCAAGACCTAGAGAACCAGCATTACCGAAATCTAGAGCATTTGAGTAGCTAACCATCTCTTCACCACGACCAGTACCTAGGTTACCGTGATCTTCGTAGATGAAGTCGTTCGCGAACGCGATTGGCATATCAGCAACGCCAGCAACACTGTAGTAAGGAGCCCATTGAGTACCTACCGCTGTACGACCGTAATCGTCGTGAGAAACGCCAACGTAACCAAGACGAGTTGTGAATGACTCTTCACCACCGTCTAGCATGTTTAGCGCCCATTCACCTTTAGCGTCAGCAGTAAAGCCGTTACCAAGTTCATGAGTTGCACCGAAGTTGATACGTGGAGACACAGTCTCTACACCGATATCATCATCATTGATACGGTCGTCGCTGTTTACGTCACCAACTGCAACTGAAACGTGGCCGCCAACTGAGAATGTTGTGCCGTCTTCGTTGTAAAGTTCTACTGCAACTGCCTGTGTACCAAATACTGCACCAGAAATCGCTAGCGCTAAAAGTTTCTTATTCATTGTCATATCCATTTGTAGCTGGGTGAGTTATTCACTAACAACCTCGTGCTTACGGAGAAGTTGTTACCTGCATTTAACAAGTAGGCAAACCCTAATCGATGAATGACAAAAAAGTTGCATTAAAATATATAAAATAAAGAAAGCAATACTATAAAAAACAAAAAATCATATTAAAACATAAGCTTAATTTAAAATCAGAAAATTACCATTGTGTTTTATTTACAAAAAATGAAACTTATTTTTGCTTTTTAAATCACTAAAAAAGCATTAAAAATCAAAACACCAAAACCACTCATCAGACCAACACATCACAACACCCCAAACCTGAAACATCTTGTAACATTTAGAATCCAGTCGAAATATTTAGCTTCCTAAACTAATTTCGACTTTAGATTCCGGGAAGCTACTCCGTTAGCTAATTTGGCCTTCGCGAATACAAAAAAAGGGCAACTAATCACAGATCAGTTGCCCTTTATGACGCGTCATTTCACTCTATTTGAAACAAACCTCAGCCCAACGAGCTAAGCCCGCCGTTACTGAACCAAAATAGTTGCCACTCACAATAGGCACATTCGGTACGGCTTGTTGAGCCGCTTCTCGAAGGATAGGTGAACGTGCAGAACCACCTGTCATATAGATAACATCTGGTTTCTTTTCGCCTTGTTGAATAGCCTCTTTAACCAACTCAATCATCTTAGACTTTGGCGTATCGATAGCATCGACCATCTGTTCAACTGAGATATCGACTTCGATCAACTCGGAAGCAACATTCATCGCTGCGCGATACTCAGAAGACTCCGCCAACGCGATCTTAGCTTCTTCGGCTCTACGTACAATGCCGTAACCCAAGGTATCGTGATAAACCTTGAGTAAGCGGTCTAACTTCTGTGGTTCAGCAGCTTCTTTACGAAGTAACTTCAGTGCTGCAAGGTTTTCTCGAGAGTAAAAATTCTTTTGAGCTTCTACATTGTTGATGGCTATTGGATTCCAGAATTGGGTCAATGGCATATCAATGCCAGAAATAGCTTTACTGCTCATACCAAAAGGTGACATCAGTTGTTTGAAAGCCAGGTAAATATCTAAGTCATTACCCCCTACCCTTTGACCACTGTGCGCTAATAAGCTCTGGCTACGATCCGCTTTCCCAGACCAACTCGGGCCCATTTCTAATAGAGAACAGTCGGTCGTACCACCACCAATATCAACAACCAGTACTGTTTGGTTTTCAGTCAGAGTGCTTTCATAGTCTAAGCCAGCAGCTACGGGTTCAAATTGAAATGCAATATCTAGGAAACCCGCACGCTTCGCAGCGCGAGATAAGATAGCTTCAGCTTGTCTGTTTGCTTCTTCACCACCGCGACCGTGGAAGTTAATTGGTCGACCAATAACCGCTTGTTTGATTTGTTCTTGGGTAGTGAGCTCAGCTTGCTGCTTGATGTTCGCCATCATGGCGCATACTAGATCTTCAAAGAAACTGACCTGAACGTCATGTAGCCCACTAGCGCCTAAGAAAGACTTAGGAGACTTAACATAATAGACATCACGCGGATCTTCTAAGTAGAGATCTAACGCTGCCTGACCAAATGCCATGTCTTCTGGCACAAGGTCGATACTCTCTTCGCGGTTGTGGGCAATCGCACGTCGTAGCACTTGCTCACCGACAGCATCGCTCGGCTTGATCTTCAGGTGGCGGAATAGATGTTCAGATATACTCTCACGAGTAGGAGCAAATACGGTTGAGGGAATATAATGGTTGCTACCTTCTAACGGTAACAAGCTTGGTTCTCCATTGACCATTTCAGCCACAGAACAGTTTGCTGTTCCATAATCAAATCCAATAAACATAATATCCCCCACTCAACAAAAGGGGCGAGATGCTACATGAAAAGCCTTTCAATTACGAGGTCATTTACTATTTTTCAGAGTCAATTTTTAGTGAGTTTTCTCTTAAAACAGATACAAGTGTGTTACATTTCAGCCCAAATAAATCAAGGGTCAGATAGATGAAAACACCTTGCCGAGCGGCTTGTAAAAATAATGGTGGCATGTGTAGCGGCTGCTTCAGAACCATGGACGAAATTATAGGTTGGAAAGGCTTATCTGAGAGTGAAAGAGAGTCTGTAATGAATAACCTTAGCGGTATTAGCTCCACCCACCAGTGCCCACAATGTAATGAACCTGCTCAGTGCGATATTAGCGCAGGTAAAGAGACCTGTTGGTGTTTTGAGCTAGAGAAAAGAGACACGAGCTCTGTTCCCAAAGCTGGAGTGTGTATGTGTCGTAAATGCTTGTCTGAATTGCCAATTCAGTAGCCTGTCGGTATTTAAAGATCTAAGAAAGAAGCGAGATAAACTAGTCTCGCTTCAGGGTATTAATAGTTAAGTAAGTATTTACTTCGGCGTTGAAACCTATTTACTTGGACTTTAATACTAACGCTGGTTGGGAGAATTCAACCCCACTCCAGCCATGAACCATAAAGTTTCGGATGTTCTGGTGATCAGTGTTCTCTGGGAAACCTAGTACATCATTGCGGTAGTATTGACCAAAGCACGCTAGTGTTTGCTCTGCTGAAAGCCCTTGATCTTGGCCGAACGCAAAAATTTTGCATGAACCGTTGTTCTGCCCTGCCTCATTCACCACATCTCCATTACGAAATTCGCACTCAGAAAAATCATAATGAGCTTCAATTACCTGCATTGTATCTTCAAATTGAACACTTTCAGGTGATTCAGACAGGGTGTTTAACAAGGTTTCTAGTTCCATTTTCTCTTTTTCCTTTAATTAAATTATGGGTAGCAGTGTAACGCGTTTTTTCTTCAGAGTAAGCCGCTGTTTGAGTGACAAACTGTTTTACTTTTTCACTCAGATATCTTTATTTCCTTAATGAAAGTAATGACATAGTTCTATTGGGACGTTATATTATTTCAACAGATGGTTAACATTTTTCATTGAAGAACATGCATAAAGATAAAAACGTAGAACTGTTTAGATACCTTAAACCAGGTACAAAAGCAGCAGGTGTGTTGGAGTTTGGACCCGATGACTCAATTTCGATCAGTACTCTGTATATTGGGCACAAAGAAGAGCAGTACCTTATCTTAGAGCTGTCACAAAAAGCGACCGAGGCACTGACGTTAAGAAAACTTATCAACGTGGATATTATCGTTCGAGCGATTACAGACACGGAACTTGGTCACATTGTTGCGTTCAAAACGAATGTACTGGCTCATATCACTTCCCCTGCACACCTCCTATTTCTCCGTCCGCCAACTAACTTTGCAACGAAACCAATCCGTGAGCACGAAAGATACAAGGTACGCCTTAACTGCGAAGTGACCTTTGATACCCTGACGCTAGACGCGACACTAGTTGATTTCTCAGTTTCAGGTTGTGGCGTCTATATCACGCAACAATCCGATATTGATGTCGGCTGGAAGATCAAAGTTGACTCGGTATTGAGTGAACATTTGGATAGCGAGTTAGTTTACAAAGTGGTGAGTAAAAAAAGACAAGGGCAAGGCTGGCTGCTGGGCATTCAGTTTCCTGAACACCTGCATATGAGTGACGAGCTTAAAACATTACTGTTAGAACAAGCTTTCGTTGCTGGCTTTGTATAATGGTTCGCGCATGTTCAAAGTGCAGTGCTGACGCCACTTGGTTTAGCACTGTATTTAGTTCAAAGAGGTAAAGAAAAATTAGAGTCTGTTTTCATCCCAATACGAATTTTTGAAATGAACAAAAGCTTGATGCAATGACTCTTCTTTTATCGGCTTAACAATCACATAGTTTGCGCCAGCAGCCATAAAGCTGTCTCTTGTAGACTCCTGAGCATCGGCAGTACACGCATAAATTGGTGCAGATACGCCAATTTCCTCTCGCAGCTGTTGAGTCGTCTCAACACCGCCTAAGTTTGGAAGTTGATTATCCATAAGGATGAGGTCATAAGTGGTCGATTTTGCCATCTCTATTGCCTCTAAACCATCCTTAGCCCACGTAACCACCATGCCATACTTCTTACAAAAAGCCTGCGCGATAAAAGCGTTAGTGTGATTATCTTCCACCAGCAGTACATTCAAAGCGCGGTCAAATAAAGCCTCCGGTTCACCTACGGTCGTCTGTGTAACATCAAGTAACGGCTTAGAATGTAACTCTACCGGAATTTCTATGATGAACTCCGATCCTTGATCTTTCATACTGCGAACTTGGATATCCCCTTCGAGCATATCGACTAGGTTCTTAACGATCGTGAGCCCTAATCCGGTACCACCGTATTCACGTGTTGTCGTCTCTTCGGCTTGGACAAAAGGCTCAAAAACAGCATCAATTTTACTCTCATCAATACCAATACCAGTATCTTGCACTCGTACGATCAAACTGGCTTTGTTGGTATTGAAAATACTTTCAAGCTCAAAGCTGACTGAGATACCACCTTGATGGGTAAACTTAAGTCCATTGCTCAGCAAATTAAACATAATTTGATTTAAGCGCACTTGGTCAGTGTTGATTTCCATGTCGTCAGCCAAGTGATTGACGATCGTGAATGTGATCGATTTATCCTCACAAAGTGGACGGTAGATGCTGTCTAGAGTGTTAATCAACTCCGCCAAGCGGAAGTCTTTCTTTTGAATATTGAATTGCCCTTGCTCGATCTTTGAAAAATCCAAAATGTCGTTCAATACCGCTAGCAGATGCTCTGCACTATTACAGAGTACATCGACCTGCTCTTTATTATCTTCATTGTGCATAGAGCGTTTAAGAAGCTGAGATACACCCAATATGCCATTGAGTGGTGTTCGGATTTCGTGACTCATCTTCGCCAAGAAATCAGCTCGAACGTTAGCAAGATGCTCTGCCTCTTCTCTCGCTCTATCCGCTTGCCTTTCAGCTTCCACCAACTTAGTAATATCTTGCCCTTGAACCACAACCCCTGTGATGCCGTGCTCAACCCGGATAGCCGACATGTTCCAACGGAATACCTTCTCACCAATAGGTACGTTAATTCCTGTTAGCTTTGCGCCCTGAACCACCATTTGGATATTCGGTAACATACGCAGTTCAAAATCATGGGCAATTGCACCGTAATTATCATCTTCATCAAACAGCGCCATACGAGCCGCTGGATTCATCTGGATTAAATCGCCTTTTTCAGACCAAACCAAAATAGGAGAATGCGCAAAGTTAAAGAGATCTTGGAATTTTTGATTCTGCTCGGACAAGCGTTCAAAGGTGTCTTCCAGCGTGCAGCCAATATGGTGAAACTCGAAAATGTTCGAACCATCGAACTTGTTAAACTCTTCGCTATCGCTCGCTGAGCGGGTAAAGTGCATCAACTTATCGAGTTCTGCCGCCACTCTTCTTTGAATCCAAGTACGAGCGAAGAAGTACATAAACACAATCACGACAACAACAACGATGATGGCTCGCTCATAGTTTTCTTCTAAGGCGATAAAATTGGTGTTCTTTTGTACCGCACGAATAACCAGTGGAGTATCTACAGCGTTGATCTTGATTGTCGCCACTGTAACGAAGTGACGAGGCAGCTGTTCGTAAATTTTGTATTCAAGAATATCCTTTATCGTATAGGTCTCATCGCCACTGAACGTCGAGGTTACCGGCGTTCCATGCGCTTCAATTACGATATTCTCACAGTTACTGCCTTGTTGTATGGACTCTGCAAGAGAGAAGTTATTGTCGAGTACAATAGCAATATAAAGCTGACCGAGAACTTCGCCTGTTTTGTTGTCAACAATGGGGGTTCGGCGAGCCAACAAGTGACGCTTGCCAATCTCGGTCATTACCTGGATAAAGTGCCAATTGCTGCTAAAAGAGACCTCATCAGAGATATGCTCTAGGTTATTTCTGTCTAACCCATAAAACTGAGCGTTGCCATCTTCCCACACTAGTCCATCATGTGTTGAAACAAAGCGTAGATCAGGAGCATGATCGGGTTCTCGCTGATCTACGCCGAAGAAGAAGTAGTTCAATACCTCTTCGTCGTCCGTAGCAAAGTACTCACGTAGAGTGTCACTGTGTGAGCTACTGTCTTGATGAATCTGTAAGACAGACAAACGATAATCGAACATGTTTTGAATCAGACTCGACGTCTGTTGAACCGTTCGATTGGTCTCTTGTTTTACAATATTACTGCTGGTTTCATAATTATGAATAAGCACGCCAAGTGCCATCACGCCTATCACTAAGATAATGATACGCGTAATAAGCTTAGCTAATGTGTTCCTAGGTGTACTGGCGTAGCTTTTCTTCATTATTGACCTGAGTATCTAAATGCTCGCTGTTTCAGTTCAGAAATGCGTTCTGGGGAGTCTTCTTTAGTCACGATTTCAAAATCACCAGAGTAAACTGTAGGAACGACTTCTCCGGCAAGGTCCCACTTAATAGCTTCTGCCATTGCGATACCTGTGTCGTCGTTCATACGCATAACAGTGACATCAAGGTCACCTCGTTCAATCGCTTCAAGCTCAGCAGAGCCGCCGCCCCAACCATTAACCAAGATATCTCGACCCGATTCTCGAATCGCATCCGCTGCGCCTAAAGCGACATCGGTTGCACATGCATAAATAAAGTCTAGGTCTTTATCGTTCTCTATGCTGATTTTAGCCGCTTGGTAACCACTCTCTTTGTCCGATCTTGTGTAGAAAGAGGATTTTAAATCGAAGTTCGTATCACTGTTAACATCGTGAATGAAGGTATCACCACGGGCATCACTAATATAACCTTCTGAACGATACAGTACCGAATATTTGCTGTTCGGTTTGCTGACTTCTTTGAAGTAATTCGCTAATTTTAAACTGCCCGTTGCATGGTCAAAACCAACATACATGAAGGGTTGTCTATCAGCCCATGCTCGGACTGGCGTAGTGATGTTCTGCAGAATAAGTTTGGTATCAGTAGAGCTCAATACGTGCTCAATAAATTTACGATGGCGCGTCGTGTCCAGCGTAAAGATCAAATAATCGGTTTTATTTTCTATCGCTTCTTGTAACGAGATACTTTGCTGCGCGAGATCCGCGTTCACTCTCGTAAACACTTGGTTAATTTGATAATTAATTCTCAGTTTATCAAGTCGCTTTTCAAAAGCTTGGATGTTACGAACCCAATAATCAGAGATTTGTTGGCCCGGATACACGACAGAAATCGTTATCGGTTCATCCTGGGCTTGTCTCAGTGGAACTGGAGGATTTTGTACAGCCTGAACCATTTTATCGGTTAAGGCTTTTTGTTCAGGAAACTTAGAAAGGTAATCTTGGTACTCCCAATACCCGTTAAGGACATGGGTTCCATGGGAGAGAGCGGACGCAGAAAATACGGCTAGTCCAAACAACATCAATAAACGTTTCATATTTTTCTCGTTTTATATGAGCTACTTTGGCTCATTTTTTAACCTAGCATGACACCATCTCTTTGAATGGCTGAAAGATATTATGTAGGACAACGAGGATAAATGATAGCGGCTAAAGCTAATTAGAACGACATTCTAAATGAGTGATATATCAAATGAGAGCGGTAACGGAAAAACTTTAGTGTCACGTGGCTAAACACGCCTTCCGAATTTTATACATTTCAATTTAAAATCAAAGATTTAATAAAAAACAATCTCGGAATTTTTATTTGTTACGATTTTATCAGTAATAACCATTTTAGGTATGAATTATGAGACTTCGATATATTGAATCTTGTCGTCCTGCCACTCAATGATAAGTTTGAGTGATACTAACTTTTCTTTACGTAACTTAGGTAATTGTTTGATCGCGTATTCGGTTTTCAGAGCCTCACTTTTCGACTGGGTCTCCATACTCCAAACTAACTTCAGCGGCCCCTTGCCTTTTAGGGCTTTGGCACCTTTACCAGTTTGGTGCTGCTCAAAGCGGCGTTGTAGATTATTGGTGACACCACAATATAAAGCGTTATGACGATTGCGGATCAGGTACACGACCCAACCCGCCTTGTTCTCAGATTCAGACATTTAAAGCAGAGATTCAACCAGAGCTTTCAACTCGGCTACTTCAGCTCTTAGACTTGCAACCTCAGACTCTAGCTCTTCCAGCTTCTCATTCGACGCTGACGGTGCTGCAACACCTGCAGATCCCGTCGCAAACGCTTCAACATCGACTTCACCGCAGAGTAAATGCTGATAACGTGACTCACGCTTACCTGCTTCACGCGGTAGTTTAACAACCAAGGCGCCAGCTTCACGGGTCGCTAACTTTTCGAGCGTCGCTTCCACCTCTTTTACATCAGTGAAACTCGCTAAGCGCCCTGTTCTCGTACGTAATTCACCCGGCGTTTGTGGACCACGCAGTAACATACAACAGATGATCGCGCGCTCTTGTTCTGTAAATTGCAGATCACCAAACTCAGTATTGCAGAAGCGATGCTGGTACTTATTAACGCGACTATTAAAACTACTTTCGTCACTCACCATGCGGCGAGCAATCAAGCCATCAACGGCATCTAATACTTCTGACTCAGACAACGACAGAACAGGCTCTCGATTGCTTTTCTGATTACAAGCTGTGGTCAGACTGTTCAACGTAAGTGGGTAATGATCGGGAGTCGTCACTTCTTTTTCGATCAAGCAACCAATGATTCTCGCTTCAATTGGGGAAAGTACTGTGTTCATCGTTATTCCTTTTTATTATTTTGGTGATTCTGTCTCAGCATTAAACAATGCAGTCACCTAGGACTAGTGCTCAGACAAAATTGGTACTCGTTTCTTTCTACCCTGTTCATCAATCATTATGATCTTAGAACGGTTTAGCTCTATTTCCACGACTTCCAAATAAGTACGCTCTTTTACATACGCATCGCGAAGCTTGTTTTGCTCTGCTGAAGGTTCAGTCGCTTTATCACCTGAATCTTCGGTTTCCAATTGTTGTTGATTCATTTCACATTTCGTATCAATGCAGTATCTACATGGGATACTAACTTGAACGGCGAGATAAAAACAATCACACATCGGTGAGAGTGACGAATAATTAAACAACCTTACTTTTGCTTTGATCTAAAGACTGTTACATCATCAATTGATGTGCTTTAATCAGAACCAGATAACGTATTTGACGAATAGGAAAAGGAATCTATGAGCAGCGTATTTGAAATTGTTAACCAAGCACGACGTAAGAACAAACTTAAGCGTGAACTGCTAGACAACGAAAAGAAAGTTCGTGACAACCGTAAGCGTGTCGACCTTCTTGATAACCTACTTGATTACATCAAGCCAGAGATGACTCACGATGAGATTCTAGGCATCATCAAAAACATGAAAGCTGACTACGAAGATCGTGTTGATGACCACATCATCAAGAGCGCAGAGATTTCTAAAGCTCGTCGCGACATCAGCCGTCGTATCCGTGAGCTGACAGAAGAAGACAAGCAAATCCAGGGTAAGAAGTAATCTTATAAAGTTGGATGACTTGTTTAGTAACCCACTCTTTGTAGTGGGTTTTTTTGTACCTAAATTCCAGTGTCTATACTTAAGCCTACGTATTTAATGATTCAAATATCATTATCAAGGTCAACGTAAGAAATGGAGTCAACTTATGTACTCAACCATTCTGATTACCTTAGCGCTGTCATCAACTCAACCCTATCCACAAGAGTTTGAAAGGCTTTATACCGAAAATACCGAAATCACTTATGACGATCTCGTGGTCGACGTTCATGGCTACAAAGTACCAACTCGCTCGGCATTTCGAGGTTGGATGCTACTTAATCATGCTGAAGATAGAGTTAGAGAGATAGGACAGCAGCTCAAAGATGCAGGCATAACCCAAAGCATGCCTTTGCACTTGGTGCTGTTACAAGGAACAGACTGGGCGATGAGTAACACCACCTTGTTTACCCTGCCGGATAAAAAGAATGTATCGAACATGATCAACACTTTGAAATACATTCAGCAATACATTGAGCCAGAAATCGGTGTGGTGATCCCTGTATCTGGTGAAAGAACTCAGATTTATAACCAACAAGCTGGCGGTGCACTACGAAGTAAGCACTTAGAGTTTTGTGCGTTGGATTTAGTCCCTGCCAATGACATTACTCGCGAACAACTGCATGTAAAGCTCAAAAAGATTCATGCTGAGTTTGGTCAGAAAAATAACGTTGGTCTGGGTTTGTATTCAGGTGTTCGGTTCCATATCGATACCTGCGGCTTTAGGCAGTGGTAGAAACACATACGGGTCAAAAAGACACGATTAGCCCTGATGTCTTTTTGACTACAAATCAAAACTGAATGATTTCAAAGTATTGATAAATAACGGCTTTAATAATTGGAACAGTAATTGCTACTAGTTAAGTAACAAAAAAACTAATAGTAACTAGGAATTCAATATGAAGACGATGACTCAACGCTTTCAAACTCTACTTTCTGTATCTAACTTCAGCCTAGCGATTACCACTTTGCTTATGCTACTCAGCATAATTATCGCTTACCCAATGGCGGATCATTTCTCACTACCAGTTCAGATCGTTGCGCATATCAGCACTATCATTGTGGCAGCTTTCATCAAAATCAGTTATGTCGGGCGCTGCCTTGCTCAATACAATTTAGGCATGGAAGTGCGTTAACAAGCTTGTTCCAACTATGGTTTAAAGCTCAATAGCCTTGTTGAGCTTTAAATCAATTATCAGTTAGACGATATCAAGGCTGCTAAACAGGTCGTAGAGTTGGTGAGATTTATAAGGCTTAGGTAAATACGCATTCATGCCTGCATCAAAGCAATCTTTGATGTCTTCTTCTAACACACTTGCGGTTAAGGCAATAATTGGTAGTGGAGTCGTTTGTTGCTCGCTCTCCCACTGTCGGATTGCTCTGGTCGCAGTTATCCCATCCATGACTGGCATCATGCAATCCATCAACACGGCGTCAAATTGCGCGCCCTGAGTAATAACATCCACCGCCTCTTGTCCATTACTAGCAATTAGATACTCGTAGCCTGCTTGTTCAAGAAAGAAGCTCGCTATCTTCTGATTCATCAAGTTATCTTCGACAATCAAGATACGTCGATTCAGAGGACGCACTTCTTCTTTTTCTGATTTGGCTTCAGGTACTGGCTCTTCATTCGCATCAAGTGACAATAGACTATTCAAGAAACGCCGTCCCAAGAATGGCAGTGTATGAGTTGAATGAACGGATTCTGTAATCAGATTAGTTTTGAATAAGTGGTGCTGACAAACAATCACGCGGTCTAACGGGTACTGTTCTTTCAACGCCGCTAAATCACTCTGCAGTGAGTGATGTAAGGTATGGCAATATAGAACAAAGTCGCTCTCTTTGATCTCTTCGTCTAAAGACGAGATCGATCCAACAACCTTGGGTTTTATATTGAGGCGCTCACACTCTTTGACTAGTTGATCGAGATAATTAAAAGAGTTGGAAATGATCGTCGCACGATTTAAATTTTCAAAGCTTTGAACTTGCGTCTCGACTACATCGACATACAGACAAAACGTAAACGTAGAGCCTTCACCTTTTACTGAACGGGCAGTGATGTATCCACCCATTAAGTCGACAAGCTGCCTACAGATTGCTAACCCAAGCCCTGTGCCACCAAACTGACGCGTGATACTGCCATCCTCTTGAGTAAAGGGCTCAAATATGGACTCTAGTTTCTCTGGTTCAATACCAATGCCTGTATCCGAAACACTGCACTCGAGTTTACCTCTACCCATCGACATTGGCGTATAGGCGATGTCCGTTGTGATGGTACCGTTAGAGGTGAACTTGATAGCATTCGACAATAAGTTCGTCAGCACCTGCCTAACACGATACTCATCGAAGAATAGTTGCGGTGGTGTTTGAGAATCAATGTTTACATCGAGCTCAATGTCTTTACTGATCGCCTTAGATAAAATCACGCTTACAGAGTCATAGACGGCTTCACGTAAGTCAGCATTGTGTGGAGAGAGCATGAGGTTACCCGACTCAATCTTAGACAAGTCGAGAATGTCATTCAGCAGCACCAGTAATGAGTGCGATGATGACTCAATATCCCCAAGCACCTCTTGTTGGTTAGGACTCAGCTTACTCTGCGATAAAATCTCTGCCATACCAATGATCCCATTTAAGGGAGTTCGGATCTCATGAGACATATTGGCGAGGAATGCACTTTTCGCCTTATTAGCTGATACGGCATCTTCTTTGGCTGCAATAAGCTCTTGATTACGTAGGTAGTTACGTTCCATCACCCTATTTAAGGTTTCAGTAAACTCTGCTAGCTCGTCATTGCCCTCAATTTTTATGGTGTTCGGCTTGCCATCGTTATCAGCGCACTCTGAAACGCCCTTCAAGATCATTGATAGATTTCTGTTCAAGCGTATAGAGATCATGGCCCCCAACCACAACAACACACCCGAAACAGCAAGGATCAAGAACGAGATCACTAAAGTTTGTCTTTTCTGCAACGCAATATTGTTTGTTAAATCAAACTGCAATTGCTTGGTGTAAGCACTGATCGCTTGAGAAATGGCTCGCTTTTTGACCTCTAAACTTTTTAGGTGTTCATACACTTCGGGCGATGAAAGTTCTCCTTCGAGGATTCGTGTTGCGAACTTGTCTTGAAACTCATCTTGGGAAACTGTGTTGAGAAGTTGCCTAATACTTGGAGAGCTCGTATCCGATTGGAAAAAGGTCTCTAATAACTGCTGCTGTCGATCTAACGCACTAATGTAACTCAGAAGATATTGATTTTTTTGCTCAGGCAAGCGGTACAAGCTGTAGCTCAACCATGCTTCTCGCTGGCTCCAAAACACGTAGTTAGTGAGGTGGACGAACATCGCATCAGCTTGGCTAATATCTTCATCCAATAAAGCCACCCGATATTCGGATAACTGAAGCAACACGCCTTTTAATAATCCGAAAGCCTTCTCGATTAACGCCTGATTGCCAGAACCTTGCGTCGCATTAGTCAGGCTCATTACCACATTCTTCAATTCGGTCAGCAGAGGCTCAATATTCAGGTTTTCATCAGACTGCTTTAATCGAGCCCCGTACTGAGAAAGCCTATCCAATTCTGATTGCAGGGTTAAAAGCAACTGGCCTTTCTCAGAAGAGTCATTAGACAGAACTAACCATCGATGTGCATTACTTGAAACCGTGTTGAAAGATTGAAGAGCTTCAACCTTAATTCGTGTAGTTTCAAGATTCTTCATCTTCGTATCGTTCTTGATCACTTGGTTGACTGTAAACCCAAACATGATGATTACAGACACAGTGGTAAGAAGAATTAGACGCCATCTAATTGACATGTTTATCATTTTTATAACTACTCCCTTCCCGAAAGTAATTTAACCTAGCCCAAGTAAAGAATAGGACATTAACAGCGGTTATTGATCAAATTGGATATGAACAAACGATACTCTGAGTCCAGAAAGGCAAATAATGTGCAGTGTGCAAAGCAAACGTTGGTATCAGGATAGCAAATCAATGAAATGTTTGATTTCCGAGAGAGAGTTATTAACGCTCGCATAACAAGTAAGAAGTCACGCTGTCAGGCTAGAAAGGCAGCAAGTCAAAGTGCTAGGTACGAACAAATTACTAAATTAAGGTTAAATTTGTGAGATCCAAACGTTTGCGCTCTGCATTTTTTTCACGCAACGATGGCTTAGTTGAAAGTAAAACAACAAAACAGACTGATTGGCATGTTTGTTGTTTACCATTTACGTGTAACTTGAGTTAGTGATCACAGCTTTAATGATCACTATGACTTTTATTACATATCATATTTTGATTTGAGTATTTTTTGGCGGAAATTAAGTGCTACAGATTGTTAAAGTCAATAACCTTTATCTACGTATAAAACTTGATTTATGGCTAATATCACGCCAACTTACAGATAGTTTGTCTGCATTTATTTTTCCTAGCAGAATAACCAGTCGTACCTTACAATCCTGCCACATAAAAATTACAAGTTACACACAACGCATATCAAGCACATTTAAGTGGCACAAAAGACCACCGCTTGATGGCTCAACCCCCTATGCTGATTGGCTTCCCTACAACCGCCATGACTGCAGAACTTAACGTGAAAGGTCCCGAGTAAAGATGAGTCCCGAAAAGCACCTCCTAGACTGGCAAACTAGTCAAACTATTGCTGAATCCATCGCTCCAACTTTAGGTCAGTTATACCGCCAAAAAGGCGTAGAAGTTATCCTCTTCGGTAAGACCTTAGTCAACGCAACAACGATCGACATCATCAAAGCTCACCGCATCGCAAAACGCTACACAGGTTCACCGCTAACCGCAGAACAAACTCAACCAATTATCCAACACCTACTATCAATGCGCTTGTCTCCTTGCCGCGTGGATGTTGGTCGTCTAGCAGCTCAATACTGGGAAAACCACGAAGATCTCAGCGCAATGGATGATTTCCTTCAAACGGCTCTAATGGGTTCATTAGAAGGCGAAGCGATGACCACGCCTCGCGACGTTGTGTTATACGGTTTTGGTCGTATCGGTCGTCTACTCACTCGTATTCTTGTAGAGAAAAGCGGCCCAGGTTACCCACTTCGTTTACGTGCAATTGTGGTTCGTGGTGGTAAAGACGGTGATTTAGAAAAACGTGCAAGCCTACTACGTCGTGACTCAGTTCATGGCCAGTTCAACGGCAGCATCGTTGTAGACCAAGAGCGCAAAGCGATCATCGTTAACGGTAATTTCATCCAAGTTATCTACGCGAATAAACCAGAAGACGTGGATTACACGGCTTACGGCATCGATAATGCTTTAGTTGTTGATAACACAGGTGTGTGGCGCGACGCAGAAGGCCTAAGCCAACACGTAGCGTGTAATGGTGCAAGCAAAGTACTGCTTACTGCACCTGGCAAAGGTGACATCAAAAACGTTGTGTTCGGTGTAAATGAAGATGTGATTCAACCTGAAGACACCATCATCTCTGCGGCAAGCTGCACAACGAACGCGATTACACCAGTATTGAAAGCAGTTCACGACAAGTTTGGCGTTCTGTCTGGTCATATTGAAACGGTTCACTCATTCACCAATGACCAAAACCTGATTGATAACTTCCACTCAGGTGACCGTCGTGGCCGTGCTGCTTCATTGAACATGGTACTGACATCGACTGGCGCTGCAAAAGCAGTATCAAAAGCGATGCCAGAAATGGAAGGCAAGCTAACAGGCAATGCGATTCGCGTACCTACTCCAAATGTTTCAATGGCAGTAGCAAACTTAAACCTTGAGAAAGGCACCAACAAAGAAGAGCTGAACACGTACCTACGTGAAATGGCACTGTCTTCTGCCCTATCTGCTCAAATCGATTACACAGACTCAACTGAAATTGTTTCTACAGACTTAGTTGGTTCTCGTCACCCTGGCGTTGTTGACGGTGTTGCGACTATCGCACAAGACAACCGCGCTGTTCTATACATTTGGTACGACAACGAGTTTGGCTACAGCTGCCAAGTTGTTCACTGTATGGAACAAATGATGGGCGTACGCTACAAAACTTACCCAGCGGTTTAATATCTCTGAGTAAAACAAGCTCCACAACATAATAACTATATCCGCGAAGCCTGTTTCAGGCTTCGCAACCCCTTCTGTTTTACTCCCCCGTATAAACAGGAGGGTTGCCACTTAGATCTGCTCTCTCTAACTGATCTGAGTGGCCTTTTTATATCAGAAGTTCTGATACACAATCACTTCTAAAGCTCTACCTCAACATCAGACTGGATCGTGCTTGAACATGCCAATACATAACCTTGTTCAATCTCTTCTGCTGTTAGTGTCTCTTGGCTGCTAGATTCCACCGAACCTTTCGTCACTTTGCATTTACATGAGCCACAAATACCGCTGCGACACGCGATAATGATCGGCACACCCGCTTGCTCTAGTGAATCAGCGAGCGGCGTACCCGCTTCTGCTTCCACTTCTTTGCCAAACGTTGGAACAAATACTTTGACTACACTGTTCTCATTGTCAGCGATTTCAGTTTGAGGCTCTTCTGACTGAGCGTTCTGAGTAGCCGGTGTAAAGCTTTCTTGATAGAAGTTGTCCATGTTGAACTCAAGTTCTTTTAGATAGCTTTCTATGTCTTGCATGAAACCAACTGGGCCACACAGATAGACGGTGCGATCTAAAATGTCAGGGCTTAGATTGACCAGCCAATTCTTATCCAATCGACCTTGAGGGGCAGTGGTGCCTTGGTTATCTTTAAGTAATAGCTTTAGATTAAAATTAGAGTAAGTTTCATCAAGTTGGTGTAGCTCTTCAAAATAAATCGTCTCTCGCTTATTACGCGCCATATGGATGAAGTCAATTTCAACGCCGCTATCTTGAGACAACCAATACTTCACCATTGCCATAACAGGTGTGATGCCGCAACCAGCACTCACTAGCGTCACTTTGTTGCTCGCCGTTGGCGTGCAATCAATACAGTTAAAGCCACCAGCAGGCTTCAATACAGCAACCTCATCACCTTCATCAAGCTCATCGACAATAAAGTTAGACACCAAGCCACCTTCAACACGTTTAACCGTCAGCTTTAGGCGATTATCCTCTGGGCAAGAAGCAACAGAGTAAGCTCGATAATCGGTTTTTGTCGGCATATCTAAGCCCAAAGTGATGAACTGCCCCGGCTTGAAATTGAAGTGTAAGTCTTGTGGGATACTCCCCAACTCAAAGCTGACCGTATCTGGTGTTTCGTGCCATTTCTTTAAGCACACTAAATTGATTGAATCGCTATCCGACCATGCATACATCGTAGGTTTACCTTGCTCTAAAGATTAAAATCGAAAAAGCCCCGCCGTTGTCGCTTCTATAAAACGTTACAACAACGGGGCTTATGAGTTGGCTTAAATTAAGCCGCTAGGATTGTTTTAAGATCTTGTTCTGGCGTTGAGATAGAACGCATGTCGAACTCGTCTTGAATAATCTTAAGCAGGTTTTCTGTTAGGAATGCTGGCGCTGTTGGACCTGTGTAAATGCCTTTCACACCCAGTGCAAACAGAGTCAGCAGGATAACGATCGCTTTTTGCTCGAACCAAGATAGGACGAGTGTTAGTGGTAGTTCGTTGATACCACAATCAAACTCTTGAGACAGTGCTAAAGCAAGTTGAATCGCTGAGTACGCATCGTTACATTGGCCCACATCTAATAAACGTGGAATGCCATTGATGTCACCAAATTGGTTTTTATTGAAACGGAATTTACCACACGCCAAAGTTAGGATAACTGAGTCTTCCGGTGCTTGAGCGGTAAAATCTGTGTAGTAGCTACGCTCTGATTTGTCGCCGTCACAGCCACCAACCAAGAAGAAGTGCTTAATGTTGCCCTCTTTCACTTGATCAACAACCGCAGGTGCAGCTTCCATTAACGCATTGCGACCGAAACCAACAGTGATCATCTGCTCGATCTCATCATGCTTGAAGCCTTCTTGCGCTAATGCACAATCGATAACCGCGCTGAAATCATCACCCTCAAGGTGAGCAACACCTGGCCAGCCTACAATGCTACGTGTAAACAGGCGATCAGCGTAAGCACCAACATCTGGATTAAGCAGGCAGTTAGAGGTCATTACGATAGCGCCAGGGAAGTTCGCGAACTCTTTCTGTTGATTCTGCCAAGCGCTGCCGTAGTTACCCGCAAGGTGTGGGTATTTGTGCAGTTCAGGGTAACCGTGTGCAGGTAGCATCTCGCCGTTGGTATAAACGTTGATGCCCTTGCCTTCAGTTTGCTGAAGAATCTTTTCTAAGTCATGAAGGTCGTGACCAGAAACAAGAATACAGTGACCTTTCTTAGTCTTCACATTCACAGTCGTTGGCTGTGGGTGACCAAAGGTGTCTGTCTCACCCTTGTCTAGCATTTCCATTACTTTGTAGTTCATCAAGCCGATCTGCATTGATGTATCCAATAACTGTTTTAGGTCAGTTGGATCGGTACCTAGGAAAGCCATGATCTCATGGTATTCAGCAAAGATAGCATTGTCTGTTTGACCAAGAACGCGAGCGTGCTCCATATACGCAGCTGCACCTTTTAAGCCGTATAGACAAAGAAGACGAAGACCAATCACATCTTCATGTTGAGATTCATGACCACGGTTAACCGCAGCTTGTGGTGCAAGCGCTAAAAGCTCTGAAGAGTCCGTTGGAAGATCGAATTGCGCGGCAGGAGAAAGCGCTGGAATTTCGAAACCGATTAGAGTTGCAGCTGCACGAACTTTTTGCTCTAGACGCTGTTTAAATTCGTGAGATTGCTGAGCAAATTCAATAATACGAGCAGGGTCGAAGTTCACGTTAGTGAGTGTCGCGAAGAACGCTTTTGGCGCCCACTCATCGATTTCAGTATCAATAACATCGCAAGTGCGACCTAAGTTTGCCCAAAAAGAAACACCTTGAAGAGAATACACCAACACATCTTGAAGGTCGGATACTTCCGATGTTTTTCCACACATACCTTGTGCGAAAGAACAGCCTTTTACAGTAGGTGTTTGAATAGTTTGTTCACATTGAATACAGAACATATAGGGGCTCCAGTAATTTTTATTAGCTGTAAGTACTTCGCTTACAGTGACTTATTCCAAACCCTATAGAGCATCAAGCGTGCCAACTTTTAATTCATTGATTTTTAAGCAATTAACTTTAAACCATATTTTTAGTGCGTAATTATGACTACATTTTACGAGCCAAAGCAAACACACACGTGTCATAGTGACTCTCGGCAATTATTTTACGGTGTTCATGTTTCGTTCAGAAAAGGAGCGATAAAGTAACAACATAGAAAAAGAGGAATGAATATGAAAAATATATTAGTTACGATTGTTGCGCTGTTTACTGGCCTTTTGGCGCTATTCACAAGCTTGATCCTTGCTATTCCTTTGGCTATTGCAGCATTAATCACAGGCAAGCGCATTAAAAATCAAATGAAGAAACAAGGCTTCGCAGCTCATATGAACACTCATCACTCATCAACATCTGATGCTGGTGTTATTGAAGGCGAATACGAAGACCTTTCAAATAGAAAATAGTCTAAGCTTTTGCTTCAAGACAACAACGATAGAGACTACACCAAATAATGCATAGAAAGACCGTCCTAACTCTGCTCGCTATTACGACTTTAGGTCTCGTTGGATGCTCTAACGAGACCATCACTCCAGCTTACGAAGCTTCGCCAAGCCTACCTGAATATCAGCAAGACAGCTTCGATGCCTATGTGACCGAAACTCAAGACTGGCTATTAAAAAACCGTGTATTCATCACCGAAGACAAGCAACTAGAGGTTCAACTTAATTCACCTACTGAGTACAAACCGACCTCACCTAATGGTAAAGCAGTTCTGTTGGTCCATGGATTAGGCGACTCGCCGTATTCATTTAAAGACATTGCAGAACATTTAGCCGACCAAGGTTACTTGGTGAGAACCGTGCTGCTTCCAGGCCACGGCAGCCGTGCAGGTGACTTAATGCAACCGCATCTCGAAGATTGGCAAGGCGTGGTGGCTCACCATACTAAGTTACTTGAGCAAGAGTACGATTCAGTATGGCTAGGTGGTTACTCTACCGGTGCAAACCTTGTGACTTCACAAGCGATGAAAGATCCAAAGATCGCTGGTTTACTGCTGTTTTCACCAGCATTCCAACCGAATTCATCAGCCGTGCAATACGCGGGGCTAGCGAGCTATTTTGTGACTTGGGCGGACCAAGATCCTGAAGACAACATACTGCGTTATAACTCGCTGCCAATGAACGGAGCATCGGTATACTACGAGACCTCAGAAATCGTTCGTGACGACTTAAGAGAGAAACAATTCGACAAGCCAGTGTTCATTATGATGAGTGAAGGCGACAGTGTGATTGACACTAGTTTCGTTCAGCAGGCGTTTACTGAATCTATGCCAAACCCGAATAACGTTTTGGTGTGGCAAGGAGAAACCAAGCTAGATGACCCTCGCGCTGTTCAATACAGCATGAAAATCCCAGAGCAACGTATCTCGAACGGTTCTCACATGGGCTTGTTGTTCTCACCAAACAATCCGTATTACGGTATCAATGGTAGTGAGAAAATCTGTTCTAACGGACAAGAAGAGGGCTTTGAGGAGAAGTGTAATGCGAACAGCGAAGTGTGGTATTCAGCATGGGGATACCGTGAAGAAGGTAAAAATCACGCTCGCCTAACGTATAACCCTTACTTTTCCGACTCGATGGCCAAACTAGATTCAGTGCTAAACTCGGCAGGTTAGTCAGACAAACTCATAAAAACTAAAAAGCTCACTAGCGATCCGCTGTGAGCTTTTTTAATACATCTCTTTTTATTTCGAGTCGGTTGTTTAACGCTAAATGGTCCACACCACACGCACAGCAAGCAAAATCAAAACGATACCTGAAAGTCGATCAATCAACTGCGCTTTTGAACGGATTCGTTCAACAATGAGAGGACTAGATAGCACCAAGGTGATGAAGGTGTACCATAGGCCATCAACAATCAGTGGGGTCGAAACAATAATCACTTGGTTGGTCAGCTCATTGCCAAGCGCGACAAACTGGCTAAACAGAGCGATGAAGAACAGTGCAATCTTAGGGCTCAAGATAGAGATCAAGAAAGCCTCACGAGCAGACTGCATGTAGCTCATCTGTTCACCTGCTTCTAATTTGGCAGCTACACCACCTTTCGAACGCAGAGCATTGACTCCCAAGTACAACAGATAAGCTGCACCCGCCAAGCTAATACCTTTAAATAACGTTGGAGATTGCTCCAATACCACTGCTAAGCCTACGATGGTTGCAAAAGCATAAATACCAATACCCGCAGCGTGTGACCAAGCAGCGATAAGCCCGTTAATACGACCACCAGCTAAGCTGTGTTTAGCGATCATTGCTAAACTTGGCCCCGGAGACATTGCTCCCAATAGGCAAATCGCCAATAAAGAAAACCAAATTGTTACCGTCATCATTCCATTCCTAGTCAAACCATGCGTTCTTGTTGAACGCTCTACCATTGATAGTTAGCATAATTATCACTTGGTATTATTTGAAATCAAAGATAATCATCATAGGTATAATTTCAAGTCATACTGATATTGTAACTCGACTTTTGCATTGCCTTGAACGCCTTTTCTCGAGCCCATTTATGTGCAGAGTCGTTGTCGTACTTCGGGTGCCACATTAACCAATAGGTGTGCATTTCGGTTTCGAATGGCAATGGAAAATACTTAACCTCAAGATGCCTACCTAGGTTATAGGCGATGTGTTCCGGTACGATCATCAAATAATCGTCTTGCATTAACACGTTACTTGCCGATGAAAAGAAAGGAACCTTAAATGCCACTCTGCGTTTAAGCCCTTGCTTTTTCAATGCAATATCGGCGTAGCTGTCTTTGTCCCCTCCTCCAGTCACCTTGATATGAGAGTACTGGACAATATCTTCGGAGCTCAACGCCTCTTTCTGAGCCAATGGGTGTGATTTGCGCATTAAACACACCGATTTGTCCTCTCCAAGCTTTATGCTCGATACATGATCCGGCTTTTTAGGAAACATGCTGGAAGCCAAGTGGATTCCTGATTCATTGAGTGATTCAAGGTAGTTTGGCTGCCACAAACGGTAGGCCAAATTGATATTCGGCGCGTCTGCCGATACCTCGGCAACAATCACCGGCAAAATATACTGAGCAACATAGTCACTAGAAGACAATACAAACTCACCCTGCCACTCTTGAGGTTCAAATGGTTTGTCATCTAGCAAGTGGTCAAACTCACCGAGTAGGTCATCGAGTTTCTCTTTAAGCAAAATAGCTCGATTGGTTGGCACCAGCTTATTACCATCACGGACTAATAGAGGGTCACCACATAAATCTCGTAACTGGCTAAGTTGACGGCTCACCGCTGATTGTGTGATATGCAGGCGTTGCGCAGCTCGGCTCACATGACACTCTTCAAGAAGGACATGCAATGAACGCAGTAGGTTTAAGTTGATATTGCCTAGCATGAATGTACCGTCGGATTCAGCTTGTTAAAAAACTCGGTCAACACAGTATGAGTCATTAGATGGCGCAGCTCTGGATAGCTTTGCAGCTGATCGCGAACTTGATTTAAACGTTCCATACTCTCGACCTCGACATACAGCATCATATCGGTCTCTCCACTAATTGAGTGGCACCATTGCACACCGTCAATACCATGAATTTGGTTTGCGTAAGATTCGCAGCTATGGTCACTGCTCGACAGGTCGAACTTCAACGAAATATAAGCGCATACGTTTTTCGTTTGGTTGGGCTCATCAACCAAAGCGCAGTATCCTTTGATGACTTTGTCGCTTTCCAACTTCTTAATTCGCGCATTCACCGCCGAACGAGAGAGGCTCACTTCTCTCGCAATATCGCTCACTGAGCAACGAGCATTGCTTTTTAGGATATCCAAAATTTGGCGATCAAATTTATCCATGCTTTTGATTCTTCCCATTTATTGTTCTATTTATCACGCCTAATTTGACACAACTCTTGAACTTATAACAGTCGCTGGTTAGGTCAGCCGACACTTTGACACTTAATCCACGAAATACCGTTAAAATGACGGCGGCTTACGACGTTTCGCTAGCTGTATTATTGATGACGACAATGTATGCTTTTATTCACACTCTTTTCCATTTCCAGATCAAAATCGTCACAGGCTAGGAGAGCGAATGACCCAGCTAAAACAAGAAATCACGCTAATGTCCGGTATCGGGCAACTTTCAACGACCTTGCTTGGTACTGGGCTATTTATGATTCCCGCTATCGCGGCAGGTATTGCAGGTCAATTATCACTGTTAGCCTGGTTAATCCTGTTTATCGCCATTTGCCCTATTGCTCTCACTTTCGCCGCGCTAGGTAAACGCTACCCGAACGCGGGAGGCACTGCCTATTTTGTTCGCCAAGCATTTAGTGAAAAGTTGGAAACGAGTGTTGCTTGGTTGTTTGTTAGTGTAGTGCCCGTGGGTATTCCTGCGGCTATCGCGTTAGCTGGCGGCTTTGCCCAACAATTATTACCGGCTCCGCTCGACACACCACTCGGCGCTCAATTTTTTACCGTAGCACTACTGATTGTGGTCAACTTGATGGGCAGTAAGTCTTCAGGCCGCCTGCAAACCGTGATTGCCCTGTCAATCTTTGCCTTAATCAGCGCTTTCGTTTGGAAGGCAGAGATCACTGTCTCCGATATAGCGATACCTAGCCTATCCTCTGACTCTATGTGGTCTATCGGCGCCGCACTGGCAGTGATGTTTTGGTGCTTTGTCGGAATCGAAGCTTTTGCTCATATGGGGGAAGAATTCAAGAACCCTCAACGGGACTTCCCAATTGCTATCATAGTTGGTTGTTTCGTAGCTGGCTTAGTGTATTGGGCCTGTTCAGTGGTAATCCTAAAGCTAGGTGCGTATGGCTCAGCGGAATTTGACGCTGCATCAATCCCATGGGTAACTGAAAAACTGTTTGGGAATGGATTTAAGGCTGTCATCAGTGTGCTTGGTTTCTTTGCCTGTTTCGCTAGCCTAAATCTATACACACAAAGCTTGTCACGAATGGTTTGGGCTCAGGCTCGTCAGCATCGACCTGATGGCAAAATGGCACAACTCAATAGCCGCGGAGTGCCACTATACCCAACGTTAGCAATCGGCGTTATCGCACTGATTTCATGTGTGATTGGCGAACTGTCCAATCTAGATCTTGAGTTCTTTCTAAAGCTCGCTAACGGTATATTTGTTCTGGTTTATCTACTCGCAATGCTAGCTGCTTGCCGACTTCTGAAAGGTACATCTAGATACACGGCGATGCTTTCGTTAGTTATCTGCACTATCGTGTTTATCTGCCTAAGTTGGTCCATGCTGTATGCTGTGACGATTTTTGTGACATTGTCACTCCCTTGGCAAAAGTGGTTCGGTAAACCCACCGTTTCTATCGATAAGTTATAAGAACTACAGATACCTTTACTGATAAAAAAGCCGAGCGATCGCTTTGATCTTCGGCTTTATTTCTGCCAAACGAATATTCCCAAAACCCAATAACGCTCCATTCCAATCGCGCTCAACACTCGAGCCATATTCGTAAAAAGAAAATGGTCGAATAATAATATTGTCGAGTTCAGCTCTTCGGCTCCATTCATGCTCAGAAATGCCACCATTCCATTTGACGGTGACATGCAGTCCCGCCGCTTGGCTTATCACCTCAAGGTCACCATTAAACTCACTTTCAATGGCATCGATCATCGCTTCGTATTTGAGTTTGTACGAACGACGCATCTTCCTAATGTGTCGTAATAAATCGCCTTCACGAACAAAATCAGCCAATGCTTCTTGCGTATGGCTTGCGGTGTCTCCACTGAGCGCATCTTTTATCTCGAGACACTTAGTAACCAAGTGCTCAGGGACCACTAAATACCCCAAGCGCAGGCCATTGAACATCACCTTACTTAGTGAGCCGACATAGATGATTCGGTCATCCAAACCAAGCTTGCCTGCCAACCCTTGCATACTGGTATATGGTCGGTGTGCGAACTGAAACTCACTGTCATAGTCATCCTCTATGATCCAAGATTGGTTTTTGTTTGCCCAATCAATCAGTTTTAGGCGCTGCTCGGTATTAAGCGTAGTCCCCATAGGGTATTGATTACTTGGGGTGACATACAAAGCCTTGGCTTTACTGGAAAGAACTTTATCGATATCAAGCCCAACCTTTTCTCGCACCGCCACACCGTCTAATTTGAGCTTTAACAGATCAACAATTTTATGGACTTGTCGA
The DNA here is from genome assembly GCA_041879415.1 of Vibrio chagasii. Lineage (NCBI taxonomy): Bacteria > Pseudomonadati > Pseudomonadota > Gammaproteobacteria > Vibrionales > Vibrionaceae > Vibrio > Vibrio chagasii. The sequence goes on along the minus strand of CP090852.1, from coordinate 1,702,534 downwards.
TAACCAGGTTCTTCCATCAATAGCTCGTCCCCAGTCATCAGCGTTGCCATCAAACCAATGGAAATCGCTTGCTGCGCCCCCGCGGTGATAAGAATTCGATCAGCATGACAACGAACAGATCGGCTACTTGCAAGATACCCACTGAGCGCATCTCGCAAGGCCAGACTTCCTTGGACATCTTGGTTGCCTGCAATATTTTGACGCGTTGAATGCCGCTGCAGTAGCCTTTGCCATTTCGCAAAAGGAAAAACGTTGAGATCAGGCACTCCAGGGGCAAAGCCACCATTGATATCCAGCGCTGTCGCTATGTTCCTACGTGCTACCTCGGCCTGCGTTGCCACCTGACTAGTCATTTGCACAAGGTTAGGTTGAGAGGAATTCAAAAAATGTTCAGGCTGTTCGACCGACACATAAAAACCGGAACCTTTTCGGCTTTCGATATAGCCCTCCGTGACTAACTGCTCATAAGCGTAGATCACGGTATTTCGGCTCACCGACAACTCAACAGCCAATTTACGTGTTGAAGGTAACTTGCTGCCTTTACTCCATAAATCTTGAACGATCTTCTCTCTGATCGCATGGAATAAAGCGGTTTGACGCGTGTCATGTTGCTCACTGAGTTGTAGGTCACCGACATCGATAGGCTGCATAACTGGATCCAAATAGTGTTTAAAAGTGGCTCTATTTAATAGACCAGTTAATCGCTACATTAATCAAAAGGCAATGATTAAGGAGCGATTATGTTATCCAACACGAAAAGAACCACGATTAAAAAAGGGGCTCACAAAGCCGTATTTGAACAAGAGAAACTGCATCAGATCATTGATGAAAGCTTAATCGCGCACATTGCACTACAAGGTGAACAAGGCCCGATGGTGATACCGATGCTCGCGTGGCGAGTCGATGACATGGTCTATATCCATGGCGCCAAAAACAGTCGCCTACTAAAAGGGCTTAAGAAGGGAGAGCCAACCTGTTTAACATTCACATTATTTGATGGCTGGGTCTTGGCTCGCTCAGCCTTTCATCATAGCGCCCATTATCGTTCTGCTGTGGTACTTGGATCATTTTCAGTCGTTGACGACAATCAAGAAAAGGATCGCTTGCTGAATATCTTCATTGAGCAGATAGCTCCAGGAAGAACCGACGAGGTTAGGCTGAGCAATGAAAAAGAGCTCACCGCAACTGAGTTATTGGCGATACCGCTAACCGAAGCATCAGTAAAAATTGGTAAGCATGGTGTGAATGACGACAAAGCAGATATGGATATCCCTGTATGGGCGGGTGTACTTCCCTATCGAACCGTTGTGGGGCCACTAGAAACTGTACCCGAGCAAGAGGGGCTCATTGAAAAACCAGATTATCAACAAGCTTATGGTGAACGCTGGTATCAAAATTAACAGACCGAAATGGCCAACGCGTTAAAATTGTATACAATCTGATTATCAAAAATTTAACATCAGTAAATAACGTAGCCGAGCGATGCAGACGAATAAGGACTTTCAACATCATCAAGGCTTGCTCAATGGTATTGGGCAAGTCTACTTCACTCCAACAATCATCACGTCTGTTTTATTTCTGATTGCCATCTCAGTCGAATCCCTTCCCCTCTCAGCCCTCACACTATTCGGCGCAGCGAGCAGTTATGTGTTTGCTTGCTATAGCAGGAAGCCAATCGACAACATCAATAATGGAATGTATGCGTTGAATGGTGCACTTTTCGCACTGTTTATCGGTAATATATTTGGGATCACACCCGTCTTGGTGATAGTTACCTTCTTAGGTGCACTGTTCACTGTACCCATAGCAACCGTGGTATTTGGCTTTAAAAAGTACCTCGGCTATACCAGCGCTTTCGTCATAACATCTTGGTTAATTTATGTGGCTCAGTGGAGCTTGGATCTATCGGTATTTTCTCCTTCTGTCGATGAGCAAACTGCACACATCCACACAGCGACAAATTTAGAGGCTCACCTACCCCCTTTTATCGTGACCATGCTAAAAGGAGTCAGCCAAGTCAGCTTTATCAACAATGCATGGACGGGGTTGATTATTTTAGTAGCGATCATGCTCAACAACATCCGAAACGCTATTTGGGTAGTGTTGGCAGTAGCCATCAGTACTCTGTTTAGTGAGGTAATTGGCGCAGATGGCGAACTGATCGCTCAAGGGCTATATGGATACAATGCTGTGCTCGCGACACTCGCACTGATTCTCTATCCAAGAGTTTCATGGGGTTGGGTGATATTAGGCGGTGTGTTTAGTTGCCTCGTTACACTCATATTCCACACTCTTAACTTACTGCCGCTAACCGCACCTTTCATTCTCAGCACTTGGGTCATGGTGTACTTATCGAGCAAACAACACACCTGATATCGCTCTATAAGCCGGTTCTAAACCTTTCGACATACTGCTTTGGAGTCAAGCCACGGTGCTTTTTGAACATCCGCGTAAAGCTTGCCACGTTGGTATAGCCGAGGCGTCTCGCCACCTCTTCAACCGGCAATGAATAACTCAGCAACTCAACGGCAACGTTACTCAATGCGTAACCCATAATAGTTGAAAAGTTAACCCCTAATTTGTGCAGTCGTCGCTGAAACTGCTGCTCAGATAAACCAAGTAAGCTCGACACCTTATTCAACGTTGGTAAGCCAAAATGGCGACTATAGTTGATCATTTCATAGGTCACCTTATGTTCATCACCTGCGTCTGGCATGTTGAGATAGTTGTCTAAATCATGGAAATTCATCGCTAAACTCATTTTCCCTTCTGACGGCGAGTGATTCATAGATAACCTAGATTTACTCGGTATCCATACTTCAGTTCTCGGTTGTCCCCACTGAATATTGCAACCAAAGTACTCGTGATAAAGCTCAGTATTTTCTCGATGTCCGGCAATAGAAACCGCAGAAGGCACGAAATCAGGCCCGAGATAACGCCTTAATATTTTCATCATAAAGATCGCAACACGTACTGAATCGTGTACCTTGCCAGTCTCGGAGTATTCAGGGTTGTCATAACACCACTTAATCAAGTTACCCACTTGCGCCCCATATAAGAAAGCACCCGACTGCAAACAATGCAGCCCGATGTTAACGCGTCGAATGGTCGAAGCTAGGTCATGTCCGGAGAAAAACCAGTTAGCAAGTGGGCCTAACTTTTCGATATCGACTCTATCAGCAAGCTTTAAGATGATGTCTGGATCATCCGTTTTCTGCTCAAGTAAGCTATACCATTTGTCCACTTCATTGACCGGAATTAGGTTCATAGCGTTAGCAAATACCGATTCGGGAATACCTAAAGAATCCATATCTAGCTCACGATTAACCGCTGCGTACTGATATATACCTAAAATTCCTAATGCTCTTAAGAAGTTACAATTATTCATTCGTCGCAAACCCCAGCCAACACAATTACAGATCACCTCATATAAGTGCCATTATTAAAGTAATTAGTAAATTTGCAACCTATAAATCTGATATCAATCACACTCAGCGCTCAATTTAACCTAGGGTATATCAATGAGTTTAGTAAGTGTCCCATTTGTTGGAACTGGCGCTGACACAGTGCTACATGTGGTTGCAGGTGTTGTACTCGTCGCAACGATCGCAGCTGCATGTTACGGGTTCTGGCGTGTCCATGAACTACCGATCAACAAGGCTCACAGTAAAGAGCATCAACAACTTGGTTTGATCACCGCACTCACTTGGATTGGCTTTATATGGCACTGGGTGTGGGTACTCGCCGTCATTTTGGCATTCGTTGATATGGAAAAAGCAATCATCAACCTTAGGGATACATGGAAAGCCCCCGCAACACCGAAAGAAACCAGTAACGCTGATAACAAAGACGAGGAGAAGCAAGCATGTTAGAAGGCTTAGCTATTTGGGCACTGTTCATTTATTTACTGAGGCTGATTGGCATGCCTTGGAATAAAGGGACGAAAGCCTTTGCGTACCTTGGTGGTACTTCTTGGTTGCTGTTTGTGTGGGTCGGACTGATTAACTTTACGCCGATGGACCTCTCAGGTGGTTCCGTCGTTCAATCGCCACATATTCAATTGCGTCCAGATTCAACTAATGTGACGGGAAAAACCACGAAAGTTCATATTCACCCAAACCAAGACGTAGCTGAAGGTCAGTTGATCTATGAGATTGACGACACCAAATATGTGATCGCTCGAGATAAGGCGAAGGTTCAACTTGAGTCAGCAGAGGTAGCGTTAGACACAGCTCGCCAAGAAGTCACCATTGCAAAAGTCAGCTACCAATCAGCGCTTGAAGACATCAAAGCTTCGATAGCACAAATTGAATCAGCAAAGACCGACTTAGTTTTGCAGTCTAAGACACTGGATCGTTATCAAAAACAAAACAGTGTGGTTGAACACACCATTACGGAGTCTGACATCGACCAACAAACCGCAAAGGTGGACTTAGCAACACACAACGTCACTACGCTTGAATCTCAGTTGAGTAAAAAAGAGGTAGATGCAGAGAACGCCAAATTAAACATTCACAAAGCCGAAACCAATGTAAGTAAGAAACAAACCGAGGTCGACTCTGCAAAAGCCACGTTGGCACAAGCACAGTGGGACTTGAATAGCACGAAAGTAACGGCGCCATCAGATGGCTTTGTTACCAACTTTATTCTTCGTGAAGGGCAACGTGTTTCGATGATGCCTCGTATACAAATGTATACCGAAGAGAAATACGTGTTAATGAGAGTAAACCACCAAGCGATTCGCAACATCAAAGTCGGTCAGCCTGCGGAGTTCGCAACAGCGGTATACCCGGGGAAAATCTTCTCTGCGACAGTTGAAGGAATTGTGGAAGCAACGGGTGAGGCACAAGCCAGCTTATTAGGCATCGATGAACAGGTTCGAGTAACCACAGGTCGAAACCTTCAGAACAAGCACCACTTCGTTCGCTTGAAGATTGATGAAACAGAAGGTTACGACATCCCTGTTGGCTCAGTAGGTCTTGCTTGGGTTAGTGGTGAGAAGCCAATTAGCTTTATGGCCTTCCTCGATGTTATTCGTGGCATCATCATCAGAATGAAGTCTCAGCTGTACTTCTTCTACTCTATCTAACCACCTTTATGGATTAGAAATACCAAGCCCGAGTGATCATTGATCACTCGGGCTTTTCGTTTCTTGAATACAAATCAATAAGCTTAACTCAGAAAGAAGAGCCAACAGCTTGAACTCCCCCTACTATTTGCCGCAAGTCAACACCAATTCGCAAAATGCACTTGCATTACGCAAAAAGCCAATTTCAAAATGCTAAGAAGGCGCTTAAATACGCACCAAATTGCTATCAAACAGCCGATAATCAAGGTTATTAGAGTTGGCACACTAACTGCAATGTATTCAGTGACCCTTCTTAAGCCGAGGGTCACCTAGCCAACTGACGTTGTTAGTGAACCTATACTTGTTCACAAAATATATAAGCCAATCGCGGTTATTGCGATTGGCTATTTTTTTACCTATCGTTTACCAAGCTTGCATTTCCTGTATACAGACAACCATTCATAATAATAACAATCAACATTCATACTCAACCTACACCTTGTTAGCCACCAACAAGTGATAGAAAACGTTTTCTATTAATTTCTATGAAATAATTCATAAAAATAACCTTATGTTTTATATGAAAATTTGAGCCAAAACTGGTTTTAACGACTGACTATTGACAAATTTAGCATTGACTATGTGATTTATATCACCATAATGCGCACGTTTGCCTGCAATATGGCGACCGTTAATTTTAATTTTGATCATTTGCGGAGGTTAAAAAATGGCTGCTGATAATAACTACAGTCTAGGGCCGGTTCCAACATCGGCTAGGAAAGGAGTTGCTTCACTCACCATGGTAATGCTTGGACTCACTTTCTTCTCTGCAAGTATGTGGACAGGTGGTTCACTCGGGACAGGCCTTTCATTCAACGATTTCTTCCTCGCCGTTCTCATCGGTAACCTAATTCTCGGTATTTACACTTCTTTTCTTGGCTACATCGGCTCATCTACTGGCCTCTCAACTCACCTCCTAGCTCGTTTCTCTTTCGGTACCAAAGGCTCATGGCTTCCTTCAGCCCTACTTGGCGGCACACAAGTCGGTTGGTTTGGCGTAGGTGTGGCTATGTTTGCAATTCCGGTACAAAAAGCGACAGGTATCGATACCAACACACTAATCATCGTATCGGGCTTGTTAATGACAGGTACAGTGTACTTCGGCATCAAGGCGCTAATGGTACTTTCAGCGGTTGCCGTTCCTGCTATCGCAATTCTAGGCGGTTACTCTGTGCTGACAGCGGTAGACAGCGTAGGTGGTTTAGAACAGCTACAGCTTATCAAGCCAGAAACACCAATGGACTTCTCTGTTGCGCTAGCGATGGTTGTGGGTTCATTTGTTAGTGCAGGTACATTAACGGCTGACTTCGTGCGCTTCGGTAAGAAACCAGCAAGTGCGGTACTCATTACTATGGTCGCATTTTTCATCGGTAACTCACTGATGTTCATCTTCGGCGCAGCCGGTGCTGCTGCTACAGGCCAAGCTGATATTTCTGATGTCATGATCGCACAAGGTCTTCTACTTCCGGCGATTATTGTACTAGGTTTAAACATCTGGACGACTAACGAAAACGCACTTTACGCATCAGGTCTAGGCTTCTCAAACATCACCGGTCGCTCAAGTACTACAATGTCTATCATCAACGGCATTATCGGTACCATTTTCGCACTTTGGTTATACAACAACTTCGTTGGCTGGCTAACGTTCCTTTCGCTAGCGATTCCACCAATTGGCGGCGTAATCATCGCTGACTTCTTCGCGAACCGTAAGCGTTACAAAGATTTTGCAAATGCGGAGTTCCAAACCGTTAACTGGGCTGGCATTATCGCGGTTGCAACAGGCGTAGCAGCAGGTCACTTCCTTCCTGGCGTTGTTCCATTGAACGCAGTATTAGGCGGTGCTATCAGTTACCTAGTGCTAAACCCTCTATTGAATAAAAAAGCTCTGAAATCTCAGGCCGCTTAAGGACACACTATGACAACCTTATTAATCAAGAACGCAAAACTTCAAGGCCAAGAAGGCTTGAAACAGATTCTGATTGAAAATGGTCAATTTTCTCGCATTCTCGATAATGACGCGCAAATCAACCATCAGGGCGAAACTCTTGATGCACAAGGCGGCATTGCGGTTTCTCCTTTCTGTGAACCGCACATTCACCTAGACACAACTCAGACAGCTGGTGAGCCTAACTGGAATATCTCTGGTACCTTGTTTGAAGGTATTGAGCGTTGGGCTGAGCGTAAAGAACTGCTTTCAATTGAAGATGTTAAGTCACGTGCGAAGCAAACTTTGAAATGGCAAATTGCCAACGGTGTACAACACGTTCGTACTCACGTAGACGTGTCTGATCCAACGTTAGTCGCGCTAAAAGCGATGGTTGAAGTGCGTGAAGAGATGAAAGAATGGGTCGATATCCAAATCGTCGCATTCCCTCAAGAAGGCATTCTTTCTTATCCGAACGGCAAAGAACTTCTAGAAGAAGCGGTAAAGATCGGTGCTGATGTTATCGGTGCTATTCCTCACTTTGAGTTCACTCGTGAATACGGTGTTGAATCTTTACACTATGTATTTGAACTTGCACGTAAATACGACTGCTTGATTGACGTTCACTGTGATGAAATCGATGACGAGCAATCTCGTTTTGTTGAGACACTTGCAGCCCTAGCTCACAAGTTCGAAATGGGTGAAAAGGTAACAGCAAGCCATACAACAGCAATGGGCTCTTACAATGGTGCTTACGCATCTCGCCTATTCCGCCTGTTGAAAATGTCTGGCATCAACTTCGTTGCAAACCCATTAGTGAACATTCACTTACAAGGTCGTTTCGATGATTACCCGAAACGTCGCGGCGTAACTCGCGTTAAAGAGATGCTAGCTGCCAACATAAACGTTTGTTTTGGCCACGATGATGTCTTTGACCCATGGTACCCACTAGGCACAGCAAATATGCTTCAAGTACTGCATATGGGCCTGCATGTAACTCAAGTGATGGGCTACGACCAAATCAACAACTCGCTTGATTTGATTAGCAAAAACTCTGCTCGCACACTGAATATTCAAGACAACTACGGTATCGAAGAAGGTAAACCTGGTAGCCTACTGATTCTTCCTGCTGAAAACGGTTTTGATGCAGTGCGTCGTCAAGTGCCTGTGCAGTACTCAGTACGTCACGGTAAAGTGATCGCAGAGACACAACCAGCGAAGACCAAAATTAATCTAGATAAAACGGAAGATGTAAGCTTTAAACGCTAATATCGTCTATAATTATTATCGAATAAAAGGAAGCTGAGATGCTTCCTTTTGTTGTGTTGTGCGAAGCGATAAAACTATCACTAATTCAGTGTGTTTTTTGTGGATTCGCACGGTATGACAAAAAAAACACTGATTTCGCAATCAATGTGTGTACATCTCGAAAGACTGTGTTAACATGCACTCGCTCTGTTAGCCGGAGTTATTTAAGTTAGATGAATAGTAAAAAATTGACATGTAAAATCGTTACCCGTTTTTGTAAGTAGTTTTTCCTTATTTCTTAGCAATATTAAATAATTCAATTATCAGCGCATTGCATTGAATGCAATCAACAATTTAGAAAATTTATGAATAAGGGACAAATTATGTCTAACACAAATACTGGCACTGTAAAATGGTTTAACGAAGAGAAAGGTTTCGGCTTCATTTCTCAAGACAACGGCGGCGCTGACGTATTCGTACACTTCCGTGCTATCGTTTCTGAAGGTTTCAAAACTCTGAAAGAAGGCCAAAAGGTTTCTTTCGAAGTTGAAAACGGTCAAAAAGGCCTACAAGCAGCAAACGTTGTTGCTCAATAATTAGCATTTAGCTAAAAAGAATTTTAAAGCGCTGATTTTTATCGGCGCTTTTTTGTATCTGTCGAAAAGTTTCTGCCCCCTCCTACTGCTGAGCACTCCCTCTACCCCACGCTTAAATCACTCGCTGCTCTAACAAACGCACTCACTTTGGCTCACCCACTTAAAGCGTCATTTCTCCAAATCCTTGCCTAGCTTCAGTACTGACATCTACATCGCTGTTGCAAAGTGAATAACTCAAAATTTGGTTAAAGAACAATCCATTAGATCGCCGTTATAAGTACGCAATCGATATTCATAATAAAAATGAGTAATTTATCCAACCCTCATCCATTAATTATATAATTTTTAAAGCAAAGCTCCTCGAAATCCGCTAACCTTGTCCACAAGTGGCTTTAGTTGGTTTGATATCTGCAGTAAAAATAATGAACAAAGACGAATTTCAGAAATCCACCGCTAATCTAAAGAAAGCGGTGCCTCTTATGATGAAGAACAGGGTGTCGACCACACCTGCAAATTACGCCCTTTGGTACACCTATGTCGATAATGCGATTCCGCAACTGACTAAAGAGATGGATGGCGTGCTGGAGCATTATGGCATCTGCCCTCCGGCTGTTGGTGAACAGCTTTACAACAATTACGTTGCCAGCAAATCAGAAACCAATATCAATGATCTACGCGCTAACTTAGAGCTATTGGTATCTGAAGTATCAAATTCTATGAATGATACGCTAACGGATACGTCGGCTTTCTCGGATATGATCGATAAAAGCTTTGAAGATCTGTCTCGCGTTGAAAATGAAAGCCTCTCTATCGACGAGGTGATGTCTCTAGTACGTCAGCTTGTTTCTGAGTCTCGAAACATCCGTCATTCAACTCAATTCCTGAATTCTCAGCTCAACTCAGCGACCTCTGAAATCTCTAAGCTCAAAAGCCAGCTTGTTGAAGTACAGAAAGACGCACTGTTTGACAGCACCACCACCCTATACAACCGTCGCTCTTTCGACCGCGATTTAGAAACGCTCTGCGAAGCGAACCAGTCTCTTTGTTTGATTCTCCTCGACATCGACCATTTTAAGAACTTCAACGACACCTATGGTCACCTGTTTGGCGACATGGTTCTTAAAGGCATCGCTCGTAAACTCAAGCTAAGTTGCCGTGAAGGCATTTCTGCTTATCGCTTTGGCGGTGAAGAATTTGCACTGATTGTGCCGAATAAATCAGTACGCATCGCACGCCAACTGGCTGACACTAACCGTCGTTCGTTAGAGAAGCTATCGATTAAAGACCGTCGCAGTGGTGAACAAGTCGGAAATATTACCGCTTCTTTCGGTGTGGCTGAACTTGAACCTGGAGAGTCACCGCATTCATTAATTGAGCGCGCAGATAAGTTGCTTTACGAAGCCAAAACACTTGGCCGTAATCGCGTTATGCCTCTTTAAAGGCAATCATTCGCTTGGCGATTGAGCCAAATACGCGTGGTGAATACTAATTAAAACTAGAAAGCCCCAAAGGCGTTACCTTTGGGGCTTTTTGTTTACTGTGTTCTTGTCTCTGAGAACTGAGAACTAGGATTTAAATTTGGAAACAGTAGTTAAGGCAGTAATCTTCACCACTTTTTGCTCTAAATTCTTTATCTTCACTGCACGCCTTCGGCTTACCCTTTTCATCACCTTTAACTAGGCTGATCCAGTGGCGCATAGCCGCAATAGTTTCTTGGTGTAAAGTCGTATTCGTCGACTCAGTTGGAGCTTGACCGAATGTCGTGCACGATTCCAGTTGGATATCATCAATCTCTACCAACTCAATGCAACCAGTACCTTTGTGACAACCAAACATCACTTCTAAGTGGCTTCCGCTACCATCACGGAACAAGATTGAATCAGGGTCGCTCTTCTCACCCATGTAGGCTACAAAGTGCTTAGGGTGTTTTAGGCCGCTATGCTGTCCGTCTTTGAAGTAAGCCATGATATGACGGTAATCGACTACGTAGCTCGTTACGTCTTGGTGAGAGCCATGCTCAAGAGGAAATAGACGGTCAAGCAGTTGCTTTGCTTTCACTTGCTTCTCATTTTGCTGGTTTGCACTGATTGTCTCCACGGCAAAGACAGCTTCAGCGATAAATGGCTTTGATTGTTTTTGGATTTCTGTTTTATCGAATGTAAGCATATTCATAGTCTTTCCCTCTTGACTAGTCCGGTGAAAACCACCGATTTTTAACGCAAAAATGTGTCCTAGAGCAATTATTCCAAACGAACGTTTAATTTATTTATCGTTTTGTGAATTACTTAGTTTGTAGATTAGCGCTTTTTTACATACAATTTCACAACAAAAATTTTACAATGTGAATTTTACAAATATGGCCTTGTCAAAAAGTTTAGTTCGTCAGTCACATTTCCTAGGTACCAAGATACGTAACCTTAGGAAGCGTAACCATTTAACGATGGAAGATCTGTCTGCGCGTTGTATTAGAATCAACCCAGAGTATGCGCCTTCCGTTTCTTACCTCTCTATGATCGAACGTGGAAAGCGAGTGCCAAGCATCGATATGCTTGAAGTCATTGCTCAGGTCTTCCAAAAGAGCCCTACATGGTTTCTTGACGATGAATCAGAACAGCAGGCCATTGCTCCCGACAAAGGTAATCGAGGCGGGATTAGCGGTATGGCTCTTGAGCCTAGCTTCCTTTTCTCTAACGACATCCTGCAAATCGCGATACCAGAGATGTTGTCGCAAACAGGTATCTCTGGGCGCCAATTCGCACATCTATTGATTAGGGCCCACCAAGAGAGCCATCAGAACCACTTCCCTGACCTTGAGCGGGCAGCTGAAGAGGTAGGTCTAAAACGACTCAACCTCAGCATAGAAGACCTAATAGACATCGCTAGAAGCCTCGGAATCAATATCCGCTGGGTAACACGCACACCGCAAGACGTAGTCGATGAACTTGGAATCAACGCCAAACAGTTGGTAACGTCCTTCTTTGAACCGCCTGGTACCATCTTCTTAAATGAAATCCTCAAGGAGTATCCAACGCGTTTGAAATACGACTTGTCGGTGTACATCGGCCATTGCATTTTGCATAGCAAAGAAGGGTTAAAGAGTGTGTTGTCCGTTGGTAATAACAACACCTGGGACGACAACCAAGTGTCAGGCTCCTCCCAACTCAACTCTCAAGATATTTTGCAAGCATGGCGAGATTTTGAATCTAGCTTTTTTGCTGGAGCGCTGCTGTGCCCTAAAGTTCCATTCAGACAGTTGCTTGACCGTACCGGTTACGAAATCGACGTTCACAAAAGAGCAGGGGTTTCCCCCTCTGTTGCGATGCGTCGAATGACGGTAGTATCGCCCTACCCTCACTGGCACTACTTTGATGCTTACGGACCGGGGAAACTCAAGGCTGTATACCGCGGGAACGGGATTCCACTGCCTTGGGGAAATATGAGAACGGTGGCCGACCCATGTCAACATTGGGCAGTGTTCCGTCGATTATCTGAGCCCCGTGCGGGTAGCTCGGCTCAAATCTCCATTTTGAATGTGGGAGATGAGCCAAGAATCTACTGTTGTGAATCCATCAATATGACGGATCCAGCGGGTAACAATCGCGTATTGTGTGCAGGCATAGACCTCAACCCTGCGATTGATGCCCAAGGCGGTAATTCAAGAGAAATAGCAGAGCAGCTTAAGGCTTCATGCGTTAATAATGGCGGCTCTGTAGCTATCCCACGTAACATCAAGAAAGATCTCACGACAATAGCCAAGATTCTAAATATAAATTGGATTGAACGTGGGATTGAAACAGAGGCGAGGCTTATCTGCTCCAGAGGCGGAGAGTGCCCACGCCAACCAAGCTGTTATTCAAAGTGCGGTGAGTGATAATAGCGAAACCAGTGGAGCATGGATCTTAGCATTCATGCTCTGCTTGTTTTGCTTAGCAAAGTTGAGCTAATTAGGGTTAATGAATAATTCGGTCTGCTTGGTTTTGGAAGATAATAAGAAGTAAAACAAAAATAGAACCTAAAATTCAGGCAAAAAAAACCAATCACAAAAGGGTGATTGGTCATATATTTTGTGTGAACAATAAAGGTTCACTAACAACGTCAGTTGGCTAGGTGACCCTCGGCTTAAGAAGGGTCACCTTTAACAATGCAGCATACGTGCCAACTTTTAAATCACCTATTTACTACGCATCTGGACACGTATTAGCCGTAAATTCCTGTTTGTTTTGCAAACTGGAATTGCAAATTGCAAATAACAACAAAAACGCTAGTGATTATGTTGTTATTAAACAATCATTAAAAATTGACTACCATTGAGTCAAATCACTATTTTTTAGTTTATTCAATAGGTTTAGCCTCCACCAGCTCTCTCCTTTTCAGAACATCACGCATAAAAAAACGCGAACATTGATGATCAATATTCGCGTTTATTCGGTTCTACACAGACTGGAAACGTTTCCTAGAAACAACGCTCAGCTTAGCGCCCTACCCTCAGTTCATATAGTGCTAGTTTTACTTTTGAGGTGCTGGCTTCGAGCGAGAACGAGACGGTTTATTTGTTGATGGCTTGTTTGATGACTTACCCGGTCCGTAACTACCACCGTATCCAGACTTCTTCGCCTTGCCAGAGCCTGTCGGCTTACCTTGATTGTTTTTTGAACCTGAACGACTCTGTGAACCTGACTTACTTTGTGAATTCGAGTGGTTCGAAGCTGGCTTCTTACCTGTATTCCCACGCTTGAAGTTACTGCCATTGTTTCTTACTGACTTCTCTTCACCCGCAGCAGTTGAACCGTTTTCAGCAGGCTTCCTAGCGCGTGTAGGTTTACGTTTTGGCGCAGAACCTGTACCTGGAACATGGCGCTTGTTCTTGCCTGCAGGCTTATGACCGCGAGCATTATCACCCGAGCGTTGACCATCCACATGTTCACGTGGTTGTTTCGCTTTCTTCGGCTTTTTAGGCTTGATTGGGCGAGTATCCAAACGAGACTCAGGCAGCTTATTAACTGGCGAGAAACCTTCCAGCTCGCGACGCTCTAACACTTGCTGGATCAGACGCTCAATTCCGAAAAGCTCACCAACTTCATCTGCACAAACCAATGAAATTGCTTTACCGACTTCACCAGCACGTCCTGTACGACCAATGCGGTGTACATAGTCTTCTGATACGTGTGGAAGGTCGAAGTTAACCACTTGAGGTAATTGTGGGATATCAATACCACGAGCCGCGATATCAGTTGCAACCAATACTCGAACCTTACCCGTTTTGAAGTTCTCTAACGCTTTGGTACGAGCGCCCTGGCTCTTGTTACCATGTATAGGTGCAGCAGTAATGCCTTGTTCATCTAGGAAACGAGCCAGTTTATTAGCACCGTGCTTAGTTTTGCTAAATACCAACACCTGACGCCAATCATTGTCTTTGATCAGCTTCGCAAGCATTGGGCTCTTTCTCTTCTTATCGACTGGGTAGATGCTCTGTTCAACCGTTTTCGCCGTCGAGTTTGCAGGGCTTACTGAGATTTCAACCGGGTTATTAACCAAGCCTTTCGCTAGGCTGCGGATGTCATCAGAGAAGGTTGCAGAGAACAGTAGGTTCTGACGTTTCTTAGGCAAGAAAGCCAAGATCTTACGAATATCGCGGATGAAACCCATGTCTAGCATACGGTCCGCTTCATCTAGGACTAGGATCTCAAGTTGATCGAAGCGCACAGCATTTTGGTTGTATAGATCAAGCAAGCGACCCGGTGTTGCCACCAGCACATCACTGCCTTTACGCAGTTTTTGCATCTGAGGGTTAATTTTTACGCCACCGAATACAACACTCGAAGTCAAAGGTAGATTGATACCGTACTTAACAACACTGCCATTCACCTGTGCAGCAAGTTCACGAGTCGGTGTTAATACTAATGCGCGCACTTGGTTCTGACGAACACGAGGGCCTTTTGATAGCAATTCAAGAATAGGTAGCGTGAAGCCAGCAGTTTTACCTGTCCCTGTTTGAGCAGCGGCCATTACATCTTTGCCCGTCAGGACAGCTGGCACGGCTTTCTCTTGGATTGGTGATGGCTTATCGTAACCTTGTGCTTCAATAGCTTTAAGGATTGGTTCTGAAAGGCCAAGGGAGGTAAAACTCATAGATTATTTTCTCAGTTGAATAACATTTAGTACGAGCGACAAATGATAAAAGGGTGCCGCTGCAGCTTTTGCTGATCAAATCATTGATACGGAGCAAAGCGCGGTATTCTGAGGCTTTTCCCCACATTCAGCAACTAAATTCTAATCGCAACTAAGATTATCTCTAGGTTATCTGACGCTTCTGGTCGTACATTTTTTCATCAGCGGCTTTCAAGAGACCATCGACATCACTGTAGCTGTCGTTATAAATCACCCAACCGACGCTGATTCTGAGATAAATTGAGTGCGCCTCGTAAACAACGGGCGTTTCGCAGATTGCATCTTGTAGTTTTTTGGTAATCGATGCCACATGTTGCTCATCAATAATACGCGGTAGCAGAACCAAGAACTCATCCCCGCCAATTCGTGCGACAATATCAGAAGTACGTAGCTTACCCTTAACTCGCTTTGCGCACTCAACTAACACCTTGTCACCCGCTGCATGCCCGTAGGTGTCGTTGATCGCCTTAAAACCATCGAGATCGATGTTCACTACTGCAAAGGTTTTCGTTGGCTGTTTCTGTACGGTTCTGAATGCTTGCTTAAGGCTATACATAAAGTAACGGCGGTTTGGCAGCATCGTTAGCTCGTCATGCATAGAGCGGCTATCAGCAATCCGATATAGGCGATAAATCGCAATAAAGGCAATCGCAAGCATCAACATTATGGTGTAGCCCACGAGCCTAACAGCTTGAATTCGATACCAAGGTACATCCATTAGCACATGTTCATTACCCGATAGTGCTAAGTACCATCCCCCGTAAGGAAAGTTAACCTGTTCGGTAGTAAAGGCATTGCTAAACACCTCTTGCGTCCCATAGAACACCTCACCATCTTTACCGGCACTGTTTGTACCGCGAATGGCTAAGTTATATTTGTTTTCAATTTTGCCAACACCTACATCTTCTAACAGTGCATCTAGGTCGATAACCGCGCTCGATACGCCCCAATAGTTTTGGTTAAAAGGAGGATCTCTAAAGATAGGGGTTCTTGTTATTAAGGCTTGCCCACCTTGGAACAGATCAAAAGGACCCGCAATAAAGGTGTTACCTATGTTGCGAGCGATCTCAACCGACTCCCATTGAACTGGATGGTCTCGATAGTCAATACCTAAGATTTGTTCGTTGCCTTCCAGTGGATAAACAAAATTAAGTACATCGTTCTCAGCCAAGCCGATTAAGCGAATGTGGAAGCCATCTCGAATGATGTTCTGAGCAATCTGGTCCCAACCTTTTTGGTCTCCATTAGGATTGATCGTCACAAGTGTTGAGAAGTTATTGAGAATATACATGTCTGACACGATCGTCGCTTCTATGCGAGATCGAATAATGGAGAGCTGCTTTTTGGCGACCGAATACGATTCATTTTTAAGAAAGGTCAATTGCTTGGCGTGAAAATGCTCAATTGCACTCACGACAACAAAGAAGAATAACAACGATAATACTTTGGCAGGCCACTGCTTGCTAAAACGACTTGGCATTCGAGAACCTCTAACACTATTGTTCTGTTTACTGCCTTTAATCGGCTCATTTCTGGCTTGTTTTTTCAGTATGCCGACAAGCGATTAAAAATCCATACTTTAAGTCTGGTCTACATTCATTATTGAGTCATTCATCACTCATAACCAGTTAACTACACTGATTACTCAATCAAAAAACCTAAATGAACCTTATAAAGCTTACATTGTATTGACCCAAACCTTACATTAAAGGATTCATCAGTGTTATTTTATACTCACGATTAATCAGCTTGGTACTTTACTCATATGAAGTTAAAAACTCTCACTCTGTGCACCTTGTTATCAACTTCTGTTGCCATTGCGTTCCACGCACAAGCTTCCTCTGAAACAAACGGGGCGGTTGACGTACAAGAGAACCATAACGCAACAAGCGTACCAGCTGTTCAATCGCAAGCTGAATCTCTCTACTCTCAAGAACAATCTTTCAAACAATCAGCCGACTTGATTCGTCAGACCTATGAAAACCAGCTTTACACGCTTCCGGCCTTTAAAGAGGGGCATTACGGACTGCGCATGTATCGTCAAACATTAGATGATAAATACGCAGCAGCGGTATGGAGCGATATGGCTCGCGTGGCAAGTAAGCTCAGCAGCCTGTCTAATGACGTCCATACCATGGAGCAGATCGTTCTCTATTCAGAAAAACGAGTGGCTTCTTATGTCGGCGACGACGATGAGCGTAGTGTACGACGTTACAACATTACCAAACATATGCCCGAGTACCTCTACCTTGGCGTAGACCTTCTTGGCTCCATGGCCCGTGCCAATGAATACGGTTTAGAGCATAAGAACGACGCCAAACTCCGCGAAATCATTCGTCGCTATGACTTTTCTCGGTATGTCACCAATGAAGACATGGTGAAAGCGTGGGCTGCTCAGCTCGCTAATCAGGTTTATTGGCTGCGCCAACTGGGTGAGCAAGATGTCGTTGATGAGTTCGTCGAAACCTTTAAAAAAGCGTACCCTGACGACAAAGATAAAAAGCTCTCTAGCCAACAGTTTGGCAATAAGATTTACGGCATGACACACGTCATCTTCGGTGATTCTGAGTACTATCAACATCAAGTCAGCGAACAAGAACACCAATGGATCTACGATTACTTTAGAGAGAACATCGATACTATCCTGCTGCGTGCGAAAGAAGATGTTATTGCCGAGGTTGGCTTAACCTTCCTATTGGCAGGCCTTGAAGATGATCCAGTGGTAGAGAAGACTCGACTTGCTATCCAATCCTCGATTGATAAGAAGCGCGGCATGATCCCTTCAATCACCGGTGATTTTGATCTTGAATACGGAGAGCACCGCAACGTATTGGCAATCATGTTGCTTGACTGGCAACAGGTGAATGAAGCACCAACCTTCAAAGGAAACCCAAAGGTATTTAAAACGATTCCTTACGGGCTTGTTGAGAATAAATAGAACACTTAAGCCAAACAACAAAAACCAAAAAGCCGCACACCTTTAAGGCGTGCGGCTTTTTAATACCTGAGACATATCAATAGCGCGCATAAAGCTAAAACGCTCAGACAGCCTTGTTCATCACTATAGTGAAGTCACCTTCGGTGTAACCCTCAATCAAAGACACATCGTCACACAGCGTTTTACAGAAGCGATAAACGCCTTGAGGATGATAACTCATCAAGGTATTGCGCGAAGGGTACTGGCTAGAGTTAAGAAGGTTAAATATGACGGTTTGATTCGCTAGGTCAAACATCCGAGTAATCATATTCGTCAAGTAATCAGAATCTCGACAAATGTAATTCAATGAACCGCTAGCGATAACCACATCATGGGTTTCTAGAGGCATCTTGCTCATGTCACCCGCAATAAATTGGCAGCGAGCTTCTGTGTACTTTTGCTTGGCCGTTTTAAGGAAGCCAGAGTGCTGATCAACACCTGTGTATGATTGGATACGATAAATGCTGTCGAGTAGTTCAAACAGATCTCCGTAACCACAACCTAAGTCCAAAACACTTTTTTTCTCAAAGTCTGTAGCGCGTGCGATCACTTCGAAGCGACACAACTGGCTCTCTTCGTTGGTCCAACCTAGAGACTTTGCTTTGTTCCCTTTCCAACGATGGGTTTGCTTTCGGTGATACCAATACACCTTAAAACGATCGCGCCAATGCATTACATGCAACTCAACCACATAGTCAGACTAGCTAGGCTTCAGAGTCGTTAGTAAATAAGCCACCGATCTTGTAGCCAATTGCATAGCAAACCGCGGCAACGGTGACGAACACCAGTGCAGAAAAGAAGTACGCTGCCGATGCTGCTACACCCGCGCCCCAGACAACACTAAATACCAAACCGAGATAAGCTTCTTTTGGCCACTGAGAGATAGGAAACTGTTCACCACCAGCAATAAGATAAACCATCGCAAATAAGCCAATGAAGGTGGTGATAAGACCAATGAGAACGCGCATGTTCATGGGAAGACCTTTGATTTGTTGAATTTGGTTGCCACTATTGTTCATCGGTACCAAACATCGCTACTCGAAACCGCATATGACTAATCGCAACCTAATAATATTCAAGTATATAGGATAAAAGAAGCTTGCTCTATTACTCTTCAGAGTGAAGCTTTACGCACTATACAGCACGAAAAACCTTACCCTCATCTCATTCGCCTCTGTCACAGACACAAAAAAGCGGAGACCTTCTTTACGTAAACTCCGTAATCAAGGTCTCCGCTTTCACTGAATCTAGCGGCTTTTGATCAATCTAGATTAAAGCAGGATGAAGATACCCGCTAAACATGCACTCATTAGGTTTGCTAGCGTACCAGCAGCGACTGCTTTCAAACCTAGGTTCGCTACTTCTGCGCGACGCTCTGGTGCCATTACACCGATAGAACCCAGTTGAATCGCAATAGAGCCGATATTGGCAAAGCCACACAGTGCAAATGTCACAATCACTTGGCTGTGTTCAGACAGTAGCGCTTTGTTTTCAACGAAGTCGATGAAAGCAACAAATTCGTTCATTACGATCTTCTGACCAATGTAAGAACCCGCCATTAATACTTCATCACTCGGGATACCGATTAGCCATGCTAGTGGTGAGAATAGGTAACCGAAGATAGCTTGCAGCGTGATACCCGCAAAGCCGAACGTATCACCTAGGCTTTCTAAGCCAGTGTTTACCATGGCAATCACGCTCACAAATGCAATCAACATCGTACCAACAGCTACCGCAACCTTCATACCGTTCATCGCGCCGCTAGCCAATGCATCAATTACGTTGCTTTGGTCAGCTTTATCTAGCTCAATGTTGTCGTAGTCACTCGGTGTGCTGCGTTCAGGAACGATGATCTTCGCCATTAACAAGCTACCCGGAGCCGCCATGAAGCTCGCAGCAATAAGGTATTTAAGTTCAACACCCAAGCCTGCATAACCACCAAGCACACTACCAGCTACCGATGCCATACCACCTGCCATTACAGCAAACAGTTCAGAACGAGTCATAGACTTTAAAAAAGGACGAATAAGAAGAGGAGACTCACCCTGAGAAAGGAAGATATTACCAGTCGCAACCAGAGATTCAGCTTTACTTGTGCCAAGCAGTTTTTGCACCGCTCCACCTAAGATTTGAATCACTTTCTGCATGATGCCTAAGTAATAAAGCGCAGAGATCAAAGCACTGAAGAAGATAATGATTGGAAGTACGCGAACCGCGAAAATGAAACCTTCAGTAGCAAGATCACCGAAAAGGAAAGCAATACCCGCATCAGCAAAACCAAGCAGGCTAGAAACACCATTACTTAGACTTGTTAACGCTAACTGTCCCCATGGGAAATACAAAACTAAAGCTGCGAAGCCGATTTGAAGTAGTAGTGCACGAATCACCGTTTTCCAGTTAATCGAAGAACGACTTTCAGATAGCAGGTACGCGCAAGCAATCAGTGCAATAACACCGACAAAACCAAATAGAATATTCATAATGTGTCCTAGTAATCCTTATAGAGTGAACATGAGCCAAGCGAATGACATCAAAGGAACAGGACAAAGAACCGCAAGCAAAACGCTACGCGATGAAGGGGCCAACAAAGTTAGCGACTGTAACAACGAGTTGTTCATGTAAAAAATCACCTTATACAAGCAGTGGAACGTAGCTGGTCCGGTCCGTGGGGTCATTCACATATCCATGTGACGGCTTGTATTGGCTAAGCACCGGCTTAAAACCGGAAGAGAAGTATAAACAGTTGATTGAGACTTTCATCACATTTTTTAACGCAAACGATCGCGCGGTCATAAAACATACAAAACGAACTAATTACCGCGATAATTCACTTTGTTAGTAATAAATAGGATAAGTACAATTCACACTAAAACAAAAAGCCACAGAGTGTGGCTTTTTCAAAATATGATAGAAAACGAAAGTGATTAGTTTAGCAATGCACTTTTCACTTCAGTGTCTTGGAAGATTTCTTCGAAGCGCTGTTTGTAAATAAGTTGCATCTCATTGATGATTGCACCGCCATCAGGCACATCATTTTCGCCTTGGAAGTTTTTGCTGAGTAGCTTTTTGCCCGCTTCATCATAAATAATCACATTAACGTTGTACCAAGAATTGTCCGTGAATGCGTGGAAGTCATACTTCCATTCATTCAAGACGAACATCATTGATTTATTGTTGAACGCTTTCATCTGCTCAGCGACCTTGGTGATATCCTCTTCCGGTGTCGTTTCTACCGACTCAACAGCTACTTGCTGTTTTTTCAAACCTGCTACCAATCTGTCGGTTAAAAACTGAGACATGGGCTGCTGTGTCGCCGTGTTGTAGGTATAAGGAATACCTAATGAGCTACGAATGATGCCCTCGAACTTTGGCTCTTTATCGTGATCAAGAACGTACGGACGCTTATCGATCACAGCGATAGTCAGTGCTTTTTCTTGTGGGACTTCGTTGAGTTGAGGCGCACTCTGCTCTGCGGTTAATACTGTCGCACAGCCAGAAAGCCCTAGAGATACTGCAGCGAGCAGCAAACTGACGAGTTTTTTCATTAGATTTACCTATCTTATTGTTTTGAATAGGCTGTTCTAACAAACATTGCCTCGCTCCGTAAACATTCATCAAATCAATAATTTATACGATCTTCATTTCTATAAATTCGTTCACACATCAGGTTGAATTTATTGATTTCCAAATCAATAAACGCTAACTAACAAGCCCTTGTAAATGAGAGTTATGAAATGAACAAAATATGTTCAACCCATGTAGATCACCAAGTAAGCGCTTAGTTAATTCTGTGTGATTATTAGCAGTTTTCTGTGCTCTACCTCATTTACCGTGACTTCAAGATTCATCTTAAGTTTAGATGCGTATATACTTTGTAAGTATCTCACCAAATAATATCTATAAAATACTAATAGAGCTGATCAGATATAACAGCCTTTGAGACTAAGAGAGGAAACACGTGAAGAAAATGGAAGCTCCGCACGATATGAACATTGGAGCTAAATTCAAAACAAATAGACACGGTTATGTGACAGTAGTTGAATATTATAATACTCATACTGTTATCGTCGCGTTTGAAAACACCGGAAATATTCGAGCTATCAGTGCGGCTAAATTACGTACAGGCCAACTAACTGATCGTTCGGTTGCTCCTGAGTCAATTATGATTGGCGAACAGGTTGAATCGGTTAAACACGGAATATTAACCATTACTCAAGTTGAGTCTGAAAATATTGTTGTGTTAACAAACGCTGACAATGAAGAAATTAGAATGCTATTGCCAGCAGTACAAAAAATGAAAGACAAAGTTGAAGATATTGATGAAGATAAACTTGAAGCATCAAAACCAACTTCTCTAAGCCAGTTAACTAAAAGAAGTAAAAAGACTAAAGACGTTAATAGCATGCTTAAGAAAATGCTTACCGATTACGGAAGATACGATTAATTCAATATTTAATCTTAGCTAAACCTTTCAAGATTCAAATTCTAATATCCAAATAAAGATCCTCGTCCCTATCTAAATAAAAGACGTTGCATATTCAAGTGAGAACTTAATTTGATCAAGATCCCACTCTGAATTCCTCGCGCAATTTAACGAGATCTGCGTCACAATCTCATTTTGACTTTGTGACGCAAGTCTTATTGAAATCTCAATATTTCCATTAATATGCTCCCACACAATAAGAGAACGAAGTTTCTCAAACCTTAAAATCCAATCGAGACAAATATTATGAAAAAGATTCTTGTAGTTTGCGGTAACGGCCTTGGTACTTCTCTAATGATGGAAATGGCAGTGAAAGATGTGGCTAAGAAAATTGGTTTTGAAGCTGAAGTTGATCACGAAGATCTATCTTCTGCAGCATCAAGCACTGCGGATATCTGGGTTGCTGCAACTGACGTTGCGAATCAACTAAAAGAAGCTGGTAAAGAAAACATCATCAGTCTACAAAATATTTTTGACAAAGCATCAATCGAAGAACAACTAAAAACTTTCATGTAAGGTCAAAATTATGCAAAACTTTTTCGAGTTTATGCTTGGCTTATTAAAAGAGCCAGCAATCATGGTGGGTTTAATTGCTTTCATTGGCTTAGTTGCACAGAAAGCAGATATTTCTACCATTCTTAAAGGCACAATTAAAACCGTAATGGGTTTCCTAATTTTAGGTTTTGGTGCTGGTGCTCTAGTTGGCGCACTAAATAATTTCTCAGTAGTATTTACTGAAGCATTCGGCGTAAGTGGTGTTATTCCAAATAACGAAGCAATTGTGGCATTAGCACAAGAAGCATTCGGTTATGAAATGGCTCTAATTATGTTCTTCGCATTCGTTGTGAATATTTTATTGGCTCGTTTAACACCTCTAAAATATATTTTCTTAACGGGTCACCACACAATGTTCATGTCTATGCTGGTTGCAGTTATCCTGTCTACAGCGAACATTCAGGGCACGGCTCTAGTCGCAATTGGTTCGATCATTGTGGGTTCACTGATGGTTATCATGCCTGCACTTGCTCAGAAATACACAGAGAAAGTAATGGGTACCGATCAACTAGCGATGGGTCACTTCTCAACATTCTCATACCTAGTGTCTGGTTTCATTGGCAGCAAGTTCGGTGACACGTCAAAAACAACTGAAGACATCAATGTGCCTAAGAGCCTAATGTTCCTGCGTGACACACCTGTCGCAGTAGCAACAACCATGGCAATCTTCTTCATGTTTGCTTCGATTGTCGCTGGCGGTGAGTTCGTAGAAACCGTCTCAAATGGCCAAAACTGGGTTGTATTCACATTCATGCAGTCTCTTGTGTTTGCCGGCGGTGTTTACATCGTACTGCAAGGTGTGAAGATGTTGATTGCTGAAATTGTTCCTGCATTTAAAGGTATCTCTGACAAGCTAGTACCAGGTGCAAAACCGGCTCTAGACTGCCCAATGGTATTCCCTGTAGCACCTAATGCGGTACTTATTGGCTTCCTTTGCTCTTTCGCTGCTGGCCTACTAGCAATGGCAGTACAAGGCGCACTAGGCTGGACAATCATTGTAGCGGGCGTTGTTCCACACTTCTTCGTAGGTGGTGCAGCGGGCGTTTACGGTAACGCAACTGGCGGTCTACGTGGTGCGATTCTAGGTTCATTCACTCAAGGCCTATGTATCTCTTTCTTACCAATGCTACTGCTTCCTGTTCTTGGCGGACTTGGTCTTGAAGCAACAACATTTGCTGACTTCGACTTCGGTGTGGTTGGTCTGATTCTAGGGTGGATTGTTTCATGAGTTTATTCGATTTAGTCGGTAACCAAGGCGTTATCATCAACTCTGAAGAAAACCTAACGGTTGATGCTGCGATTGATGTGACATGTTCAACACTACTAGCGAGCAACAAGATTGAAGCAAGCTATGTTGAAGCCATCAAACAAAAGCACAAGGACATTGGCGCGTACTATGTTCTAGCGCCAAAGATTGCAATGCCTCATGCTCGTCCTGAAGACGGCGTAAACGAAGCATCACTACAGGTGACAGTATTCAAAAAAGGTGTTGATTTAGAGTCGGAAGATAACGGCGACGTTTACCTTTCCATCACTCTGGCGGCAATGGATTCAGATAGCCATATCCATACCATCATGGCGCTATCAGAGCTGTTCCAAAATGATGATGACATTGATGCCATTATCGCTGCAGAAACAGAGCAAGAGATCATCGAGATCTTAAAGCGATACTAACCTCGCTACATTGCTCCTGAGCGAATAAGCCCCCAAATAAAAAGCGATAGCCTCGGCTATCGCTTTTCTGTCTCTTTTTAGTCAATGCCCGTTGTTCATCAAACTCGATTGATTGTACTTACCGTTTACTGAACGCTTGGTTTGATCATCTTAAAATCATAAAGACCGTCGTTGGCAGCTCTCTCCTTGAACAACAACTCCCCGTTATAAAACGTAAAAGCGAGAAGATCGCGCTCATATTCATAAATATAAGCCACAGATCCATCATTATTGATGATGCGATCGGGCTGCCCGAGTTTCTTCGTCACATCTTCGATGTTCGCTTGTCGATCGACAAGTTGTTCTAAAACCGCTTCATCGTAACCATCTTCATCCATGCAACCTGACAAAGCGGTAACCAAAGCTAGCACTATGATTTTCGTTCTCAACATCTTATTCCTTTAATGATTTTTACCACCATATCAGTAGCCTTGCTCAATCACTGTAAGCCATTGTAAGCGCCATGAATAAAATGAGAAGGGATTGAAACGACTCCAAGATCCTCACGTTTCGTAAATCGGGTAAGCCCACTTGTCCGTTGATAACTCAAAACAATACTGAGCGTGCTTCTTCAAACACTCAAACACTTCACGATCAAGCTTATGGTTCTCAACATGCTCAGTCAAAATCACCATCGTCTCTTCAAGTGTCATTCCCTTTCGATACGGACGAGATTGTGTCAATGCTTGGAACACGTCGACAACCGCTACAATTCGACTGGGCTGATCCAGTTCTTCTGCTGTTTTCCCCATTGGATAACCAGAACCGTCTAGCCTTTCATGATGATTCGACGCCCACTCACAAATCTGAGGTGAACTGAACAACTCTTGCAGTGCGAACCTTGTATCCGTTGCATGGCGTTTAATGCAGCAATACTCCTCATCAGTGAGTAGGTCTGGTTTGTGGAGGATATCACTTGGTGTTTGCAGCTTACCGATATCATGTACTAACCCAGCCAAATAAAGCTTACGCTGCGTTGTATATGAGTAACCCAGTTGCTTAGCTAAATACTCTGAAAGCTGCCCCACCTTCAACGAATGCTTAAAGGTAAACGAGCTCTTGGTATCCACCACATTGGCAATAAACTCTGCAAAAGCGACCGTTTCATCCAACGACATCTGTTGAGAAAAGAACGGCACGGGCTCAAAATTATCCCTCATGTTTTCAATGTAAGGGATCTCCATCGAGAACCAGAAATCGTCCAAGTCGACAAGCTCACACATATGTTGCACAAGGTTAGTTTCGAACATCTCGTCTGCTTGCTCAGTCAAACGTTCGATAATGCTCGCTTTTCCATCTGGGGTGAGGTTGCCATAGCGATCGGAAGAGGTGATGCCATAGAGATAGTCAACCCTATCGGCAAGCATGACAATCGCGGCCAGTTCTTTCTCTAACTCACTAATAGGTAACGCTTTAAGCTCCACCCAAGGAGTATGATGATAAAGCACTGGTTTAGAGAATATCGAAAGTACAGGACACTCTTTCAATATTTGATAGCCTTTCTGACAATGGTGGTGGGTGGAATCAGGAACAAAACCTGAGACCAAACTGAGCTGTTCATCAACTTGAGATACACCACAATCGTGAATAAGCCCCAACGAGAACGCAAGCTGTGCTTGTTCCTCTTCCCAGCCCACACTGAGGGCACAGCGGTAAGCGATATAACCGACTCGTTGCCCATGATTTTTGCTTTCAAAACCTACGTTATCAAGCGCCTTAGCTATACCAAATAGAGCCTTTCTAAGGTCTACGGTTACGTCTTGGCAATGTTGATTCATTACTTAAGCCTAGAATTTTTATTGTTCTTATATATTTAGGCTGCCAATACTAATGCATAGTTAATGTTTATATACACAACTAATGTAAGGTTTAATGAGTTTCGTGATAGATCTAACGTATCACGGAAAAACCGTGCTACAAATGGTTGCATATTAAAAAACAGGCGACATTATGTTTAGCCGACTAAAATCCACTCAACTGAACAGTCAAAAAAAGGAAATGCATGTTTAAAACAGTTATCGATGACGAATTGTCCATTGCTTTGGTTGAAGAACGTTTCGCCTCTCACTACGCGGAAATCTCACAAAGTCAAAATGAGTATTTAAGTCAGTGGCTTGCATGGCCGCCACATTGTAAAACCGAACAAGATTTTAGGCTCTTCGTTCAGCGCTCATTACACGATTACGCAGAAGGTAAAAGTATGACCTGCGCCATCGTGTACCAAGACAATATCGTTGGTAACTGTAGTTTCAATACCATTGATCATGATATGCAAAAAGTAACGATAGGCTATTGGCTATCTGAACCATACCAAGGAAGGGGAATTGTAACGCGTGTAGTTAAAAAGCTGATTGATATGGCTTTCAATGAGTTAGATATGGAGAAAGTTGAAATATCTGCCGCTGTTGAGAACCAAAGCAGCCGCAAGGTTTGTGAGCGCTTACAATTCAATTTAGAAGGTATCATTACACGCAGCGAGAACTTGAACGGTCGTATCGTTGACCACGCAATCTATGGTCTTCACCGTTCAAAACAGTAGCCGTTTCTGGTTAAAAAAAGCCACGGTTTGAACTAATCGGTGTCAGTTCAAGCCATGGCTTTTGTTTTTCCTAAACGAGTGTAGATTCAATAAAGATAAATAACGATTAAGCCGCCTTAGCAATTACAATCGTAAATTTAGCCCCACCATGACTGCTACCATCGATCTTGATACTCCAACCTAACTTCTTAGCCGCAGAGTTTGCAATGGCAAGCCCCAATCCAAAACCGCCGGTTGAAGCACTTCTGCTCGAGTCTAAGCGAGAAAATGGAACAAAGACTTCATCGCGACGCTCCTCTGGAATACCAGGCCCATTGTCCTCAACGACCACTAACCAGCTTTCTGAGTTTTCATCTAAAGTCAGCCAAACGTGGTCTTTAGTATAGTTGCCAGCATTCTTAAGGATGTTATCAAACACCAAGCGAGCCATGGAGCAATCACACTTTATCGTGCTGTCTTGATTCACCTTTGATTCAAAGGTCACATTGTCCAACTCAGAATAGCGAATCCGGTCTAAACAATATTCAAGTAAACTCGCTCTTACTTTCACCAACTCGAAGAAGGAATTGTCCATAACATTCAACTTCGAGAGCATAATGATCTCTGATGTGAGCTCGTTGATATCGTCCACATAGGTATCGATATCATCAAAAAGTGCTTGATGCTGCTCAGGCGCTCCTCGTCTCAGTATATCAGTCGCTAACTGTATTCGGCTTAACGGAGTACGAACTTCATGGGGAATTGCTTGAGCAAATATATGGCTCTCTTTCACCTTGCTTTCTATCTCTTCTGCCATGCAATTAAAACTGCTAGCCAACTCGGAAACAGGATGAATATATTCAGTCTCAGAACGCGTATTCAGTTTACCTTTACCAAACTGTTTCTGCTTCTCAACTAACGACTCAATCCTCTCTTGAAAGCCCCTAACCGGTAAGTAAACACTCGCTCCGATCGCAATGATGACCGCGAGCAGAAGTCCAAGTAAAAAATGCCGCTCTGAATCCTCATACCATTCAATTTCAGGAGAAAAGAAGTCCCCGACTTCACAGAATGCAAAGCTAAACTTGGAATTCGGCAGTTGATACACAGCCGAGTACAAATTGTTTTCGCTGAGGTAAATAGGCACACCATTTAAGATGGTATGTAACTCACATCGTTGACAAGGAGGTTCTCCCGACCAATTCTCTAACAGGCGTAAATTGAAAATAAAAAACTGTTGGTGACCTGTTCTATCGAGTTCCTTGTAGAGCGAATCTTCTTTGTCGCGATGCTGGATATACTGTTCAACAAAGTACAACCCATCATTGAGAAAAGTCTCAATCTCTGTTCTTCGCATATGTCCTTCACCAAGGTGTAGAAACAAAAAGATTGTCGTCGACATCCCTGTAACAATACCAAGGTAGAGCCGAGCAAACATCGAAACAGAGCGAAGCTTCTCTTTAATAAATTTAAGCAACCAGCATGTACCCCTTATTACGTACCGTGCGTATTAACTGTTTGTCTTTTGCGTGAACGCGCAGCTTTCGGCGTAAACCTGATACACGCATATCAATCGAACGATCGTTAAACGCGTAATCTATTCCTCGGAATAGCTGGCAACATTGGTCACGGGTAACGACTTGGCAAACATTCTTAACGAGAAGGTTCAAAATCTCAAACTCTGCGGATGTGAGTTTCAAGTTTTGTCCGTATAAAGTGGCACTTTGGGCTGCGCTATTGATGACGATCTCACACTGGTTTTCTGACACCGTTTCTGCCGTTGTTGTAACCGGCGTTGCACGTCTCAAGAGAGCTTCGATTCGGGCCAGCAATGCATGCCCTCGTATCGGCTTAGCCACATAATCATCAGCACCGAACTTAAATAAGCTTACTTCACTCATTTCATCTGCAGATGCTGTCAGCACTAAGATCATTCCATTGTAAAACTCACGAGCCTCTCGGCAGATTTGTGCGCCACTCATACCTGGTAGCATAAGGTCCAACAGCACTAAATCAGGTTCAATACTTCGGATAGCTTCAAGTGCCAAGTTTCCCTCATGAACGACGCTCACTTCATACCCTTCCGCTTCTAGGTAGAGTGTGGTTAAACGAGCGATCTCTTGGTCATCTTCGACAATGAGTACTTTGGTTTTCGACATATCTATCACCAGTATTTATTAAAAGCGTGGGCAGTATATATACTGGTCATATATCATCAATATTGTTATTAGAGTCAAGACTTTACCGTACGCAAAACATAATAATCATTTTTGTACATCTACGTTTACAAAATTAGGCAACAGGTCGTCTGCTGCCCCGATTTATATAGGCTCCACAAAATGATACCGATTGCATTTAATGTCGTATTCCATCCTAATCGCTTACACTTGCTTTATTTTCTTACCCACACTTACATTAAAATTGTTTACAAAAAACAATCAAATCAACCATCTTTTAACCAGTCACACCACAGTTTATAAAACCAAGAAATTGATTCCATTTAGATTAAAAAACCAGAAAATTCGACTAACCACTAAAAGAAACCGATTACCTATTTCACTCATCAGCACTTTCCTTTTTTGTTCTTCCATTCCTTCCTATAAAGTCATTACCACTTCAAGTAACATTCACAACATCAATAGATCGCTCTGTAATTTGTCATTTAATCACTCCTTAGAGGGACCCTCTTAAAATGAATAAACCGCTTTCACTGTTACTGGCTACATCTGCTTTATTTTCAGCACCTTTACTTGCTGATACGGATAAGCAAGAAACGATAAAAAAGATTCAATCTCAAGTGAGTTCTTGGATTGATATTCAGGTCGCTCCGCAAAGCAGCATTATTCAAAAAATGGTCTTTGACTGTGAATTTTACAGCGCGACGCCTTATATCAAGTCTCCAGATGGCAGTGAAAGCAGTTCAGGCTCATACCGTTTCTACTCACAAAAAGGTGTATTAGGTACCGTCACTGAACCGTTTACGACTCAGCCACTGCCTGAATTAACCATGTGCTTAAAAGAAGACTTCACCCTAGCGAATCAAGACCAAGCGCAGCTCCTATTCGAAGCTATCGAAACGGTCTACCCAAGTCATTCTATGTTTGATGAGAACTTTCCTAAGGAAATCATAAAGAAACCAAATGGATGGCACTTTATTGATGGTGAAATGTTTGATGATAAAAAAGGCTATATCATCGAGACAACTCCGGAAGGGAAAGTGACTAAGATCATTCGCTCATTAAACCTATAAACACACCTTTCTCACTAATATGGAGAGGGGTTGATTTGTATTAATAAGTCACCGAAGTAGGCTGCCTGCTCGGTGGCATCCAACTAAAACTTCCTCACGTAGAGTCCAGCATGATGACAAGTTATCAATCTTTCGAGTACCTAAAGTGTCCTATTTGGATATATGACATCGATAACAAAAGAATCACATGGGCAAACCAAAGTGCTCTTCCTTTGTGGGAGGCGGAATCTTTGTTTGAACTGACATCCCGCGACTTTAGTGTCGAGATGTCAAAGGCAATAGAGGCGACTCTCGAAGAGTATCAAAGACAATTTCTACGTGGTGAAAGCATCAAAACATGGTGGAACTTCACCCCCAAATACATAGCCAAACGCGCACTTTGCCAGTTTTCTGGTATTCCTTTACCTGATGCTCGAACGGGTATGTTAGTCCAAGTGGTTGCCGAAGAAGGCAGCCTTAAGCACGATCTCGCTTACTCAGACGGAGCGAACCTTTCTCTGCTATTTGACCGCTCAGGTAAGATAGTAAGCACTAACTCCGCGTTTAATCAAAACTATGGCTCACCCTTTACCACCCTCTCCGATTTTCTTTCCAGTGAAGAAACCGCAGCCCATTGGCTATTTTCAGCACGAACGGGGCAAGAGATCCTTGAAGAAGTGAGCTGTACCATAGGTGACAAAACCCATCACTTTGACGTTCAAGGCAAATGGTTGTTCGACAAGAGTGAGCTACTGTTAGACCTAACCTGTACCACCAAGCAAAAAGAAAAGCTGATAAAAGCCAGGTACAACGCGGAGCACGATTGCTTAACAGAGCTTCATAACCGTAGAGGGATCACCAACTTACTACAAACCAGTATTGCCTACCGCTCCCCTTTTGAGTTGATGTTTGTTGACCTTGATGGCTTTAAGCTCGTCAATGACACCTATGGGCATAGCGTGGGAGATCAGCTGCTAAAACAAGTCGGTGAGCGCCTAAAACAACTAGTTGATGAAACCTGCATGATTGGTCGCTTTGGTGGCGATGAGTTCATCGTGATTGCTCACGCCTGTCGAAACCAAAACATCCCACTGCTTTGCACACGCATTATTGATGCATTAAACCGAAGTTTTCACATCAGCGGAATTGGTACTCTGTCTGTAGGTTGCAGCATAGGTACTGCAAACTTTCCAGATAACGCCATAGACCAAGAATCATTACTCAAACAAGCGGGCATGGCAATGCACATGGCAAAAGCTAACGGACGTAACCGCTTCCAAACTTTCACCCCTAGCTTAGCTCGTGCGCTTCATCGAAAAGTAGAAATTCGCCATCGCTTAGCTCGTGCCCTAGAGAATGAAGATCTTACGCTGCACTACCAACCGATCATGAATACCAGCAGTGATAAAGTGAAAGGGTTTGAAGCACTACTACGCTGGTCAGATAAAGATTTAGGGGACATTAGACCTGACGAGTTTATTGCTCTAGCAGAAGAAACAGGTCAGATAGTTCCGCTTGGAAAGTGGGTGCTCAACTCCGCACTTAAGCAGCTATCCATTTGGCACCGAGAATTTGATAACCAACTAATGATGAGTATCAATATCTCCAGTATTCAAATGCATGCAACTTTTGCAGACCAACTGTCTGCAATGCTCAACTTCTACAATATCCAACCTCAGAGCATCGCCCTTGAGATCACTGAGTCATCCATGATTTTCAAACATGGCGAAGTTAGACAAGCGTTGTGTGACATTGCCAAGTTGGGTGTGGAATTGCACCTGGATGACTTTGGTACTGGTTACTCTTCTCTATCTATGTTGCATGACCTACCTATTAGTACTGTTAAGCTTGATAAGAGTTTTGTGCACGGCTCACACAAAGGCAGCAAAGCCATTGTTCAAGCAACCCAAGCTATCTGTGACAAGTTAGGGCTAAAAGTGGTCGCGGAAGGTGTTGAGACAGAAACGCAGAAGGACTTCTTGGTCGACTGTGGTTACCAATATCTGCAGGGGTTCTTGTTTAGTAAACCAATCCCTTCAAATGAAGTCGAAAGCAAGTTTTTATTCCTTCGATAAGTCAGTGTTATTCACTTGGAATGGCGAGTGAACAATAGTGGCGAGTATCGGCTCATGCATCGTGTATTTTGCCTAATAACCAGCTTGAACATGCCAGTTATTAACACTCATCAACAGTATGCTTCTCACTCATAAAATCTCGCCTTCGTCTCAATATTTCAGTTAGTTACCCGCTCTTTATGTCAATTCTTGTTCAGCTCAAATGTGATTTTTTGGCGACTCATATTTGAGCTTCGATATTTTGTAGACTGCTTTCGTCCATACAAAATGAGAAAGAGAATCATGAAAAAGAACCACTTAGTCTTACCTGCCGTCGCTGTCGTTACAGCTTGCTTACCATTGTCTGCACTCGCAGGTGACCGCGACAACTCTATTGAGGCCGGTGTGACATTTATTGGGAATCAAGAGCTGGCAACCTTTGGCTATAGTAAAGCCCTATCGAATAATATTGTCGTAGGGGGTGGCTTTTCATTGGGTACGGAAGCGGTAGATTTAGACGAGCCAAACTCACAAGATGCATGGGGCTTATATTCCAACATCGGCTACAGATTTGAAATTGCCGAGTTTGATATCATCCCTAAGGTTGGTATCAACTACTTAAATGCCGATGTGGAATCGGGCAACGCTTCTTTCAACGACATCAATATCGATAATGTTTACGGTTCAGTGGGTGCCACAGTGAACTGGCGCATGATCGGTTTAACGGTCGATTACGGAAAGATCAACGATTCGGCGATGGTGCCAGACGGATCAGGTGGTACAACACCATTTGAAGAAGACGTAGTGCGTGTGACCGCGAGCTTCAACTTCTAGTCTTTAGCTTTAGAGATATCCACTTGCTTTAAAAAGTAGTCACAAGAAGCAACCAGAAAGCTCCTGATGATACACCTATCTTGGAGCTTTCTTTATGGAAGGCCAATCAAAAAAACTCACCCAATAGAATCGTTATTATAACGACATAAAACCAAGCACAAAATATCCCACCTTATTTCGTTCATTTCAATTAACACTATTTACCAATAAAATAGAGTGCAAGCACTAACCGATACTAACGCAACCATGGAATCAACATCACGGTTTTGTTAATTAACAGACTAAAAACCATCCAATATAAAATAACATTTTTGTTGTGACATAATAAATAATCAAAAAGCAATAACGTTAAAGTTCCCAACTAACACTAATGATATTACTACTAATTAGCAATTATATAAAATAAAGAAGTATAAACTTGAATTTAAATGATATTAATATCATCTTAAATTTTCAAACTGAACTTTATCCTGAAAAATTCTGATAAATCTACCTGATAGGTCGACACCTAAAACGCCACGCCCACCAATATTAGCAATCACTAAAATCCCTGTAAAAAGCGCTAACATTGAAGCTCACAAATGGATAAATACCAAAACAAATGGATAAATCCCCCTTGTCCCTTGTAAAAAAGTGGCTTTCATTTATAAATTCAAGTTTTGGGTGAACATCTCTACAACCTTTCATTACAGCCCAAATTCTGCGATTAGTATCAACATCTTGAGAGAAATGGTGACATTTTAGTTATGTTATTTAGAACGAACTCTTAGGTTGAACGACAATCCCAGCCATCACATATCAATCACACAAATATAATAACTATCGCTTAGGAGTTGAGCTATGCACTGTTCTTTCAATATAAATAACAATAATGAGAGCTTGCAACTAATCTATAACGAAGAAAAAATATATATAAAGAAAGACAGTAATAAGATATCAGAGGAAACACTTAATAGTAAAGAGAGTTTTGTCTTCAAGTATTTAATTGAAAATGCTTCAATTTCAAACCCTCAATCAGCTCGAGATGTTGAAGAGTCATTTAAATTACATTTTGATGAAGAGTTCAGTTTGTATGCTCTAAAAAATATTATCGCTTCGATAAGAAAGAAGTACCGAAACCTTTGTAAAAAGGCAAAGGTTGATAATAATAGTGAACTCATATCAAACCTCTATAAAGTGGGTTACTTTATCGACCTCGATAAAAGTTCAGAGAACCGTATCGCACCCAAATATGACATCAACCAGTTCAAACCGAGCCAGGCTACAATGCTGAAGTTGATGTTCAACACATACCACAAGGAGCTGATCAGGGCTTTGGTCACTGTGCTCACGGTGACGTCACTCTTCTTGCTCGTTATCTACTTTTTCCAGATCCTTTATACGATGAAAATTGCAGATGAATACAGCGAAAACACTCTGCACATTGCAGAAGAAATCATGGATTTTGGCTGTGACACTACAGGTGCAATTCATTCATTGAGGCACTCTCTTAACCTCGACTCTGTTGTCATGACTACGCCCCAAGGCTCCTGCTTCATCTCAAAAGCTCGTTCTCAATCTGTTGAAATAGATAAGATTGATGACTTCTACGATAGCCGCGATTTTTCCTATTCTCGTTTCACAAACTCAGAAAAGAGTACCGAGTTAACAGTACGTATTTCAAAAGGCTCTATTGAAGCACGTTACAGAAACTCATTGCTGCCTCTGCTCGTTGATTCCGTCTCAATACAAAAAAATGGTTACTACATTCTCAACTTAGGCGAAACCAGCCAGGCGATTTACACCTCTCCACTACCAAGCGGAGCGACCATTACTTTCTATAGCGATGATATTGTCGCGCTGTGGATGGCGACATCTATTTTGCTTTCCACTTTACTCTATCGCTCTTACATACTCGGATTTTTCATTTACCTGTTTCGCTGGAAGCACATCTCATTTGAAGAAGAGCCGATCATCAATACGGAAGACAATACCGTTTTGTACTATGAGCTTTTATCTAGGGTTCGTAATGTCGGTGTTCTAAGCTTTATCAACACCATGCGACGTACTAACCTACTCACTTTTCATACCATTTTGCTTATTGAAACGGTAAGAAACGCCAAGTTACACAACAGTCATGAGATATACGGGGTTAACGTGTGTCCAAGTGCCTTAGTAGGTAATAACTTTTCGAAGCTTAAAGAGCACTTAGACGCAATGGAGGCTAATGAGTTTGTCGTCGAGATAACGGAATACTCAAACATTGGCTATGGTTGCGAAGTCATCGACAACATCAAAGCAATCAAGAAACTGGGCATCACCATCGCGTTGGATGACTTTGGTACGGGAAACAACAACATCGAAATCATCAGCGTTATCTCCCCAACTTATTTAAAGTTGGACCGCTGTTTTGTGAAAGACATTGAATCAGGGGAGCATCACCAGGGCGTGCTACTCAATATCTCGGAGATCGGACGCCTATCCAATATTACGATGATCTATGAAGGTGTTGAGACGCGCAGGCAACAATATATCTTGTGTCAGTTGGGCTACAACTTACATCAAGGCTACCTTTATAGCCGTCCTCAAAGCACATCCAGCTAATCCTTTTTATCAAGGTACCTGTGAACTAAAAGGCAACGATTAAATCAAGCGTTATTGCACTTAAGGCTTTCAGAGTTCACAGGAAAATAAGCGTCTAGTAACCCTTTGGCAGTCAGTGGCTTATCAAAGTAATAACCTTGAAGTAAATCACAATGGTATTGCTGTAGCTTCGCCATCTGCTCTGGGGTTTCGACCCCCTCGGCGACGACTTTCATCTGGCAAGAGGCGCCAATATCAATAATGGCTTTCACTAAAGTCTCACTGTGCTGACTGGAATTCAATTTGCCGATGAAAGATCGGTCGATCTTTATCTCTGTGATTGGCAGAGTATTCAGGTAATTGAGTGATGAAAAACCAGTTCCGAAATCATCGAGCGAGATACCAAATCCATAATCTCGAAGCCTTCTCAGTATCGGCTCTACGATATGCAGATCTTTGATAAGAATGTTTTCCGTTAACTCTAGAGTGACTCGTTCTGGAGCAATGCCGATTTCCTCCACTAAACGTATCACTTTCTCATCAAAACCTAGTTCGAATACTTGTTTAGGTGACACGTTAACCGATACACATATCGCCTCTGGTCCATTTGGCATCAAATTAAGGGTGTCTTCGCACGCTCTCCTTAACACGAACTCACCAATCTCATGAATTTTCCCTACTCGTTCAGCAGCCGGAATGAAATCTAAGGGTGAGACAAACCCAAGTGAACCATTATTCCAACGGCACAGCGCTTCCACGCCTTTTAGCTGTTTAGAGTGTGCATCGACCTGCGGTTGATAGAACACACTGAATTCACCGCGTTCTAGGGCTGTTTCCAATTGCTTTTCTACCGAATAGTCATACTTCACTTTTCGGTTGATTACGTCATCATAAAAAACAGCATCCCCCTTGTTTGACTCTTTTGCCTTGTACAGCACAATGTCCGCTTTCGTCAGCAACTCTTCCACTTCCGTCCCATCATAAGGATACATAGAAACGCCCGCCGAACACCGAGTCGATACCGTTACACCATTTAGGTTGAAGGATGGATTGAAGACAGCTTGGATCTGCTGAA
This sequence comes from Vibrio chagasii, assembly GCA_041879415.1. Lineage (NCBI taxonomy): Bacteria > Pseudomonadati > Pseudomonadota > Gammaproteobacteria > Vibrionales > Vibrionaceae > Vibrio > Vibrio chagasii. The sequence continues at coordinate 1,665,470 of CP090852.1, read as the reverse complement.
CTTTCTGTTCTGCATCAGAAAGGTCATGAATACCAGGCAAGCAGAAAACAAACTCATCTCCCCCAAAGCGAGAGACGACATCATTTTCTCCTAAGATATCTTCAAAACGCTGACCTATCTGCTTCAACAGTTCATCTCCACTCGCATGGCCAAACTGGTCATTAATGCGCTTGAAGTTATCGAGGTCGACAAAAACCAATGCCACCAACTTACCCTCAAGTTTTGAGTGAGCAATCGCCCGGCTGACTTGAAGTTCTAGTTCAGAACGATTAGGAAGTGCCGTCAGAGAATCGTGTTTTGCCATATGTTGCAGTCGACGGCGACTGTTTTGGATTCGGCTAAAATCGTCTGCGATTCTCTGCTCCATCTGAGAGAAGCGAGTTGATATTCTTCGACTGATAAGGGCGCTGATAAAAATACAGCTCATCGTCACCAACACACTCAATATAAGAACAAGACCAAATTCGTTACGCGATTCAGCTAACAACTCATTTTTTCGTTTCTCTATCGAGGCATTAACACTATTCAAATACACGCCTGTGCCGACGATCCAATTCCAATCACCGACCTTTTTGACATAGCTACTTTTAGGCCCGATAACGCCATTTTTATCTGCGGTAACATAATCAACGAACCCACCCTCTTCAGATTTCGCTAGAACATCTTGCTCAAAGCGACTTCCAAGATCATCGTAGACGTTAATCCCTTGCCCTATATTAATTCGATTTGCGTGGAGTAAGCTGTCACCATTTTGTTCAAAAACAAACAGGTAGCCATTGTCACCCACAATTACTCTCGACAGTATTTCTAGAATCCTTTGGTAACTGGCTCGCTTAACATCATCGAGGGACACGCCAGTACCAAAGTACCAGTCAAAGGGCTCGAATCGGCGAATATAGGTCAATTTCTCATAGTGCGTATTTTCGATGTACGGCTTCTCTAAATCTCGCCCCTCTAAATCTGGGCGCGGAACGAAATACCGAGAAAACGCACCATTACTCTGCTTAAGAAGTTCAATTTGCTCTTTGATGACAGCCACACCTTGAGTGTCTGTCGTTTTAAGCTGATTGGTGTTTTCAATTTCTGGGTTAAGAGGATGAACGAGTGACGTGCCCTGCATGTCGTAGGCATAGATGTACTCTTGCTTTTCAGCATAACTCAGCTTTCTGATCTCATTTAAAATCAGTTGTTTAAGCTTATAATCTGGCAAGTGTTGGTTCGAAGAATAGATATTTTGAGCCGCAGTGTACGCTCTATCTAACCGTCGAGTAATGCGCTTTTTTACTTCATCTTCAACAAGGCGTTGAGTGTGTGTGATTTGCTGAGAAACCTGAAGCACCTGCGCCTCAATGGAGCCTTTTTGGGCAGCAATATAGTCGGTTCGAATTAACTCAACCAACGCCTTAACCTTTTGATTCACACTCTTGAACATCGCCATATTCAAGATGATCGCAGAAAAGATGATGATGGTTATTGGCAAATACTTGGTAAACCAGACCAGTTTTTTGTCATTAATGTGCAACATACGAACTCAACACCACAGTACGGAGTGCTATATAATAACGTTGTTTTTACTGAACATCCAACCATAAAAATATTCTATTAATTTTTATAAAAGTCTTGCCAATACGAATAAAAAGGTTAGTGTTATACACATGTATATCACCATGCAGTTTTAATTATGACCGAATGGAAAGACGACCAACCGATCTTTAGGCAGCTTGCCACTAAGATCAGCGACCAGATTCTGCAAGGTATTTGGCTAGAGCAACAAGCCCTGCCCTCTGTGCGCGCTGTTGCTGCTGACCTTAAAATCAACCACCTTACCGTCATGAAAAGCTACCAGTTACTGGTTGATGAAGGCTTGGTTGAAAAGAAGCGAGGCCAAGGTATGTATGTAGCCGAAGGTGCACTTCAAAAACTGAAAGAGTCCGCACACCAAACTTTCATCAACACACAGATCCCAGCCATCGCTGAGACGCTAGGCATCATTGATATGAGTGTCGAAGAACTCGTGAAACAGCTAGAACAACATATAAAGGACAAGTCATGAGTACTTTACTTTCCGCGAAAAACGTCACTAAAACTTATTCGAATCAAGTGGGTGTAGAGAACATCAGCTTCGAACTAAAACCTGGCCAAGTGCTTGGCTTACTTGGCCATAATGGCGCTGGTAAATCGACTCTCATCAAGTCACTACTTGGTGGGCATAACTACCAAGGTGAAATCGAAGTCAACGGCTACCACCCAATCCACCAGCATGCAGAGCTCATGCAGCACCTATCTTACATCTCTGATGTGAATGTGCTTCCTGAATGGATGACCATCAAACAACTACTTCGTTACACCGAAGGCGTACACCCGAGTTTCAACCGACAAAAAGCCGAGCAAACTCTGAGTAGCACGAACATTAAACTCTCTTCCACGATCAAACAGCTCTCTAAGGGAATGAAAGTACAGGTCCACCTTGCGATCATCATCGCAACTGACACTAAGGTACTCATCTTGGATGAGCCAACACTTGGCCTAGATTTGATTTACCGAGACACCTTCTACCGCCACCTGTTGGAATGGTTCCACGATGGCGAGCGTGCGATGATCATTGCTAGCCATGAGGTTTCTGAGATCGAACATCTACTGACAGATGTACTTATTCTCAAACAAGGCCGCTGCGTGCTGCAGAAAAGTATGGAAGATATCGAGAGTGATTACTTCATTATCGAAGTTGCTAACAACCACTCAAGCGACATTCAAAAATTGAAGCCACTCACTTCACAACCGGGATTAGGAACGACTAAATGGTTATTGGAAGGTCAATACAAACCACAAGTTGAATCACTAGGTAACATCTACAACGTTGGTCTTGCCGACCTATTCCTTGCAACACAGACGGAGAAGGCATAATGCACCCAAGTTTTTATATGCTAGAAAAAGAACTTATCGAGCACAAAATCAATACTCGATTACCTCTATTCGTTGCGTTGTGTGGTTTGTTACTGTTCGTGAGTCTGTTCTTTAATGGCGCGGCACAGCATGAGTTTTTCTTCCAGATGGAAGTTAACGGTGATGTGAGCGACATCCACAGAGAATTCGCACAAGACCTTAACTCAGTGATCTTCTTTGGCGCGGGCCTAATTTCACTGCTGCTTTCAACGCTGTATATCCCAAAAACACTGCGTAAAGAGCGCCAAGAAGGCAGCTCAATGTTTTGGAGAAGCATGCCGGTATCGAATGCTCTGACTCACGGTGTGAAGCTAGGCTTTGGTTTAGTGGTGATACCCGCTATCTGCGCCCTATTAGTTCTATTTGCCGATGTTCTATTCTGGATTCTAAACGTATCTAGCGAACAACAACTGGCGCTATTAGTAGAACAGCAATCACTGTTTTATGTGCTCACCAATTGGGTAGTCTTCTTTGGTCGAATGCTGTTAGTTGCCTTGGTGCTATTACCGTTAGCGACAATGACACTGGCGATCTCGCAGCTGGTTAACTCGCCATTGCTTGTCATCTTTGTTTCAAGCTTTGCAATCAAATGGCTGGCTATCGCACTGTTCGGTTTCTATGGCATCAATGACTTCTTTTCTGTTATCGCTTCACTACCGATGAAAGTACTTACGGCAAGTCACCCGTTCAGTGCGCTCTCTAACGTCTCTGTCTTATCTTTGAGTATTTACGTCTTGCTTGGTATCGGTGGCTATCTACTGAGCCTTAAATTAAACAGAACGGACGATGTAAGCCTAAAGACACTGTTCCAATAACAGGTTACAAAACCTATCGCGTGATAGGTAAATAATGAAATCAAAGCTTCTGAGAAATCAGGAGCTTTTTTATTGCTCGTAATTTCTGTTTGGAGCTTGGGTGTGGAATCGTTGTGCTAAGTAGAAAATATACTAGGTAACAGATTAACTGTGTAAGAGATTTGATTTGAGAGGTATTAATGAGCTGACATTAAATTGCATTGTTATTAATGCCTGCCAGCTCTTTGAGGGATGATTTCTTTAGCTACCGACCAGATGAAGGTCATGGAGAATGCTATCGAAATCGGTTTGTTTCATTTTGTAGCCATTGATGGCTGTGATTGAAAGCCCTTTAGCTTTGCAAGTTTTTAGCTTTATTACTTGATATGTAAAGCTTATTTCTTTGAAGCTTCTTTCGAAGTGTCTTTCCAGTATTGGATACGAACGCGATGAAGCTGTGCTCTTCTCATTTTTTTCATAAGGTATTTTTCCTTTTCATTTAGCTGCTCTTCATGAGCTTTTTTATTGCCAACTATTCGAATCTAACGGTGTTTGATGGCCAGATCAATGATACAAATCACAAAATATAAAGAGTTCTTAGTACCATTTACATCAAAATATGACCTAGATATCAACTGCGGCTCAATTTAATCCAATAAACCGTTCTACCTATTAAAGGTTAGATCCCTCAGATGACAAACTCATTTCAGTATCAATACACTTCTATGATACACATTTAATAGACCGGAACATCGAGGATTTAGTTCCCCAAATTATTATACCCTCCCCAAACAAAGTTACACCGTAACTTTAATTTATAGGGTTACGTCTATTTTTTATTCACATTGGTCTATACGACACATACTCAAAATGGGATTATGTTGATGAAAGGCAACACGATAAGTAAAGGATAGACAGACTTAAATGGACACAACAATCAGTAAAGTGATTTTACAAGGGCATATTGTCGTACCAGACGATGATCTAGAAACAGTTATACAAGCACTGACCATTCATAAGGAGCTCACGTTGGCTGAGCCGGGCTGTATTGTATTTCGTGTTAGCCAAAGCTCACTGCAGCCAAACCGCTTTGAAGTATATGAAGAGTTCACTAACCGTGAAGCGTTTGAGGCCCACCAAAATAGAGTGAAAACCTCTGACTGGGGCAAGATAACTAAGAACGTGACACGCCATTATCAAGTGACCGATGTAACCACACCATCATGACCCAAGCATTGACCAACCAAATCGCAGCCTTGATCGAACAAGATCCGCTGCGAACCAAAATCGTAGAGTGCGTAGCTCAATTAGCTCTACCACAATGCTATGTCGCTGCAGGCTTCGTGAGGAATCTAGTTTGGGATCACTTGCATGGATTTGATAACCCCACACCGCTCAACGATATTGATGTGATCTACTTTGATCGCGGTGATTATGGTTACCAATCGGACATAGATTACGAAGCTCAGCTAAAACAACAGCTACCTGAACTCAACTGGCAAGTTCGTAATCAAGCCAACATGCATACTCGAAACCAAGATAAACCTTATCAAAGTACGCTAGATGCAATGAGTTACTGGCCTGAGAAAGAAACCGCTATCGCAGTAAAGAAAAACTGCCATGGACGTATCGAGTGTATATCGGCTTTTGGTTTAGAGAGCCTGTTCAATTTGAAAATAACGCCAAACCCGAACCGCGGTCGAGACGTATTTGATCAACGAGTCCAATCTAAAAACTGGCTAACTCATTGGCCAAAATTAACCATTGGCTAGAGTTAACCATTGACCAGAGTTAACTATTACTGACAGCTAACTATCAAACCGCTTCAAAGCTAAAACCATTGACTAATAGCCCAATCAGATCGAACATGCCTCACTTCTAAGCGAAACCGCACGCGGTAACAAACGATTTCTTCTTCTCGTCATACTGAGTAACAACCATGAACCAACAATACATGCTGCAAGCACTTGAAGCTTCGCACCAAGCCCTACCCGACTGTCAACCAAACCCACCAGTGGGGTGTGTATTGGTGAAGAACGATAAAGTAGTGTCTGTTGGTTACACACAAAAGGTTGGTGGGAACCACGCTGAAGTCGAAGCACTGAATCACTATGACGGCGATATGGAAGGCGTAACAGCTTACGTGACATTAGAGCCGTGCTCTTTTATCGGTAGGACACCAGCTTGTGCTAATACTCTGGTTGAAGCCGGTGTAAAACACGTTGTGGTTGCTATGCTCGATCCAGATCCTCGCAACAATGGTCGCGGTGTAGCAATACTGGAGTCGCATGGTGTGAAAGTTGACGTGGGGCTATGCCAAGCACAAGCGAGTGCCTTTTTAACCCCATATCTTGGTAAGTCTTAGGCTCAGCATCTGTGGCGTTTAGCTATTGCGCTAGGCTTATTGAGGACTCGTTACTCAACATCTAATAAACCAAGACTAGCCCACATCTACTCGATAAAGTGGGTTGGCTGGCGTATCAACAAAGTATGCCCAGATATGATCATAAACCGCATGTTGGTTAGGGAATGGCGCTAGCGCTTTCGCTTCCTCTAAACTACACCATCGATACTCAGTGTGTTCATGGTTTAATTCTACCGCTTGGTTTGGCGGGCAAAGCACAGCAAAGATCGGGATAAGTTGAATAACATTAACGTTCGCCTCGTAGAACTGCTCCAAAAACTGAGCGTTATACAATTCTTTCGCTTCGATTTTAGTTTCTTCTTCAAATTCGCGTACGATTGCCTGCCAACCAGTTTCATCCCCTTCAATCGAGCCTGCAACATGGCACCAATAGCCGCCCTTGACGCGTTTCATTAATAGCATTTTCGTTTGTCCGTCGATCTCAGAAAGAGCGACACCAGCCACAATCGAAGTATTAAGTGGAATCATAACGTTACCTTATTTTTAACACGAAGCGAGCAAGCCTAGCACCCTTCCATTAGTAAGTAGTCCTTGATGATGAAAAACGAGAGACTAATCATTAATCTGTATGCCTCCGCGAGCCCCCGGCCTTATATGGACAGTTAAGTTTACTGTATCAAACCACTGTGCGATTTCTTATTTGAGGCGCTTTTAGATAAAGAGTAGAATCGCCTGCCTTATACTGTATTTAAGCTCCCAAAACACAGTAGACTCGTAGCCATTTATCACCATCAAGTAAGACGACTATATGCACTCATCAAAACCAACGCACGACTCAGAGAACAGCCATACACCTGAGCACTGCTTCACTCGCTTTCAACAGCCGATCGAGTCATATTCATTGCCTGAGCGTTTCACCTTTCCGTTCTACTACGAACCACATCCATTGTGTGAAATTGCGTCGCACCAGCTTCAACAATACCTAGAAACCCAAACCGATTGGCAGCACGACTTCGAGCTGGATTCTGACGAAGGTCGCGGCAAGATGTTTGGTGTGTTACTAGTAAGAAGCCCTGAAGGTGAACTTGGTTACTTCTCTGCATTCTCAGGGAAAATCGCCGATCAAAACCTACTGCCGCACTTTGTTCCACCCGTATTCGACATGCTGAGCAGTGACAGTTTTTTCCGTCAAGAAACCGCAGATATGATGGCGGTGAACGCAGAATTTAAAGCGCTGCAGGTCAACGCCCAATACCTTGAGTTGTGTGAACAGTTGGCACAGCAAAAAGCGCAGGCAGAGCAAGAAATCGAAGCTCAACGCTTGTTGATCATTGAAGGTCGTAAAATGCGCAAAGAGCAACGAGAGCAAGGGAAAGAGAATCTTGATGAGCAATCTTTTGAGCAACTAAACCAAGAGCTTAGCAAAGCCAGTGTTGCAGATAAGAACCAACAGAAATACCTGAAGCTTAATTGGGAACAAACCCTAAACGAGCTACAAAGCAAGGTGGATGTATTTACGGCTCAATTGGCTGAATTAAAAGAGCGAAGAGCGCACCTTTCTCATCAGCTTCAACACAAGTTGTTTTCACAATACGCTTTCCAAAATGCGGAAGGCAATGTCGAAGACCTTAACCAGATCTTTAAAAACACGCCAAATAAAATACCACCGGCAGGCTCTGGTGAATGTGCGGCACCTAAGCTTCTGCAATATGCCTACTTGAATGGCTATACGCCATTGGCATTAGCTGAGTTTTGGTGGGGGCGCTCTCCGAAATCGGAGATCCGCAAACACAAGAAATACTACGCGTCTTGCCAAAGCAAATGTGTACCAATACTTGGTCATATGATGAAAGGGCTTGAAGTGGATCCAAACCCGTTGTTAGAGAATCCAGCAGAGGGCAAAGAGCTCGATATCTTGTTTCAAGATGAGCATATCGTTGTGGTACATAAGCCAGCAGGGTTCCTTTCAGTACCGGGCAAGACCATCAAAGATTCTGCCTACACTCGCGTTCAGGAAATGCATCCCGATGTGGAAGGGCCGTTTGTTATACACCGTTTGGACATGGCGACTTCTGGTATTCTGATATTCGCCCTGACTCGACGCGCAAACAAAAGCCTACAGAAGCAGTTCATTACTCGTGAAGTCGAGAAGCGATACGTCGCGATGATTGAAGGCGTTCTGGCCGAAGATGAGGGTTATGTTCGATTACCGCTGCGTGGTGACCTGTACGATCGTCCTCGTCAAATTGTCTGCTACGAACACGGTAAACCTGCAGAAACTAAATGGGAAGTGATTGAACGCAATCAAGAGACCACCAAGGTTTATCTGCACCCTAAAACAGGACGCACACACCAGTTACGCGTTCACTGTTCACATGAAGAAGGGCTGCATATGCCTATCGTCGGTGATGGATTGTATGGCAATAAAGCTGACCGTCTTCACCTACATGCAGAAAGACTTGCCTTGCACCACCCAATTACCAAAGAGTGGATGGAATTCCAATTCGATGCAGAGTTCTAAAAACTCTTATCAATAACAAGTATTAATGAAAGGAGTCACACTATTTGTGGCTCCTCTTCGGCCACTTCCCCACATTTACGCCCTCGTGTCGCCTACCTCTTTCGGATATATCTCCACGCTTATTGCACTACATCAAGGTTCACTTCATTTTGAGGTGTAGCATGCCCCTCTTCGCCTTTCCTTGAGGCCTTTGATATGTCATCAGCTGCTTTGAATCTACATGCCAATACACAAACATCTTCTTTGGTTACTGCACCAACACCAGCAAACGTAAAGCCAATCACAACGAAAAAACCGGACCTGAATTCGGCAATGCTGAATCTCATCGAAGAAGTAAAAAATGAACTCCCGCTCTATGAGTCAGAGACATTCATTTGTGGGCCAAAAGGAAACTGCTCAGGTTGCTCTAAGAAATTACTAGAGATGGTCGACACAGAATTGATGTACTGGGAACACAGCATCTCAATGGGACAGGGGCCAAACTTCGAAGAACTGCGTCGCTTCGGTAAACTATGCAGCAGCGTAAGACGTGGCTTAGAAAGAAACGGCTTGGTAGAGAAGCGTCCTAGAAAAAGGTAACTAGAACCACGTCACTGGCTTCGGTATTAAACCACGATTTAGGGCGTCCTCGATCGTGTTTGAGGTCTCGTGATACCTAGCCTTAGCGCATATTAGCTCCACTTACCTCAGTTGGAGTCAACACTATGAAACGGACACATTTACTGTTCACATACCTACTTTTCCTTTGCAGTTCAGCCATCGCTTCCGGTGTCGGATTCACTCAAGTCACCTTAACTGACAATCCTAATCGCCCGCTAAACACTGCCATTTGGTATCCCGCGAGAGGTACATCAGACACAACCTTAATTGGCGATAACCCCGCCTTCATCGGAACACAAGTCATCAAAGATGCAGACATTCAATCAGGCACTTTTCCAGTAATACTGCTATCACACGGCTACCGAGGAAACTGGCGCAATCAAAACTGGTTAGCGACCAAACTTGCGAGTAAAGGCTACATCGTAGCGGCCGCAAATCATCCTGGAACCACCTCTTTCAACCATTCTCCAAAGCAAGCAGCGAAATGGTGGGAAAGACCACGAGATGTATCACGTATTCTGGATTACCTGTCATCTGCCCCACAGTGGAAGCAGTCTGCTAACGCCGACAATGTGACTGCAATCGGGCATTCATTGGGTGGCTGGACAGTAATGCAATTGGCGGGAGCAAGAATCGATAGGCAAACCTTTGAAGCGGATTGTCTCATATACCCTAACCCACGAACTTGTGGACTTGCTGAAGAGCTAGGGCTCGACAAAGTCCAAGCTGCAGAGCCAAACAATAAAGATCTTTCAGATCCAAGAATTCAACGTGTAGTCAGCCTTGATTTAGGGCTTGCTCGCAGCTTTTCAATCGTTAGCTTAAATGCCATTAAAGTGCCAACCTTGATACTGGCAGCTGGGATCGATATTGGAGATCTTCCTCAAGCATTAGAGTCTGGCTATATTGCCGAACATGTACCGCTAAAATCAAGACGCTACAAAGTCTATGAAAAAGCCATCCATTTCAGCTTCATTCAAGGCTGTAAACCCGGTGCTATAGCCATGCTGAATGAAGAGGTCCCAGGCGATGGCATTATTTGTAAAGATGGCATTAGTACATCACGCGACCAGTTACATCAATTGTTCTTCAATGACATCGCTAGCTTTCTGAATTGATAAACCAAAAGCAAGCACACTCAATCTAACACTTGTGGCGAACTTCGAAACTCACTCGGAGTTTGCCCAGTTATCCTTGAAAACTCCCTATTAAAATTCGATTTGGTCTGAAAGCCTGAACTTAGGTAGATCTCTGTTATCGCTTCATCAGTTTGCTTCAGAAGAGTCTTAGCGTGTTCAATCCGATAGGCGTTAATCACCTTCGAAATGTTCTGTTGGTGAGTTTGATTAACCGCAGACGATATTTTTCTAGCAGGAATGCCTAGCTTTCGTGCCAAGCGATTTAGAGACAGGTCAGGGTCCTTGAATACTTGGCGTTCTCTCATTAATGCATCGAACTTAACCATGATCTGAGTAGTTTCTTCAGTTTGGTCGTCATCTAAGCTACTCACTAGTGTAGTCGATGTGTCGACCTCTTCTGGAGAACCTTGTGACATGGCAGATACAGCCTGTACCTGCATGTTTTTTTCTTCGACAGGCGTGCTCATACTGACCACCATCACAGCGGACACAATGGCTGGAATAAGGACAAGGTAGCTAATCGATAAGATCAGATTGGTGTGCTGCGCATCCAACAGCAAGATGTCGAAAGAAAGCGCACTATCAACCAAAGCCGAAAATAGCAGCATTACACCTGCAACTCGTTCAGCTGCCAACACTTTCGATACATCGGTCAGCCGCACTTGTTCCGGCACTCGCAGCGACGACTTCAGCAGCAAGCTACCATATCCGAGATAGAGAAATATCAGCAATACATCAAGAGTTCCCGCCCAGAGATGCACATAGAAAAGTGATCCAACTAAAACAGCAATCGGGCCTAGCCAATGCAAATGTGTACTAGATTGACTTCGATGAGCTCCTGCAAAGCATAACCAAGCCGCCACAGGAACACAGGCACCGAGAATGGGTTGTAAGAAGCGAAAAAACGTAATATCAAACGTCCACCGAAGGCCCACTACCGTCACCATCAACGCACAGAGAATGATAAACCAAAATGGCTTTTGACTGGTTTGTGGGTAACGGCATCGAAGCAGCACACCTGTCATCAATAACAACAGCGCCGCGACAAATGGTAAAGGAATGGCAAGCATCAATAGTCCGTTTAAGTTCGAGAAAAGATCACTTCCCCTTCAAGCACTTCATTAGCGAAGTAAGTGAGCGAACCAGTGATACATGTTGAATATCAATCTATGGTAAATCATTCCTCTGACAAAAATCTAGAGCGAAACCTTGACGGCGTTAAACCAATGATTTTCATAAAGACTTTTCGAAAGCTATTGACGTCTTCATACCCAACTAAGTAGCTGATTTGTTCTACTGGTTTATGGGAACTTTCCAGTAGCTCACACGCACTTTGAACACGCACATGTTGAATATAGTTAATCGGAGTAAAGGTCGTCGCTTTAGTAAATTGCCGGATAAAGGTTCTTCGCGTCATGAAGGCTTCTTCCGCCAATTGATCAAGTGTCAAAGGAAGGTGGTGATTCTTTTGAATAAAGCGCTGCACAGAGACAATCTTGTCATTCCCATGAGCGTAGTTAGGCACAAAACTTTGGTAGTAGCGCTGCTCTCTCAGTCCCGTATCCAACACCAGATACTTACCCAAATTACGCGTATTGGTCGGCGTCGTGTATTTAGTCAGGATAAACAGAGCCAAATCCATCCACGACATCAAACCACCAGCAGTAATGATGTCATCGTCATCGATCAGGATTTTGTCTATATCCACATCGATTCCAGTATGTAACTCCGAAAACAATTGTTGAGCTTGCCAGTGCGTAGTGACGGTTCGTCCTTCCAGTAATCCGGTTTGAGCAAGAATGAACACGCCTGCGCACGCTGAGCACAATATTGAACCCTTTTGATGAGAGTCAATCAGATAATCCGTTAGCCTATCATCACGCTCTAGGTAGTAACTGCCATCTAAGTTTGGCGGCAATAAAATGATATCGGCTTTTGATTCTTCATTTGAGTTAGCCGATGAAAACGGTAGGTCACCATAAGGCTTAATCTCAACCTTGAACTGAACCGTTTTACTTTCAGAATCAAGGCTGTTCGCCATCTGAAGAAACTCTTTTACTCCAAACACAGCGCTCTGCAGAGAGCCTGGGTAATCGATAATTTCGACCTTTACTGATTTTGTCACTATTGCCATATAGTCTGTCATTTTTGACGTACGTTAAAAAACACAGGGTAGTCATAATAGCCCCACACCACAAGACATTAACCACAAAGGTATGGATTATGAGCAATACTGCACTACTACTTATTGATTTCCAAAACGACTACTTCCCTTCATACGAAGGTGCGAAATGGGCACTCTCTGAAACAGAGAAAGCTGCAGAAAAAGGTGCGCAATTACTCGAGACATTCCGCGAGAAAAAACTGCCAATCGTTCATGTGCGCCATGAATTTCCAACCAATGAAGCGCCATTCTTCTTGCCTAACTCAGATGGAGCTCAAATCCACAGCAGCGTAGCACCTCTGCAAGGTGAGACAGTGATTGTAAAACAGCAGATCAACAGCTTTAGAGATACAGAACTGGATAAATTATTGAAGGAACAAGGCGTTGAAAGATTGATCATTGTTGGCGCGATGAGCCACATGTGTATTGATGCAGTGACCCGCGCAGCAACTGACTTGGGTTATGAATGTCACGTCGCGCATGATGCTTGCACCACCTTAGATATGGAGTTTGACGGTGTTAAAGTACCAGCAGCACATGTCCACGCCGCATTCATGGCAGCACTTAGCTTTGGTTATAGCAACGTTGCAACAACAAACGAGCTAGAGAAGCTGCTTTAATTGAGAGCCACTAGAGTGGGAAGCACTCAGATTCGTGATTACCCGACTAAACTGTCGATCTACATATTAAGAGTACAAAAAAGGCGCCGATTAAGGCGCCTTTTTACTATAAGCGAGCTTTCATTATGCCGCTGCAGTTTGGCGTGTAGGGTGTTTGATGAATACCGCAATCACTGCCACGATAGCCAACGCGAAACAGTAGTATGAGTTAGATACGATCTCTAGCGGCGATAGGTTAAATACCGAACCTAAAAGCAGCACCTGTGCACCGTAAGGCAACACACCTTGAATCACGCAAGAGAAAATATCCAATAAGCTCGCCGAGCGACGTGGAGATACATCGTTCTCTTCTGCTAATTGACGAGCAACACTACCAGAAACAATGATCGCTACTGTGTTGTTTGCCGTGCACATGTTCACCATAGACACCAAACCAGCAATACCTAACTCACTTGCACGGCCGTTCGCTTGCTTAGAGTGTGAAGAGCCGAACGCACGAATCATGCTACTTACTAGGTTAGTCAAGAAAGCTAGACCACCTTGGCGACGCATCAGCTCACTCAAACCACCGATCAGCATCGACAGTAAGAAAATTTCCTGCATGTTGCCAAAGCCAGCATAGATATCTTGCGCGTAATCGGTTAAACCGTAGTTCTCCAGAGAACCTAAGCTAACGCCACCCGCCAGTAAGATACCGATGGTTAGCACAACAAACACGTTCATACCTGATACTGCAAGAATCAAGATAGTGATGTAAGGCAGTACTTTCAGCCACTCAATAGGACCCGTTTCAGGCACTTGAGTCGCAGTGCTGTTAAAAGCGAAGATAACAATCGCGATAATTGCAGCAGGAAGTGCGATACGGATGTTCTCTTTAAACTTGTCTCTCATCTCACAGCCTTGCGAGCGCGTTGCAGCAATCGTGGTATCAGAGATGATAGAAAGGTTGTCACCAAACATCGCGCCACTTAAAACAACGCCTGCTGTCAGTGGAATGCTCATGCCTGCTGAATCAGCAATGCCCAGTGCAACAGGGGCTACCGCCGCGATGGTGCCCATCGACGTACCCATTGCTGTTGCGATGAAAGCAGAAATTAGGAAGATACCCGGTAGGATCATGCTCGTCGGGATTGCAGACAAACCAAGGTTTACCGTCGCATCCACACCACCAGAAGCCTTAGCAACCGCCGCAAAAGCACCTGCCAATAGGTAGATCATACACATTGCGATAATGTCTTTGTGACCTACTCCACTCAAGAACTGTTCGATAGCACGGTTCAATTTATCTTTGCTCAACAGCAGCGCCAACATCACAGCTGGCAGAGCCGCAATCGGAGCTGGAAGCTGATAGAAAGCAAAATCGACGCCTTGCAACGACAAGTAGGTACCTACGCCAATAAACAGCGCTAGGAACACGATCAGAGGGATAAGCGCTACTGCCGAAGGGGCAATAACCGCATTAGAATTTTTTGAATTGGACATGGAACGACAACACTATAGAACAGGAAGGAGAGCAGACTAATGTCACACTTAGGACTTGTCAACGTCTAGACGTCTAAACGCCCAATATAATGCAAAGTAATACGAACTCTATTGAACATCACATAATAGAAAAGGCTATTTACGCACCAGTAAATAGCCTTCGAGAACAAATTGCTCATACGTGAAGTAGAGTTTTAGAGACCTGCTTTCTTAATCAATAAAGCTTATAAATAACCTAGCGCTTTTGTGAGAAAGTCACTTGGTACTCTCCGATACCATCATAAGCAACGGTTGTTAGCTCGTCGAAGTCAAGCTCAACCACACCACAGTAAGACCCTGTAATGATTGCCTCACCCGCTTCAAAACTGACTCCACGCTTGGTCATGGTATCGATCAACCAGTAAACGGGATTTTGAGCTAATGCGTTAGGGTGGATGCCAGAAAATGCCTGCACTTTTCCAGCTTGAGTGATAGCCACTTCAACCTTGGCAGCAGCAAACGCTTTATCTTTCTCTATTTTAGGGCCAAGAAACAGGCCTTGGTTTGCCAAGCAATCGGCTAAAACCTCGTAAAACTCCGCGCCACTGTCATCAGCAAAGCGAGATTGAATTAACTCAAGTGCCATATGGCAAGAGCCAATGGCATCATTGATTTGTGCTTCGCTGTAACCATTTGAGTTTGCAGGCAAAGGCTTAGCCAGTACAAAAGCGATTTCTGGCTCTACTCGGGCTACCTCTTTACCTGACACTGAACCTGTGTCTGCGAACAATTCACAAACTTCACCTTGCTGCACGTTGTCAGCGAAAATAGGCGCTACGATAAATTTGTTTTCTGCAAGAGGTAACAGACACTTCCAGCCCCCCACTCTATCTGTGCGAATTTCAATCATGGATTCTTGAATGGCTAACGCATCATCTAAACTGGTTGGGCGATATGGTTCGATTAATCTTGGCGCTTTAGTTCCCGCTGTGCGACGGCTTAATAACTCTTTAGCCGCCTGCTCAAATACACTTGTCATAATATACCGTTTAATTTAGAACGATTAGAACTAGGCTTGGGCAATGGCATCACTCATGTAATGGTTGCACCATAAAGTGTTCAAAGGCCTATTGTCACATGTCCCGCAAGTGAACACATACCGCTAAGTCAATATATTAAAAGAAAAGCCAGCACCTGATGATCAGATTGCTGGCTTTTTGAATATGTCATTGCCGGACAAGCGCTACGCGCCTTTCAGCGTCTTCTTAAGATTTTGCATGAAGTTTCTAAAGTGAGGCATGAAATCCACAAACAGAGGGTGTTTTCTGTCTTGCATCATCAACGGTCCCAGTAAGCGAATACTTACACCTAGTCTCGTTGCGGATTGCTCGTCTAAGCCACTGTCCTGCTTAATCTTATCTACAATCGCGAACATGTTTTCTCTATCTTCAATTTCAAACTGCATGGTTTGCAGTTCACGATCTTCCTTGATGTTCACTTCTTCGATAGTGATACGGTAGTGATTGTGTTTGCCTGTGATTGTTTGCATCGTCATTACTGTCTCCTAACTTGAATTTACGAACAATTAAGTTGATAATGTCAACTATAAATACAGTGGTTGATAATGTCAACTATACTTCTAAGGATCGTTTATGTCTGATAACACATCGTTAGAGTCTATCTTTCGCTTAGTACACTCTTTGAAACGTCAAATGAGTGAACAGATTGAGAGCTTGGATTCTGAGATCGCACCTATGAATATTCGTGTCATGAAGATCATTACTAAGAAATCTCCATGTACGGCTATCGATATCGCACACTTCCTAAACCGCGATAAAGCACAGGTCACGAGATTAGTTAATGCGTTGATCAATCAAGAACTTGTGAAGAAGTCTCCAAACCCTGAAGACAAACGTAGCCAGTTGTTGGTGCTGACTAATAAGGGTGAAGAGATCATGACTAAGGTTTCGAATATTGATCGAGAGATGCTACAGAGAATGACTAAAGGAATGAACGAAGACGAGCTAGAACAGTTCAGCCAAATAGCGAGCAAAATGGCTCAAAACTTAGAAAGCAACCCCAAGTAATAAGCTGTCCTTTCGAATAAGCCACTGCTTACAAAAAGCAAAAACGCCACCGAATCGTAAGATCGGTGGCGTTTGTGTATCAGCCAACTTTTACATCGATGCCCGTTATAAAGACTTCGATTTAAATCGTCGTTCTAGTTTGATGCCAATTTCCACCATGCTTGCACGGGCACTGGTTCTGAAATTACTAAACGTTCACCCATGACAGGGCTTACCATCTGTACGTCTCGCTCCTTGCTTATCGCTAAGGCTTGTTCCATTGGGTCTTGCCAGTCGTGCATAGAGAGGTCAAATGTGCTGTTGTGGATTGGCATCATCACCTTACCCTGAAGGTCGATGTGCGCTTGAACACTCTGCTCTGGGAACATATGAATATCAGCCCAAAGTGAGTTATACGCGCCCGTTTCAACCATGGTCAAATCAAACGGTCCGAAGCGCTCGCCAATCTCTTTAAAACCATTGAAGTAACCAGAGTCACCACTAAAGAAGACTTTTTTGTCTGAAGCTTTGATAACCCAGCTCCCCCATAAGGTTTGGTCACGGTCAAGCAAGCCACGACCAGAGAAGTGTTGTGTTGGCGTCAAAGTAAACTCGATATCTGACGCTGTTGCCGATTCCCACCAGTTCAATTCGATGATTTTCTCTTTATCCACGCCCCACTTTTCAAGTAGTGCACCAACTCTGAGTGGCACCAAGAATGTTCCCACTTTATCGGCTAATACTTTAACTGCACCTTTGTCTAAATGGTCGTAGTGATCATGGCTAATAACCACCACATCGATATTAGGGAGTTCTTGCAGTGAGATAGGGGTCGGGTGGAAGCGCTTTGGTCCCATCCATTGGACTGGTGATGCGCGATCACTGAACACAGGGTCAGTCATCACTAACTTACCATCCAGCTTCATCATCACGCTTGAGTGACCTAAACGGTACGCAACGTCTTCTTGCTCTTCAATCAGCTGTTCTGCTGTCATGGGAACGAGAGGCAATGCGGTTCGTGGCACTGGCTCATTTCTTTCTACAGTTACATACGCCTTCAAGATTGAAAAAATATCAGACATGCCCGACTTGTACTCTAACTCACTGTTAGCAAACTTCTTCGGAAGCTTATCTAGATTGTCATTTGATTGTGAACCTGTGCTTACGATAGCGACCACGGCAAGTACTCCTAAAATCGGTAATAGATATTTTTTCATTGGTATCTCTTCAACCGTTGGGAAATCCCAACTCAAAAACTACACTAGTTAGTTTACATACCAAAAAACAAAAGTAAACCAGTGAGTGTAACTTTTTACTCATCAAATTTAGAAGAGAAGCACTCCGTATACCGAACACAGACCAATGTGGACATCTTAAATCTGTACAAATATCGCACAGCACTCATTTCTAGACTTCATTTATTGACCAGGAAGTCAGGTTTTAATTAACATTGCATTTACAAATAGAATTGAATGTTTTTAGAAGGGAATCTAAATTGCAATTGACTATACGAACCAAAGCGATACTGGCGACGATCGTCGCTGCTCTTGCCATTATTAGCGTGATGGGAGTGTATTCATTTCAATCAAGCCGGGCTATTTTGATTGATAGAACCTTCGAGCGAGAATTACCAGCTTCACTCGGTGAGGTGAGTAATGAAATAAACCTCAAGTTAGAAACGCCTATTCTTGCATCAAAGATGATGACGCTTTCACCTTTAATGCAACAAACCAAACTTTCGGAACAAGAACTTCGAACCTATCTTCAATCTGTTAAAAATGAGTTCAACGCGATCAGCGCCTATTACGTTTCCAACGAAGCGAGCAGTTACTATACCCATAATGGCGTACTGAAAACGATCTCTAGTAATGAACAAAGTGACCAATGGTTCTACCGATTCATCGAGTCAAATCAGGCATTTGAGCTCTCTTTGGATATTGACGCAGCCACCGGAATCCCGGCACTGTTTGTTAACTATGTGGTCACTCGAAATGGTCAACGTATTGGCGTAACAGGTATCGGCTTAACGTTGGAAAGTATTACTCAACTGATCAGCAACTATAGCGTCGGAGAAAGCGGCATTGTTTTTCTTGTCGATCAAGAGGGGATTATCAAGGTCCACCCAGATAAAAATCTGATTGGACGTTCACTAGACTCTGTAGGAATTAAAGCTAATCAGTTGGTCGGCAGCAAACAAACCGTCGTTCATGAAGCCATCGTCGATGGTCAGCCGCTAATTCTGGGCTCCAAAGCGATGCCAGGTATAGGTTGGACTCTGATTACACAAATTCCCAAGCAGGACGTATTAGGTGAATTAAATGGCTTCAGCCAAACCATCATCTTTATGGCCCTACTCATTGCTGCCATATACACGCCAATCGCAGCATGGGCGACCAACAAGCTTTTGCTGCCGTTTGTGGAAGTAGCCGAGCGATTACAACAGATAGGGAAAGGCGGTGGTGACCTCACCTTTCGCTTAGATGATTCTCGACATGACGAAATTGGACAAATCGCGAAAGGCTACAATCAATTCGTGCAATATCTAAGTGACTTACTCAAAGATGTCTCAAACACAGGAATCCAAATCTCAGAATCTATCCAAGGTGTCGATCATATGGCGCAGTCGATGGAGCAAGACATCAAACAACAAACCAGCCAGATCGAACAAGTTGCAACAGCCATTCATGAGATGGGTGCCAGCTCAGACGAAATCGCACAAAACGCTAATGGTGCCGCCGACAGTGCACAACATGCAGCGAGTGCAATCAGCATTGGACAAAAGTCTGTTTCTGTCACTTCAGAAAGCATCGAACATATGAACAAGCAGCTCGATGACACAACGGACATTATCAATCAACTCGCTCAAGATGCGAACTCTATCGATACCGTGTTAGATGTCATCAACAGTGTCTCTGAACAAACCAACCTACTAGCCCTCAATGCAGCGATAGAAGCCGCTCGAGCTGGTGAACAAGGTAGAGGTTTTGCGGTGGTAGCTGACGAAGTAAGAACCCTCGCCTCACGAAGCCAAGCATCAACCGAAGAGATTCGAGGTATTATTGAAAAGCTTCAGCAGCGTACTCAACAAGCCGTGACAGCCATCGAAACCAGCACCACCCTTGGCAGTAAGTGTCAGGTCGAAGCCTCCAACTCAGAGCAACAACTCTCAAGTATTTCTCATAGTGTCGATCAGATGAATGCGATGAACATGCAGATCGCCTCAGCAACGGGCCAGCAATCTAACGTCATCAACGAGATCTCACCGCACATCTCTGGCATTTCTGAAATAGCCAGAGAGAGCGATAGCATGATTGAGAAAACGGCTCAGGAGTGCCAACACTTACGGGCTAAGGCTATGCATTTAACGAGTTTGGTTTCTCAATTTAAATGTTAGCTTCAATGGAACGCGAAATACGCTGACCACTCCCACTCAAGTTAGTCAGCCGACCATACATTCTTGAAATCTGGCCATCCCCAGTTGGTGATGGCTACGTTTTTCAGAATCCCTTGGAAACGCACGGTTTGTAAGTGATGGAACATCGGGACTAACCAGTAATCAGAAATCAGTGTCGATGCAATAGGTTCCAACTCAGCCAAGTAATCCGGCAATTCAACCGTTGCTTTGTGCTGATCTAAGCGCTGCTTGAGCCAATCACTGTTCATCTCTCCTAGCGCGGAATGCAATACAGGGTCATTCATCAACCACGAGAACAATGAAGATGGCGCATTGTCGTCGAGATTCAGGTTACACAGTACCAAGTCCTCTTTTAAATCACCCCGCTGAGAAAGCTGAGCTAATTCTCGAAAACTGTAGGTATTCACCTCAACTTCCACACCATGTCTTTTAAGAATATCTGACACCGAAATAGCGCATCGATAGAGGGCATAGTAGTTATAAACCGCAATGCTCAATTTCTTAGGCAACTCAGTCTCTCTAGAGGGCGTTCGATACAGCTTGTGCCAACTCGGCAATATGTTCTGAGCCAAAGAGACACTGAATAAGCCTTGGTTTTGCTCCAGCTGCGTCAAAATAGCCTGTGGGTTTGCAAGTGATGATAGGTACTTACGTTGTTCATCACTTAACGAGTTAGCCGCTGAGTTTTGGTTAAATAGAATAAACAAACAACCGTCTTCGATTCGACTGCGAAGCCCATCTGTTTCAGCAGACACTAACTCAGTGTCGCTCTTTCCTAATTGATGAAAACAGGCCGAATCTTCATACGGTGACACCTGCATTTGGCTGTCATCGAATCGAGCGCTACCAGTCATCGATTCCTCAAACTGCCAAATAGTCACCTCATCGGTTAAAGAGCGACAACCGTAAAAGTGTTCGAATGCCGAGAGCTTGATGCGCTCAGTGTTAGTTTCAACCACTCTAAAAGGACCTGTACCCATCACAGCGTGAGAGGTTGAATTTAACGGTGAAGGCTCACGGGTTACCTGTGCTGCCGGCTGAATCGAATATTTAACGCCAGCAAGTAAACCCGCAAAGCCAGTATCCGCTTGGGTTAATTTAAAACTGATCCTTAATGGCTGCTCACTGTAAATGGAAGAGACATGAGCCAACTCAGCTTGATAAAAAGGCAGAGTTTGTAAAGCAGTAAACAAAGCAACTAGCTGTTTGGCATCAACAGGCTGCCCATCATGAAACGTCAAACCGGGGCGCAGATAGAAAGTCCAAACCAATTGCTCGGTGTCATATTCCCAATGGTGAGCTAATTCAGGCTTCAGTTCGCCTTTGCCGTTACATGTCACTAAGCAGCTAAACACTTGTCTGATCAAAAATCGTTCACTACTGCGATGTATATGATGTGGAAACAGATCCTCAAACTTGCGTTTATAGGTTAATTGAACATGCAAAAGCCCTTCACGCATGGTTGCGCCGGAGGTTTCTTGTAGTAAAGAGCCAAACACAGCGCGGTCATTATCTAATATCGAGAGTGCTTTTTCGTACTTGCCCTGCTCTATCAACTTACTCGCGACATGCTGAGCCAATTCTGGATTGCTAAAACGCAGTGTTAAGTTAGAGCGTTGATTCCTGCCAACTTTTGGTTCCCACACGACCCATTCAGCTTGATGCATTTTGCCTAACAGGGTTCGAGCATGGCGCAAGCTTGTAAACAACTTATCTGCCACTTCCGTTAAGGTTACGGAGTGAGAAATGTTTGGCTCGAACGATTCTAGCCGCGTGTAGTAACGCATCATGTTTAGATCAGACAAATAATGAACCTTTTAAACGTAGCTCTTCCTAATTAAGCCCATTATAAAACACAATCATAAAAAAGTAGTGCGATATGACCAAAACAGGAACAACCAATAAAAATACCATCTGTTTTTTAGTTCCTCTTAATTAACCATAATGAACGGGTCAGCAACAAGCCATAGGTTGTCAATAAAGCCTAACTAGAGAGAGTAATGACCATGAGAAAATACTATCTTAACAAGCTAAAAAGCACCTGCAGTAAGCTCGAAAGAGAAGCACTACGAACACTTTTAGATCTATGTAACTGGCGTTATTAGTACACTTTTTAGCACCGAGTAAACGCGAGTTGAGCACAGCCTAATATGCTCCTACCCCCAATATGAGTTAGGTCTCAACTCGCTTTTCCTTCCAAAATCCCCTCTCAAGCCTGCTGTACCAATAGCTCACACAATCGATAAATTTCCGTTGTCGACTCGACAAATTTAATTCGTTTTCTTAGTTAAACAAAAAGCCTTAAGGTTCGCCCCGAAGCAAGCAAGGAGCCTCAGAAAAAACTGAAAGCTCAGCTAACAACTAAATAATTTTGCAGTTACCAATCAGGTATTAACTAAGGAAACGCCATGCGTATCGCAATTCTTTCTCGTAACGAAAATCTATACTCTACCGCTCGTCTAAAGCAGGCTGGAGAAGCACGTGGTCATCAGGTCGATGTTATCGACACGTTGCACTGTGATATAGATATCGCGAGTAACAATCCGAAGATTCGCTACATGGGTGAAGAGCTACCTCAATACGACGCGGTTATCCCACGTATTGGCGCTTCCATTACCTTTTACGGAACTGCGGTTGTTCGCCAATTCGAAATGATGGGCACTTTTTGTATCAATGAGTCAGTCGCTATCAGTCGTTCTCGTGACAAACTGCGCTCACTACAACTGTTGTCTCGTAAAGGTATTGGCTTACCAAAAACAGGTTTCGCTAGCCGCCCAGACAAGATTCAAGACTTGATCAAAAACGTAGGTGGCGCGCCACTAGTTATCAAGCTTCTTGAAGGCACTCAAGGTATCGGTGTGGTACTAGCAGAAACAAACAAAGCAGCAGAAAGCGTTATCGAAGCATTCATGGGCCTAAAAGCGAACATCTTGGTTCAAGAGTTCATTGAAGAAGCAAATGGCGCAGACATCCGTTGTTTTGTTGTTGGCAACAAAGTAATTGCTGCAATGAAGCGTCAAGCTGGTGAGGGTGAATTCCGCTCTAACCTGCACCGTGGCGGCACTGCTCAACTGGTTAAACTAACCAAAGAAGAGCGCGCGACAGCAATCAATGCAGCGAAAATCATGGGATTAAACCTATGTGGTGTAGATATTCTACAATCTAAGAATGGCCCAGTAGTAATGGAAGTAAACTCTTCTCCAGGCCTAGAAGGCATTGAGAAAGCAACGGGTAAAGATGTAGCAGACATGATTTTCGAATTCATCGAGAAGAATGCAAAACCAAACGCTAACCGTACTCGTGGCAAGGGCTGATTGAATACCGATAACTCATGATTGGAAAGAAAATGAACAATAAAATGATCATAGGGAATACCGAAGCACTTTGCTTACCAGAGTTAGGGATAACTGGACTACATACACGTGTGGATACAGGGGCAAAAACCTCTTCTCTACACGTAGACAATCTACTATGTGTTAAATCAAACGGTGAGAAATTCGTAGAGTTCGACCTTCACCCAGACGTTTATCACCTAGAAGAGACAGTGCGCTGCAAGGCGAAGCTGAAAACAAGTAAGAAAATTAAATCATCTAACGGCGAAGTTGAACACCGTTGCGTGATTGAAACCATGCTAAGAATCGGCGGTCAACAATGGCCTATCGATATCACGCTAAGCAACCGTCAAGACATGACTTACATGATGTTGCTTGGTCGCCAAGGCATGAGTGACAAAGTGATTGTTGATCCAGCGGGCGAATTCCTGCTGACTCACTAATCTAAGTCATCGTAACCGCTCCACAGGTTATAACTAAAACTCGTCACAACGATATAAGGCCAGTCCCATGACTGGCCTTATTGCTTTTATTTCCTAGGTAAACCTCGCCTACTTCTTAGATTTACCATGAGATTGAAAACCAAAACGCCAAATTGAGAGCAGCAGTTTCTTGGTTTTAATTTTTGTTACCCGCCAATGCGTCACAGGCCTTCTTGGTGCGGTCATCAACAAATGGTCAAACGCCTCCTGATTAAGATCCACTTGCCCTCCATGCGCCACCAACAGCGTGTCTATCTGCATGTCATAAATGCGTGACACAGAATCACGATACTTATTTGGGTGGAAGATGGGGAAAGGCGGAATGAGCTTCTTTTTGACCTCTACCATCAAGTCAGCCACATAGGCAACGCTGTGTGATGGAGAATAAACAGAGAGATCTCTGTCGGTGTGTCCCGGTGTTTCCAACACTAACCAATCATCAAAGCCTGGAATGCTATCACCATCCGATAGCTTGTAATCCGGCTTTAACTTCCTCGAATACCACAGGTTTGCCTTGGGTTTGCCTAAACGATTCGCCATCCATCGTGCCAATGCCAGATCGGTCAGATGCATCAAGATGCCGTCGATACCGTGATACCAATCTTTGTCTCGGTTTGCAGCGACCAAATGACAGTTCGTTAGCTTTCTGAGCTTGTGCGCAGCCCCTGCGTGATCGGGGTGCATGTGCGTAACGACCACAGTATGCAGATCAGAAAAATCTCGCATTAGCTCAGTTTCAATAAAAGCCTTCAAATGCGGAATATCGGCTCGACATGCGCCATCGAGCAACAGTAATTTGTCCGGATACTCCACCAAGTACATGTCTTGGATGTAACCTTTAATGGTATGCAGTTGCAAACCCACTCCTTGTGATAAACCAACTGGTCAGACCTATACCATAGCAAACTCACAGCCAATTGTGACTATTTTGTTAACACAAACATCTATAACCACTTTGAAAGCATGGTTTATGAAAGAGCCTTTTCTTAGATAACCCAAAAAACCTCAGAAAATTCAGACACTAAACAACAAATCATCAGCATGAATAAATTCACCCTAAAATATATTTCGATTTATATCGAAATAATTATTGACGGTCAAATTCTGCAGGCGTATATTTCGAATATTCCAGAAATATAGAGAAACAAATTATGACTATTACACAAGATATGGTTATGGATACCCTAGGCATGTTCGGCTTTTTAGCGGTTGAACTCACCCTACTATTCTTATTGATCAGCTACATCGTGGGTATACTGCAGGAGTATATTCCACCAGCAAAAATACAGAGTATTTTGAGTGGTAAAAATGGTAAGGGTTACGTCGTTGCAGGCTTGTTGGGTGCCATTACCCCATTCTGCTCATGCTCAACCATCCCATTTTTAAAAGGTCTACTGCGTGCAAAAGCGGGTTTCGGAACCATGATGGTATTCCTATTTGCTAGCCCACTGTTAAACCCAATTATCATCGGCCTGTTCGCTGTAACATTTGGTCTTAAAGTGACCGTGTTCTACTTTGTTATCGCAATGGGTGTGTCGGTAGTCGCAGGTTATACCCTAGAGAAACTGGGCTTTGAAAAATATGTAAAACCAGAAGCTTACATTGCTCCTGAAGCGAAAAGTTGTGCATCTTCATGCGGTGCAAAAGCAAAACCTATCAACAAATGGGTAAGAATTTGGAACAGCACATGGGCTGACTTCAAAAAAGTGGTTCCTTACCTAATCGGTGGTATTGCTCTTGGTTCAATGATTTACGGCTTCATGCCAACAGAATTTGTGGCAAGTGTAGCAAGTGAGAACAACCCATTTGCGATTCCAGTAGCAGCTGTGATTGGTATTCCACTGTACATTCGAGCTGAAGCAGTAATCCCTTTGAGCGCAGCGTTAGCAGCCAAAGGTATGGGGTTAGGTGCAGTAATGGCGTTAATCATTGGTAGTGCTGGTGCAAGTTTAACAGAAGTGATTTTGCTTAAATCTATCTTCAAAAACAAAATGATTGCAGCGTTCTTGTTTGTAATCTTGAGCATGGCAATTGGTGCTGGTTTCTTGTACCAATTCATCTTCTAAACCTAAAAAGCACACTCGATTGAGTGTGCTTTCGCTAATATCAAAGACCAAAGAAACAAATAGATAAACGAATCACGCTACAAATTAAAGAATCAAAGGTGCAACATGGTTGAGCAAATCATTATTATCGGTGCAGGCCAAGCAGGTCTATCTACAGCCTACTACCTTAAAAGAAATGGGCTCAATCCACTCATTCTTGATGCGAATCCAACACCCGGTGGCGCTTGGACAAAGGGGTGGGATAGCTTGATGTTATTCTCACCAAAAGAGTACAGCTCACTATCTGGTTTAATGATGCCGAAGACGGAGCTCGAATACCCAAGCCGCAACGAGATCATCAGTTATCTAAGCCGTTATGAAGAGCATTATGACTTTAGAATCGAACGTCCTGTTCAGGTGAAAAATGTAGAAAAGAAAGAGGGACTGTTTTACATCACTACCGATACTGGCGTTTATCAATCACATGCTTTGGTTTCAGCAACGGGTAACTTTTCTGGCGCTTCTATTCCCTACTTTGAAGGCATTGAACAGTTCAAAGGTAAGCAAATTCACTCCAGTGAATATCAAGATAACAAGCCATTTGAGAAAAAGAATGTCGCAGTAGTAGGAAGCGGTAACTCAGGCTCTCAGATCCTTGCGGAAGTATCAGAAGTCGCCAACACGCACTGGTTTACCAATCGCCCACTGCAATATCTTGATGACGATTTAGATGGCCGATACCTCTTCGACCTCTCCACCAAACGCTACTATGCGTCTTTGAAAGGCGAGACTCTTGAGAATACCGACGACTTTTCCAAGATTGTAATGACACAAAGCGTGAAAGAGGCCCGAGAACGAGGCGTGTTAGTCAAAGAAGAAGACATTGTTCGCTTTACCGAAGACAGCATCATCACTAAAAACAAAACCATCCAGATCGACGCGATCATTTGGTGCACCGGCTTTAAAACCAAACTTGATCACTTACAAGGGTTAGATTTAGACGCCGATCTTAGCAAGATAACTGACGGTACTCGCTCTAACCAACATCAAGGGCTGTGGTTTATGGGCTATGGTGAATGGTCGGGCTACGCTTCCGCGACCATTGTCGGTGTGCAAAAACACGCTCGAGAAGCCGCTAAACAAATCAGTGAAGCGCTCGCATCGACAGTAAATTAACTCGCCTTCAATCTCGTAATTTTCCACAATCAAGGCCTCAGCGCTGGCGCTACATGGTTTGCTCTGAGGCTTCCAACTAGATTTATCACCCTCTGGTTTAAGCATCTGCTGCACTTTTATCGTCACGACAAAATACGTGATTTGTTGACCTAAGTTATTAGGACTATATATGCGCCTCTAATTTATTGTCTGAGTGCTATACATGAACCAACTAATCGATGCTCTTTCTACCCAAGGTTACTTTGTTTGGGATGACTTCTTAACTCATGAAGAAGTGGTGGCATTGAGGGATTGCATTCCAGAGAACTGGAAAAAGGCTAGGATTGGCCGTAACGATGAAGTAACACGAGAATCAAGTATTCGTAGTGATAAGATTCAATGGGTACACCGTGACATGGGTGAGCCTGCATCTCAGTTCCTAGACAAAATGGAGCAGATTCGTTTAGCGGCAAACCAAGCGTTCTTTTTGGGCTTGTTCGAGTATGAAGCGCACTTTGCTAAATACGAAAAAGGCGACTTTTATCAAAAGCACTTAGACTGCTTTAAAGGCAACGAAAACCGCCGTCTGACTACTGTGTTCTACATGAATGACGAGTGGAGTGAAGATGACGCTGGTGAGCTTGTGGTTTACGACTTACAAGACAATCACATCGCCACCATTCCGCCAAAGTCAGGTCGTCTGTTTGTGTTCTTATCTGAGCAGTTCCCACACGAAGTTCTGCCAACCAACACAGAGCGATTCAGTATCGCAGGTTGGTTCCGTATCAACGGCGTGAAAGACAACAAACTCGATATCGCTCACTAAGGCAAAGGTCGAGTCAAAGCCTAATCTCATCCAAAGCCTCTCCACTCGAGAGGCTTTTCCTTTTAGTACTGCTAAGAAAGTACCAAGAGGAAAATATTACTTTTATGAGCCGAATCCTGTGTAGAGACTCTTGCCCAACAATTACTCTGGCGTATTCGGGAAAACTGATATTTAATAAATATTTACGATGCGCATTCAAGAAGGATTAATTATGTCGTCTATCATCGTAGGTCACCGTGGTGTAGCGGGTACTCACCCAGAAAACACTAAAGCAAGTATTGAACAAGCCGCTAAGCTTGGCTTGAAATGGATTGAAGTTGACATTCAACAGACTCAGGATGATGAGCTTGTGGTTTGTCACGACCACACTCTCGAACGCTGTAGCGATGGTAAGGGCCGTGTTGATGAACACACCTTGGCAGAACTACGTCAGCTCGATTTTGGTAGTTGGAAGTCAGAACAGTTCGAAGGAGAAAGAATACTCACACTTAGCGAGTTACTTGAACTTGTTGAAGAACATAACCTCAGCGTTAACCTAGAGATAAAAGTCGATAGCCGACACCAAGCGCCTCATGTCGTTGATCTTCTACACAGCGAGCTGATCCGCTCAAACATAGACACCGACAGAGTGCTGCTTTCAAGTTTCAGCCATGAGGTTGTCGCAGAAATAGCTCATCACTTACCAAGATACCGAGTTGGTGTAATCACAGAACAGCTCTCTCAAGACGATCTTCTGCTTATTGATCAGGTGAAAGCGTTCAGTTGTCATATGAATTACGAAAACGTTAATCAGGATGATCTTGATACGCTTGCTGAAGCAAAGGTTCAAACATGGTGCTACACCGTCAATGATCCGTCTAAGTTCAAATTTCTATCCACCGTCGATGCAATATTCACTGATTTCCCAGATAAATTTAGCGCAAAGAATTGACCGGGTAAATACCAAAATAGTAAACGTTTAAAGCGTTAAAATTTACCTCGATAAACCTCAAAATTAAGTAGCAAACACAAGTGAGTAGGAGTACATTCCGCTGCTCACTTGGTTTCATTAGCTCGCACTATTTAGGCAGCTTTATTGGTTACTTAATTTATGGATCTCATCTTTAGTCCAACTTTCCCAATTTTGGGTGCAATCTTCATTTTTGCCGCGATCGTTCGTGGCTTCTCAGGCTTCGGGTTCACCTTAGTCGCATTGCCTTTAAGTGCGTTGTTCGTACCGGTTATAGAGCTTGTCCCTGTGTTCATGCTTATCGACCTACTTGGTAACGTTCAATTACTGCCTAAGGTCAAAAAACATGTCAATTGGCGCTGGGTAGCCAAGGTATTTATCCCTTGCCTTGTGTTCACACCTGTTGGCCTGCTTTTACTCAAATCAGTTAGCCAAGACACCATTATCTTGATCATCAGCGCCTTTATCTTCGCGTCTGCACTTATGATCTACCGAGGCTTTCAATATAAAAGTGAACCGAGATTTGCTCCCTATATCCTAGGAAGTCTTGCTGGAATAATGAATGGTGCGGCCTCTATGTCTGGCCCACCTATTGGCACCCACGCATTGGCGAGCCCTGTGGCTCCGCATATCGCCAGAGCTGGATTGATTGCGTTCTTTGTATTGGCTGATTCGAGTGCCTTTGTTTCTGCATCCATTGCTGGGCTCGTCGACCGTGATGTGGTATGGCTTACACTGGCACTGTTACCGAGCAGTATGTTTGGTGGCTATGTGGGTTCAAAACTGTTCGAAAGGTTTGGTGGCGAGAAATTTAAGCCTGTCACTATCGGACTGCTTATCGTAATTGCGTTTTTCAGTGCAGGTCGAGTTCTGTTGTAACGAGCTGTCGAATTTCTGAAAGGAAAATGGGTACCAAAGCCTACCATTCGATGTGAATCGGGGTGCCCATTTTAACCAGTTGAATAAACTCATCCATATCTTGGTTAGTCAATGCGATACAGCCATCTGTCCAATCGAAACTTTGGATAAAACCTGGCGAACGACGCTCACCGTTTTTAATACCATGAATTTTGATGTTACCACCTGGGTCAACATCATTCTCTTCAGCCCACTGTCTATCAGAAGAGCGCGGATAGTTGATGTGCACCGAACGGTAAAACTCAGAGCGCTCCATGATATAGTCGAGCGTATACTCCCCTTCTGGCGTTCGGTTATCCCCTTCAAAGCGTTTATGCCCTTTCGGTTCCTTGCCCAAAGCGATACGAAACTCTTGTACCACCTCATCCCCTTTAAGTAAGTACATTCTGCGTTTCGATTTATCGACTTTCACTAAGGTCACGACTTGCAACAGAGGATCGATTTCAGAAAAAGAGTCTGGCGCCATGTAGGGTTCTAATAATGAAGCTTGGGCAGAAGCTTTAGGTGAGCGTTGCGATGAGCCTTGTGCCAGCTGAGCAATTTGAGTGGGTTGGCCATCACCCAGTGCCTCATCCACATCAATCACATGCTTTGATTTTGAAGTGCTAGCAGAGTCAGGAGAGGAAGTAGAGATGCGTTGTGAATGAGCTGGTGCTGACTCAAAGACAATGGTTTCAATAGCGGTAGCGTCAGACACTATTTTCTCAACAACGACCTTCTCGGCGTGTGCGAGCGGGCTCATCAACAATAAGCACAGTGATAACGGTAAAAACGGACGCACCCTTATATCTCCTCAAAACGCATCGACATGATTCGAGACTGAGTCTCCATTCCTAGCGACTCATAAAAGCTCTGAGCTTGTTGATTAAACTCCATCACCTCTAATCTTAACTCTATCGCTCCCTGAGCTTGCGCCCACTGATTGAATGACTTCATCAGTGCTCGACCCACGCCTTTACTCTGAATTTGGTCATTCACCACAATAGTGTTCACTCTTGCTACCTTGTGTGACTGGATAAAGCTCACCCCTTTATTCTGCGTCACCTTCCCCGCAAGAAAGCCAATCACTTCATCCTGTTCAACAGCAACAAAGAAGGCCCCAGCCGGGTCAATCATTAAGCCCAGCCAGTACTCCTCACTGTCTGCATTGCTCTGTGATGGCGACGCAAAAACCATAGGCGCACCAAGATGATGTTGACGATTGATCTGATCAGAGAGCGCTAAAATCGCGTTAATGTCAGTTACCTTCGCAGTCCGAATTTGCATATCATCACCTAGTTTGAATTCAATAACACCTTAGCAAAAATGCCTTAGATGTGCACCGTCCCACTGGGCTACTCAGCCCTTCGACAGAAGATTACCTTTAATATTAGGCACTAAGTTTAAGGAAATTGTTCCGCAAATCTCGAACACAACACCTACCTTTGAGTGCTACTATCTTCGCAGACCCTAAGTATCGGATACCACTATGATTAAGTTCGCTGTAATTGGAACCAATTGGATTACACAAAAATTCGTTCAAGCTGCACATGAATCGCAATCAATGCAGTTGACTGCAGTTTATTCACGTAACCTAGACAGCGCGGCACAGTTCGCACAAGAATTCGCTGTTGAAACCACATATGACTCACTCGACGCGTTAGCCAACGACAGTACGGTTGAAGCGGTGTACATCGCCTCCCCTAATTCGCTGCACTGTGAGCAGTCGATTCTGATGATGGAACATGGTAAGCACGTCATCTGTGAGAAGCCTGTTGCATCGAATATCGTTGAAGCAACACGCATGTTTGAAGTTGCAGAGAAAAACGGTGTGGTACTGTTTGAAGCGTACAAATCTCAATTCCTGCCTAACTTTAAACAAGTCCAACTTGGGCTAGAGAAAATCGGCAAGGTACATAAAGCGCACATCAACTACTGCCAATATTCATCGCGTTATCAGAAGTACTTAAATGGTGAAAACCCAAACACTTTCAACCCGGCTTTCTCAAATGGCTCATTGGTCGACATCGGCTTTTATTGCGTTGCAGCAACGGTAGCGCTATTTGGTGAACCTGAAAACGCGCAGGCCTCTGCAAAGTTACTGGAGTCTGGCGTTGATGCGCATGGCTGTGCCATCTTCCAATACCCCGAGTTTGACGTGACCCTTGCACACTCTAAGGTCAGTGACTCTTACGCATCGAGTGAGATCCAAGGGGAGCAAGGTGCGATCATCATTGATCACATCGCAGAATGCACCGACGTTAAGATCCGCTACCGTGATGGCAGCATTGAAAATCTCACTCAAGTGCAAAGCGAAAACTCAATGAGTTACGAAGCGCAAGCCTTTGCTGATTGCATTGGTGGCGATCACACCACACAAACCGATGCAAAACAGCGCGCATTAACCGTTGCCAAGCTAATTACTAAGATGCGTCAACAGGTTGGTGTCGTTTATCCTGCAGATAAATAATACAGCTCATTAAGCTAACACACTGATTTTAATCACATATCAGTTTATACATAACTAAATTTAATCCTTACGACAAATAACCGGATTAGTTGATCAGAGGGCTATCTGATTAAATCCGCGTTCGATATCTATCGTATTTATTTAATTTATTGAAGGTGTGTAAAGTGTTTTCAGTTGATGATCGCGTTGTAGCAACAAAAGGTGTTGAACTTGGTGAAATGGTAGTAACTGGTCTAAGTGCTGGTGGTTACTACGTTCACGTTACAACAGTAGAAGGCGCAATGCCGCTTACTTACCCAATGCAAGATCTTAAAAAAGCATAGTCTAACCGCTCTGCTCTTTTAGTAGTCACTCTGCTAAAGGTAACAAAATTGAGGCCTTGGCTGCTTTACTCTTCTGCATTAGAGTGAACAGCCAGGGCCTTTTTTGTATCTGCTACTCCCCGCCAAGCTCTCCACAGGTTTAGTCATTGCAGCAAAGTCAAATCCGGCAGACAATAGAATGAATCAAAGCGTAACGACACCAAGCACTTATTGCCTGTGAATACGCACTCTTTATTGATGTTTAGTGTTTACAGAAGTTTCTGGTACATTAGCATCATCTTATGCTTACAATGACCATGAACTGAGGGAAGCTATGAAGCTTTATATTTACGACCACTGCCCTTTCTGTGCACGAGTCGCCTACATTGCTCAATCTCTAGGCTTAAACATCGAACTTGTTTCTGTGGATTATGATGATGCCCAAACCCTTATCGATTTAATCGGTAAAAAGATGGTACCTGTATTACAAAAAGACGATGGTTCTATCATGGCGGAAAGCCTAGATATCATTGCGTACTTCATGGACCTAAAATCAAGCGACGAGCAGCGTGAGCCATCAGAGCAAGTAACCCTGTTCCAAACTCGCGCATTCCCGCTAAGCCAGCGCATTGGTCTACCACGTTGGTGGAAATTGGACCTTGCCGAGTATCAATCACCAGCAAGCAAAGAAGCATGGCGCGCAGCCAAAGAAACCGAAGAACTCAACTTCGACAAGCTGATTGAGCAAACACCACAGTTTGTTGAACAGATTAACCCGCTTCTGAAAGATGCAGAGCTACTACTGAACTTAGAAAACGGTGAGTCTTCGCTGCCTCTTATCGACCAAGCCGTTTACTTCTCTATGCTACGTGGCTTCTGCGTTGAGCCAAGCATTACATGGCCACCAGCGCTAGAGCGTTGGTTAGAGAAGCAAAGCGAAACGCTAAAGCTGTCTCTGCTTCGCTAGCGCGCTTTTCCTTAAAGAAGCTAAAGGCTGTGTTCAGCTTTTAGCTTCTATACCGTTCTATTTCCTATCTTAATCAATTCCAACAATACCATTCACACTTCATTCATACTGACACTCGTACGATATAGATATTCCTGTATTGCTAGAGTCCTGTATGAATACTTTTAAAACCACACTGCTAACCTTATTTGTATCACTGTCTGTCTGGTTTATATTGCCTGTCAATCTCGGGTTGGCTCGAAAAGTCCCAGCATTTTTTGCCGCCATCTCCATGCTCAGTATGGCTGCGGCAATGCTCATTAGCTGCCGTACTAAATGGCTAGATCGTCTAATTGGTGGGATAGATAAGGCTTATGTTTGGCACAAATGGTTAGGTATTTCAGGTGTGCTTGGTGCTAGCTTCCACTGGTTATTGGTTCCTGGCCCTGCTGGTAATGGTATTGATCCAACCTTTGCTGATTTTGGAGAGGAAGTTGGGCAATGGGCTATGTATGGCCTGATCTTATTAGGCGGTATTAGCATGATCCGCCAGATCCCTTACCGAATTTGGTATTACACACATATGCTAATGGGGCCAATTTTCATCATCTCGGTTTATCATACATTCTTTTCAGATGTGCCATTTAGCCTGACCAGCGTAACGGGTATCACTCTGCTGTTCGTTTCCACTATCGGGATTGTAAGTTGGGTTTACAAAGCCATCTTTAAGAAACGAAGTTTCTGCTCCTACGCAGTCAGCGATATTAAAGCGATAGACAACGCTGTAGAGGTTACCCTTGAAGCTGAGTCCAAAAGCATTGATTACCAAGTAGGACAGTTTGCTTATCTGGATTTCAACTTAGATAAAGTATCTCACTTCCACCCTTTTACGATTACGTCTCACCCGTGTGAGCAGCAGCTGAGCTTTATTATTCGAAATTTAGGCAAGCATACTCAAGCCCTACAAACACAACTGGTCATAGGCCAGAAGGTCACGGTTGATGGTGGTTATGGGCAACTCATACGCAAAAAGAAGCCAAGTCAGCCACAAGTATGGTTGGCTGGAGGAATAGGCATCACACCTTTTATTTCTTGGATAAAGGCAACGGCCAGCCCTGAGCAAGAGGTTCACTTATTTTTTGTTGGCCGCGGAAAGTTTTATCGCCTTATGGTTCAAAAGGTAACTGAACTAATTGGTAGTAAGAACATTCAAT
Organism: Vibrio chagasii; assembly: GCA_041879415.1. Taxonomy (NCBI): domain Bacteria; kingdom Pseudomonadati; phylum Pseudomonadota; class Gammaproteobacteria; order Vibrionales; family Vibrionaceae; genus Vibrio; species Vibrio chagasii. The sequence goes on along the minus strand of CP090852.1, from coordinate 1,630,764 downwards.
TGCACGTACAAGACAATGAACAGGATCGCCTATCTGCTGATGGTATTAGCGAGAAGCTATCTTTGCCACTATCTATGTACCAAGTGTTCGGGTGTGGGCCGACTCCAATGCTCAACTCATTGAAAGAACAATTGGTCAGTAAAGGATTAAAGCCTAGTCATTGGCACAATGAAAACTTTGTTATGAGGTAATACTCGCCAAGCAACAAGGCTCGTTGTTGGTAATAAGCTATAAAACCAACAACGAGCACTTCTCAGCGTTTAGAATCAAAGTAACCTGCGTCTCAAGCCTGTTCGTTCTAGGATGCGTGTAGAAATTTCTTCTACTGATAACGATGAGGTATTGATGTACGGCACTGCCTCTCTACGGAACATCGCCTCTACGGTTTGCAGCTCATACAAACACTGTGAGTCACTCGCGTACTCACTGCCCGCTAAACGGTTCTCGCGGATTTCAGTCAGCCTTTCTGCATCAATGGTTAAACCAAACAACTTATGTCGGTATATCTCAAACTCAGGCAACAGCTTTAATCGCGCTAAATCATCATGGATAAATGGATAGTTTGCTACGCGTAGACCAAACTGCATCGCCATGTACAAACTGGTTGGGGTTTTACCACTTCGAGACACCCCCAGTAAGATGATGTCGGCTTCCTCTAAACCTTTAAGCGTAATGCCATCATCGTGCGCAAGCGTGTACTCTATTGCGGCAATACGGTCGAAATACTTCACCGAGTCCTTGTTTACACTGCGTGAGCGTTGCAGCTTAGGTGTCGGTGCCATATGGATGTCATCTTGTACCTTCTGAACAATACTTTCCAACACGTCATAGCAATGAGCTGGCGCTTCAAGCAACTTCGCTTTGATTTCAGGAATCACAATCGAAAAGAACACTAAAGGTTGCTGACCACTCTCACGATACGAAGTGTCGATCTCTTTCAATAAATCAGAAAGTTTGTCCTCACTTTCAACAAACGGAAAAGTTTTCTCATTAGCTTTGAAGGGAAATTGACCTAGAACAACATGCCCTAAAGTCTCACATGTTATGGCCGTTCCATCAGAAACATAGAATACATCACGACTTTGAATATCAATTTGCATTTTTTATTTAATGTTTAAAATTATTTTGAGTAGGATGGTAACCATAATATATATAACAAAACCCTGCTGACTATTACGTCCCCCACAGCTTTTAAAAATAATTTACATTTTTTTAAACTGACACGTAATCGTTTGCCTTTAAATCCCTACAATGCTTGCTATGTTTCTGGAGAAATAAATGCAAAATAATACCCTATGGTTCAATGGCCTATCCATGGAAGATGTCGACAAAGTCGGCGGTAAGAACGCCTCACTGGGCGAGATGGTTTCTAACCTATCCAATGCTGGTGTTTCTGTACCAAATGGTTTTGCTACCACCTCTCATGCGTTTAACGACTTTCTTGACTACAAAGGTCTTGATGAGCGCATTCACCAATTACTTGACGAACTTGATGTTGAAGACGTTGAAGCTCTGCGTAAGACAGGTGCAACGATTCGACAATGGGTTCTAGATGCCCCTTTCCCAGAATCACTAGAGCAAGACATCCGTGATAACTACCGTGAGCTAATCGAAGACAACGAAGAATTGTCTGTAGCTGTACGTTCATCTGCAACTGCAGAAGACCTTCCAGATGCTTCTTTCGCAGGCCAGCAAGAAACCTTCCTTAACGTGAAAGGTATCGATGCGGTACTTGAGGCGACTAAGCACGTTTATGCGTCACTGTTTAACGACCGCGCAATCTCTTACCGTGTACACCAAGGCTTTGACCACCGCGGCATTTCATTGTCTGCGGGTATCCAACGCATGGTTCGTTCAGATAAAGCGTCTTCAGGTGTAATGTTCACTCTTGATACAGAGTCAGGCTTTGACCAAGTCGTATTCATCACCTCTTCTTGGGGCCTAGGTGAAATGGTGGTTCAAGGTGCTGTGAACCCAGATGAGTTCTACGTGCACAAGCCAATGTTAGAAGCAGGCCACCAGCCTATCGTGAAAAAGACATTTGGTTCTAAATTGATCAAGATGATCTACTCAACCAACCAAGAGATCGGTAAGCAAGTCGACATCATTGATACAGATGAGCAAGAGCGTAACCAGTTCTCACTGAACGACGAAGAGATCAAAGAGCTAGCAAAACAAGCGATGATCATTGAGAAGCACTACCAACGTCCGATGGACATTGAGTGGGCGAAAGATGGCATCGATGGCAAGCTTTACATCGTTCAAGCTCGCCCAGAGACGGTATGTTCTCAAAGCGACCAAAACGTTATCGAGCGTTACGAGCTAAATAACAAGGCAGATGTACTCGTTGAAGGCCGTGCTATCGGTCAACGCATCGGCTCTGGTCCAGTTCGTTTAGTTGACTCTCTAGACCAAATGTCACTGGTTCAAGAAGGCGATGTGCTGGTAACAGACATGACAGACCCAGATTGGGAACCTGTTATGAAAAAAGCCTCTGCGATTGTTACCAACCGTGGCGGCCGTACTTGTCACGCTGCAATCATCGCTCGTGAGCTAGGTATTCCAGCAATCGTTGGTTGTGGCAGTGCAACAAGCAACCTTGAAGACGGCGCGACCGTGACAGTGTCGTGTTCTGAAGGTGAAACCGGTTATGTCTACCAAGGTGAACTAGAGTTCGAAATCAAACGTTCTGAGGTTGATGAGCTACCATTGCTACCAACTAAAGTGATGATGAACGTGGGTAACCCGGATCGTGCTTTCGATTTCGCGCAGATTCCAAACGAAGGTGTTGGTCTAGCTCGTCTCGAGTTCATCATCAATAAGATGATTGGTATTCACCCTAAAGCACTGCTTAACTTTGACGCTCAGTCTGATGAGCTTAAAGCTGAAATTACACAGCGTATTCGTGGTTACAAAGATCCTATCGATTTCTACGTAGGCAAACTAACAGAGGGCATCGCGACCATCGCTTCTGCATTCTGGCCTAAGCGTGTGATCGTACGTATGTCTGACTTCAAGTCGAACGAATACAGCAACCTAGTTGGCGGTAAAGAGTTCGAACCACATGAAGAGAACCCAATGCTGGGCTTCCGTGGTGCATCTCGTTACATCTCGCCAGTATTCGAAGACTGTTTCGAGCTAGAGACTCAAGCGATCAAACGTGTTCGCAACGAAATGGGTCTTAAGAACGTTGAAATCATGATCCCGTTCGTTCGTACGCCAAGTGAAGCAGCTTCGGTTATCGACATTCTGGCTAAATTCGACCTTCGCCGTGGCGACCAAGGTCTGAAAGTCATCATGATGTGTGAGCTACCGTCGAATGCGATTTTGGCTGAAGAGTTCTTGAAGTACTTCGATGGATTCTCTATCGGCTCAAACGATATGACTCAGCTAACGCTTGGTCTAGACCGTGACTCTGGTGATGTTGCTCACCTATTCGATGAGCGTAACCCAGCTGTGAAAGCGATGCTGAAAATGGCAATCGATGCAGCAACTAAAGCCGGTAAGTACGTAGGTATTTGTGGTCAAGGCCCATCTGACCATGATGATCTAGCAGAATGGTTAATGGAACAAGGCATCAGCTCTGTATCCCTAAACCCAGATACGGTTATCGATACGTGGTTGAAGCTAGGCAACGTTGCTAGCAAGTAATCGTCACTAATCGAAATACGAATAAAGCCAGTCATTACGACTGGCTTTTTTTAACTATTCTAATAAGGCTCTGGCATTGTCACCCTGCTCGTAGATATACAGGCTGACACGAGACAATATAGTTATCTCTTCCATGCTCACTTGGAGTGAGTTTTGCCCTCTTCCAAGATTCGCTCTCAAGCGATCGACAAGTTCCTGCACGGCGATCAAATCATCTCTCGCTTTCGGTACTCGCGTCTTCATGAAATTAAACCATTTTTCACTCATATTACGGTTTATTTTGGCGAGCACTTCGCTATTAGTAATAGTAAATGCCTTATCTAGATTACCGCCATCACGAAGAATATCGTAAATGATATGACCATTTTTCTTCGCTACCATCATGTTCCGAGTATTAAGCTGTAGTTCACCAATATGTCCATTCGCCATCTTTAAAAAGAACTTAATGTCCTTGTAGCCGGCATCGGTTGCACCGCAGTTAAACTTAGCGTTGTCACCTTGGCTTGTGCCGTAGCGATCTTTCATTGCAGATTGGTGGTGCTTCAGTTCCACAAATTCTTTGGTAAGAATGATCATTGCCTTGGCAACGATCATATCGTCCATATTTTCAAAAACGATCGTCATTCGTGCCGCATCTTTAAGATCACCGATGTCGTAATGACGTTTACGGTTAGTGATCTTGTCTAACGCACCGTGGAAGTCTTTTACACCTAAGTAAGCTCCGGGAGGTTGCTTGAGGGTGCCATTACATACTGAAGCTACTTTCACTGAGAACTCTCTAAGGGCCTCTTGCGCTTCAACGGTTTCCATAAACATCATGAAGAGTTGTTTCTTCTTGAGCGTTGCGTTGGCAACTTGATTTCGAGAACCAAAATCAAGGTTACCATTTGCTAGCTTCTGGCTTGATGTTTCATCCAGATAGTCATGGATCTTCTCTTTCTGCGTCATGATGTCGAGAATCACCTGATCTTGCTTTTTATTCGCTTCATTCAGGTAATCGAAGTTTTCCACTTTCTGCTTCAGTGCTTGTAGCTTCTGTTGGTAGTCTTTAACGTTAACCAATCGAAAGCCCTGAGACATAATGCCTTGCTGGTTTATCTTGGCGAGCACCTTAGCCTTATTCTTCCTAACTTGCTCTTGGCTAATCTGAATTTCTTCTGTGGTCGGCATATCTTAGTTCCCTCTCCAATATGCAGTTCATTCTGTACTGTCGGATACACTATCCGTTTTCCTATAACGATATTAGTTTATGGATTTGATAATTACATTAGCCATCAAGGATAACCCTATAAAATAAATAAGGTTTGAGAGGTAGTTCCATAAAGTCACAGAACAAAATGCGCCAATTCTATCAACTGCAGGGTTAAGGAATATAACGAGATCCGGTAACAATGATTGGTATCGTGCTGGCCTTACGTTATCCTTTACACAATTCTTCACAGCTCGACGTTACCGCTGTGAGTCTATCTTCAAGACCAAAAAGAGTAATATGAATTCTACTACCGCAACTCCTTCACCTTCGCTTGGCCGACAACTCTATACCATGACCTGGCCAATGCTGTTTGGGGTGCTTTCTCTCATGAGCTTCCAACTTGTAGACAGTGCCTTCATTGGCCAGCTAGGCGTACTACCGCTCGCTGTTCAAGGTTTCACACTACCTATTCAGATGATCATCATAGGAATTCAAGTTGGATTAGGCATCGCGACCACAGCAGTCATTGCGCGTGCAATTGGTGCTAACGAAATGCGCTACGCTAAGCAGCTAGGTGGGCTTGTGATCGCAATGGGAAGTGTGAGTGTCGCACTTTTTTCAGTCATCATTTATCTACTTCGCGGCCCTATTTTAGAACTGCTCGACGCACCAGCAAGCGTATTGCCGATCATTGATTCTTACTGGATCTATTGGTTAGTCAGCTCTTGGACAGGTGCACTACTCTACTTTTACTACAGTGTGTGTCGTGCCAACGGTAATACTATGCTGCCCGGCTCAATGATGATCGCAACCAGCATCATCAACCTTATACTGGACCCAATCTTCATCTTTACGCTCGACATGGGCATCAACGGTGCAGCGATTGCGACGATTTTGGCGTTCGGAGCAGGCATCTTTATCGTGGCGCCCAAAGTAACCAAGAAACATTGGATGACGTTCGACTGGCACGATCTTGACATCGGCAGGAGTGTTCGCTCGATTGGCAACATCATGGGGCCTGCGATGGTAAGTCAATTGCTACCACCAGTGTCTTCTATGTTGGCAACTAAGCTACTGGCAGGCTACGGTACGGCTGCCGTTGCGGCTTGGGCGCTGGGTTCTCGTTTTGAGTTTTTCTCGATTGTTGCGGTGCTTGCATTGACCATGTCGATGCCGCCAATGGTTGGTCGGATGTTGGGAGAAAAAAACCTGACAGATATTCGCAGCTTAATTAAGATTGCAGCAACCTTTGTACTTGGTTTTCAAGTCGTTATTGCGCTTGTTACGTGGGTATTCTCAAGTGGATTAGCAGGATTAATGACGAGCGACAGTGAAGTGACCACAATCCTAAACTATCACCTCATGATTGTGCCACTGAGCCTCGGCCCTCTGGGAATCTGCATGCTGATGGTGTCAGTTTCGAACGCCTTAGGTAAGTCTTACACCGCATTAACCATTTCAGCATTGCGTCTGTTCGCTTTCTTCTTGCCTTGTTTATGGATTGGCTCTCACCTGGCTGGAATTGAAGGCCTGTTCTGGGGTGCCATGGTCGGTAATGTGTTTGCTGGAACCTGCGCATGGTTCATGTACCAACGTGCTTTAGGGCAAGTTGAAGCTAAACTTGCCAGCTAACCCGCGAGCAAGCTTTTAGCTTATATTTAATGCAAAAAAGCAGCCACTTAGGCTGCTTTTTCGTCTTCAGATTTAAGGAATATCGAGTTTAAGCTTGCTCAAAGTGACTCAAGAACTCACCACAATCTTTCTGAAATAGTGGCAAGGCTTCAGCGAGCTTTTCATCATCCCAATGCCACCACTCAAGGCTTTCTAATCTCTCGGCATAACTAGGATCATCAAAGCGAGGGCGAAGCACCTTGGCTGGGTTACCAACCACAATCGAATATGGCGGCACGTCTTTCGTCACCACACTACCAGCACCAACGATCGAGCCATTGCCAACCGTGATACCCGGCAGCACAATCACTCCGTGGCCGATCCACACATCGTGTCCAACATGCACTTTGTCTTCTTCACGCCATGAAAACACCTCATCGTCCAGCGATGAAGGATCTTCACCTAGCTGATACTTGCCCGGACGATAAGTGAAATGATGCAGCGTTGGACGCCACCATGGATGATTGCTCGGATTCAGGCGAACCGACGCTGCAATTGATGTGAACTTACCAATCTCGGTAAACATCAGATTACAGTCGTTTTGGATATAACTGTAATCTCCAACCAACACGTTATTTAACACGCAACGGTCAGCGATTTCAGTCCAACGCCCAAGTTCAACGCTGTGTAACTTACTGCTCTCAGCAACACTAGGTTCACTGTTTAAGGTAGGGGAAAGCGGTTGGCTCATAGGGTTATCTCCTCGCCATCGTTGAGAATACGTAAACATTGTGAAAAGGCGTGAGGATGTTGTGCAGCCCAGCCGAGCATATGGTGACTGACATGGATCAAACCAAGATTATTCGGACGACAGGCTTCATCAATACCTAATATGTGGTGAAAGTCATTATGATTTAAGTTCGATCGAACTTGAGGGTCTTCAATTGGCGGGGAGTTACAATCGGTGATCAACCAATCGACAGGAAACTCTTTCAACCAACGCTCGGTTTGCTTTGGTAGCCCCACCGTGTCGGTTAGATAAGCTAGGCGCTTCCCGTCAAATTCAAAGCAATAACCAAGGCAAAGTTTAGAGTGATTGAGTGGCAATGGCGTTACGGTTATTCCCTGCCAATCAAACGACTTAAACGCTTGAGCGCGCATTGAAAAATCTAGGATACCTGGGTGTTTATAGAGATCATCACAACCAAGCAGATCATCAGGAGAAATTACCGAGATCTTATCGCCAGATCCCCATCGGAGATCAAACAAACCCTGCACATGATCCATGTGATAATGAGTCAGTAGGATCTTGTCAATTGAACCAGCTGGGAAACGGCGCATCAAATCAGGTGCATTGGCATCCAACAGCAGAAGCTTGCCATTATGCTCAAGAAACGCTGATGACTTTTCTCGCCTTAAGCTCGAGTCCTCAAGAGCAGAAATACACACTGAACAATTACAACCGTAAACTGGCACCATCGCGCTGTTGGCGGTGCCTAACATGGTCAACTTCATGCGACACCACCTGCTGGTTCTGCGAGCCTTTCAGCTTGCTCTTTTAATCGTGCAAACTGCGTAATGCTCTGTTCAAGCGTGCCACTGTTATCAATACACAATGTGTTATTAAGAGTGGATAGTGAGTCTAAACAATAGTCCGCAGCACGCTGCAGTCGGAGGGCTATCTCAGCATCGCTTTCACGGCCACGAGCTCGTAACCGTGTTTCTAACACCTCAGGCTTAACGCTCACGACAACGGGTACTAACCGCTCGCCAAACAAGTCTCTGGCTGCATCTAAATACGCACGCGACCCATTGACCACAACACTCAACCCTGCGTCCATCCATTGGTGAACTTCTTGCCCAATGCCATAGCTCATACCGTGAGCCTGCCAACTCATCGCAAACATATTGCGCGAGTAGCGAATAAAGAATTCGTCATCACTGAGCTCTACATGATTTTCGCCACCAGCATCAGCTGCACGAGTGATGTAGCGATGGGCAACCACTAAATCTTTAACGAACTGCTCACGCAGCGCTGAGATAATCGAATCTTTGCCAGCACCAGAAGGACCAATTACGTAATAAAGCTGACCCGGTTTGTCGGCTTTAGGGGCAGCGTTCACCACCCCATTCACATCAAATGAGTAACCTTTAGACATGGATTAGAATACCTTCTTGCCTTCGCGCCACACACGAGAAACCAGTTGATGACCATCAACACGATGCGCGAGCACCAAATCCGCACGTTTACCTTCTGCAATCACACCACGGTCATATAAACCAAGTGCTTGTGCTGGGTTCAGCGTCGCCAGTCGCACCGCTTGCGCCACATCAAGGTTGTTACGTTCATCGTTAACCAGCGTAAACACCGCATCTAACAAGCTCACTGGATAGTAATCAGAAGACAAAATGTCCAACACGCCCAAAGACGCCAATTCATGCGCAGCGACATTGCCTGAGTGCGAACCGCCACGAATCACGTTTGGCGCCCCCATCATCACCTTCAAACCTAATTCATGAGAACGTTTAGCCGCTTCAACCGTGGTAGGGAATTCAGCAATCACCATGCCCAATTCTTTAGATTCCGTTACATGAGCACTGGTTGCGTCATCATGACTTGCGGTTGGTATGTTCAACTCACGGCACTGACGGGTGATCTCATCACGGTTCTGTTTAGACCAACGCTGTGACTGAGCCACTTGGTCTTTTTCATACACTGCCATCTCAGCATCCGTCATGTTGTATTTACCTTGATAGTAAGTACGGTACTTATCTAGGTTTACAAATTGACGCTGCCCTGGCGCATGATCCATCAAGGACACCAACTGTACTTCAGGCATATTCACGTAACGCTCGAACAAACCAACGGTAGTTGAATGCGGTACTTCACAGCGCAAGTGAATACGGTGCTCAGCACGAGTTAGACCGCGTTTCTGGCTTTCTGCAACGGTATTAATGAACTGGTCGAGGTTCTCTTGGCGATGTCCATCTCGATAATCACCCAAAGCAACCGCATCAAGTACAGTGGTGATGCCTGAGCCAATCAGCTGAGTGTCGTGTGCACTCATTGCCGAAAGCGGCGGCCAATTCACCTTTGGTCTAGGCGTGAAGTACTTCTCGAGATTATCGGTATGCAGCTCAATCAAGCCCGGCATCAAGAAGCCATTCTCACCATCAAAAGCACCTGGAAGTTGGCTTGTAGAGTCAGACATATTGGCGATCACGCCATCTCGCAGTTCAACCGAGCCACGTATCACTTCATTTTCAAGCACCAGATTTACGTTGGTAATAATCATTTGCGTCAGCTCCCTTTACGCACACGCTGTAGTGAGTTGTTTTGGTGAAATGTCTTGTTGTAGCTTCACGTCATACAGACGGTCAGCGACTAAATCTCGTGTTGCTTCATCATGGAAGATACCGATGATTGCAGCGCCGCCCGCTTTGGCTTCTTCAATCAAGCTCACGACTACCGCACTGTTGGTTGCATCAAGCGAAGCGGTGGGTTCATCAAGCAGTAGGATTGGGTAATCAACAATAAAACCGCGTGCGATGTTCACTCGCTGTTGTTCACCACCAGAAAAAGTTGCTGGCGCTAGGTGCCACAAATGTTCTGGTACGTTTAGGCGAGTCAGCAGTAGCTTTGCTCGCTCTTCGGCTTCTTGCGCGCAGCCACCCATTTCCAACATAGGTTGCATCACTACTTCTAACGCACTGATACGTGGAATCACACGCAAGAACTGACTAACCCAACCTATAGTGTGTTTACGCACGTTAATAATTTCTCTTGGTGTTGCTTTAGCAAGGTCTATTGTGTTGCCTTGGTGCACAACATTGATCGACCCTGAGTCCACTAAGTAGTTTGCATACAGCGCGCGCAGCAGTGTGGATTTACCTGAGCCTGAATGTCCGTGCAGAACCACACACTCGCCGCTGTTTACAGAAAGGTTCGCACCAGTTAGTACAGGCAGTTCAACGCCATTTTGATTGTGCAGCACAAAGGTTTTGCTGACGTTATTTACGGTTAGTTTGGTATTCATGTCATCGTCCTTAATTCTGCAATACAGAAGAAACCAGCAGTTGTGTGTATGGGTGTTGAGGATCGTCCAGCACTTGATCAGTAAGGCCACTTTCTACGACCTCACTGCGACGCATCACCATGAGTCGATGTGCAAGCAAGCGAGCCACAGCAAGATCGTGGGTTACGATCACCACAGCTAATTCAAGCTCTGTCACTAGGCGACGAAGAAGATCAAGCAACTTGGCTTGAACAGACACATCCAATCCGCCAGTAGGTTCATCCATGAAGATCAATTTAGGGTGAGTCACCAGATTGCGGGCAATCTGTAATCTTTGCTGCATACCACCAGAAAAAGTCGTCGGCATGTCGTCCATTCGATCCGTTGGGATCTCGACATCACCGAGCCATTTCGCTGATTTCTCACGAATTTCGCCATAGTTACGTTCACCCACTGCCATCAGGCGCTCACCAATGTTGCCGCCCGCTGACACTCGACCACGCAAGCCATCCATTGGGTGTTGATGCACCACGCCCCACTCCGTACGAAGCAAGTGACGACGTTGGCTTTCCGCCATTTGGTACAAGTCTTCCAGTTGTGAGATTTGCTTATCCGCATCACCACGTAAGTAAATTACTTCACCACTGTCTGGTGTCTGGCGACCAGAAAGTGACTTCAACAAGGTACTTTTACCAGAGCCAGACTCACCGACAATACCCAACACTTCACCCGGGTAGAGGTCGAACGACACGTTTTGAAAGCCCTTACCCGGTGCGTAGAGTTTGGTCAGATTAGAGACAGACAACAATGGCTGCTCCGACGGGTTCGGTTGTTGTTGCATCTTAATCAAAGCATTCATGCGTTGTTCTCCTGTTGTTCGCGGCAGTAATCCGTATCGGAACAAACGAACATATGTGAGCCTTGGTCATCCATAACGACCTCATCAAGGAAGGTATCTTTTGAACCACAAATTGCACACGGCTCGTCCCACTTCTGAATCTCAAACGGATGGTCTTCAAAATCTAAACTCTGAACTTTGGTGTAAGGAGGAACCGCGTAGATGCGCTTTTCGCGCCCCGCACCAAACAGTTGCAATGCTGCCATGTTGTCCATTTTCGGATTGTCGAATTTAGGAATTGGTGATGGATCCATGATGTAACGATCATTCACTCTTACTGGGTAAGCGTAAGCCGTTGAGATATGGCCAAAGCGTGCGATATCTTCATACAGTTTTACATGCATGATTCCGTACTCTTGCAGCGCATGCATTTTGCGAGTTTCGGTTTCACGTGGCTCAATGAAGCGCAACGGCTCAGGGATCGGCACCTGATACACTAAGATCTGGTCTTCTTGAAGATCGACTTCTGGGATACGGTGTCGTGTCTGAATGATGCTCGCTTCGGTGGTTTTCTCAGTCGTTTTCGCACTGGCGATAGACTTGAAGAACTCACGAATCGATACAGCATTAGTTGTATCGTCGGCACCTTGGTCGATCACTTTTAGCGTGTCTGGTTGGCCAATAATCGCCGCGGTGATCTGCACACCACCGGTTCCCCACCCGTAAGGCATGGGCATTTCACGACCACCAAATGGAACTTGGTAACCTGGAATAGACACAGCTTTAAGCAGCGCACGACGAATCATTCGCTTAGTTTGCTCATCAAGGTATCCATAGTTGTAACCCGTCGCTCCTACTGAGCTGTCAGATGCAGTCTCCTCAGAGTTCAATACCTGTGAGGTGTTACCTACCGGTGCATTTAGCGTTGCCGTGCTCATGAGTGACCTCCTTGTACATCATTACCTTGTTCGTCATTACCTGGCTGAGCCATCAATTCATCGTGCTCTTTGTGCATTTTTCTAAGCAGCTCCAGTTCCGCTTGGAAATCGACGTAGTGAGGAAGTTTTAGGTGGGACACAAAACCAGCAGCTTCAACATTGTCTGAGTGAGAAAGCACAAACTCTTCGTCTTGAGCAGGGCTATCAACAGGCTCATCAAACTCAGCAGCTTGCAAAGAACGATCAACCAACGCCATCGACATCGCTTTACGTTCAGTTGCACCGAACGTTAAGCCATAGCCACGAGTCAATTTAGCTTTCTGTTGTTTGTTACCAACAAAGCCATTAATCATCTGACACTCTGTTAGCTCAATTTCACCGATGTCGATGCTGAAACCAAGCTCTTCTGGTTCAATTGATAGCGTTGAAAATCCAGTACGAATCTCGCCCGCGAATGGGTGATTACGACCATAGCCACGCTGAGTCGAGTAACTCAGTGCAAGTAAAAACCCTTCATCGCCACGCACCAAGTTTTGTAATCGTGCACTACGGTTAGACGGGTAGTTCACCGGATTCATGGTGATGTCTTCTGGTACTTGCTGGTCATCTTCTTCGGTCAACATCATGTCGAGGTTTTCAAGAATACCCAATACCTGTGGGCAAGGTTCAGAGTCAGCCACATCTTGAGTTGGGATTTGGGGAGCCTCACCTTCTGCAAGTAGGCTGAAATCCAACAGGCGATGTGTGTAATCGTAAGTTGGACCTAAGATTTGGCCGCCAGGTAAATCTTTGTAGGTTGCCGAAATACGACGCTCGATTCGCATAGCACTCGTGTCGACAGGTTGCGCTGTGATCAAGCGAGGTAACGTGGTGCGATAAGCGCGTAACAAGAAAATCGCTTCGACAAGGTCGCCAGCCGCTTGTTTGATTGCCAATGCCGCAAGTTGTTTGTCATAAATGCCGCCTTCCGTCATCACTCGATCTACTGAACCCGACAGCTGCTCTTGAATCTGATCTACAGTCAGCTCTGGAAGCTCTGGATTACCACGACGCTTCTTGGCTTGCAGTTGGTGCGCCAAGCTAATCGCCTTTTCTCCACCTTTTACAGCAACGTACATGATGCCGCCTCCACTTTAGTTGTACGAGGCAGACACAGCACTTGCTGGTCTGCGACAAAGATAAAGTCGACACCTAGTGGGAACTTCACCAATGATTGACGCTCTTTAAGGTAAGCAACGAAACCCTCTGATAACCCACTGAATGAAGCAATTTGTTCACTTTGAATGCCCGGGCCACTCAGTGACAGCTCAGAGCCTGATGTTAAGCTGTCTACCTCAATGACAACCGTTGTTGAAGTGTCTGGATACTCTTCATTGCCGAGATTGAATGTCAGTTCCGACCAATCGATCGCCAATAAATCTTGCGGTGATATCACCGCAAAACCAGCTTGTTGAGGCTGTTCTACAATCGGTGCACCAACGTGAAATTTAATATTTTCCGTGACCGCATGGTCAGCATTTAATGTCTCAGAGAGCCAAATTGGCGTCGCGTTGTCGGCCATTGAAAGCAGTGTTTGAGCAGCAGCACTCATCATTGAACCAAAGCCTTCACAACGGTTCAGTGTTACTACGGTACCGGGTTCTGACATCGCCTTCAGCAGCAATCGAAAGCACTGCTGGCTGTCATGAACTGCATCTTGAAATGCAGGAGAAATCATACTCATTGAATTCGTTCTAACCTGTTTAATTCGTTAATTTTGTTCTTGAATGACATGTAGTTCTTTTTCTTGCGAGCGAAGCTGTTCCTCTCTACGAAACAAGCTTCTCCGCGAATCTAATGTTCTCCACGAACCTAGTCTTCACCACGAACCATGGTAAAAAAGTCCACTTTGCTTGAAGCGACTTCTTGTCGACGTCGACTGTCTCGTTCGTGCTTCATCGCTGCCAACGGTTCTATAAGTTGCGCTTTGATCACTTCGGCTTGTTGCCCGTTTTGCATCAAGGCATCGACTACAGCTGCTAACTCTGCATGCGGCTTACTTCGTCCCTGTAAGTAGCTGTAGCCAAGCTCCCCAGTTGTTAGCTTGATGACGGCGCGAGTCACGGTGACATCGCCCATATTGAACTGACGACCTGTTGAGCCCATACGAGCTCGCACTTGTGCTAACCCAACCTCGGGTTGGCGAACCATTGCGTATTCTGCTTCTAGCCCTAATGCTTCCCATCGCGTTTTTAATTCTGAAAACTGGCTCTGCGCGAGTACCGACATCCAATTTTGTCGCTCTTTCAAAGCTGTCATTTAGTGCTCCATTACTATTTCAGTTGCATCGGCACGGGTATTGGAACTTGAGAATTCCGCTACTACTTGAGTGCCTTTAATTACGTTGGTGGTTTTAATTTTGAGTAGCGGTGTGTTGGTGCTGATTTGCAGCAAGCGACACTCTTCATTGCTTGGGATTTTTGCCCCAACACGAGTCTCTTTTCGCTCTAAATCAGTCTCCAAACCACGCTGAATAAACTGGTGCAAAGAACCGTTAGTGAAATTCTTGAGAATCGGCCACCACACCAGATTCGGCAGGTAGTGATCGATAATGGTTCTTGGCGTATCTCCCGTTTTTCGCAGGGTACGGATATGAATAACCTTGCTCCCTTCCTCCACCTTCAAGTAACCCGCAATTTTGGGGGATACATTGATAAGGCGAGACTGAAGCACCTCACATCTTGGCATTGCGCCTTGCTCAATCAGGTTCTTGGTGAAATGTGCTCCAGAGTGAAGTCGATACTCACTTGGCTCACGAATCACCATGTTGCCTTTGCCTTGATGACGTTGAATCAATCCCGTTGATACCAACTCATCGACAGCGCGGCGAAGCGTGTGACGATTCACGGCAAAGCGCTCTGCCAATTTTGACTCTGGAGGAAGGTAATCACCGGGAACAAAACGATCTTTCACCTCTTGTTCAAGCTGTGAAGCAATATCTAAGTAAACGGGCATAAGGTGTTCCTTCTCTATGATTCAAATACTTATCTAGACAAGTCTGCTTAAATTGACATCTAAGATGCCTAGATAAACTTCTTACGAATGATTTGAGAAACGAAGTCGATAACACTGACCGTTACGATAACAATCGCCATAATCGCGGCAGTTTGTTGCAACTGGAAACCTGAGATCGATTGCCAAAGCAGTACACCGATACCACCTGCGCCAACCATGCCTACAACCGTTGCAGAGCGGATATTCGACTCTAAGCGGTACAGTGAATATGAAATCCAAAGTGGCATCACCTGTGGAATCACACCGTATAGAATTACCTCAAATGGGTTAGCACCAGTCGCTTTAATACCTTCCATCGGTCCGGGTTCAATCGCTTCAATGGCTTCAGCAAATAGCTTGGCAAGTACGCCTGTCGTGTGAATAAACAGCGCCATCACACCGGCAAACGGCCCCAACCCAACAACCACCACAAACAGCATCGCAAACACCATTTCGTTGATAGCGCGTAGACAGTCCATTAGTCGACGAATTGGAAATGTCACCCAGCTCGGCATCAGATTTTCAGCACTCAAAATACCAAATGGAATCGCTAACAGAATCGATAACACGGTTCCCCAAATACCCACTTGAATCGTTACTAGCATTTCACTGAAATAAACGTTGCTTTCACTGAAATCTGCCGGGAAGAAATCCTTGCCCAGCTGAACCATATTCTCTGGGTGTTCAAAGAACATCATTGGTGCCATCTCTGCGCCTTGCCACGCCCAACTAAGGACCAGAAGTGCTATCACAGCAATCACACCATTTTTAATCGACAGCTTCGATGAAGGTTCGTAACGTTGAGTTATTGCAGTCATTGTTCTATTACTCGGTTGCTGCGCCACTCAAAGTGGCGCAAGGATTAGGGTTAGCCTTTAAGGGCATCAATTTCAGTTTGTAGTTGGTCGATTTCAGCTTGGTATTGCGCCATGCGCTTAGTTCTATCTTTCTCACTCAAGTTGCTGTTGTTCTCCGCTTCAACCAACTTCTTAAACGCTTCCATTTGACGAATTGGCAACAGTTGCTTGTTATCGGTTGCAGCAAAGCCAGACCAAGCTAGCAGGCTCAGGTTTTCAAGCTGTTGAGGCTCTTCTCCATAAGCGACAAAGAATTCACGCGCCTTCTGCTTTAGCTCTTCATCTAAGCCTTTTCGGTAAGTAATCACATCTGAAGGGATGAGCTCTGACTGCCAAACCACTTTCAGCTTGTTAAACAATTCAGGGTTTTGTTCTTCGATACGAACAAGGCTCATGGTGTGATTGGTGGCAACATCAACCTGGTTGTTGGCTACGGCCATTACGTTTGCGCCATGGCTAGCAGTGACGTTGCGATGGAAATCGTTGGCTGATACACCATTGTTGGCGAACGCTTCGAAGTTTGGTACTAAGAAGCCTGACGTGGAGTTAGGATCACCGTTGCCAAGCCTGAGTTTCTCATGTTGGTCTAGAACATCTTGAAGCGTGTTGATGCTGTCATTTTCTGCATTAACAATAAGTAGGCTGTAATAGCCCTGTAAGCCATCCGCATCGATATAACGGGCAAAAACTTCCGCATCGGCACGATCAACAGCTTCCATTGCCGCTTTGTTTCCGTAGTAGGCAAAATCAACTTTTCCAAAACGTTGCGCTTGGATGATTCCCGCGTAATCGGGAGCGAAATACGCCTTCACGGGCTTACCCAAGGCTTCGCCTAAATCATCTAAAAGAGGCTCCCAGCGCTGACGTAAGTTTTGTTGCGCATCGGTCGCGATAATGCCGAAGTTGATTGCGTCGTTTGCAAAAGCATGACTAGCAGTGAACGTTGTCATCAGTACCGTTGCCAACATTGAGGCTTTTTTAATTCCCGACTTGATTGAATGAAACATCTTAATTCCCTGATATTTAAAAAGACGCAGCAAGCACGTCGTTAGATTGGATGTGTGGTGCGTTCGCCGTTTTTTTAGAGCGGTATAGGTCTTCAAGCTGAGGCTTAGTGAGTTCCGCACTCTTTCCTTCATAGAACACTTGGCCATCTTTAAGAGCGATGATGTTTTCGCAGTACTTAAGGGCATGGTCCACTTGGTGAAGTGTGACGATGACAGGAATGCCTTCTTTTTCATTAATGTCGGTCAGCAGTTCCATCACGATGCGCGCAGATTCTGGGTCAAGCGAAGCGATGGGTTCATCAGCAAAAATGATTTCAGCCTTTTGCATCAATGCTCTAGCAATCGCAACACGCTGCTGTTGGCCACCAGATAGATTGCCAACACGTTGGCCCGCGAAATCTTCCATACCGACTCGACGCAATGCTTCTAATGCTTGTTGCTGCTGTTCAACCGTGAACATGCCAGTTAGCGTTCTCCACTTAGGAGTCGAACTCAGTGCACCAATCAGTACATTGGTCATCACCGATAAACGGTTTACTAAATTGAATTGTTGGAAGATGTAGCCCGCTTTCGCACGTCGCTCACGAACTTTGGCATCAGGCTTACCATTGGATTGAACAGTCTTGCCTAAAACTCGAATGTTTGAGTCGTTACCTTTATCGCCAATAACTAGTCCACTTAAATGACGCAACAACGTAGATTTACCGGAACCCGATGGGCCAAGTAACGCCGTCATCTTGCGGCTGGTAATCGTCAAATTGATGCTATTCAGTGCTTTATTCGAACCGAATGTTTTGTTGACCTTGTTAACTTCAATGATGTTATTCATCGTCAATGTCCCTGTTTGATTTAAGGCCACTTTGACGTCTGAATATTAAATTTACGTGTCGGTTTATTTGCAGAAATGAAATATTTCAACGGGTTAGCCAACTTGTCTAGACAAGCTTAACCTGCTGTTTTAAATGATAAAAACTAAAGGAATTAGCAGAGGGATATCAACTTATATACAGACGTAATTCACAGTAATTTGACAATAAAAAGTTCGATAGACACAGCGACACCTTTTAACTCTCAGATCAATCAATAAACATGTCCAATAACTAATAAGTTCGCATATAAAAAAGCATCCCATTATGGGATGCCCGTTTCACCTCAATCGTGGATTTGTTCTAGATCATTAAAGTGTTCAAAAATGCAATCTTTGGTTTTAAATATTTAAACTTTGATGAAGTTTAAGAAATTAAACCATATTGAAGATGGTTTGGTGATCCTGTTCAAATTTCACTCTTAATTTAGGTTAAATTTCCGTTATTTGTTGGTGTTTTAGACGCTTTTTATCGGTTTACAGAAGTTTACTGCATCTTGTTCAAATACCACCAAAGGAGTAGATTCCAGTCATCGAGTTCAAAAATGTAAACCGAAACTATGAATGTAAAACAAGTTAGATTCACCGACGAAGATAGAGAATGTTTAAGCAACTACTTTCGCTTAGCAGACACACTCGCTGATTTAATTGGCCCCTATTGCGAAGTAGTCATTCATTCATTTGAAAGCTTAGAAAACTCGGTCGTGAAAATCGTCAATGGTCATCACACAGGTCGTGAAATTGGCTCTCCAATCACAGATCTCGGTTTACGTATGTGGAGCACATTCGAGAAAACTGGCGAAGTTTCTCCAAAGAGCTACTTCACTAATGCAGCAGATGGTTCCCTACTAAAATCGACCACCTGTGTGCTAGCAGGCCCACAGAAAAAGCCGATTGGCATGCTGTGTATCAACATGAACTTATCCTTCCCATTCCCAGAAATCGTTAAAACGTTAATGCCAACGTGCAACGTGTCTCAAACACTAGTCAGTGAGACTTTCAGCAAAAGTGCAAACGATGTGATTCAACAAGCACTGACTGCTGCAATAAAAGAAGTAGAACAAGACGAAACGATTTCCTGCAAAAGTCGCAACAAAGCCATCATTCGTTGTTTGTTTGATAACGGCGTATTTGAGCTAAAAGAGACGACGACACAAGTATCAGAACAACTTGGGATCAGCCGTCAGGCGGTTTACAAGTTTATCCGTGAATTTAAATCAGAATAAAACCAATAATTTAGGAGTTACATCGTGAAACAGATCATTGCCACTGAACAAGCACCAGCAGCTATCGGACCGTACTCACAAGGTACGTCTTACGGCGAAATGGTTTATACCTCAGGTCAATTACCTCTTGTTCCAGAAACCATGCAGTTTGTTGAGGGCGGTATTAAAGAGCAAGCTTGCCAATCTCTCGAAAATTTGAAGGCCGTTTTAGAAGCGAGCGGAGCTGGGCTAGACACTGTATTGAAGACAACTTGCTTCCTGTCAGACATGGAGAACTTCGTTGCGTTTAACGAAGTGTACACCGAAATATTTGGCACGGAGAACGCACCTGCTCGTTCTTGTGTAGAAGCAGCAAGACTACCAAAAGACGCATTGGTTGAAGTTGAAGCCATCGCATACAAAAAATAACCGACTTAGGTATTAATGGGTATCATAGGAGATTCTCATGAGCGTTTCATTTATTGGATTAAGCATACTGTTCTTTGGGTTCTACGCACTGTTGTCGAACTTCAAAAAGCAAAAGAAAAGTTTTAACTTCCGCGTACTCAGTGCGCTCGCTGCCGGCTTGTTGTTCGGTGGTGCAATTCAACTGGTTTTTGGTGTCGGCAACGTCGCGACATCTGGCTTTGCTGAACTAATTTCAGTGTTCGGTAAAGGCTATATCAAACTTCTACAAATGATCGTTATCCCGCTCGTATTCGTGGCTATGATCTCTTCGATCATGAACGTTGAAGGTGGTGGTGCACTGTCTCGTATCGCACCAAAAATCATCGGTATTCTACTTTTCACTTGTGCAATCTCAGCAGCCGTTGGTATCGCGAGTATTTACCTATTTGGTATCGATGCAAATGCGCTAGTGAGCACAATCGGCACCAACAGTGCAATTGAAGCACGCGGCGATTCATTGGTAGCAACACAAGATGCAATGGCGAGTAGCGGTCTGTCTGGTATGGCGCTATCTATCATCCCAACCAACATCTTTGACATGCTAACAGGCTCTCAGCGTACCTCGACACTATCGACAGTATTGTTCGGTATGTTCCTTGGCTACTGCATCCTACAAGTGAAAAACCGTAAGCCTGAGAAAGTGCAAAACTTCGTTGATTTCATCAACTCTGCAAAAGAAGTTGTACTGTCAATGGTACGTGAAATCTTGAAGCTAACGCCTTATGGTGTATTCGCTCTGATGACAACCTTCATGATGACCAACGACCTATTCGCACTCGCTGAAATGGGCCGTTTCTTGCTAGCAAGCTACGTGGCAATCGGCGTGATGTTCGGCATCCACTTCGTGATGGTATCGATGTTCGGCCTTTCTCCAGCCAAGTTCATGAAGAAAATCTGGCCAGTGCTAGTATTCGGCTTTGGTTCTCGCTCAAGCATGGCGGCAATCCCACTAAACGTTGAAACACAAACTCAACGCCTAGGCGTAGATGAAGAAACGGCAAATATGTCAGCAACATTTGGTACCAGTATCGGTCAGAACGGTTGTGCGGGTATCTATCCAGCAATGCTAGCTATCATGGCGGCTCAAGTAATGGGTATGCCAGTTGACCTAGGCTTCATCCTACAACTGATTGCTGTTATCGCGATTGCTTCATTCGGTATCGCAGGTGTTGGTGGCGGTGCAACGTTTGCAGCAGTAGCAGTACTAACCATTATGGGTCTAGATATCACAGTAGTAGCAATTCTAGTGTCTATTGAAGCTCTGATTGACATGGCGCGTACCGCGCTAAACATCTCAGGCTCTATGTTGTCTGGTGTTCTAACAGCTAAGAAAAACGGCTCACTGAACACAGAACAATACGATGCTGATGTAGCTGCAACAGTTTCAAAAGAAGCAGCAGTATAATCCCCGCGTTTAATTAAGAGCACTCCCATGGGTGCTCTTCTGTTTTTCCTGAGTTCAGGTTATTTAGGTAATAAATATGAAAGTTGTTGTTATAGGCGGTAGCGCCGCTGGTATGAGTTTCGCAGCTAAGTACAAACGTAATCAACCGTCAGACGAAGTCATTGTTCTCGATAAACGCAGTTACATCTCATTTGGCGCATGTGGTTTACCCTACTTTGCGGGTGGCATGTTTGACGACACAGAACGCATGATTTCTCGTACACCAGAACAAGCGATTAGATCTGGCTTAGACGTTCGTATTGAAACAGAAATGGTCGCACTAGACCGCGTTGAAAAGCAGATTAAAGTCCGTCATAAAGGCGAAGAGAGTATCATCGATTACGATATGGTGGTGATTGCTACAGGCGCGCGTCCAATCGTTCCTTCGCTCGGTGAATACAACTCAGAACACGTATATACACTGACAAGCATGGAAGATGGCTTAGCAGTTAAGGAAGCTTTGAAAGACAGTGACAAACAACGAGTGTGCGTAATTGGCGCTGGTTTTATAGGTCTAGAAGTATTCGACGCAGCACATGGCCTCGACAAGCACGTAACCATCATCGAACGTGAACAGCACATCATGAGCCGCCAGTTCAGTCCAGAGATCATTGAAGTAGTTGAAGGGGCAATTAGAGAATCAGGTGCAGACCTGAAAACAGGGTGCAGCGTGTCTGCAATTCGTAATGCAGAGCAAGGCGGTTACATTGTAGAAACCGACAACGGCAATGTTGAAGCAGACGTTGTGATCATGTCACTTGGTTTCAAACCAAACACAGAAGCATTCGAGTTACCAAAAGCAGCGAACGGCGCACTACTAGTCGATGAGTTTGGCGCAACAGAAGATGCGCACATTTACGCTGTTGGCGACTGTGCCGTGGTTCACCACATGGCGCTAGGCAAATCAGTGTATGTCCCACTGGCAACCACTGCCAACAAGCAAGCGCGCATGATGGCTGACAAACTTGCAGGCAAAGACACTTACATGAGTGGTTTCTTGGGCTCGTCTTGCTTGAAAGTGCTGGACTACGAACTTGCATGCACTGGCGTATCGGAACTTCTAGCTAAAGAACACGGTTTGGAAGTGAAGGTTTCAACCATTTCAGATAAGAACCAAACCGACTACTACCCAGGCCAAGAAGACATTAAAGTGAAGCTGGTTTACCACCCAGAAACTAATGTGCTGCTTGGTGGCGAAATCGTTGGCAAGAAGGGCGCAGTAGGACGAATCAATGCACTCGCTGTTGCCATCACTGCGAAGATGACTACACAGCAACTAGGTTACATGGACTTCTGCTACGCACCACCGTTCGCACGTACTTGGGATGCATTAAACGTGGCGGGTAACGTGGCAAAATAAGCCATGTCTAATTAACTACATTCAAGAATACTAAAGCAGAGCCTAAATGCTCTGCTTTTTAATATCTTAAGCCTAAAGCTTCCCCTTATCGCGAACGATACTGCTCAATTTTTCATAACAAATACAAATTGTTCTTGGCGACAAGGTATCAATGAAAATTATGTTTCCCCTACGATGTAACCAAATCCCCCTCTTAGCTCCATTAACAATAATTCACATTGATACGAAATATGTCCTCTTCTTGCTATTTATTGTCTCTATCTTGTTACTTGTCAAAATTTGAGCGCTATATAATTTACACCTCTAATTTATCAATGAGGTGTCATTTTTCATATGTTTTCACAGCACATAAAAAATAATATTAAGAAGTCGATTTCATTAATTTTTATTTTATTCATTATAATTCCATCATTAACTGCATGTGGTGGCGGGGGCGGTGATAGCAAGGATGATTCACATACAAAGAGATTAGAAAAGATCACCATCGAAGAAGTCTCTCAAAATAATATCCTAGACTCTAACGAGGCTTTATTAGATACAACATTAACATTTAAAGCAATCGGGTATTATGATGATAATAGCACTAGTGATATCACATCATCAGTAGAGTGGATCAGTAGTGAACCTGAGTTCGCCAGCTTTGATAAACCAGCACAATTAAAGACACTTCAAACCGGACAAACAACTATTATCGCAAAAGCAACTAATATTAGTGCCACTTGGTCACTCTCTATATTAGAGCCTGTCGCGATTACAATTTCACCTCGGGTCCAAGCATTAGGTTTCGATAATGACCAAATAGCTTATGTACCAAATGGAACCTCGATAACACTAGATTGTATCGTGGAGTGGAGTGACAATTCAAAACGTGATGGCACAAATTATGTTTCATGGACTCTAGATAACAGAATTTTCTCTCAAAGCTCGTCTGAAAAAAATCGTTTCAAAGCTACAGGAAACGTTGGTGAGATCACAAGTTTAACGGCTAACTTTGATGATTTTACAAGTAATAGTGTTTCATTAGAAATAAGCGATGCGATGCTAAAAGAGATTATTATTAGCCCAACCACTAACTCTGAGAAGACAACTCAATTAAGCAGCGCTTTGTACGGAACAAGCCGAGAGTTTACTGCAGTGGGCGTCTATCAAGATCCAAGAGATGACCAGGTAAAGCATATTGATATCACAAAAGATGTAAAATGGGTTTCAAGTGAACCAGATATATTCAATAATGCTGAGGGCGCCAATATTTTTACGGCTGATAGTGAAGTAGGTAAAAGCAAGGCTACTATATCTGCAAGAATGTTTGATGTCGAAAGTAATCCACAAGAAATAATAATTTCTGATGCCACATTGGAATACATTGAAATTACTGGAACAGGCAATTTCGATAATTTGGTTAACAATATTGAATTTTCACTTTCCGCAATCGGTCATTATAAGATAAATAAAGAAGATAACAAAAAAATCACGGCTGATATTACACCCTTTGTGGACTGGTTAAGCTCAGATGATAATGTGCTAAAACAGACTGGGCATAATAGTTTCGTGCCAATAAAAGAGTCTAACAACATATCCGTCACTGCAGAAATTAATGATAAAGGTTTTAAGGTATCGAAAAAATTTAACGTTGTTGCGGGGAAACTAAAAAACATTACAATTTCAGAAATACATAACTACCCTCACTACCCAATTACAAATACCATTCCATATAATAAGAGTCGAACTTACAAGGCTATCGGAGAGTACACTGTCGATAAATCCAATAATACTGTATCGTTAGATATCACAGATAATGTCAAATGGCAGCTAGATCAAGAAGACAAAGCTTTTTATTTATCAGGCAGTACTGTACTTGCTATTTCGCATGACAAGAGCTCAGCGGCTATATTTGCCATCGGCGACAATAAAACAAAAGTAACCAGTAACATTATAAAGCTCGCTAACATCGACTTTAATAAAACATTTACCTTAGGAAAGCTTGAATACAGCTTATCTGAGTTAATGATACAATCAACTTCCCCCTATAATTCCCCCTATTATGAAAATGGTCTTTGGTGGGGTCTCGGGACATGGCAGGATTCTTTTGATAGTTGTGCAGGCCAGGATAAAAGGCTAGCTTCAGTAGAAGAATTACAAACTATTCAGTCGACTATAGGTGATGTTAGTAACGCTTTTGGCTGGCCAGTCGGTAATGGTGGACTTGAATATTGGACTAAGAATAGTGGAAAAGCAGCGAGCAGTCATATTAGTAAAAATATGAATATTTTTGGTGGAAGTTATGAAGAAGGGGACTGGGTAACTAACGCTAGTATTTGTGTATCAGATATTAATTAAAAACATCCCTTAGCCTGCAAGTAATTAAAAGCCAGTTGGTATCCACCAACTGGCTTTATTTGTTCTTAGCAGCATGCTTCTTTTCGATGTCTATCAGTCACGTAAGGGTGATGAGTGGATGTAGAAAACGGTAACTGTAACTCCTATATTAGAAAGCAGACGTACCCTACTAGCAGAGCGTAGATACTCTGAATCACGTCATTCATCAATCTCACGGCAGTGTCCTCTCCCCCTTCCATCGAACGCTTAGGTTGCTTGGTAGTACTTACGCGCACATACAAATACGTTTAAAACGTGTTAGGCAGCTTTGTGGAAAGCATACAAAAAGCTCGATTCTAAACGCGCCTTTACGTCTCAGATGTATCAAGGTAACTATCCGCGATCATATAGCACTCAATACACCAAGCGCCTCTACAGTACAGAAAGCCAACCATAGAATCTTTAAGTGTATGATGCCTGTACAACTTATTACATCGCGTCCTGCGCTTCATGTAGATGTAATCAACATACGTCGTCAATGGGCCCACAACGCAACTAACAAGCTCATAGAGCAGCTAGACTGAACCATCTACATGCAGACCGTACGCCAATAGAGCTTTGAATAATATAGATTTTAGATACAAAAAAGCCCGCTGATTTCTCAGCGGGCTTTCTAATGGTGGTGGAGGGATAGGGATTTGAACCCTAGAACCGCTATTAACGGTTGCCGGTTTTCAAGACCGGTGCTTTCGACCACTCAGCCATCCCTCCAACAAATTTACATCAACAGATTAGTACACTGTTGAGGTTGTTATTTGCTATGCAAATAACGAAATTAAAGCCTGGCGATGTCCTACTCTCACATGGGGAAGCCCCACACTACCATCGGCGCTATTGTGTTTCACTTCTGAGTTCGGCATGGAATCAGGTGGGTCCACAATGCTATGGTCGCCAAGCAAAATTTTGCTTTTACTTTCAGCTTTTTTTAAAACTGAAGGCAAAATAATCTGGAAAGCTGTTTATTGTTCTCTCAAACTCATTCAAGCGTTTGTATCTTTGAGTCCATCAAAACCCCTTGGGTGTTGTATGGTTAAGCCTCACGGGCAATTAGTACAGGTTAGCTCAACGCCTCACAGCGCTTACACACCCTGCCTATCAACGTTCTAGTCTTGAACAACCCTTTAGGACGCTTAAAGCGCCAGGGAAAACTCATCTCAGGGCTCGCTTCCCGCTTAGATGCTTTCAGCGGTTATCGATTCCGAACTTAGCTACCGGGCAATGCCATTGGCATGACAACCCGAACACCAGAGGTTCGTCCACTCCGGTCCTCTCGTACTAGGAGCAGCCCCCTTCAATTTTCCAACGCCCACGGCAGATAGGGACCGAACTGTCTCACGACGTTCTAAACCCAGCTCGCGTACCACTTTAAATGGCGAACAGCCATACCCTTGGGACCGACTTCAGCCCCAGGATGTGATGAGCCGACATCGAGGTGCCAAACACCGCCGTCGATATGAACTCTTGGGCGGTATCAGCCTGTTATCCCCGGAGTACCTTTTATCCGTTGAGCGATGGCCCTTCCATTCAGAACCACCGGATCACTATGACCTGCTTTCGCACCTGCTCGAATTGTCATTCTCGCAGTCAAGCGGGCTTATGCCATTGCACTAACCTCACGATGTCCAACCGTGATTAGCCCACCTTCGTGCTCCTCCGTTACTCTTTGGGAGGAGACCGCCCCAGTCAAACTACCCACCAGGCACTGTCCGTAACCCCGATTCAGGGGCCAACGTTAGAACATCAACACTACAAGGGTGGTATTTCAAGGACGACTCCACCACATCTGGCGACGCGGTTTCAAAGTCTCCCACCTATCCTACACATGTAGGGTCAATGTTCAGTGCCAAGCTGTAGTAAAGGTTCACGGGGTCTTTCCGTCTAGCCGCGGGTACACTGCATCTTCACAGCGATTTCAATTTCACTGAGTCTCGGGTGGAGACAGCGTGGCCATCATTACGCCATTCGTGCAGGTCGGAACTTACCCGACAAGGAATTTCGCTACCTTAGGACCGTTATAGTTACGGCCGCCGTTTACCGGGGCTTCGATCAAGAGCTTCGACCGAAGTCTAACCCCATCAATTAACCTTCCGGCACCGGGCAGGCGTCACACCGTATACGTCATCTTACGATTTTGCACAGTGCTGTGTTTTTAATAAACAGTTGCAGCCACCTGGTATCTGCGACTCTCGTCTGCTCCATCCGCAAGGGACTTCACTGATAAGAGCGTACCTTCTCCCGAAGTTACGGTACCATTTTGCCTAGTTCCTTCACCCGAGTTCTCTCAAGCGCCTTGGTATTCTCTACCCGACCACCTGTGTCGGTTTGGGGTACGATTCCTTACAATCTGAAGCTTAGAGGCTTTTCCTGGAAGCATGGCATCAATGACTTCACTACCGTAGTAGCTCGACATCGTATCTCAGCGTTAAGAAGAACCGGATTTACCTAATTCTTCCGCCTACGTACTTGAACCTGGACAACCGTCGCCAGGCCCACCTAGCCTTCTCCGTCCCCCCATCGCAATTGTAAGAAGTACGGGAATATTAACCCGTTTCCCATCGACTACGCCTTTCGGCCTCGCCTTAGGGGTCGACTTACCCTGCCCCGATTAACGTTGGACAGGAACCCTTGGTCTTCCGGCGAGGGAGTTTTTCACTCCCTTTATCGTTACTCATGTCAGCATTCGCACTTCTGATACCTCCAGCAGCCCTTACAGACCACCTTCAACGGCTTACAGAACGCTCCCCTACCCCACACACATAAGTGTGTAGCCGCAGCTTCGGTGTATAGCTTAGCCCCGTTACATCTTCCGCGCAGGCCGACTCGACCAGTGAGCTATTACGCTTTCTTTAAATGATGGCTGCTTCTAAGCCAACATCCTGGCTGTCTGAGCCTTCCCACATCGTTTCCCACTTAGCTATACTTTGGGACCTTAGCTGGCGGTCTGGGTTGTTTCCCTCTCCACGACGGACGTTAGCACCCGCCGTGTGTCTCCCGGATAGTACTTACTGGTATTCGGAGTTTGCAAAGGGTTGGTAAGTCGGGATGACCCCCTAGCCTTAACAGTGCTCTACCCCCAGTAGTATTCGTCCGAGGCGCTACCTAAATAGCTTTCGGGGAGAACCAGCTATCTCCAGGTTTGATTGGCCTTTCACCCCTAGCCACAAGTCATCCGCTAATTTTTCAACATTAGTCGGTTCGGTCCTCCAGTTGATGTTACTCAACCTTCAACCTGCCCATGGCTAGATCACCTGGTTTCGGGTCTAATCCTAGCAACTGTACGCCCAGTTAAGACTCGGTTTCCCTACGGCTCCCCTAAACGGTTAACCTTGCTACTAAAATTAAGTCGCTGACCCATTATACAAAAGGTACGCAGTCACACCACGAAGGTGCTCCTACTGCTTGTACGTACACGGTTTCAGGTTCTATTTCACTCCCCTCACAGGGGTTCTTTTCGCCTTTCCCTCACGGTACTGGTTCACTATCGGTCAGTCAGTAGTATTTAGCCTTGGAGGATGGTCCCCCCATATTCAGACAGGATATCACGTGTCCCGCCCTACTCGTTTTCACTGATGATGAGATGTCGACTACGGGGCTATCACCCTTTATTGCGGCACTTTCCAGAGCCTTCGTCTGTCTCATTAAAAGCTTAAGGGCTAATCCAATTTCGCTCGCCGCTACTTTCGGAATCTCGGTTGATTTCTCTTCCTCGGGGTACTTAGATGTTTCAGTTCCCCCGGTTTGCCTCTTGCTGCTATGTATTCACAACAAGATACTTACTTATGTAAGTGGGTTTCCCCATTCGGAAATCCCAGACTCAAATGACTTTTACTGTCTAATCTGGGCTTATCGCAAGTTAATACGTCCTTCATCGCCTCTGACTGCCAAGGCATCCACCGTGTACGCTTAGTCACTTAACCATACAACCCGAAGAGGTCTTATGTATGGCATTTGCTTTCACTTTTAAAAAGTGAAGACAAAACAGCAACCAAGGTTTTTGGTTGTAACAAGAAGGGTTAGTTCTTATTACGTGTTTGCCGGACTCAATATGATTCAAACGAATTTGAATCGAATACAAGACACTTGAATGTGTTTGTGTTGTGTTTATCTAAAAGATAAACATTGAGAACTTTTAATTTGATTAACTCTAAGAGTTAATCAGTCAGCTTTCCAAATTGTTAAAGAGCAGATTTTCTAACGAAAACCATTTTTAAGAACACTTAGCAAATGTGCTTAAAGATGGTGGGCGATACCGGGCTCGAACCAGTGACCCCCTGCTTGTAAGGCAGGTGCTCTCCCAACTGAGCTAATCGCCCATGATAGTTTTAATTCCTTCATGGAGAAAGAATGGTGGAGCTATGCGGGATCGAACCGCAGACCTCCTGCGTGCAAGGCAGGCGCTCTCCCAGCTGAGCTATAGCCCCATATTTTATTTCCTTGGGAGGAAATGGTGGGCGATACCGGGCTCGAACCAGTGACCCCCTGCTTGTAAGGCAGGTGCTCTCCCAACTGAGCTAATCGCCCACTAAAAGTTTTAATTCCTTCGTGGAGAAAGAATGGTGGGTCGTGCAGGATTCGAACCTGCGACCAATTGATTAAAAGTCAACTGCTCTACCAACTGAGCTAACGACCCAATGGTATCCCGTAGGGGAGTCGAACCCCTGTTACCGCCGTGAAAGGGCGGTGTCCTAGGCCTCTAGACGAACGGGACACTGCTAATTTATCTCCACTTTAAAAAGTAGAAACAAACTTCGAAGAACTTGGGAGTTCTTCAACTCTTTTCTTTTCTAAACCATATCAATCTGTGTGGACACTTATCGTGAACATCTTCGTATAAGGAGGTGATCCAGCCCCAGGTTCCCCTAGGGCTACCTTGTTACGACTTCACCCCAGTCATGAACCACAAAGTGGTGAGCGTCCTCCCGAAGGTTAAACTACCCACTTCTTTTGCAGCCCACTCCCATGGTGTGACGGGCGGTGTGTACAAGGCCCGGGAACGTATTCACCGTAGCATTCTGATCTACGATTACTAGCGATTCCGACTTCATGGAGTCGAGTTGCAGACTCCAATCCGGACTACGACGCACTTTTTGGGATTCGCTCACTCTCGCAAGTTTGCAGCCCTCTGTATGCGCCATTGTAGCACGTGTGTAGCCCTACTCGTAAGGGCCATGATGACTTGACGTCGTCCCCACCTTCCTCCGGTTTATCACCGGCAGTCTCCCTGGAGTTCCCGACATTACTCGCTGGCAAACAAGGATAAGGGTTGCGCTCGTTGCGGGACTTAACCCAACATTTCACAACACGAGCTGACGACAGCCATGCAGCACCTGTCTCAGAGCTCCCGAAGGCACACCTGCGTCTCCGCTGGCTTCTCTGGATGTCAAGAGTAGGTAAGGTTCTTCGCGTTGCATCGAATTAAACCACATGCTCCACCGCTTGTGCGGGCCCCCGTCAATTCATTTGAGTTTTAATCTTGCGACCGTACTCCCCAGGCGGTCTACTTAACGCGTTAGCTCCGAAAGCCACGGCTCAAGGCCACAACCTCCAAGTAGACATCGTTTACGGCGTGGACTACCAGGGTATCTAATCCTGTTTGCTCCCCACGCTTTCGCATCTGAGTGTCAGTATCTGTCCAGGGGGCCGCCTTCGCCACTGGTATTCCTTCAGATCTCTACGCATTTCACCGCTACACCTGAAATTCTACCCCCCTCTACAGTACTCTAGTTCACCAGTTTCAAATGCAGTTCCGAGGTTGAGCCCCGGGCTTTCACATCTGACTTAATGAACCACCTGCATGCGCTTTACGCCCAGTAATTCCGATTAACGCTCGCACCCTCCGTATTACCGCGGCTGCTGGCACGGAGTTAGCCGGTGCTTCTTCTGTTGCTAACGTCAAGAGATGCCGCTATTAACGACACCCCCTTCCTCACAACTGAAAGTACTTTACAACCCGAAGGCCTTCTTCATACACGCGGCATGGCTGCATCAGGCTTTCGCCCATTGTGCAATATTCCCCACTGCTGCCTCCCGTAGGAGTCTGGACCGTGTCTCAGTTCCAGTGTGGCTGATCATCCTCTCAGACCAGCTAGGGATCGTCGCCTTGGTGAGCCATTACCTCACCAACTAGCTAATCCCACCTAGGCATATCTTGACGCGAGAGGCCCGAAGGTCCCCCTCTTTGGCCCGTAGGCATTATGCGGTATTAGCCATCGTTTCCAATGGTTATCCCCCACATCAAGGCAATTTCCTAGGCATTACTCACCCGTCCGCCGCTCGACGCCGTTATCGTTCCCCGAAGGTTCAGATAACTCGTTTCCGCTCGACTTGCATGTGTTAGGCCTGCCGCCAGCGTTCAATCTGAGCCATGATCAAACTCTTCAATTTAAGATTTTGTGACTCAATGAATACTGATTACATTCTCTTCGCTTAATAAAAAGCCAAGTAATGTTGAATTGACTGTGCCGAATCTTACGATTCGAATTGGTCACTCAGTTCATTGAAATCAATGTGATTCCTAAGAATCAATTTTGATATTCATCAACGAGTGCCCACACAGATTGATAGGTTTAAATTGTTAAAGAGCTTTGCTTATCGAAACTTTCTTTTTACAAAGAAACCCTTGAAAGCGGACGTGAATTCTATCGATTTAATCTTAAGTGTCAAACACTTTTTAAAATTAATTTCTTTCGAACTTTCCGTCTTACTGATTACTGCTGAAGCCTTGTGGCGTCTGCCGTGTCAGTGAGGCGGCATTATAGAGATCATCGAAAACATGGCAACCCCTTTTTTGATAAAAATTCAAAAAAACTGTTTAAGTGTTTACTTTTACGTCAAAAGGCTCTTTCGTCGCTCAAAGCTCATACAATAACAGGCATATTCCTCAAAACTTTGTGATTAAATCTCTCGAAAAGGATTCTATATCTAACTCTATACCCCATTTTTTACTCAGCTCTACGATGTTATCTAGGGAGTTCTGCACCGTCGTTATCGTCAATGTGTTGTTATCTAGGTCGTATACTTGTTTTTGTGTGGTGTAATAGAAGTACAGAATGACCAACGCATCTTGGTCACCTTGCTCAGCCTTCGGTTGAATTCGTTTTAGTTTTCGATAAATTTGATTGTGGATTTGTTTTAGGTTCCACACGTACACCGCTTCCTTGAAGTATTCATGTCCTTTTACGCGACTCGCAATAAAAGCATTTAGCGCTACAGACAAGATCACTCCAAGCACGTTTAAATGGAAATTGCCCGTTGATTCACCAGCAATCGAATCTGTTGTGCCAAATAAGTCAATCAGTATGGTGCCGAATACGATAGCAAACACTGCAAGTGATCCAACTAAACCCACCAACAACAGGTTCATCTTCTTTCTATATTCTTCTTTATCTATTTTCTGCAACTTCATCGACTACTTCCTTCAGCAAGCCTCCTAATAATTTGCGCATACTATCTATGTAAACAATCGGTCGCTTCAACCTTTACCATCTTGTAATGTGGTCATTCTCTATTTAATACGTTGAGTTCTTGAAGTTAGCGCTATAAGCAACTCTATTTGACTTCATTAATAGAAAAGAGTTACATACCGCCACAATTTTGGTTATTCATCAATTCATGTTGCTAAAGCTCGTTTCGCTTTATCACATACTGACAAGGTACATTCTATGCGTTCATTTGTATTACGCGCTCGCGCAGCCCCTACGGAGAGTAAACTTATCTTAGAAGGCGTTGGACAAGATGCTCATACTGAGATTCTGGCTCATACTCTGATGAACACGATCTTCGTTGCCCAGTCTCACCGCGAGAATGTCACCGTACACCTTGTATTAGAAAGTACTAAAGACTTTTCACGTACAATTACATTCGATTCAAACGAAATCACTAACATTGGTGGTTTCCATGAGTCGGCGTTGTTGTCAGCGGTAGTAAGAGCGGTTGACGCTTCCCAAGGTATGACTAAAGAACAGACGCGTCAGGTTGAACCGGGCATCACAGTTCGTACTATGAGTTTTGAAAAGCTAGTTAAAGAACTGGCTGAAGACCACCAGCTGTACATGATGGATAAAAAAGGTGACTTTATCCGTGATGCAGAGATTGCTGAAAACCCATGTTTCCTTTTGACTGATCACATCCCTATGCCTAAGAAAAGCTACAACAGCTTAAAGCGCCTAGGTACAGAGAAAATCAGCTTAGGTCCAAACATGCTATTCGCTTCTCAGTGTGTCGTGTTAATCAACAACGAATTGGATATCCGCGGTTTCTAAACCAACGGAATACAGAAAAAATGGAGCATTCATAGCTCCATTTTGCTATTCAAACTAGTTACCGCCGCAACTAAAATCGAGCTTCAACAGTCATCCCTTCAACCCAATACTCTTCTGGTGGTGCTGTAATAAAGTCCAATACAACTTTCAAATACGCAGGCTGGCCTTCAAACGGGCTTACTAACTGGCTTGGTAATTTACTCACAACTTCCACAGAATCTGACACTTCAGCGTCAAACGAGCTACCGTTAGGAAACTTTACCAACACATTTGCTCCTTTTACCGCGTCTTCTAAATATTTAGGGTCTAGGTAAGCCACGATATGAGGAACGGTATTTGGGGCTATTGTCACTAGCTCATCGCCTTCAAAAACACGCTGCCCCTCGACAACATGTATATCAACAACACGTCCTGCATATGGCGACTTTATGGAAAGCTCTTGCTCTTCCACACGCTTGAGCGCAAGGTCTTTCATTAATGAGCGTCTAGCCATACTTACTGGCCCTGCCAACTTTCGCTCCTTTTCGGCCAATTTAGCATTGTGATAATCAAGCTTTTGTTGGTTCAATTGATTATTTAGCGAATTACCCATCCCTACAATGCTCGCATAGTCAACATCAGATACTTGACCTTTTTTACGATATTCTTCATAGCGTTTCTGAATCTGCTGTACTTTAATTAGGTTCCGACGTGTTTCTGCCATACCATTCAAGTGCAATGCTTCCATTTCGCTTGATAAATCATCTTTTAGTCCCAAAAGTTCCGCATGTATAAACTCAATCTGTGCTTCGATTTCCAAATTCGTCAATTGAATTGCAGTCTGTTCTCTATCCATTTGAGTCCCGTCTTCTATGGGAATCGGCCCAACAATACCTGCAACCTTAGCAGTTAAAGTAACTGGATAAGATGTAATAATAGCCGGAGCAATTACGAGAAAGTTTGTCTTCAAGAAAAAATAAGCCACGAATAAAAGCGGACTTATTACCAAGCTCAATATCAAATACCAACGAAAGCGATAGCCCCCTCTTTTAGCTTGTCCGTAAGCAACCTTTACGCCGTCATCCGATTGAGGTTTGTTTTTCTTATCCAGATGAAACTTTACTTTCATTGCTAAAACCTTTTGCCTTTTTTCAATACCCACCAAGGAGCCATACTCGACTCTTCGTGACTTCTTCTAAATAATTCATTAATCATGGAGAACGCAGTAATCAAGCGCATAAAAAACTGATAAAAAGGATAAAGGGGTAGCCATTTAGCCATTCTTAGGTCCTCTTTCTCCCTTTCAGAAACTAAACCAATGTAAACAGTAAAAAATAGAACTACGGTAAACAAATACACGCAATAAATTAGAATTATCAATGCAGTAACAAAATCAATTGAGTAGACCCAAAATATATAGAACATAAATACTGATACTAGAATCGGCAGCAATACATTTTGCAAGACACCATAAACGAGAGTGAAGATGAAG
Organism: Vibrio chagasii; assembly: GCA_041879415.1. Lineage (NCBI taxonomy): Bacteria > Pseudomonadati > Pseudomonadota > Gammaproteobacteria > Vibrionales > Vibrionaceae > Vibrio > Vibrio chagasii. Next base: position 1,596,171 of record CP090852.1, on the reverse strand, counting down.
TTCCCCCACCCCAATAAACGGGGAGTTAGTCCTTCATTGTGTTTCCTCAAAAACAGAAACAATAAATCTCCGTCCCACCTAAGCCTTTGCTGTACCAATCCTTTCAAGGTATCAGGCACATCAGTATGACCGACAGCTCTTGGTGCAAAAGCCAATCTATTCTTGGGGTAGCGTTTCTTATATTGCTTAAGCCTCATCGTTAAATCCAGGTCTTCAGCCGTATGCGTATCCCAACCTCCAACTTGTTTTAATACATTTTTTCTAAATGCACCAAAGGCTCCAGAAATATTATTTAGCACTCCCCAATTTGAGAGGCCAGTTTTCCCTGCTTGCATAGACAACATATATTCTAAAGACTGCATACGAGTAAGTAAGTTGTCCCGCCAATTTCTCACACGCAACGCGCCACCCGAAGCAATCACATTCTTGTCAGTAAATTGCTTCATCATTTGCAGTGCCATATCGTTATCAAAAGAAGTATCGCCATCAACATTTATAATAAAATCGCCGGTGGCATTATCTAAACCAGCATTCAACGTTGATACTCTTCCTCCTCTTTGCCACTTAGGTATAACTCGAACATTCCGATTTTTTACTGATTGATGTCTCTGCTCACCTCGAATCGCAGCTTGATAAGTATCTTCATTCTGAACTGCACCATCAACTACCGCTAACACTTCAATCTTTCCGGGATATAGTTGCTCAACTAGTGTGTCTATAGTAATTTCAATTGCATCCCCTTCGCCATAACAAGTAATAACGAAAGATATGCTTGGGTATTCTGTTATTTCAATATCGCTATCTGAATAAGACCAACGAAATACTCCTGTTAACACAAGTAAAAAAAGTGGCAGTTCAATAATAATCATCATGGGGAACAACATGAGCCATAGCTCTGTATTTTCAAGTAACATCCCCCAAAAATATTGTTGAAGATTGAGACTATTCGACAGCATAAATTTCGCCGACCTTACTCTCTAACCATGCCCCTACGTCCTCTTTAACCATAGGGTCAGGAAGGCTCCAAGCGAACACATTCAATGTGAAATCATCGTCTTCAATAAGTAGACAAAGAGCTTCTATTTTTTCACGCAGAACATTGATGTGTTCCATCTTTGCTTTAGGCATAAATACGAAAAGAACATCACTTTTGTACTGACAACAAATATCTGAGTCTCGAAACAAACCGTTAAGGCGCTCAGTAATTTGCTCGATCAATGCAAACATTTTTGCATCACCATTCTTAGATACATATTGAGCTAGATCAGGGAGATGTAGTCCTAGGAGAAGGTGCTCTTCTTGATGACGAATAGCGATACGATTTACCCAATCAAGGAGATTTGAAAAATACCCACTGTCTACTTTGCCGCGTAACGTAAGCTCCGGTGCAGATAATTTGACTCCGTGACGGAATATATACTCACCCTGCACACCTAATTTTAATGAATAGATTTTCCTGACAACCAACTGAGCGACATCATTTTTGGCGTCACAACTAAAGCAAACAGCCAGAGTCTCTGCTTCAGAAAAGGAATGAGAACATACGTTACATGAATGAGTCTCCAACGGGCGATCATAATCCACACCAATATGACGAAGTTGAGTTAAACATTTCGGACATTCCAGTTTATGGTTACGTTTAAATTGCCCTTGCTCGGCTACATGACCACAGGTGAAACAATGTAACGAGACACGCTCGGTAATATCAATGTCTTTACATGAAGGGCACACTTCGATGTAATTCAAATGAGCGCTAGCGCAGTCAGAACATACACGGACACGATTGATCAATTCATCATATTCAAACGTGTCACGCTTGGTTTCAGACAAAACAAAACGATATGTAGAACTTAACTCTGGATAATATAAGTCGACTAAAGGGTATGAATATATCGATTTCAGAGCAAGGGACCGATGAGGGACCAGTCGTCGATGTTGCTCTAACCCTAACCACCCAATTAAAGGGTCTAAAGCGTCCATCGATTCAGAAACACTGTTCAACGTTCTATTATGTTGGAGCAGTTCCTCTTCAATAGTCTCTTGATTTAAAACTCCATCAGATAAACAAGCTGATAATTCGCTAGTTTCAAAGACATAAATCTTCCAAGACCAAAACTTTCTGCAACGATGAAGTTGGCTTAATACATCATCTTGTACACTGGCTTCTGTATTTATAACAACTACACCACCTAACAACTCTGGTAGTTGGTCAATATCACTTACTTGTGCAATATCAAATCGGTCTTCCGTATCAACGATTGGGGCACCAAGACAGTAAATTTTTAATTTATCTCTCATTCATTAACTCCATAATTTTGACACTCCCACCGTCAAATAAACGTAACATTCTGAATATTAATGAATGCTATTGGATTGATCGACCTTACACAAATACTAGATATCGATGTAAAAACAATCCAATTATTAACTAAATATATAAAATACCGACGCCATTACATTAACAACACAAAAACATAAGCATCGGTGATAACTTTAAAGTTATAGATAAATCGCACGCTAAAATTGGATAGTCATACATTTCCCAGGCTACTTACATAACTTTCGGAATTACGCCTCTCTAACTCATTAAATCTTATAACTTTCTCATATCACATCTATACTGACTCTAATCTCTAATTATTGGTGTTAAAGGCAAAGGATGAGCGTATTAACCGTGTTCTTCTGTGGTACGGGATCCAATTCAGAAGATAATAATCATAAGAACTATGTGTCTGGCGAGCTGATATCAACATTGGCGAAGAATACTACTGGGCGAGACATGATTGACTATATCCAAGTGGACGGTGTTGGTAGCGGAAACCAAAACGAATGGTTGAAGCAAGGCAAGGACGATACATACTCTACGATTAGAGGGACTCTGCAAGGCAAAGGTATAGATAGCAACATGCGCCATGTATTGAACATCATACGTGGTAACCAACAAGACAAGAATGACTACCTCAAACGAGCTAAAGGATTGCTCAGTGAATCCCGCCCCGCGAAATCTCCTTGGCCTTTTGCAACCAACCAGAAATATCAAGATTGGCTCAAAGATTCAAAAGAGTTAGCCGCCGATCTAAAACACGGTATTGCCGCTCGTCAGCAAAACATAGCGATTGAGCGCCAGAGCAAACCGATCAGCCAAGTGAACATCGTTGGCTGGAGCCGTGGTGGTGTCAGTTGCTTTGAGCTGGCGAACCGTATGCTCAAAGATCCGGAACTTAGCCATATCCCAGTCAATATTTTCGCTTGCGATCCTGTTCCGGGTGGAATGAACGCGTTCAAGGATTACAAGTCACTTGGTAAAAACGTAAAACAGATCGTTTGCGTATTTGCGGAAGACGAACGTTCTCTAGCGTTCAAAGCAAGAATGCCCCGTTTGTCTCGATCAACCCAATATTACACCACCTATATGCCAGGCCGACACGGAACCTTAGTTGGTAATGCCAATACCTCTGGCGGAAGCAAAGGTGCAGGTTTACTGACTGGCCCAGGGCTTGTAACCCGAGACTTTATGGAAAAAGTATTAACAGGATGGGGAACCAAGCTTAAAGGCAGTTCAACACTGAACTTTTCAAGGCAGCGTATTATTGAGTTATACGAACAGATGCGTAGCCACGAAGAATACTTCAATAAAATGCACGGCATAACCTACACCGCTAAGAATCGACTGTTTTGGACAAGCAAAGACCGAATCGGACAGCAGAGAGAGCGTCGCTTTGGTATTCCAATGTATCGTTTTCAGTTTCCCGGTATAACCAATAACTATGGCGATGCAATCAATCGTCACCACTGCGATGTGTTAGCGACCAATGCTTTCGCGACAAAAGGAACCTCTTCTGCACTGCCTAACTCTGTGTAATCTTGCGTTGCTGCTTTCCTTTAAAAACAAAAAGAGCTCAACAATGTGAGCTCTTTTTTATTGGCTGTATTTTCGTATCGATGGTGTTATCTAAGATTAACCAAAGATGAAGGTGTATAGGTAACCTGCACCAATCGCCATACTTAGTATTACGAATAGGAAGGCCGCTATCATCTGATTTTTGAAGATAGACTTAAGTAAAATCACTTCCGTCAAACTCGCACCAGCACTACCAATGATCAATGCCATTACTGAACCCAAGGCCATACCTTTTTGAACTAAGGCTGCACTCAGTGGAATCACAGCTTCAGCACGAATGTACAGTGGAATACCAATTACAGCTGCGATTGGAATCGCGTACCACTTACCTTCACCTGCATATTCAGCAATCAAGTCAGTTGGAATGAAGCCATAGATAAATGAACCAATTGCGATACCCATCATCAAGTAAGGGAACACTTGTTTGAAGTCTTTCCAAGTTGAGAACCAGATTCTTACCCAACGGCTAGGTTCTTTCTTCTCAACAACTGTTGCTGTCGCTGTACCGTCAGGCGAGCAGCATGATACTTCTACTTTCGGCTCTTCTTTCTTAGTGCCACAACACGCGCTCTCTTTTGCCATTACTGGTGCAGGTTCACCACATGCGCTTGTACCACATGAAGATTCCGCTTTTGCTGGCTCTGCTTTCTTAGGTGCAGAGTCACCACAACTAGTACCACAGCTTGAAGATGAACCTGTTGATTCATACGCTTCTGCTTTTACGTAACGCTCAAAGCCTAATTTCTCCAGTGTGTAACCTGCTACTACCGATACCGTCATTGCGACTAAGAAGTAGAACGCTGCCACTTGCCAGCCAAAGGTAATCACGAACAAACCAATGATCACTGGGTTCAATAGTGGACTACCAAATAGGAACACCATCATTGGACCAAAGCCCGCTCGTGCACGCAGCAAACCTTTTAGGAAAGGAATCGTCGAACATGAACAGAAAGGTGTAATCGCACCGAGTAGTGCGGCAATCACATAGCCCTTACCGTTACGTGAGCTCAAGATAGATTGAATCTTCTCGGGCGTAAGGAACTCTTGAAGAATCCCAACGATGTAGCTAATCGCCAAGAAAAGGATGATGAGTTCTACTGCTAAGAAAGCGAACATATCCAGTGCGTCTTTTAGCATTGTTAACATTTCATTGCTCATAATTAACTCCAAACAGGATTGAAGGTCGAACTCTATGAGGAAAGTATCTGACCCTTAATTTCGAATATTCTCGAATTATAGAAATAAATAGTTACAGATCAAGTATTATTTCGATAAAAGTCGAACTAATTTTCAAAACGAAGGATTTTCAATGACTTACGTATTCACTGTTTTTAGATTTGAATTTAACTTTCATTTCGACTATTATCGAAATTAAATCTTGAGGAGTTAATATGAACTTAGAAGTCGTAGCAAAAGCACTTAAAGAGCTAGGCCACCCAATTCGCCTTAGTATCTATAAGAGTGTTGTAAAGGCTGGCTACCAAGGCATTGCGGTTGGCGGCCTACAAGAAGAACTCGGTATCCCCGGTTCTACTTTATCTCATCACATATCAAGCCTTGCATCAGCTGGCCTTATAAGCCAAAGACGTGAAGGCAGAACTCTCTTTTGTGTAGCAGAGTATGAATGCCTAGAAGGGGTTATTGGTTTCTTACAAGACGAGTGTTGCGTAAATGAACAGTGCAAATAGCACATCTTTAAACTTAGAGCAGGTGTGGGCTGAATATCAGCAGACATTAAAAGCATTCCTCCACTCTAAAGTCAGTAACACCGCCGATGTGGAAGATTTGCTGCAAGAGATCTTAATCAAGACTTTTCAGAACCTGCACAAGGTGCAAGATGCGAGCAGTGTTAAATCGTGGCTATTTCAATTAGCTAATAACACAATTATCGACTTCTACCGCAAAAATGCTCGCCAACAACGTGATAGCAAAATTGATGCGGACGATTTGTGGTTTGCAGATTTAGACCACAACGAAGAGTTCAAACAGAAGTTGTCTTTATGTATTGAACCCTTCATCCAAGCGTTGCCTGAGCAAAGTGCCTCGCTATTGCTGGCCGTTGATATCAAGGGCCAGAGCCAGAAAGCACTCGCAGAAGAGCAAAATGTCAGTTATTCGACCATTAAATCTCGCGTTCAGAAAAGCCGTGGCGATCTTAAGAACCTATTTGAACAGTGCTGCAACTTGTCACTAGACAAACAAGGTAATGTGATTGATTGCGATCTCAAACCGGAATCCAGTTGTGGCAACTGCTAGTGTTGAATGACTATTTTCATAGAACAAAGCCAGCTATTGATGCTGGCTTTGTTGTTTTCTATTGCTTGTAATATAGGCTTAAACTCAAGTTCACTAAGCCACTTCCGCTTTTACAACCGGTTGGTAGCGCCCCGGTTTATGATTCATTGCGAGAATCAGGTTGGTGACTACTGCACCCAATACAGACAAGAGTATTAGTGGTGCATCAACGATAAACAGTGAAAGAACCACAATGGTACAGTCCAATGCCATCTGAACCTTGCCTGCTCGAATCCCAAAACGTTCTTGTAAGAACAACGCCAGAATATTAAAACCACCCAAGCTCATCTTGTGACGGAAAATCACCAACATACCAGTACCAATTAATCCGCCGCCAAGTAATGCTGCATACAGTGCATGAATCTCGGCGATCTGAATCACGTGATATAAGTGATCCACTGCGAACGAAACTATCGAAACTGCAATAAAAGTATTGATTGTGAAACGCCACCCCATACGAGCGACAGATAAAATATAGAAAGGTAAGTTTAGTGCGAAGAACACTTGACCAAAGCTTAAGTCTGTTACTTTGGTGATGAAGATTGCTAGACCAGCGGTGCCTCCGGTTAGCAAGCCGACTTGATTGAAAAAGATAACGCCAAGTGAAACCAGTGAGCTACCTAAGATAAGTGCCAGCAAGTTTTCGCGAAAGTTATGATCTTTATCCATGTGAATGACTCTCCCTGAATCTTTTAACATCGCGTTTCAGTCATGTTGAAACGATTTACGCCCAAATTTACGATGTTTAACAGATAAGTCGAGCGAGAGACCAATCTTATACGGTAATTAGTTTGTATATTAGTTTTTACAGTTATGTGAAATATCTCAATAAAGCATATAGTTACAGAGACGACACTAAGTATCCATATTGAATTACTGGCTTCTTCCTTGGAATCGTTGAGTGCCGAGTTTTCCCATTTCTTAGTCACATTTCCCTCTCAGATCAGCAGCGTGTAAATCTATGCATGAAACGCATAGACTAAATCACAAATTGTCATTTGATACATATCCTCCCCATCATTATGATGCGCGACTTCTTACAACATCGAGCGCATGTAAACACCTTATGTTTTCACAATCTCTTTTTGCTCAACTAGCCAGAATGACGTTATTCCTCGTCATTAGTTTGGTTATTGTGCATCACAGTCAGCCACTGATTGATCTTTTGGCTCAGCACGCCGTGAGTAGTGGCTGCCACCAGCAATCAGGACACGAGGATCATCATGATATGACTGAACAAAACATGTCTGCGCAAGACCACTCACATCACCACCATTAATTTAAGAGTATTAGAATGAGCATTTTCCGTTTTCCTTTACTGGTATGGCTTGGGATCGGCACACTTATTATCAGTCTAGGGATCAGACAATCATTCGGCATTTTCATGATGCCAATTTCAGAGCATTTCGGCACCGGTCGTGAATTTTTCAGCTTCGCTATTGCCCTACAAAACCTATTGTTCGGGGTGTTCCAACCTTTTGTCGGCATGGCTGCAGACAAATGGGGAGCAAGGCGCATCATTATTGCTGGCGCATGTGCTTACGGTTTGGGTTTACTTCTTACCTCAATTTCTACCGAATCAAGCATGCTTTACGTTTCGTTAGGCGCACTGGTTGGCCTTGGACTGAGTGCAACAAGCTATGTGATCGTATTGGGTGCAGTAGCGAAAGTAGTACCTGCAGAACACGCCGCTAAAGCATTTGGTTTAACTACGGCTGCGGGTTCATTTGGCATGTTTGCTGTGATTCCGGGCGCGCAATACATGTTGAACGAATTTGATTGGCAGAGTGCGATGCAAGTGTTTGCTGTGCTGTGCTGCGTGATGATCTCATTTGCACTTTTCATGAGAGCGCCAAAAGTTGCAACGAGTAAACAAACGCAAGTAGAAGACAATCAAACCTTGAAAGAAGCGCTGTCAGAAGCCTTCTCTCACAAAGGTTACTGGTTAATTCATGCTGGCTTCTTCGTGTGTGGCTTCCACGTGATGTTCATTGCAACACATTTACCAAGCTACCTAGCTGACAAAAACCTACCAGCGAGCAGCGCGGCAATGGCATTGGCTTACGTTGGTATCTTTAACATCTTCGGTTCTTACTTCTGGGGTGTGATGGGCGACAAGTTCAGCAAGCGTCATGTGATGTCTGCACTTTACTTAGTTCGAACTGTGGTTATCGGTGCGTTTGTCACTCTGCCAGTAACAGAGTCGACCGCAGCGATCTTCGGTGCTGCAATTGGCTTCTGTTGGCTTGGTACGGTTCCACTCACTTCTGGTTTAGTTCGTCAGATCTTTGGAGCTCGCTACCTATCGACTCTTTACGGCTTGGTATTCTTCACTCACCAAGTAGGTAGCTTCTTAGGTGCTTGGGTTGGCGGTCGTATTTACGATTACTACGGATCTTACGAACCAATCTGGTGGTCAACGGTGGTACTGGCATTCGCAGCTGCGCTTATCCATTTACCGATTAATGACAAACCAATTGAGCGTCTGAAATTGGCAATGGCTTAACGTTTAATACTGACTCCCCCAATCCGTAACAGCGATAAGCAATCCAATGAGAGAGTGGATATTGAACGGACTAGTTCCTGAGATATCCGCTCTCTTTTTATTGGCCGCAAAAACAGACTAGGTAACTAGCGAAACTTGCATAAACCTCACTGAATATTAAGACTATTTCTACCGTTTTAATTTATAGTATCCATTCGCTCCTTTAGAACTTACTCGCAGGCCTATGGAATACCTAAATCAGACTGCCCTTATCGCAATGGTACTCATTTTTGTTGGTTCGTTTGTACAGACCGCCATCGGCTTTGGCTTGGCTGTTGTCGCCGCACCATTGCTGTTTTTGGTCTCGCCAGACTATGTCCCTGCGCCTATCTGCCTCATTGGCCTATTTATCTCGGTATTCAACGCATTAAAACACCGCGCAAATATTTCTATTGGCGGACTCAAAGTCGCACTGCTGGGTCGAATCCCAGGCTCATTGGCAGGAGGTGCTTTGTTGGTGATGGTGTCAACGAGCGTATTGTCACTGTGGTTAGGATTACTGGTAGTGTTTGCTGTGATTGTAAGCCTACTACCATTTAGATTGGAGCCAACACCTGCCAAGATGGGGATTGCAGGATTTTTCTCAGGGTTCTTTGGGACCAGTTCAGGTATTGGGGGGCCGCCGATGGCGTTACTGCTTCAACACCAAGACGCTAACCAACTCCGTGGTAATCTTTCTGCTTTCTTTGTATTTAGCTCAATCATTTCATTAGTTGTGCAGATCCCGATTGGCTTCTTCACGCTTCACCATTTGATCATCACAATACCCTTGCTGCCCGCAGCTTGGTTAGGCTACAAAGTGGCTATGATGACCACTCAAACGATTTCGAAAGAGAAGATACGTATCGCTTCTTTACTGCTATGTTCTATCAGTGGCTTGACGGCTATTTGGCAAGGCTTAGCTGGCTAACTTCGAGCGGTATCCTAAATAAACACCACCAGCACCGAACTATTGAGAGGGCGCTCTATGACATACGATGAATTCAATGCTTTTTGCGAGTCACAAGCTGCTACTAGCTATGTCATGCAATGGAACAATTCACACGTTTGGAAGGTGGGTGGTAAGGTGTTTGCGATTGGAGGTTGGGGACCGAACGACGAGCCTGCATTTATCTTTAAGGCATCTGATCAGAATTTCGATTTTCTCAAAGAAGAGCCAGGGTATAAACCCGCACCCTACTTTGCTTCGCGTGGCATGAAGTGGATTCAGCTGTTTGAGAGCACACCAGAAAGGGATGAGGAATTGAGATACTACCTCACGGAGTCTCACCGAATCGTCTCTTTGGGACTAACCAAAAAGAAACAAGCAGAACTCAGGCTCAATCAATAGCCAGAGATTCCGCTTGTTAAGCTGCTTTTGGGAACTAACTTGTTTTTAATAACTTATTTGCTTTAAAAACTGAGTTACTTTTAACAACGAAGCTCTTCTTGAATGGTTAAGCCGTTCTGAGGAATTTAGGTAATAAAGGTTCTATTTTTTGCGTTGGCACCAGTGGTACTAATAGGTAGATTAAGCCTGCAAAAGCAATAGATGCCGCTAAGTCTTCAGGACGATGCATACCAAGCCAAACGCGGCTATAAGCTACACCACCAGCCCAAGCTAGCATGCTGCCTACAAGGTAAAAACGCTTCGCTTCTAAGAACAACCCACCAAAGAATGCTAAGCAAACACCCACGAAAATCATGTGTCCTGATGGGAATGAATAGTCAGTTTCGCCAAGCCAATGACGCGTTCGCCATTCGCTGACCTTATCTTCTACTGACTCAATGGCCACGTTCTTTTCTTCTAGTGGCAATTCATAAAACAACTCCGGCATATCAACCACTTCTTGAGTAACTAAATACTCAGTATATGGACGTGGACTCTCCGTTGATGATTTAAGGAATGTCTTCGCTGCAAAGCTCAACACCAATAAAACACCGAGCTGCAAGCAAAGGCTCACCAACTTTGCTTTGGAGAACTTTAATGTCAGCACCAATAAAGAGAGGACCGCGAGTGTGATTAGGAACCCTTGATTACCCGCTGAATAAGTCACGAATGTCATCACCGCACCATAGAAAGGCAATACGGCACTTCCAAGGTCGAAATGAGATCCAAAGATCAAAAAGGGAACGAGAGAATACAAGCTTAAAACGAGCAGCAGTAAGCCTTTGGATTTGTTAGAGAACAGAGAAGTCATGGCTAAGATCTTTTGGATAAAGTGGTCGGATGCTATCGTAGCTTAGCACCGCCAATATCAATTTTATGTAAAAACGGTCAGTAAGACGTCGTAGCGCAATAAACTTCATTTATTCGAGTCGCTTTATTATTGGTTACGTGAAACACCGCACTGTAACCCATCAGCGGCAACACCCTTATTTCACATTCCAATAGCAAATGGCGGGAACCAGCTAGCCCATAATAAAGCACCCTGCCTGCGTTCTGTTGATAAAGTGAACACTTAACGGTTTGAAAGCGATGAATCTAAAAAACTTTGCTGTGAGTCCTTTAAATCCAGTATTGAAAGGATTACCATCTGGTCTGCTTTCATAGCAAAACAAATTATTAATTTTTATTCTCAGGGCGGGGCGAAATTCCCCACCGGCGGTATGTCCTTAGCAAAATCTAAAGATAAGCCCGCGAGCGCTCGATTCGTCGAGGTCAGCAGATCTGGTGAGATGCCAGAGCCGACGGTTATAGTCCGGATGAGAGAGAATGGAAACACACTCGTTTAAGTTGGCAAGGCGTACCTGTTTATTGGGTTCATGCCTCCAACTCAGACGTGTGCATTTCGTTTTGGATAAAACCATGATGAACCGACTTGTAATGAGTTGGCTTTGTTGTGTTCGTTGAGATCCCTCATACAGCCCTGATTCTGGTGATATTTTAGGAGTTTAACCATGAATCAGTCTTCACTACTTGCCGAATTTGGCGAACCAATCACTCGTGTTGAAAACGCACTGCAAGCTCTGCGCGAAGGTCGTGGCGTACTTTTACTTGACGATGAAGATCGTGAGAACGAAGGCGACATCATCTACTCAGTAGAACACCTAACTAATGCTCAAATGGCACTTATGATCCGTGAATGCAGCGGCATTGTGTGTCTGTGTCTAACAGATGATCAAGCTAACCAACTTGACCTTCCACCTATGGTTGTTGATAACAACAGCGCAAACCAAACTGCGTTTACTGTGACTATTGAAGCAAAAGTTGGCGTTACAACAGGTGTTTCTGCCGCTGACCGTGTTACTACGATCAAAACAGCTGCAAACCCGACAGCTAAACCTACTGACCTTGCTCGCCCTGGTCACGTATTCCCATTACGTGCTCGTAAAGGTGGCGTACTTGCTCGCCGCGGTCACACAGAAGGTACTGTGGACCTAATGCAAATGGCAGGTCTTCAACCAGCAGGTGTATTATGTGAAGTTACTAACCCAGATGGCACAATGGCAAAAGCGCCAGAGATTGTTGCTTTCGGTAAACTACACAACATGCCAGTACTAACCATTGAAGATATGGTGATGTACCGCAACGAGTTCGATCTTAAGCTTGCATAAGGCTTAGTGCTTAATGACTCCCTTTGTAAGTCATTGAGCGTCAGATAAATATCGAAAGGCCTCATTCTTTAATGCTGTTTCTAGTGAGCAGCATTAAAGAGTGAGGCCTTTTTAATTTCCCTTATGGCAAGAAAAGTCAGCTCTGAAATCAAAGATACGTTCCACTTCTGACGGATTACCTCTCAAAAAATCCTGCAAAATATGAGAAAAACTCACTCGAATGGTGAAGTCATGCACCAACGTTGATCATTCAAAAACAGCACATAAATATAAGTCATTGAAATATAACACTTATCAATTCTGGCATAGTGTCTGCACTACCACTAAATAGGTATTTAGATATTGGGAGTTGAGTATGTTTGTAGTTATTTCAGTGGGTTTATCCATAGTAGTGCTTGCCACTCTGTTCTATTTCTCCAGAAAGAGACAGACTGCGCTATCACACAAGTTTGAAACCTTAGTTCTACTCAGAGAGCTGCTGTTGCTGTCACGACAACACCGTGCAGCGACGCATTACGCTTTGGCTTGTAAATTATCTAGCAACTCAATTCGCAGAGTAAATGAGATATACGACAACATACTAGAGGTGTCTGAGCTGCTTCAATCGCACGTCTCATTTGATAGCCGACCTATGTATCGCATCTACCACCTCAAGCTCATCGCAATGCACAGTGATTGGCAAAACCGCAGCTTGGTTCGCAACCAATCGATTCATGGTAAAACCATTCGCCACTGCATGTTCTTAATGGATGAGGTGATGATCGTATGGTTAACTCAATCAGAGCGTGAATACATGAGCCGTGAGTATCACATGAACTGGCAGCAAATCTTAGATTGCATGGATGTTCTGACTAAACTTCGTTTATGTATCCCAGAAATTACAGTTACTGATAGCGAAAAGCCGGAAGAATATTTGAGGTTTAAGTTCTACGCGTCTCAGATGCATCGAAAGCTTAACCAACTATCAATAATTTGCCCTATTAGCACTGGCTCACCCGTTTTTTCACGAGCAATGCATTCGCTCGCGGAGATCTCTTCAAGCAGTGAACTAACTCAGCCAGCAGATAGCATGTATGAACTAACCAGTGATATATCTCGTGCCGTTTCGCAAGTCTATGATCAGGTGCTGTCTGAAATAGCCAAGAGCTTGTATCAGCCTTTACCAGACATCAATGGAAAGACAGTAAATACCCGATTATCCGAACATGGGTATGTATAACGACTTCGTGAGAGGAGAGCGTGCTAGAACTCTAGACTATTGAGTTCAAATCCGATATCACCATTGATGTCGGATTTTTGTATTTATATGCCGACGAACTCTGTCGTGAATCTTCACTTAGCTAGCTTATTCAAACATCATTAGACCTGATATCCTTCGACCAAGCTTCTGCTGCAAAATCAATGAACTGACGCACGACAGGAAGCTGATAGCTTCGAGATAAATATACGGCCCAAAGCACGCTGCTGGGTGAAACAAAACCCTCTAATACCTGCTTCAATTGACCATCTGCAATCAATGGGTTAGCTAGATCACAAGGCAAACGAACTACCCCTTTTCCATGCAGGGCTGCCCGAGTTAGCACTCCCACATCATTAGCTATAATCGAACCAGACACCTCAACCGAATAGTGTTGATTGTCCTTAACGAAGTCCCACTTGGAGACATTCAAATGCCGAAAGCAATTGTGCTGCCTGAGATCTTCAACCGTTTCAGGTTCACCATGTTTATCTAAATAAGCTGGTGAAGCACATACCACGGAATCAATTTCCATTAGCTTTCGAGCAATTAAACTATCGTCCGGTTGATCGGTATAGCGAAGTGCAATATCGATCCTCTCATCCACCAGCTTAGTAAAACGGTCAGAAGCAAACAATTCAACCGTAATATTCGGATGCAGCTCAATAAACTGTTCAACCACATCCAAGAGCATGTTTTGAGTTAAGCCAATAGGCGCAGCAATTCGAATGGTACCTGAAAGGTCGTCCATCTGATTAAGAGCAGCCACTTCAAGTTCGGCGGCTTCATGAAGGATTTTCTCGCAACGCTGCAACGCTATTTCTCCTGCAGCCGTTAAGCTCACTTTCCGCGTCGTTCTGTGCAACAACCTTTGCTTTAACCACCCTTCTATCTCTTGAACATGACGTGACACCTGTAATCTGCTCATATCCAAATGCTCAGCCGCTTGGGTGAAGCTGGCACAATTTGCGACTTCGACAAAGCTACGCATCGCCGTCAATCTATCCATCACACTCTCTCCGAGCGGTTTAACCGCTAATTCAACCTTATTAGATAACTATATGGATACAATCTACATCATTTTCTGATATTTATCGCAATTTAGTGAGCTATTAGACTGCAATGGCTGTCGAGAAAACGACTCAATAAATTAGATAATTGGAGAGACATTATGAAAATTGCAGTATTAGGTGCATCAGGTTGGATTGGTAGTCACATTGCTCAAGAAGCTCAATTTCGTGGTCATGAGGTCGTCGCTGTCGTAAGAGATGCAAGCCGTGTGGAAACCAAAGACATTGAAGTTCGTTCATTTGATTTACAAGACGATGCAGCAAACTTATCAACTGCATTCTCAGGCGTTGATGCAGTTATTGCTTCGATTGGCGGGCGTGCTCTGGGCAACCACGACATCGTAAAAAACACTGCGACTAAATTGTTGGAAACATTGCCAAGTATCGGCATCGAGCGCTTGTTGTGGGTTGGTGGTGCAGGTTCCTTAGAAGTGGCGCCAAACGTACCGCTAGTGACCGTTCCAGATTTCCCTGAAGAATATAAAAATGAAGCCTTAGCGCAAGGCGAAACCCTTGAAGTATTCAAGCAATCTAAAAGCGAAGTTAACTGGACTTTTGTTAGCCCTGCAGCAGAAATATTCCCAGGTGAAAAGCTATCGACCTACCGTACAGGTGGCGACCAACTGCTCACAGACGAAGATGGCAACAGCAAAATATCAGTCAGCGATTACGCTATCGCGATGATTGATGAACTCGAAGCCGGTAAGTTCCCACGCCAACGTATTGGAGTCGCCTACTAACCATCTCGTCAATGGACCAGTACGACTATCTGGCTTGCCTGATTGCCGCTTAAATCCACTGATTAAGCGGCATTTTCACTTTCTCCCTCACTTGCTATCCATAGGTTGGCACCTTTTGATAGTAGCCTGTCGTGATGCGCGAGTGCGTGGCGCGATGAGGTACCCTACCATTTACCCCGTCAGCAACAATAATCAAAACAACGGGGAAAACTTATGAACACTTCAAACATTGCTTTAATCACTGGTGCATCAGGTGGTATCGGCCTTGAACTTGCAAAAATTCACGCAAAAAAAGGTGGGGACCTTGTTCTTGTTGCTCGAACACTGCCAAAGCTCGAATCACTAAAGGTCGAGATTGAAAAACAATATAACGTTTCTGTTCATGTAATTACTGAAGACCTGAGTGACCCTCAAAGCCCTCAGCGAATCTTCGATTACACAGAAAGCCATGGGCTTGAAATAAGCACTCTAATCAACAACGCTGGCTTTGGTGGTCATGGTCTATTTCATAAGCGAGTGCTAGATGCTGATTTGTCGATGATTCAAGTAAACATCAATGCACTGGTATCACTGACTCACTTGTATCTTCAAGGTATGGTAGAACGTAACCATGGCAAAATATTGAACGTGTCATCAACCGTCTCTTTCTTACCCGGTCCACTGCAAGCAGTGTATTATGCGACCAAATCATTCGTCACTTCATTCTCTCAAGCTATTGCTCAAGAAGTCGAAGACAACAACATCACTGTTACAGCTCTGTGTCCTGGCACCGTGAAAACAGGCTTCGTAGAAGCAGGCGATCTCAAAGGTGTCGATGCTTGGAAAAATGCGAAGTCTCCTGAGTCTGTTGCACAAATTGGCTATCAAGCGATGGAAAAAGGCCAATTAGTTGCGTTTAATGAGAGAGGACTGCAGTTCATGCTGGAATGGTTGATTCCACTACTACCAAGAAAAATGGTGCTAAAACTGTCTCGCCAATCAATGGAAAAACATTAAACCTATCAGCGAATCGCTCTTAATTGAGCGAGCTACACCTAATCGGTTTAGAAGAGTTTTATTATTTTTGACAAAGTCAGAGCGCTTTAAAAAGGTCATTATGAAACGAGCGAAGAAATTCACTTTTTCTCCAAGTTGGAAGTTATTACTCAGTGATATGGGCATTGATCCGCTCGCAGTACTAAAACATGCAAAGCTACCTGACGATCTGTTTAGTAGGCAGCATTTCACCTTGACCCCAAATGAATACTACCGACTCTGGGAGGGTATTGAGGCTGCATCTGGTGAAAAAGAAGCACCGCTGTTACTGGCGAAACACATGACAGTGGAAGCGTTTGATCCTCCAATTTTTGCTAGTATTTGTAGTCCAGATTTGAATACCGCACTACAACGCCTTAGCCAGTACAAACCTCTTATTGGCCCAATGATGTCGGACGTCGAAGTTAATTCAAAGCACACGAGTATCACCGTCAACTGTTATGGATACGATGCGGAAATCCCCAAATACCTTGGTGTCTCTGAGTTAATCTTCTTTACCCAACTAGCACGATTAGCAACCAGAGAAAACATCAAACCCATTGCCATTGAATTGCCACTGCTGCCTAACAACCTAGAAGATTATAAAGCGTATTTTGGTTGCGAGCTTACACACAGTGAACGGATAAAAATTACCTTTAGTGCTAAAGACGCTGCTTTGCCCTTCTTAACCAAGAATATCTCTATGTGGGCGTTCTTCGAAGAATCACTTAATAAAAAGCTGGTTGATTTGGATTCAGAAGCTTCGACATCTGAGCGAGTAAAAGCCGCTCTGTTGGAGTCACTACCAAGTGGTGAAAGTTCAATTGAAGGTATCGCGAGTAAGCTTGCAATGAGTAAGCGTACCCTACAAAGAAAGCTTACCCATGAAGCAGAGAGCTTTCAAAACCTACTGCAAGAAGTGAGAGGAGAATTAGCCGATCACTATTTGGAAAAGTCGACACTGTCCTTGGGCGAGATATCCTTCTTACTGGGGTTCAAAGAAGCGAACTCGTTTATACGTGCGTACAGTAATTGGAAAGGGATATCGCCGGGTATCTACAGAGAACAAGTTCATTAATTTGTTCTCTGAGATTTATTCCAAACCAAACAATAGCTCAGTTATGGGGCGAGCTAGTCGATCGGCAAGTGACCCGTTTTCACTAAAATGACCGTCTCTTCTTCCACATAAGGGAAATGCTCACTCATGTGAGGGCTGCGCATCCAAGTATGCTTCGGGTACACACCATGTTCATCTTTAAAGGTGCCCGACAACACAAAGATCTCTTCACCGCCGAAGTGACGATGTGGCTGAAAGCGTTCACCGACAGGCCACTTCACTAAAGCGACATGTTCATGCTCAAACTCATGCAGTGGCATCACCTGTAACCCGCCAATACCCGGTAGCCATTCCGTTTCTAGCGTATTGATTCGAACTTGAGTTAAGTCTCTAGCATCAAACTGATTTAGCTTAACTAAGATCGTGCAACCCTCTTTGCTCGATGGAGAGTGCGCGCTGCCAGGTGGGTTGCGAATGTAAGTGCCTGCTGGGAAATCGCCAGTTTCATCAGAGAACACACCGTCCAACACGAAGATCTCCTCTCCTTGCGGATGTGGGTGTTCAGAAAACGAAGATTGAGGATCGTATTTCACCATACTAGTCGTGTGACCCGATTCTTTCTCTTCTCTTTCTAGGGGCTTACGCCATACCCCTTTGGCAGGGCTTGCAACCCAATCTAGTTTATCGGTTTCGATAACCAGTCTCTTTGAAAAGTCCATGTTGAACATAATGACGACCTTACTCTAAGTATTGTTTTAATTATTATTGTCTTGCTAATATCTATTCTACGCGAATAACGAGCGAGGGAGAGACTTCGCTGTTAGCTGCTAATTCTTAATTGCTAATTGATAATTGCTAACGAAGCCCCCCCCCCCCCCATATTGAAAGCTCGGCTTGATTAATTGCGGCCCGCGATCACACCACCATCAACATCCCAGATTGCGCCCGTTACCCAATCGGCACTGTCTGATAGCAAGAAAGAGATGCTGTTTGCGATGTCTTTAGGTTGGCCCACTCGACCAATTGGGTGGAAAGCATTGAAGCCTTCTAGCGCTTGGTCCACCTCTTCTGGCTTAATGAATGATTCGTAGATCGGCGTTTTAACGACAGCTGGAGAAACCGCATTCACACGAATATTGTGGTCCGCCAATTCCATTGCCATGTGCTGTGTTAAAGCGTGTAGCCCAGCTTTTGCCATTGAATACGCAGAAGATGGCGTCGCTTTGATCGCTTGTTTCGCCCACATAGAGCCTACATTTACCACGTTACCGCCACCGTTTTTGATCATCAACTTGCTGACAGCTTGAGTGATGAAGAAAGTCGCTTTGTTGAGCTGCATGTATTGCTCGTAATCCGACTCTTGATGATCGACAAACGCTTTAGGGTTAAAGTAGCCAGCCGCATTAACAAGGTAACCAATACCCTCTTCAATAGACTCTAAATGCGCAATAAGATTCGCTACACTTGCATCATCATAAAGATTAGCTTGCCATCCAGTCGCGTGGCCTAACGACTGAAGTTCTGATACTGCTTTATCTAACTTAGCTGGGTTATTGCCGACAACCAGCACATGGATATTTTGAGCGACTAACTGCTTCGCTGTTTCAAAGCCCATACCACTTGTGCCACCGATTACTACTGCAATACCATTTTTAGTGAAGTTCATTTTGTTATCTCCTAAGTCATGTGAACGTGGTAATCTTAGGCTTTGAACTAACACTATGAATAGTAAGTACAAATCGGTTAGGTAGGTACTTATTGGTACATCTTTATGAAAAATCAGGAAAACTTTTTTTCAAGAAAATCAGCACCAGAGCGCTCTGCTCGCATGGTAGAGACCATCTACGGTTGTAAATGGTCGCTCACGGTTTACCAACTACTGGCAAATGGCATCAATCGTCCCGGTGAAATGGTACGCTCGGTCGAAGGGTTATCGACCAAGGTCTTGAATGAATGTTTAAAGCGAAATGTAGAGTTCGGGATTCTAGATAAGCAAATGTTCAACGAACTGCCACCAAGAGTTGAGTACCAAGTCACTCCATTTGGTGAGAAATTCCTACTGGTTCTAGATCAGCTAGAAAGCCTACAAAACGAAATCGACGAAATGTAAGTCGAAGCCAGCCTAACTATTGTCAAAAGACGGAAGACAGCTAACATACCTAGCTCACTGGCATTTGTTCAAAGCGACTTTTCACAAAATCAATAAAGGTTCTAATCCGGCTTGGTTGATAGCGGTCTCGATGGTAGATCGCTGAAAAGTCCACTTTAGGCACCACCCAGTCATCAAATACCTGCACTAATTGCCCATCATTCAGTTCTTGCAAGCAATAGATGGTTGGCACACGAATAATCCCGTTACCCGACTTCGCACCTTGTACTAGCACTCGACCATTTTTGCATTGCAACTTTCCTGTCACATGTACATCGAGCGTTTTCTTAGTGTCATCGAGCGCTTGAAAACTCCATTTACGCACCGAACCGGTTAAGCAGTCATGATGGATCAACTCTTTAGGGTGGTTAGGCTTTCCTTTACGAGCAAAATACTCAGGGCTCGCGAGCGTTCCCATCTCTATATCCAATAACTTCCTTGCAATAAAGCCCGCGTCTTCAAGGCTTCCCATACGAAAAGCGATATCGAATGCATCTTCAATCAAATCAACTCGGTTACTACTGAAATCCAGGCTTATGCTGATGTCTGGGTAGAGCTGCATAAACTCATTGACCAGATCAGCAATGATCACCTCCCCCAAATAACCACCGACACAGTTGACTTTGATGTCACCGCGTACTTCTTCGACATCGTCGACGGCCGCAATCAGCGCTTGGTCTATATTATCTAGAGCTTGTTCACATCTCGTGTACAGATCTTGCCCTGCATGGGTCAGCCTTAGGGTTCGAGTGGTGCGAATAAACAATGTCACACCCATCTGCTTTTCTAAGCTACTCACCTGACGTGATACATGGGAACGTGACACATCGAGCTCCTCAGCGGCTTTAGTAAAATTGCCCAATCGAGCAATAAGCACAAAGGAACGAATATCAGACAGGTTAATTTGATTGAGCATAGCCGCCAACTTACTTGTGAAATTAAAAGAGATGAAGCAATAAGGTGAACACCCTAATTGTTGCACTACAGCAACAGTGTTTCAAGTAAAGCGCTATATATCAACAATGCTATTTTCCTTAATATACCTCCATCGCAACGAAGCAAGGCAACAAGCACTTGATTCGAAAGCACTTAAACAATACGTCGTAGCCAACCGACGCAATAAAAGTACAGAGGAAATAAAATGAAAAAACTAATCGTAATTACAGGTGCAAGCTCTGGTATTGGTGAAGCAATCGCTCGTCGTCTTAGCGATGAAGGTCACCCTCTGCTACTTCTAGCTCGTCGTATTGATCGCCTTGAAGCGCTAAACCTACCAAACTCTCTAGCAGTAAAAGTAGATGTGACTGACCAAGCATCATTCGAAGCTGCGATTGCACAAGGTGAAGAGAAATTCGGCCCTGTTGATGCGCTAATCAACAATGCTGGCGCAATGCTTCTAGGCCAAATTGATACGCAAGACGCATCTGAGTGGAAACGTATGTTCGATGTGAACGTAATCGGTCTTCTAAACGGCATGCAAGCTGTTCTAGCGCCAATGAAAGAACGTAACAGCGGCACAATCATCAACATCAGTTCAATTGCGGGTAAGAAAACATTCCCTAACCACGCAGCTTACTGTGGTACTAAGTTCGCTGTACACGCTATCTCTGAAAACGTACGTGAAGAAGTAGCTGCAGCTAACGTTCGTGTAACAACAATTGCACCAGGTGCGGTAGAAACTGAACTTCTTTCTCACACAACATCTCAAGAAATTAAAGATGGTTACGGTGAGTGGAAAGAGCAAATGGGTGGCGTACTAGCAGCTGACGACATTGCTCGCGCAGTATCATTCGCTTACCAGCAACCACAAAACGTATGTATCCGTGAAATCGCTCTAGCACCAACTAAGCAAGAGCCATAGGACTTATCTATCGCTAATGAGTCAGCGGTAAAATAAGCCAAAAACTAAAATCGCCACTACTTACCCAGTAGTGGCGATTTTGTTTTGATTCAATCTAATTGCTAGCAGTAAGCGAGGTTAGAACTCAACGCGATAAACTGATGTACTGCCGCTTACTTCATTGCCAACCGCAATAAAGTGGTTACCAGAACGAGTGAAATACTTGATTGATTCTGGACCTAAGTCACCGGCTTTCGAGTTGTAAGTATCATTGTCACAATCGCCGTCTTCATCAATCTTAGTGCACACTGGCTGAGTAAAATCACGATTATTGAGATAGCTGATGAAGCTTGCGTTCTTAGGCTGCGTTACATCGTAAACCATGATGCCACCTTGGCGTTCAAGGCCGATAAAGGCATAGTGCTTACCGTTAATCTCAGCCACTTCGATAGCTTCAGGCTCCACCCCTTTATCATCGCTGCGATCATCACCACTCTGATTGTTATCATTGGTGCTGTTGAAGTTTGCAGGATCTTGCTCAAGCACGATTCGAGCAAAGTCATCACCACTATCAAACACTAATTCGCCTGAGTCATTCCAGATAGAGAAAGAGCGGCTACCGAATGCTTGAACCTTTTGGTCAGCAGCAAGCGTGCCTTGTGGCTTGATCACTTTAAGACGTGCAAGCTGCTTATTGTCTTTTAATGCACCTGCCAATGGGTGGTTAGCGTCAACATCTAACTTTTTGCCACGCACTTCATCAACATAAGCGATACAAAAGTCTTTCTCTGTGGTGTAGTTTTCGGTGCCTTGATAATCATCACCATCCCACTCGAAACCCTTATCATCACATACTTTTTGCGTCGTCTTGATGCCATACTCGCGGCCGTCACCTTCGTTCGCCGTCACGATGTAGGTATTGCCATCGACACTGTAGCTAGTGATGCTGTCTGGCATGTAAAGCCCTTCTAACATCGCGTAGCTTTGTAGGTTGCCAATATTTTTGTCTTTATTCGACGCATCCAATTGCGCGCTATCCCAAGGTTTACCACCTAAACCAAGAATCGCATCCACCTCTGCAGTTGCGACATCAATCGCTGCTAGTGCGTTGTTCTCTTGGAGGGCAACGTAGAGTTTGCCGTTGTCAGCAAACGTTAGATATTCAGGCTCTAAGTCTTGAGCAACGGTCGCATTCGGTGCTGAAATTCGAACCTTGTCGGTCAGTTCTTTGTGACGAGACTGACCTTGATTAAATGCCTTGAAATCAATCTGAGTGACCTTCGCTTGCATCGGGCCATTCGCTAAATCCACCAATGTCACCGAGCCTTCAGGGTCAATGGTGTAATCCGAGTTCGGCTCACCTTCATTTGCTGAAGCAATGTAACGACCATCTTTAGAAAAGCTCACCATGTCTGGCAGCGCGCCCGTCGTGTACGTGGTGATTAACTCTAAAGTATCTGAACGATACAAAGCAATAATGCCATTTTGTTGTTTGTCGGCGTTTTCGATCGCAACAGCAACTAATCCTTGATGTGTCGAGACGCTATTTGCAGCACCGATATTGATACCAGAAGCTAACGCGGCAGATTGAAGATCAATAGAGCTTTCCGAGTTTGGCGAGCTATCAGCATTCATCGATAGCACATCGACTTTCTTTGCTTGAGCATTTACGACATACAATTTATCGGTACATGAATCGTAACTGACAATTTCTGCTGCAGAAGTTGCGAAAGGAGCGTCGGCAATAGAACTGCCAACCAAAGTAAGTCCGGTAACCTCAGCATCGTTTGCAATTGGCTGTTGGCTGGATTGGCATTGGAGGCTCAAAGCATCAAGTGAGGTTTGAGAGAGTGTACTAGCCGTAGATGATGTTGACTGAGAACATCCAGCAAGAGCAGAACTCACTGCGATAGGTAGTAATAAAGTCAGCTTATTGATTTTGCGATTCATATATCCTCCATAATTTGAATCGCGATTTTATGAGGTAGTTATGACAGCTATCTTTCTATTTTATTAATAATAGATGACGACAATAGGTCTACTTTACCCATAACAACAAGGCGTTACAGTGACTAATTCATTAACAAAAAAAGGCGCACAAGCTGGCTGGTGCTTGAGCGCCTTCGTAAACTGAATCGTAGATTAGAAGTTGTAACCACCACCGATCATGAATACCCATGGGTCGATATCAACGTCAGTTTTAAATGTATCTGTCGCAGTCTTGTATGTTGCCGTTGTTCCAATATCTGCGTACCAAACCGATGCATTTAGGAACCAGTCCTCATTGATCATGTAGTCCATACCAATGTTTGCAGCCAAACCCCAAGAGTCATCTAAAGACACATCTGTTAGACCAGCGTTTTTGCCGTTAGCATTCAAACCTTCATCAAAGAATACGGTGTAGTTAAGGCCAGCACCTACATATGGGCGGAAGTCACTGTTCGCTTCACCGAAGTAGTATTGAACCATGAACGTTGGTGGAAGGTGTTTAGTATCAGCAATTTTCCCTAAACCGTTAACAGAAATGCTGTGAGAAAATGGGCTTGCTGCTAACACTTCAAAGCTGATGTTGTCAGTGAACATATAACCGAAAGTCAGACCAAGCTGAGTATCAGAATCAACTGAGAATTCTAGGTCAGGGTTATTAAGTACAGCGTCGCTGCTGTCGTTTGGAGATACTGTTGCTGCACCTGCACGGATGATGAAATCACCTTCTTTATGAGCAAGAACATTCGTTGACATAAGAGCCGCAATAACCGCAATACCACATACTGTTTTTTTCATTATTATTTCCTTTGAGGGCTTCATTTTATTGGTGAATGAGTAATCATTTCTTATTTTGCGTGCAAAATATCACAGAATAACCCTACTTTATTGATGGAAATCAATTTGTGAAAAGTTGCAACTATTTATGTAAATTTATATCGACCCGATCACTTTATTCCTTCATTTTATTGACAGTTTTGTAATGCAACTTTCCCGTGCGTCATTTTGTTTAATCCAACCCCGTCGACTTGTTCTAATGAGTCTGAATCAAAATAGAGCAAGCTAAGATTCTAAATGCATCAATGTGGTGCAACAGGATGGAAATCTTTATCCCCTCTTTTAATATTCAATGGGTTACATTTGGCTTAGTGCTTGCAGGACCTTAAACATAATCATAAATACATTGAGGTTCTGACTATGCAAGACACTCTAACAATCGTTCTGGCCGGCGGTGTTGGCTCTCGGCTTTCTCCTCTCACTGATAACCGCGCAAAACCTGCGGTGCCTTTTGGTGGCAAATATCGAATCATCGATTTCACGCTCGCGAACTGCCTGCACTCTGGGCTTCGCCAAATCCTTGTGCTAACTCAGTACAAGTCTCACTCTTTGCAGAAACACTTACGTGATGGTTGGTCGGTGCTTAACCCCGAGCTCGGCGAATACATCACTAATGTGCCACCACAAATGCGCACGGGAGATAGTTGGTATAGCGGCACTGCTGACGCGATTTATCAAAACTTATATTTGCTGTCGCGCAGTGAAGCCAAGCATGTGGTGGTGTTATCCGGCGATCATATCTACCGGATGGATTACGCTCCAATGCTCAAGCAACATAAGCAGAATGAAGCTGACTTAACGGTAGCCTGCATGGAGGTGTCGATAGATGAAGCCAAAGAGTTTGGTGTGATGGAGATCGACGAGTCTCATCAGATTAATAACTTTACCGAAAAACCGCGTTACCCCGCGAGCGTACCCGGTAGACCAACGCGAAGTATGGCTTCTATGGGGATTTACATCTTCGACAAAGAAGTACTGACACAAACATTATTAGCAGACGCTGAAGACCCAGATTCAAGCCATGATTTTGGTAAAGACATCATTCCTAAGCTAGTCGAGAATAACAGTGTTTACGCCTATAAATTTGGCGACGAAGAGGGGCGCGTAACCCAGGATGCCTATTGGAGAGACGTGGGTACCATCGACTCTTATTACCAATCGAACATGGATTTGCTAAAGCCCACTTCGCCAATCGATTTGTATCAGCCGGATTGGGCAATTCGTACCTATGAACCGCAACTACCACCAGCACGCACCATTGCTTCGGTAGAGGGAAATCAAGGGATATTCATCAACTCGATGATTGCTAATGGTGTAGTGATAGAGGGAGGCTCCGCGCAAAACTCTATCTTCTTCCCGAAGGTAAAAGTGAGCAACGCGGCAATCGTGATTGATAGTATCTTGTTTGAAGATGTTGAGATTGGACGAAACTGCCACATTCAAAACTGCATCATAGATAAGAACGTGAAAGTACCAGATGGAACCCAAATTGGTCTTGATAGCCTTGCAGACGCCAAGCGTTTCCACATTTCGAAACAAGGTGTCATCGTCGTACCCTCCTCTTATCAGTTTGAAGAGTAATGCTCTATCTCGGGTAACTTCAACTCGAACGAAAAAGGCAGCGAATTCGCTGCCTTTATAGTTATTGGATTGTTTCAAGCAAAGCTATCCGACTAAAGCACGAGCCTTAGAATGGACCTAACTCAATCATTTGAGCAATCACGACTGAAATCAGAGCGCCTACCGACCAGAACAAGAATAGTGGTAAGAAGAAACCTACCCACTTGCCATAAGGTACTTTGGCAATCGCTAGTACCGCCAGCAAACCACCGTTGGTTGGATAAATGTAATTCGAGATACCGTCACCCAATTGAGATGCCAACGCCGCAACTTGACGAGTCACTTCGCCAATGTCTGCCAATGGAATGATAATTGGCATGGTGATCACCGCTTGACCACTACCCGACGGGATAAACAGATTAATCGCCGCTTGTGAGAAGTAGATACCTGCCGCCGCAACAAGCTTAGAGCTGCCTGAAATGATCTGCGCAAGATAGTAGATGATCGAGTCGACAATCTTCGCGTCTTCCATAATGGTCAACACCGAACGCGCAAAGAAGATGATCAATACAGCGACCAATACATCGCTGACACCTTTGGTCCAATATTCACAAATCTTGTTTGGAGACAGTCCCGCCACTAAGCCCGGAATGATCGCCATTGCCACAAACGCACCTGCGATCTCAGTAAAGCCAAAGCCCATAGTCAGGGTACCGAAGATCATATACGCGAATACGCCCAAGAACGCGATACCCGCTAGCTTCTCACGCAGAGTTAGAGTCTTCGCTTCAACATTCGATTCGTAATGGTAGCCTGTGCCATGCAACAAACCTTTGGTTGGATCTTGTTTTACTTTTCTTGCGTAATTCAACACATACCAAGCGCCAGTCAACAGCATAAACATACCGACAATAAAGCGATACCACATGCCTGAGTACAAAGGCAGTTCAGCGATAGTATGTGCAATACCCGTGAAGAATGGGTTCGCCAACGCAGCAGCAAAACCAGCACAACTTGCCAGTAGAACAACGCCTAACGCTGTAATCGCATCGTACCCAAGCTTGATACAGATCGGGATCATCAACGAGATGAAAATAACATCCAATTCACGCATACCAGTGAAGGTCACATTGAAGAAGATCGCCGTCATGATCACTGGCGCAATCACATACAAGCCTTGTTTTTTAAGCTTAGTGGTAAGCGCGACGACCGAAGCGTCTAACAGCCCCATGTGTTTGATGATACCGAAAGCACCACCAACAAACACCACAACACCCATCACGCCTGAAGCGGATTTAAAGCCTTTAAAAAATGATTCGAAAAAAGAGGCTAATGTTGTTGGGTTGCTTGCTAACAGTGTATAGCTGTCTGGGTCGATCACCGTGCGGCCATTCATAACCACTCGTTCAAACTCGCCTGCAGGGATAAAGTAGGTTGCGATTGCTGCAACGATTACCATGATGACCAAAGAAAGAAATGGATGGTTTACTTCTTTCTCTGTCGAAGCTGTATTACCAGCTGGAGATGTAGGTACGGATGTAGATACCGTAGACGTCATATAGACTCCTTACTTGTCAGCAACCAAGCAATACTTGGCGCCAGGGGATTTTTGGAAAAACGAAACCCTTCACGCAGAACGTAGTTCGCGCTAACTAGGCTGTTTCTAAAAGGCCTTTGATAGATGGTGCTCTCAAATGTACATAGTGAAGTAGTGAGAACTACTCTCTTTGCGTCCGAGCAAAATGCAGATGTTCAGCCAAGTTAGGCCAAACTGAATGAGGTCATTACAAGCAGATAAACAGAAAACTCTGTTTGGGTAATGCGTTTTTTATCAATTACAAAGACAAGCGGCGCATACTAGCATAACGAGCGGTAAAATGTCAGAAAAGTGTGAGTTAGGTCATATTTTGGTGGGGATATAAAAAGCGCCCTGCAAACCAGAGCGCTTTTCGGAAATGGAATAAAACTACTTAGGTGCTAGCTCGTAGTTCTCTTGCATCTCATGAGGGGCAATACCGTACTCATAATCCGCTAAGTAACCGTCCTTATAAACCTTCATCCCTTTTTCATCCCAGCTCACTTTAATCACAGCTGTTTTGCCATCTTCGCTGCCCATTAGCTCAAGCATTTCAGCGTCAATCTTAATGGCTTTGATGGTTTTAATTCGCTTAAACGGTTTGAACTCAGAGGTCGACGTTGGCAGTGAACCATAGCTACTGATCCACGTCTCTTTTGGTACCAACCATTGGTTGAAAACATCATCAACAATCGCCTTAGGCATGCTTGCAATAACTACATCATCCGTCATCACGTTGTTAGTTTCTAAGCTGTAACCACCCTTTCCGTCAGAAACGTAGGTAGGGAAATCCGTGCCTATTTCAGATTCAGCAGGCAAACGCCCTAGAGTCACTGACTTTTTGACGTACAGCTCTGCAGTTTCAAATTGCTGCATGATCTCTGGAATTTTCTGAAACTCAACAGGCGCAGCAAAAGCATTAAAAGCGAAAGAAAGTGAAGCTGCAACAGCAGCCAATTTAACAGGCATTTTCATGGTAACGAATCCAAATTTAACGAAGATGTTATGGTATCCCGTACTAACAGATACCTCAATAAACTACCGCAGCCCTTATTTGTAATTGTGATATTGAGTGACGAATTCATAAACTAATCGTTTTTAAGCTCTCCAAGTTCCCTCCTCTTTTACCGTACTGTCAGCCTTATGTCAGTGGCGCAAAATGGTAAGACCCGCATTCGAACAAAACTAAAATGAGACCTCGATCATCATTTTGAGGTTCTCATGAAGGCTATGTACATCATTGCTGCCGGGCTATTGCTGAGCAGTACTTTGGCAAACGCAAACGTGCACAAATGGAAAAACACTGAATTTCAAACCTACTCGGACAAAACACAAGTCAGATTTCTATTGGTGAACCGTTATACGAAAAACGCCGACTACTACCTGAGAATTGATGACAAAGAGTTTCCGAACAAAATTCAGTTGGCTGCCAATCAAGAGATTGAGCTAGATATCAATGTAAAGACACCTGCTGGGCAAACGACCAAGAAAAAGATTTGTACCCGCATGGTGACGGACTCTCCGAACAGCTACGAAGTGTGCACCAACCTTAAATTCAAGCGCTATTAATCCAATTCAGACGGTAATGATAATGAACAACATCACTACAACGCTGCGCAGAGCTTTATTGACTGTCGTAGCACTGGCTATCGCTTCATTGAGCAGCATTGCTCTAACGCTACCCGTTTATGCGAACCCGATACCGAGTGTATCTAACCCTTCAGGAACCGACCGAGTTCGTACATCTGAGGGGGCTTCTTGCGAACAAGCGATTTCTACGGGCAAAACCGTTCAGTTCGGAACCTATGGCTCAACAGGTAATGAAGATAGCGATAGCTATTACAACAATTATTACTACCAAAATCAGGATGAGGCTGGTGTATACGCCGCTGTCACATTTCAGTTTGGTGGTGAGGAACGAGTTGACTGTCGTCGACTGTACGAGTTCGAGCTGCGTGAGCGAGAACGTTTAGAAGAGCTGGCTCAAGCGGAACATGAGCTCAAGCTATTACAAATCGAAGCAGAGAAATATCGTCTGCTGA
The DNA here is from genome assembly GCA_041879415.1 of Vibrio chagasii. Classification (NCBI taxonomy): domain Bacteria; kingdom Pseudomonadati; phylum Pseudomonadota; class Gammaproteobacteria; order Vibrionales; family Vibrionaceae; genus Vibrio; species Vibrio chagasii. Next base: position 1,566,785 of record CP090852.1, on the reverse strand, counting down.
AGATGAAACAAAGCAATACCACTTTTTCGGAGTAAAAAATGCTTAATAAAAAACCATTACTTGGCTTAGCAGCCATATCTATTTTTACCACTGGATCGGCATTTGCTCAGACTCCTGGTCATGAAGATGACCAAACCGGAGATGTCATTTTCTCTGCATCGGTAGAGTCTCAATGCGGTATCGAAGCTACCGAAGATAAAGCGAACCTAGCGTTTGGAGAAAATTACAATGACTCTCATGCAACCGTGAAACTGGTAAGCAACAAGGACGGAGTTAAAGTTCGAGCAGAAGAAGTAAAAATAGAGTCTTTTGACGGACAAATTCAAAAGAGTGATGTCTTCTTTCAATCAACGGGTACCACAGAGCTCGATCAATCAGCTATCGGGTGGGAATCTGGTGTCGACATCACTCGTGATCAAATTCGAGAAGACAACAATTTGAATCTATACGCGCGAGTTGCGGTTGATGAAAGTAACCTCGATGCAAATGATGACTATGAAGTAGAAACAAAATGGAAGATTGAGTGTAACTAACCATCATCTCTCCCACAGAAAGCCCTCTAATCAAGAGGGCTTACTGACTCAGAGGCTTTATGAAAACCTTACTATTATTCTTATCGATCTTATTTATCGCGCCCTACGCTGTGAGCACCGGCTTCGATAGACAAGAAGTCGAGCAGTTCAATCAAATATGTGTTGATGGTTCAGAGAATCATGAGCGTCGAATTTTTGATGCACTTTCAAATTCAGAATACATCGACTGGTCGAGTATCGAACTCATCGACACTGAAAGTCGTGTTAACTACACCGATACCACCGCTGCGGTAAAACAAGCCGATCGTGTCACTTGTGACCTGATTGTTGAGTACAAATATCACCATACCGATATCGTACTGAGCTCGAGTTATCAGGTATCCCTCAAAGACAAACAAACCATCAGTAATGTGGCAGTTACTGAACAAGCGGTCACGGATTTTATAGTCCGCGTTATGGTGAACTAACATGCTACGCTTTATCGTCGCGTTTATTTTACTGAGCCTCTCTAGCTGCACGTTTGCATCCAATAAACACTCTACATTGAGCTTTAAGAAACACGTGAGAGAGCGCTGCGGGCTAGAGGTGATTAATAACCTAGGTGAGATGAGCTTTGGACAAGACTACGATGGCCGAGCGATAACACTAAAGCTGGAATCCAATAGAAAAGATTCACGATTATTGCTCAAGTTGCAGCACATTGACCTAGGCTCAATCGATGAGTCTCGCATTTCAGAACTTGTAAGGTTCAAAGTAGAAACGCCCGTTCGGTACGAAGGGGACATAAATTACTGGCGTCAAGGCGTAGAATTTCCGAGTGAACAGCTCTCGTCCAATAACGAAGTTTCAATTATGGCGCGTATTACCATCCCAGAGTCGCAGCTGACCGCAGGTGAGTTTCACTTCAATATGGAGTGGGCTGTTGAGTGTCTATAAATTAAAGTCTAGTGGTAACTTATTTATCAAAAACGAAAGAAGTTAGCCAAGTGACAAGTTCGGAATTATAAAACCGATGAAGAGTTATTCACTAGAGTGGCGCTCATAATTAGAGCAAATTATCAAGGATGGAGTATTTTTGAACATGTCTCGAAAACACGAAACATAATATGCGATCAGTTATTCGGACTTTCAAGGGAGTAAGTAGAGATTATTTGATAACACTGAAGTCAATCACACATGTGTACTTTCTCTATTGGTTAATCTATCCGATGTTTGCTACGTTTAAATGACACAGTCATTGGAAAGGTATGATTTATGAAAATAAACGTTCAAACACATCACGTATCAATTAACGACGACTCACGTAAAGACATCGAAGGTAAATTCGAAAAGATATCTAACCATTTTCCATCACTGATCAGCTGCGACATCATCATTACCAAAGAACATGGTCAACATCAGGTTGAAGTGTTCACCAACTACGAAGGTGTACGTGTAACAGCAAAAGCGACAGATGACGTTATGTACCCAGCTATTTCATCAGCTATCAAAAAGCTAGAAGCTGGCCTAAGCAACCGTAAGGGACAATTGAAAGCAGATCTACACGAGAAACCAACAAGTACCAAGCCAGAAATCGCTTCGGACATCATCCAAGAGATGAAACTGGTATAACTCCTCAAGTAGTCAAAGCTTACCGATAAAAAAGCTTATTAAGAATTTCAAAGCCAGCACATGTTGCTGGCTTTTTCGATCTTGAGAGTCAGCCAGTCACTCTCGTTACCAAATCGCTTTTCCAGCTCAGTCCATATCGCCAGTCCCTGATAGCTATGACAATCATCAGTAGTCTTTGGTAAAGTAACCCTAGATAACCTACACCAAACGGAATATTTGTTATGAAGAAAGTCGCGTTGATCCTTTTCCTAGCCACTCAATTAATGGCTTGTACAGAAGTTGGCAGTGAAGCTTGGTGTGAAGATATGAAAGAGAAGCCAAAAGGCGACTGGACAGCGAACGAAGCTGGTGACTTTGCTAAACACTGCATTTTCTAAGCGGGTTGTATTAGGCTGTTCAGAGTATCTCGTCCTAAGCCATAATTGCTCAATGATGCAAATAGAAAATCGCATAGGTTAACGCCTATGCGATTTTTGTATGGAGAGACTTCTAACTGAATAGTTCAGAACTAGAGAATGATCATTCCATCTCGATAAGTCAGTGCTGGCGACACGTCTTGACCAAGTAAAACAGGTCCATCGAGATCGACAATTTCAGATTGCACGGCGATTGGCAGCGCTGCACGCATTGCCAATGAAGTGCCAAGCATACAACCAGACATAAGAGTAAAACCAAGCCTTTGCGCTTCTTCGGCAAGTGCTAACGCTTCTGTCAGACCACCGGTTTTATCAAGCTTAATGTTAACCATTTCATACTTGCCCAATAGCGACGAAAGCTGCGACGTGGTGTGGCAACTTTCATCAGCGCACAATGGGATTGGATGCTTGATGTGCGCCAAAGAGGCATCATGCTGTTGTGGCAGAGGCTGTTCTATCATCGCGATATCAAACTCAGCCAATTGATTGAACAGCTCCTCGAGATTCAGCCCTGTCCACGCTTCATTGGCATCAAGTACAATTTTCACACCAGGCGCGGCACCTCGGACTGCACTCACACGCTCTACCACTTGCTCACCATCTAGCTTCACTTTTAAGAGTTTTGCACCATTCGCCACATAATCACGAGCTTGTGTTGCCATCGCTTCTGGTGTGCCAATCGAGACCGTCATTGCCGTAACTATGTGTGTAGGTAACTCAAACATACTATTTGGGAACATCTGCTCGTTTTGCTGCGCTTCAAAATCCCAAAGTGCACAATCGACAGCATTACGAGCAGCTCCTCCAGCCAATAAAGACTGAAGATAATCTCTTAATTCAGCCGGCTCAGTCATACCACGTTCAAAGGCCGTTTCAAGAGAGCTCGAAGCTTGTTGAATTTGCGCCAATACAGATTCGGATGACTCGCCATAACGAGGGTAAGGAGTACACTCACCTTGCGCTTGTTTACCATTGTGCTCAATGTAAACGCGAACAACATGACACTCTGTTCGGCTGCCTCGAGAGATGCGAAAAGGCGTTTGCATCGCGATAGTAATTGGTTCTGCTGTAATCTTCATAATTTCACTCGGTTGATGTTCGCTTTAACAAATGGAAACGTAGAAATGATGAAATCGTTAAAGTGAATGTCGCAAATGATCAGTAACGTGTTGTACACCCAATCGCACCGGATCCGTCACTGGTACTTGATAGGTCTCGGTCCATTCCTGGCACAATGCCTTAGCCTCTTCAATGCTAATCGCCGATGTGTTCAGGCAGATACCCACTAGTTTCGCGTCTGGATTTGTTAATCGCGCGGCTTGTAAATTTGCATCAATAGTTTGCTCTATTGTTGGCAATTTGGCATGCGGTAGATTGCGAATATGTGGGCGCCCTACTTCATGACAAAGCACTAAAGCATCAGCTTGCGCACCATGCAATAAACCCAAACTCACGCCTGCAAAAGAAGGGTTAAACAAAGAGCCCTGCCCTTCAATAATGTCCCATTCGTGGTCTGTAAAATCTGGGCTAATCGCTTCAACTGCGCCAGAGATGAAATCTGCCACCACTGCATCAATCGAAATACCGCTACCTTCGATCAATATGCCAGTCTGCCCTGTCGCTTTGAATCGAGCCGACGTCCCCGCTTCTTTTAGCGATTTTTCTATCGCCAATGCAGAAAACATCTTGCCTACCGAGCAATCGGTTCCAACAGTGAGCAGACGCTTGCCTTGGCGAAGCTTGCCATTACCAACGTTTAGAACACCATCAAAATGGCGCACATCATGAAGCTTAGTCAATCCTCGCTGCTGCATGTCAGCAAGCGGTGAAAATTCACTCAAGCGTTGGTGCATGCCCGATGCAATCTCAAATCCCATTTCTGCAGCTGCCAGTATGGTTGGTTGCCATGACTCAGGGATCACACCACCTGGATTGGCTGTACCAATAACTAGCGTTTTCGCTCCCTGCGCTTGTGCCTCTTGCAAGGTCATATCCGTCAAACCAAGAGAAACTGTCTCTTCTGTTAAGCGTAATTGGCCTAGGCAGATTTCAGGGCGCCATTGGTGAATACCACGAGCGGTTTTTGCAGCCAATGGGTCTGTAACATCCCCAAGAAAAAGAAGGTAAGGTTGAGCGATAGACATGAGCATTCCTAATTAATAAGTCCTTGTATGGATTTACTTTAATTAAGAAATTGAGCCCTGCCGAATACCAATTCATGGCGCACCTATAACATGATGTTATAGGTTGTAAGTTGGGCGAAAAATATTAGGTGGTAGACAAAGTTAGTCGTTCGCTAACAAGAACCCTTCAGCGCTGTAATGAACTGCTTGGCAACAATCGACTGCGGCGTGTGCTCGGCATACAAAGTCGATACTGAGAATGGAATCTCAGGCTGCAGTGACAACACACAAACAGCATCCTCATTTTGGTACTGTTCTGCCGTCCACGGATCGACAATCGCAAAGCCTGCTTGGTGCTTAACCAGCTCTGCCGCAGCACTGTATCCACGTACTGATATAGGGTGATGATAATGCTCATCGCGTGCAATCAAGCTTTGATGGAGCAGCAAACCCAGTGGATCACGACTATCAAGCCCGATGATTGGCAACGGATAATTGATCAGATCATCAAGGGTTGAGTCTGCTGGAAAATGCTCAACGGTGTTAGATGGAACTAGGACTTGAAGAGATTTGGTTAATAGCGTTTCTGACAATATCGCAGGCGGTGCTTCATCTCCAAATGCGATAGCAATATCAAGCTCATGCTTCAATAGCCCTGAACACAGTTCATCGCGATTGGCAGTAAGCAATTCAAAAGAAATCTCTTGCTCGCGAGACATTTGGGCGATCACTGGAGTCAGCAACTTGGTCGCTAGAATCGGTGGCGCACCAATACGTAAATGCTGATGGCCTTGCTTCACTTTGTTAGTTAAAGAACGGAATTGCCCCAGTTGTTGGTAGACCTTCTCCGCTTCCGGCAACAAAGTTTTCGCTTCGACCGTTGGCACTAGTCTGCCTTTGACACGCTCAAATAGGCCAAACCCAAGCTGTTGCTCGGTGTGAGCCAAAATACGAGTCACGTTTGGCTGAGATACATGCAAACTACGTGCAGCTCCAGATACAGTTCCGGTCTGCATAATGGCGTAAAAGACTTCCAGTTGTCTTAGGTTCAAATCGATGTCCTTATTGCTTATTCCCGATACTCTAAATACGTTCTATTAGAGAGTGCTACCCTCTTAATAGCGCTTCAATTCTAGGTTGAAGCACCTCAGCCCAAGCCTGATAAGCTTTGGCATTCAAATGTAAGTCATCACACGAGTATTCATTTGAAAGTAGCTTGCTTGGTGACAACACGCCATTCACATCCAAAAACTCGATGTCTTGTTGAGCACAGTACTCGCTGATTTTGCTATTGAGCAATTCTACAGAAGGATTTAAGCCTTGCAGTTTTGCGCCAACATAAAGCGTCGATTGCACCAAAATTTGAATATCATTTTCTTGCCACACCTTAAGCATATTAATGTAGTTCTGATAGATATGGTCAACATCGTAGCCTTGCGAAAGGTCGTTTATGCCCGCCATAAAGCACACGAGCTTTGGCTTTACATTCAACGTGGTATCAATACGGCGCAACATTCCAGTTGTCGTATCTCCAGCGAGGCCACGGTTGACCATAGATACATCACGGAAAATATCAGCCCATGGTGCCCACTCAGTAATCGAATCGCCAAACATCACTAGATCGGCTTGAGGTGAAAAATGGCGATGATTATCGGATGTCATGATGTAACGACTCATACTGTGACCACGTTGTTGAATCTCAGATTGGATAGCGACAGCGCTTAGAATCTCACTATCTGGCGTTGTATCATCAAATTGAGCTAGCAAGCCTTCGATATGTGGCTTTAAAGGGCTAAGACGAGTGCTCAGCTGATGGTGTTCTTTAAGGGAAGATAATCTCTCTAGTAATGTGTACAGAGACTGGTTTTGGCCAACGTCTTGAAATAGCTGATAGAGATCGAGGACAGGGTGTTGTTGTAGCGCGGCAAGTAATTGCTTGTCTTCCATGGTGTTATCTAACCCTTCAATTATCTGATGATGTTTCAAGATAATATCCGATAAAAGGCAGGATAGATAACACTAGAAGAAGAGATTTATTTTTCTTTGATTACGAGATGGTTACGGTTATCGCGACTTTTCTTAATCAGCTCATTGCTCTCGTCCATTTCATCAGATTTAGCAAGGCGATCGTAAAGCAAAACGTTCACAGTCGCCGCTAGATTCATGCAACCAACTGTCGGCACGTACACAACGTGGTCTGCTCTATCCGCAACATCTTGGGTAATAGATCCGTCTTCTGGGCCGAAAATGTAAATCGCATTTTCTGGGTGTTTAAAACGTGGCAGTGGCGTAGCACCTTCGGCAAGTTCCACACAAACGATTTTGGTTTCAGGGTCAAGGTTGTCTAAAAACGACTCAACGCCCGTCAACGGAATAGTACGTGTCGCACTCTTAGTATCAGTGTGAAATTTAGCGGCTTTTTCGTAGCGTTGCCCTGTGTATTTAACTTCGTCGACTTGATAACAACCAGCCGCTCGCATGACAGCACCTACGTTTGTCGGGCTTTTAGGGTTAGTTAAACCAATAGTCACATGGCTTTTGTTCATGAATCTTTCTCACTTAACGAATAGACATAGCAGGGTGCTACAAAGCGTCGCATTCTAACAAAGCAACGTCGAATTCAAAAGCATCGAAACAGATGAGTCACATCTCCTTTAAGCCCCTAGTTGCAAGGGTTGTCACATAAAAAATTTAACCGCCATCATATTTATAAAACAAAAACATTTTAGAGTAACAATTAAACAACAAGCCCATTTACATTTTGAAACCACATTAATAATGTGTTGAAAATTGCATGAGACAATCACACAGGAAGCGTGACATGACCCTAACCATCAAAAACCGCCTTTATATTCTCTCTTTCATTCCATTGCTGCTGATGGCAATTGGGATGATGAGTGTGACGTATATGAAGAGCACCGAGCTAACCGCACAACAAGTAGAATCGACTCGTAGCAATATGATGGCGATGAAAGAAAAGGAACTCAAAGCGTATCTGCAAATGGCCCAATCTTCTATCAGCCCGTTCTTAGAAAGAGGTGCGACATTAGAAGAAGCCTTACCTACCTTAAGAACCCTCGAGTATGGCGAATCGGGTTATATCTTTGGTTACGACTCTAAAGGTGTCAGAGTGGTTGTCGGACAGAATACGGATGGCATCGGCAAAAACTACTACGACCTACAAGACAAAAAAGGCAATTACCTGATTCGTGATCTCATCAAGAACTCAAAACTTGGTGAATTCACAACTTACTACTTTCCAAAACTTGGTCAATCAGAAGCGCTACCAAAGCTCAGCTACTCGATATTCATTCCGCAATGGGACTTAATGCTCGGCACTGGCTTTTACACCGACGACATTGATGCGGTCATTGCAGAAATGAAAGAGAGCTCGAACGCTGCACTTCAAAGTTCACTTACTGCTATCGCACTTTTCTGTGGCTTGATCGCAGTCGTTGTTGCCATTTTCGCCGTTGCAGTAAATCGTACCATTATGAAGCCATTAGAGCAGTTTGACCGCTCAATAAGCGCATTCGCAAGTGGCGAAGCTGATTTAACCGCTCGAATGGAGACGTTCAAAGCACCAGAATTTACGAAGCTGAGCGAAAACTTCAATGCGTTCGTTGCAAGCCTACAAACCATCATTCGCAGCGTCAGCGATGTAGGCCAGCAAGTTGTTTCTGAAACGTCTAGTATGTCTTCACGCGCCGCTCAGGTGGATGAGCTCGCTTCAGGCCAACGTGAAGAAACAGAGCAAGTCGCTACCGCGATGACTGAGATGACGACAACGGCTCAAGAGATATCAAGCAATGCGAGCCAAGCAGCGGATTCAGCGAAGCTTGCAGAAAACAACGCTAAGGAAGCTCAGCAGATCGTAAACGCTGCGGCCGACTCAGTAGCAGGTCTAGCGAGCGAAGTATCAGAAGCGAATACCGTGGTATCACGTTTAGAAGGTGATGTGCAGAACATCTCCTCTTCACTGGCGGTCATTCAAGACATTGCCGAGCAAACCAACCTACTAGCACTGAATGCTGCCATTGAAGCCGCTCGTGCAGGTGAGCAAGGCCGTGGCTTCGCTGTCGTTGCGGATGAGGTTCGTAAGCTTGCAAGCCGAACTCAAGAAAGCACAGGCGATATTCATAAGATGATTGAGCAGTTAAAAGCCGCTTCAGATGCCGCTGTGAAAGCGATGGATTCAAGTCAAAATAGAAGTGCTCAAACCGTCGAAGAAGCGAACGCTGCCGCGGCTGCACTGGCGAAGATCCAAGAGTCGATCGATACGATCATGGATATGAACTCGCTTATTGCGACAGCAACCGAACAACAAAACATTGTCGGCCAAGAGATATCTCAACGTATTGTCGTAATATCAGACCAAAGCTCTCAATCGGCATCGCTAGCCAACCAAAACCGCGCTGGTAGCCAAAACCTCAACAACCGCGCGAATGAGCTTTACCACTTGGTCGATCGCTTCACAGTGTAGAACCATTTTGGTCTTGTCACGGGCAAGTAAACGACTCGGAATTTAATATAGCTCGGGCTTCAGAACCTTCATTCTGAAGCCCGATTTTTATCTTGAGATGATTTGGTAAATGAGGGGCAACGTCGTTTAAGCCAAAGCTTCAACGCCATTTTTTATGCAATCTTGAGTTAAAGGACAATATTGACACTTCGGTTTGGGATGACAGAACTGCTGCCCATGCTCAACCAACAAGCCATGGTAATAGCCATACCTTTGAGTATCCTGTGGGATAACACTCTCCATAAGGGCTCGAAACTTTTCGTACGATTTAGGCACATCCAGTCCATTGCGAGTGAAGATTCGCCGCGCATACGCATCAATCACAAAAGACGGCTTACCTATCGCATAGACCAAAATCGCATCTGCCGTTTCGCCGCCAATCCCTTTGACTTCGAGTAACTCTTTACGCAGTTGATCCTTGTCTTGCTCACGAACCATAGTCATATCGTATTGGTACTTCAAAAACCACTCCGTCACAGCTTTCAGCTTGATGGCTTTCTGATTGTAATAGCCACTAGAGCGAATCTTTTGAGCAAGCTCGTCGAGATCCATGCTAGCAATTGAAATTGGGTTGCACTGCTCACCTAAATTGGCGAGTGCTTTCTCTGCGTTCTTCCAATTCGTGTTCTGCACCAAAATAGCACCTAAGACTATCTCGTATGGATCGTCTCTCCGCCACCAATCAAAATAGCCATAGTGCTGCTCAAGTGTGTTGAAAACACTGCAAATCAGCTCACCGTCATTATTCAAATTCTGGCGACGTGAAGTCATAAACTAATCTAATTGCTCAGAAAGGAAATCCACCAGCAGGCGAACCTTAGAAGACAAGTTACGGTTTTGAGGATATAGCGCCCAGATCCCTTCTTTATCGTCTCGATAATCAGAAAGCACTTCGACCAATTCACCCGTATCAAGGTCTTCACTCACGTAATATTCAGGCAGTTGTACCAAGCCAATACTCTGCTTCGCTGCATCTAATAAAGCCAAGCCACTATTACACTTAATACGCCCATTGACGCGAACTGAACGAGGACGACCATTTTCCTTAAAACGCCAGTGCTCAAAGCCACCAACTAAACACTGATGGTTACTCAACTCAGAGAGAGTATGTGGTTCACCGTAACGTTCGATATAGTCTGGGCTTGCACATACATAGAGTTGTCGTTGAGAAAGCTTCTTTGCCACCAGGCTAGAATCTTCTAATCGACCAAGACGGATCGCGACATCGACACCTGAGTCGATTAAGTCGAGCTTTTGGTTGGTCAGCATTAACTCTAATTCTACTTGCGGGTGGAGCTTTAAAAATTGGTGAAGTATTGGTGCTAGTTGACGCTCACCATAAGTGACAGGAGCCGTCACTTTTAGCAATCCTTTCGGTGTCGATTGCATTTGTGTTACCGCCAATTCCGCTATTTCTAAGCCCTCGACCAACAACTTACACTGCTGATAATAGAGCTGTCCTGCTTCTGTTAGCGAAACCTTTCGAGTCGTTCGATTGAGCAGTTTCACCGCGAGACGTTCCTCGAGGTTTGCTACTCTGCGACTGATTTGAGCAACCGATGTAGCAAGCTTCTGCGCAGCACCTGTAAAACTCTCACGCTCTGCGACTGCAACAAACTCACTTACCCCTTCCCAATTGGCCATGCCTTTACCTTGTGATGAACTGTGGATACCCATGCAGTGTATTGAAGTTACCGATTTCTGTCACCTTGCTTGATATGCTTTGTGCATAAATCACTGCTACCTACAATCGGTCAAAATCATTCCAACCAACGGCTGACATTTCTCCATATTCCTTACCCAATACTAACAAAGTCGGTTTTTTCTCTGACACTCCTCTTACCACTTCATTGGTATGTTGGTTGTGTACCGGAACACAGGTACATCAACAAAGTAAGGTACTCCTATGAAAAAATTAATCATACTTGCATCAACTCTTGTACTCAGCACCACAGCGTTCGCAGCAACTAAAACGACGATCCAAGAAACAACGCTAAAGTCTGATACCTTTGTTACTGAAGCGGAAGCATACGATGCAGGCACGAGCCTTATGGATGAGCTAAGCACAAAGACACCGTTTGAACTTTCAAGAGAGCTGCCACAGTTCCAACAAACAACAAAATACGATTCGTTCAAAATTGATGACGCGAATATGGAAGTGAAGAAAATCACCAATATGAACGGCGATGTTCACTACCAAGCAAACGTAAAAGTTGACTACCGTTACAAATACCAAGACGGTCGTAGCAGCTAATCACGAAGAGCTCACGCTCAACAACGAATCATGTACCTAAAAAGAAAGCCCGTACTCATTGAGTACGGGCTTTTCGCTGTTTCTTTGCGGCTAACAAGAACAAATCACGTTCATCTCAGCTCTAAGTGTTAAACCTCAAACTGAGAAACGAGGCTATCAAGTGCCTCACATTGCTCGGCCAAAGCCATACACGCATTTTCAGCGCTACTCGCCATCTCAACCATTTGCATCGTACTTTCTGCGATACGTTGAACATTTTTGTTCACTTCTTCAGACACTTGAGACTGCTGAGAAGCTGCCGTCGCAATCTGCGTGTTCATGTCATTCATCTTACCGATTGAATTACGAATCTCACTCAAAGAAGACGCTGCAGTTCCGGCTTGAATAATGGTTTTCTCGCCGCTGATTTTGCTCTCGCTCATCACGCCAACTGCATGTTTCGCACCGACCTCTAAACGCTCAATCATAGCTTCGATTTCACCAGTGCTGTCTTGAGTCTTACTTGCCAATGCACGCACTTCGTCCGCGACTACAGCAAAACCACGACCTTGTTCACCGGCACGCGCCGCTTCGATCGCTGCATTCAAGGCCAACAAATTAGTTTGTTCAGCAATACCTTTGATCACGCCAAGAATAGAGGCGATGTTTTTCACATCAGTATCCAGCTCCTGAACCACACCACCCGCGTTCTCGATATCTTGGGCTAGACGTTCAATTGATGTCACGGTTAGACCAAGCGTAGTGTCTGCCGACTCCACTTCGTGATTAGCAACGTTACTTGCGGTAGCCGCATCTAGAGCATTGCCACTCACGACTTCGCTAGTCGCCTGCATTTCATGAACAGCAGCCGCAACAACTTCACTCTCTCGCTGTTGGTTTGAAGAGAATTCAGCAACGCTTTGAGTAAGTGACTTAATATTTTCCATCTCAGCTCGAACAGCGTTTGACGTGAAAATTACTTGCTCAACCGTAACGTGGATCTTGCCAACAAACTTATTGAAAGCCGAGCTTAAGCGAGCAATCTCGTCGCTTCCTTCCACCTTCATGCGCTGAGATAAGTCACCATCACCTGATGCGATCTCATTCATCGCTTTCTCAACGTTCTGGATTGGTTGAACGATGAAACGGTTCGATAGCCACATAGCAAAAAGCGCAGCAAAAACAGCGACTGCCATACCCACTTCAATGATCAACTTGCTTGATTCAATTGAGTCGTCTGCTTGCTGACGCAGCTCTTTCTGTTTTAACTCAATCAGAGTGCGGATATCTCGCAGTTGCTTGCGGATAATCGCAAATTCAGCGTCTAGCGCTGGCGAGTAATCGATGTTGTATTGATGTGCATTCGCAGGATCAGCAAACATAGGTTCGTGTAACGAGACCCACTTACTCATCGCATTAACCAGTTTAGAAAGTTCACCACGCGAAGAAGGATCTAATACACCCGCTCGATACAAAGTCTCAACACTTTCAAAGCGTGGAACCGCTTTATAAGCGTTGTCTTTGAATTCGAACTTTTGATAGTCAATCGCCGCCTGATCTTTCGCAAGTAACAAGCCTTGCGCTGAAGCGATGATCTGGTAGATATCGCGGTAGCCATCTTCTAGGTTATCTAGAACAGGCTGAACGACATTGTTGAGCTCGTTATTAATCGCAGCTTGAGCATTTGATCTGATAACGTTGAGCACGGTAACGGTAGAAAAAACAATCACAATCACCAACAGCGGGATCGCGATTTTACTCTTAATCGAAAGATTATTGATATTCATTGGGATTAATAACCACACTTAAAATAGGGATGCGCACGCAATATACAGCACACATATGAAATCACGCTAAGCTTTTGTGACCCTCATCTCATAGCAAACGATATCGCTCATCCACATGGTTATAAATCAGCCAAAGGTTAACGTTTCGCCGCTAAGATATTCTCTAATTCAGACTTATTTACGACGGATACACGCAAAGACTGGAGAAGTAGCAGAAATAACACCATAATATAGGGCTCTAAAATAAGTAGGTAAGAACATGAAAATTTGTGGTGTTGAAATCAAAGGTAACGATGCAGTCATCTGTCTTCTTTCTCTGTCAGATGGTGTATTTAACATCCCTGATTGCCGAGTTTCTAAGGTTTCTATCAGCGACGCTAACGACACACAGAATATGAAAGACTTTCAATTCTCTTTTGCAAAGTTAATGGAAGATTACCAAGTAGAAAAAGTAGTTATTCGCCAACGCCAAACTAAAGGTAAATTTGCTGGCGGTGGTTTCGGCTTCAAGCTAGAAGCAGCGATCCAACTGATCGACGGCCTAAACGTTGAGGTTGTTTCTCCGGCTGACATCAAAGAGAGCCTAAAGCGCAACCCTCTAATGATGAAGTTCAAAGAGACGGGTCTTAAGCAATATCAAGAAGCACCGTTTACAACGGCTTACGCTTGCTTGATGAAGCGCTAATTAATAGCTGCTAGAAAGCTATTGATAGAGAAAGAGCCTGAATATTCAGGCTCTTTTTGTTTGAAAGCACTAACATTACACAATAATAATTGTAGCTAATGTTCCTAAAGCGGCTAGACTGAACGAAATCAGCGCTACCCCACCGCCGATAACGCCGCCAATGACAGGGATTACACTCGCTAATACTGCAATAGGACGTAAAAGAAGAAAAAAACCAGCCCACATAAAAGCGAACCCACCGAAACGACCAGCCCAAGTTGCAAACGTGTTTTCGCTATGAGCTTTTTCAAACATCTCATCCTTAGTTTTGACACCATATTGCAGCAAACTTAAGGGACCATTTTTAGTGTTCCAAGGGCGAAAACCATTCTCAATCTGCTGAGCCACTATAGAGACAACAGCAGGCTCAACAATATGAAAGGTAATCTTCATATCACCAATATTTGGCGTTTCTGGATCATTGCCAATGTAATATCCAGTTTGATCTTTCGATACGTGCCCGTATACCTGCTCACCCAACAAAAGTTCTGAATCAGCCTCAATGTCCACGTATCGACTCATCATACGAGAAAGGTCATATGGAAATTCGAAACCACCCAAACTCATACTCTTGGCATTGTAAATGATGCTTTGAAAAGCTACTGATTTAGGGTTGCGATACTGCTTTTGCTTAAAAAACGTCGAATCGTTCAAACCTTCTGACCAAACTTTGCGATATGTGTAAGTTGTTACTTCTTTCTCAGTACCATCAGACAGTTTTTGAACGTGAGTTCTACGTGACTCTTTCCATTGATACACCTGCACTCTTCGTTTTAAGTGAATACCGACAGCCTTGATACCGAATTCTGGGTCAACCAAAATATCCTCAGTAGTTGCTAAGCCAGAAGTGTGCACCAATTTCCGGTTGTTGTTCCAGTCACGCAGATCAGATGTAATAGAAATGGCCGCTTTCTCTCCCTGTTTGAGCACTTTTTCACGATGATCAGAGCGAGATTCATTGGCATACAACAAAAATAGAGCAAGGGAAATCAGAAATATCCCAAACCCTAAATCACTGATCGAAGACTTTAGTCTCTGGCCCCAGGTTCGTTCTTTGACTATCGAATACTCTTGCCCTTCACCATCATAGTACTGCGACTCAGAATACGTATTCTCATCGGTTTCAAAACTCGGCTCTACGCTATTGGAGGTATCATGGTCGGTCATTGGTTCCCCTAGTCATTAATGCAAAAAATTATTGAGTACTCGTACTCAATAATTGTAAAAAAATACCCATATCAACATACTAGATATGGGCACCCATTCGCATTATAGACATTTAACACATAAGAACAAGGCTAAATAACCAACGACACATTTCTACAGGTTATTATTCATATACAAAGTAAGACTACGACCTAAAGCAAGATCAACAGTGTCTTTCGCTTCCTCTTCACCAATACTATTCGCAAGTTCATCGGTCAAACGAGCCACCGCTTTTGTAGTCGCTGCGGCAGAAACAGGCGCTAGCGCATTCGTCATAATGATATGTAGACATTCACGGAAAATCTGATTCTCACCCAGAGACTTTTGCCATGAATCAAGAAAAGAAACCTTGTCAGTAAAGACCAATAATTCAGTAGCCTGCTGGAATACTTGTCCCTCTAAAGCATAAGCAAATTGCATCTTATTTGAGTAATAACGTTGCAGAGATGACTTCGTTATACCCATCTCTTTAGCAATACGGTCATAGGTCACCGCATCCCAACCTTCTGTCAAAAATAGATTGAGAATGCATTTATCGTACATTTTTCTCTTACGTTCTATCTCTTCAGCGCTAACCCGTGCCATATATCCTTCTTAGTCTCAACGAACACACTGCGCTACTTTACATCGAATGTCCCCTATCTTAATAGAGTTACTAGCTTCTTTAACGGTTTAAGGCCGCTTGTCTTCGGAATTTAATCAATTCAGGCTTCTTCACTACCAGATAAACCGCAGTAGCTGATAACGCAAAGCCCATTGCACCATAGACATCAAATGACTCACCGAAAATCAACCAAGCTTGAATTGCAGTAGTCGGCGGAACGAGATAAAAGACAGATGCCACACTTGAAGACGCACCGTGCTCAACCATGTACAACAGCAATAAAATAGCAACACAAGACAAAACAACCACCAACCAAACCAGCGTTAACGTAAATTCTAGCGTCCAGTTCACCTGCATCGTCTCGTAACGCATGGCAAACGGTAGAAACAACGCTGCCGAGGCCAAGTATTGCACCATTGCACCGCCTACCATGTCTGTCCCCTTACAGAAACGCTTTTGATAAAGGGTACCAAAGGTAATACCGACTAACGCCACTAAACAAAGTAATGTCGCCATCCCTTTTTGGTCATCTGATTGCCACTCAATATTTCCCATCAACACTAAGCTGATACCGGCAAAGCCAAGCCCCAAACCTAGCCATTGAGCAAAGTTGAAACGCTGTGAAGTACAACTGACCATTATCAATGCGGTAAGAATCGGTTGCAGCCCCACCAATAGAGAGCTCAACCCAGCAGGCATGCCCCAATCTATCGCTAGATAAGTGCCCCCAAGGTAAAAGCCGTGAATCAAAATACCGACCACACAAGCATGAAAAAATGCTCGACCACGAGGAATACGACGCTTAAGAATGGCAATCAAAACCAAGAACAGCGCTACGTTAGCTACCATCCTAAGTGACAATAACGTTGCGGGCTCAGCGTATTCCACACCAAGACGTGCACCCACAAAACCTGACGACCACAATATTACAAACACGAACGGAATCATTTTAATCAGCATTACAAACCTCTGGTCAACTCTTCATCAATGCTGTTACCTTAGTTGGGTACAGATAACTAATAAAGATACAGATATAACACTTTAAATGGTTACAGACTGGCAATTATGAAACGGGAGAACAGCGTGGAAACAGAAGTCAGCGGCAATAAATACCTCGCCACCGAGCAACACATTAAGACTCAGATAGATAAAGGACTTTTTCACCCTGACGACCGTCTTCCCTCTATCCGCCAGCTAAGTGAACAATTGGGTGTGAGCAAAAACACTGTGATTCGAGCCTACCAAGAACTCGAAGCAACAGGTTGGGTATACTCCGTTCCCAAGTCGGGTTATCGCGTCAAAGTACCGAATACAACAAGTTGGGATGCACCAAGTCAGCCGCAAAAAGTTGACCTCTTATCTGTCACTAAATCTGTGCTCTCCCGCCCAAGCGAACGTTTGAAGTTACAATCTGGCTCTGCTCACCCCAACATTAACAACCCCGCCATTCGTAGCCTGTACGCTGAAATTGGTCGTCACAGCCGCTTGCAAACTCAACTTCCCGGCTATTACCAACTGCCCCCTGGCGACGAGCAATTAGTAAAACAATTGTTAAAGATCACCCATGATCTTGGTGTGCCTGCGGGATCGAAAGAGATTGCGATTACTCACGGCGCACAGCAAGCGATAAGTTTAGCGCTGCGTGCTTTAACCAAACCTGGCGATATCGTGGTGGTTGAATCTCCCTGTTATTTTGGCAACTTGTTATTGCTGGAATCATTAGGCTTACAAGCGCTTGAAATCCCAAGCAGTGTGAGCCACGGAATCGATATTCAAGCACTACAAAATGCCTTAGATAAATGGGAAGTAAAAACACTGCTGCTGACACCAAATTTTACTAATCCAACAGGGTCGAGAATGCCTCTGGCGAATCGAAAAGCACTATTGGAGATCACTGGCTCTTTACCAATTATTGAAGATGATGTATTCGGAAGCTTGGCTTTTGATGCTCCGATTGCGAGCTTGAAAGAACTGGATGACAAAGACCGAGTGATCTACGTGAACTCTCTTTCTAAGACTCTAGACTCTCGCCTTCGTGTTGGCTGGCTACTTTCTGGTCGTTACCAACCTTTAATCGAAAAGTACCTACTGTGTGACAACATGGGCAGCTCTAACCTGATGCAGTCAGCCGTCGGTCAGTTTCTCACTACAGGAAAGTATCGCAGTCATTTATCTAAGATGAAGCGGCTCTATCAAACTAACCAAAAGCAATTTCAAAGTCTTTTGATTCAAGCATTAGATAGCTACCCACATCTTGTTGGCCGCTACCATCTTTCCAAACCTGAGGGGGCATTTATAAACTGGATAACGCTACCCGAATCACTCGACAGTTATGCCGTCTACCAAGAATGCTTGAAACACAAAATCGGTATCTTACCGGGCACTATTTTTGGTACCCACGATCAATACAAGCATTGCCTGCGCTTCACAGTCGCCAACATTGAAGAGAACAAGGATTGGAAAAAGGGAGTCGCAACTCTGGCGAAAATTATCGCTAAGCACGTAGGTTAGACGCCCCGAGTATTCAAAAATATTCTTTACTCAGCTTTAACAAGCTTTGACCTTAATAACATATTAAACATTAGAGATTCGCTACACTCGCAGCCTTTGTAGTCTTGGTGTAATTCAACGTGGCAACGATAAAAGATGTAGCAGCACTTGCAGGGGTTTCAACAGCAACGGTCTCTCGCGTAATAAACCGTACCTGCTATGTTGAGCCCATAACCATTGAACGCGTAGAGCGTGCAGTAAAAGAGCTCAATTACCATAAAGACGCCCGCGCAACGGCCTTAGCAAGCAAAAGTAGTAATACCCTAGGTTTACTGACCGGAAACCTGGCCGATCCCTTCTTTGCGTTGGTAGCAAAGAGCGTTGAAGAAGTCGCTCGCACGAACGGGTATCAATTAGTTGTAGTAAGTGGTGGTCACAACGCGCAACGAGAAAAAGAAGGCCTCGACTTCTTAGTAAGCCAAGGCTGCGAAGCAATGGTTGTCCATTCAAAAATGCTTGATGACGCGACACTATTGCGTTACTCCGCCCAATTGCCTGCAATGGTTTTACTGAACCGCACTATCGCTCAAATCTCAAATCGCTCGGTGTGGGTTGATAACAAACTTGGCTCTCAGGTTTCCGTTCAGCACCTAATCGAGCTCGGGCATCGACAGATCGCCTATGTATCGAGTGACCTACCTATTCAGGACAGAACTGATCGCTTAGAAGGTTATAGGAGTGCCATGAACGCTGCGAACATCGAGATACAACCGAATTGGATCATCAACCAAAACTTCAGTGAATCAGGTGGTGAGGCTGCTGGCGACATATTAATAAACCAGTGTCCCGAGGTTACAGCTGCTGTCACATTTAATGATGTAATGGCCGCGGGTTTAATGTCTAGCTTACAAGACCAAGGTGTATCTGTTCCCAATGACATTTCAGTGATCGGCTTTGATGATGTTTTGTTGGCACGCTACCTTTACCCTCGTTTAACTACAATGCACAACCCCATCGACGACATGTCGACTTATGCAGCAAAACTTGCCATTAAGCTAAAAAATGCGGGATACGCGCCTCCACAACTACACAAATTTGAAGCGACATTAGTTGAACGACAAACAGTGAAGCCGTTCAAGCCCTAAAATGAGACAAAATGTGACCAAAATCTCATGTATACACCTCATGTAACCGCTTACATGAAAACAGTGTTGAAGTCGCACTTTCGATCTCAGAGCACGCTTATTATCCATTCCGAACAAACCCTACACTCACCTGAGGATAACAAATATGAATAACTCAAAGCCTCTACCATCGTTCGGATTAGCACTAGCGCCCATCGCCGTTATGTTTGCGCTACTTGCTATTGGATACGGTGTTTTAGGACTTCGCATTGAAGTCCTACTACTCATTTCTGCAACTTTCACTGCATGTATAGCTTGGAAGATGGGCTACAACTGGGATGACATCATCAACGCGATTGTTGAGAAACTCGCAAAAGCGATGCCTGTTATTTTGATTTTAGTTTCAGTCGGCGGTCTTATCGCAAGCTGGATGATTAGTGGAACAATCCCTTACATGGTTTACTGGGGGCTTAAAGTCATCAGTGCTGAGTACATACTTATTGCAGCCTTTTTCGTTACCTCTGTCGTCTCTGTATGTACGGGCACCTCTTGGGGATCCGCAGGTACAGTCGGCGTGGCACTCATGGGTGTAGCGGCTGGCTTAGATGTATCATTAGCAGCTGCTGCCGGAGCTGTTGTTTCTGGTGCATACTTTGGCGACAAGATATCTCCTCTTTCAGACTCAACCAACTTTGCTCCTGTCGTTTCTGGCACGACCTTGTATGAGCACATTCAACACATGCTTTACACAACGCTACCTGGCTTTGTTATTGCTTCTGTTGTTTTCTTCTTCGCTGGACAAAGTGCAGACATCGCATCGGTAAGCGAACCAGAAAAAGTAACGCAAATCCTTGCAGGATTAGATAGCCTTTATAACTTCAACATACTCTTGATTATTCCACCGGTAATGATCCTTTGGGGAGCACTAACCAAAAAACCAGTTTTACCACTGATGCTCGGTGCATCAGCCCTTGCCATCGTACTAGGCATGGCTTTGCAAGGTTTCTCACTACAACAAGGCTTCCAAGCATATGTAGACGGTTTCAACGTGGCTCTATTTGAAGCAAAAGGTACTGCGATTGATGGACTAATTCCGGACGTATCTAAGCTTCTGAACCGAGGCGGCTTGTTCTCAATGATGAGCACGATTCTACTGGTTTTCTGTGCATTTTCTTTTGCAGGGATTCTCAGCTTAACAGGCGCGCTAAACGGGGTACTAGGCCGCTTCTTGCACCTTATTCACTCAACAGGTCAGCTTATCGCTTCAACAGTAATAGCAACTATCACCGTTGTATTCACAACATCTGATGGGAAACTAGCACTGCTTATCCCTGGCGAGCTGTTCCAGAACGCTTACCGTAAAATGGGACTAGATACTAAAAACCTATCAAGAACAATCGAGGACGCAGGAACAATTATTGAGCCACTAGTACCGTGGACAGCAGCAGGTATTTACATGGCAAGCACATTAGGTGTCGCTACTCTGGACTATCTGCCTTGGGCTATCCAATGTTACACAGGTGTCATCTTCGCTCTAATTTATGGCTTCACTGGTTTTGGCATTGCACGTACAAAGCCTGAACAGTTAGAAGACTCTGTTGATACTCATCTAGCTCACAACACTAAGTAAGGCTTACATCCTATGAACGCTTTCGATAATAAGATTAACCGCCGTGACACAGGCTCGGTTAAATGGGACTTTATGGAGCAAAAGCTTGGCTTAGAGGGTACAGATTTACTGCCAATGTGGGTGTCTGACTATGACTTCCAAGCACCACAACAAGTGCTCAATCGTCTAACTCAAGATATCTCTCATGGTGTTTTTGGTTACTCAGAACGTCAGGAAGACTATTACCAAGCGGCTATTAATTGGTTCAAGACACAGCATAATACCGTGATTAAAAAAGAGTGGATAACATCAATACATGGTGTCTTACCGGGTATTGCAATGGCACTGCAAATGCTCACAAAGGTGAATGATCAAGTTGTTATCCAAAGCC
Source organism: Vibrio chagasii (assembly GCA_041879415.1). Lineage (NCBI taxonomy): Bacteria > Pseudomonadati > Pseudomonadota > Gammaproteobacteria > Vibrionales > Vibrionaceae > Vibrio > Vibrio chagasii. The sequence continues at coordinate 1,545,412 of CP090852.1, read as the reverse complement.
CCGGTTACGGCTCATTTCGTAAGATCATTGAGCTGAATGATCGTCGAGTTTTAAATAATCCACTGATTGAATCGGGTGGTCACTACCGTCTTGATTTAGCTCACCTGGAAGATTGTTTCGCAAGTGGCGCAAAAGCACTTATTTTCTGTAATCCACATAACCCGACAGGCAGAGCGTGGACAGAACAAGAGATCACACAAGTTGCCGAACTTTGTCAAAAATACAGAGTTTGGCTAATCAGTGATGAGATTTGGAGCGATCTAGTACTTGCTCCGAATGCATTCTACTCATCCTTAAGATTACCGAAAGCTTTAACCGATAGGCTCATCGTCGCTACAGCAGCGAGCAAAACGTTCGGCTTGTCTTCACTGAGAATCTCAAATTTCATCATTCCAAATGAAGAATTGAAAACACAGTTTGTTAGACGGTTAGATGCTCACGGGATGGATTGCTTTAACAATTTATCGATGTCGGCCGCAACTACAGCTTATCAAGAATGCGAAGCTTGGTTAGCCGACCTAAAGCAGTATTTACAGAGTAACATCGAGACACTGAGTAAGTTCTTGAAGGCAGAGCTTCCTCATATCCGATTCACTAAACCTGAAGCAACTTACCTCGCATGGCTAGATTGTCGAGCTATGCAGCTCAGCGATACGGAGCTCGAGCAGAAACTGATTTCAGCAGGTATTGTACCCAGCATGGGTTGTGGCTTTGGTGAAGAAGGCTCAGGGTTTATTCGTCTAAACCTAGGATGCCCTGCTGAAGTGTTAGAAGGTGCTTTGCTAAGACTTAAAGCAGCACTAAACAACTCGAAGTAAATGGCAAGCTAACGCTATTCAGCCAATACAACAAAGCCCTGCAACTGCGCAGGGCTTTTCATTTTTGGCAGCAAACCAAATAAATAGCTAGATTAACCTTGCCATGCAAACTGTTCGAACACCTTATCTACCGGCGTTTCGGCAACGTGGTTTACATAGTTACTGATCACTTTCTGAGACAGGCCAAGAATCACTTCTAGCACTTGTTGTTGGCCATAACCTGCAGCGAAGAATGCTTCCATTTCATCTGCAGGCACATTGCCACGGTTACGAACCATACTTAGCGTGAAGTCGTGCAGAGCTTGCAGCTTTTCTGTTGGAAGTGCCGTGCGATTACGCAGTGCTTCAGTAATTGCCGGGTCAACCTTCATTGAGTGTGCAATACCAGTATGAGCTGGGACGCAGTAGTGACATTCGTGTTCAACGTTAATAGTTTGCCAAACCACTGTCAGCTCTTCTGGATCGAAACATGAATCACTAAACGCTTGATGAAGTTGAGTATAAGCCTTGAGTGTATTCGGTGATTCCGCTAACACACCAAACAAACCTGGAACTCGCCCCATCTGCTTTTTCGCACCTTCAAGAATAGGTTGGCTTTGTTCTGGTGCTGATTCTACTGAGTGAATTTTGAATTTGCTCATCGTTCTATTCCTATCAAATCTGATTCTAAGTGTATTCCTTCACGAAGTAATGTGTGGCTATTCTCCGCTGACGTGAAAACAATATAAACCAAAATAGAACGATCGCTCAAGTTCTTATTTGAACACACGTTCAAAGTAGTAAGACGTGAGAAATTCTAAAGGAGAACAGGTGACTTAAATTTGAACAATTTTGAGCTTATCTGATTGATTAAAAGTAAAAAGCCCATCAAGTAAAACCTGATGGGCTTTTATTTCATTTAAGATACTATTTTGCGCGATTACCAGTATTGAGCGTGAGCCAAAGCTTCAACACAACTCGACTGTTCACTCGCCACTTTAATCTCACCGCCGATCAGCGATTGAGCTATCCAACCGTGAGGGTAACTCAAATTGAATGGTGCCGGGATTTGTTCAACAGTGATTTGCTCAAAGCCCACTCTTGAATAGTAACTAGGATCACCGTATGTCACAGCAAGCTCAACCCCCTGTTCTTTTAGAGTCTGTAAGCCGAAGTTAATCAGCTGTTGGCCGATCCCACGCTTTTGAACCTGTGTGCTCACCGCTACTGGAGAGAGCAAATAAGCCTTAGTTTCGTCATCAAAGGTGAGTGGCGTAAAGATAATCGCACCCACAACCTTACTTTCAGATTCAATAGAATCATCTTCAGCAACAAAGCAAAGTAGTTCTGTTGGATCTGTAGCCGTCAAAAGGTCATTGGCAAGCTTACCCACTGTTTTACCTTCATTTTCACCTTCTGAATCAGTAAAGGTTTGAGTAAAAAGCTGAGTGATCGTTTCGATCTCGCTTGAATCGTATTGTCTAAATTTCATAGTGTTCTTCACTTACTGTACTTTCTTCAACACAAAAAAGTGATAATCAAAATCACGCTTCGCTGAGCCTTGAGAGCCATCCACTAGTTTGCTGTTATTGAAGAATTGTTTGATTTCATTGTCGCAATCTACGAGCGCTTTTGAGTTCGGCATCGTCGCTTTCAGCGCTTCAACTTGCTTTTGTAAGGGCTGATAGTAGGCCAGCCAACCGGCATCACTCATCGCAAAGTCATTCAAGACTAGATAGCCCGCTGCTTTTGCCTGTTTCATGCGCTCGGAAACCGTCGTCATATCTGGGTATTCTTTCTGCCAGAACACTTCTGCTGATTCGCTAGGATTCTCGGTGTTCCAGACCAAATCATTCACGACCAATATGCCATCATCGGCAAGTAACTTTCGCCACTGCTTAAGTGCTTTCTGGACACCCATGATGTAAGCACTACCCTCTGACCAGATTAAGTCGAATGACTTCGCTTCAAACGGTAAATCCATCATGCTTGCACATACCGTTTTGATGTTGCTTTCCAGACCAAGTTCTAGTGCTTGCTGGTTTAGAATATCCAAACACGGTTGATCATTATCTACCGCAGTGACCTGCACTTCAGCCTGATGTTTTTTCATCGCCTTCGTTAATACGGAGGTTGCGATACCTTTACCACAACCAATTTCAAGGACGCGCTTCGGTGCTTCCGGAACGCGGGAGAGCGCAGTAAGCGTGTCCTCCTTTGTTCCGGGGCCTAAACGTTCTAATCCTTCAAAGATGGCGCCGAAATCCGCCATATATTGTTCATGTTCATTCATGTCTTTCGATAACCACTTCAATCGCAGAGCCTGTTTCTCATCAAAGCCCTGCTTAATTAACCAATCGAGGTGTGCATCTGGCGCAAGTTTATCCATCGACTCATGCCACTCTTCTAATCCGCTTTCGCCTAGCATTGCTGCTAATAGATCTCGTGAACGCTGTTTTTGCAGTAGCTCTTCATCCAACTGCTTGAGTCTATTTTCCAGCAAGCTGCGTTCGATTTTTGCATCTAAACAGGCTTGGCACTCTTTAAGCGTCAACCCACCCGCCTGTAATTGCTGTAACAAACGAACACGTTGCAAGTCCTTTTCAGAATAAAGACGATAGCCATTGCTCTGACGTTGAGCTTCAATCAAACCTAGTTTGCCGTAGTACAACAATGTAGAACGACTCAGCCCAACTAATTCGGCCAGTTCAGAGATACGATACATGCACTTCCCCTCTCATTTCGGTAGCAAAGATAAACTATGAAGCTGTAGTCAGGTCAACAGAATTTTAGACACTTTTCTCGACTTTTACCTGTTTACCTTCGAACTGGTAAAGCGATCTGAGTGTGTCTTTTAGCCATAAAACGAGCGGATTGTAGGCATTGCGTTTATGCCAAATCATAGTGAAAGGAATTAGCAATTTATTGGCATGTTCTTCGTCTAAAGGAATAGGCAAGCACGTAAGGTTGGGGTGAAGTTGCTCCGCATAGCGTCGGCAGTAGTTGGGCGCAACCGTCGTCATAGTGTGGTTGGATTGAGCCGCCATAAACAGAGACTGCTCGAAACCTGCAAGCGTAAGGGCAATGTTTCGGTCTAGTTGCAGATCGGTAAGCACTTCATCCAGTGCCCAGGTTTCACTTTTTTCCCACACAATATTGATATGCGGATATTTAAGGAAAGCCTCCAGGTTCCATTCTTCCTGTAAAGCTGGGTGATCTTTTCTTAGATACACGACTGGCATATCGTGGAACAGGACCTCGAAATCGATAAAGTAAGGCAGCGCGTCTAGAGACTCTTTCGAGCGCGGATGGCTTTCTCGCCCTGAAAAGCCAATATCAGACTCACCACGCACGATGGAGTCTATTGAATCGTAATCCCAGTTGCGCATTTTTATCTTCGCGTTTGGATAGCGTTGATACACGCTTTGCGTCAGCTCGTTAAGCATGATTAGTGACAGCGGTGATTCCGCCTCTAAATTCAATCGCACATCTTTGGGCGCATCATCACCACGAGTCGTAAGAATTTGACTGCCAATCTGCAGCCAGTCTTGGAGATCTTTAACCATGCTTAACGCGAGTGGTGTCGGCGTTAAACCTCTTGGCGTTTTTACAAACAGAGGATCATCAAACCAATCTCGAAGCTTAGTCAGTGATTTGCTCACCGTTGAAGGCGTAACGTTAAGCTTTTTGGCAGCTTTTGAAACACTCTGCTCTTGCAGCAGCAATTGCAGAGTGAACAACAGGTTGAGATCAAGACGGGCTAGTGGCTTCTTCATAATCACTTTTCACTTGGGAAGGACCTACCCATAGTATTAGAGCAATACTGATAACTCCACCAGCAGCCAGTATAAATACCAACATATTCAATGCACTTAGCCCGATAACGCCCATCAACCAGATAAACAATGCCGACGTGCACACCTGAGAAACGCCCAATATCGAACTCGCCACGCCCGCTCGTTGTGAATAGCCACTCAATGCTTGGCTCATTGCGACGCCAAAACCGAGCGAGAAGCCACCGCACACGAAGGCAAAACCAGCAAGCGTCACGTAATGCCCTAGCGCACCATCAATCGAGGCGAGCAGCAAGACAGCGGCAATCACAAAGCATATTTGAGATGCCAGCATCAGGCTTTTCTGCCTAAATAAATTCAGTGCAAATGGCGCAGAGAACGACACCAACATACTGACAAGTGCAGTAAGAGCCATGGTATACGAGTATTCACCACGGTCGAAGCCAAGCTCGGTCATGATCAACATTGGAGACACATTCACGTAAGTCAGAATCGCCGTCACGCCCAAACTGGTCATAATCACTCGGCTGATAAACAAGGGTTCTTTGAAGGTTTCGGCCGAAGTTGATTGAGACACAGAAGCTTTTGTTACTTCCGAGTCTTTTCTATTTGGCTTAGTTTCTCTTAGCACTAACACCGACAACAAACATACCACTACGCCCATACTTGCCATAGTCGTGAACAAACTCGGCCAAGGGTATACCGTCATGATTAAGTGACCAATAACAGGTGCAAGCACTGGCACGATGCAGGTAATGCCATTCATCATCGATAGTACCTTGGCGCGCTTCTGGTCATCTAGTACATCTCGTAAAATGGCAAATGCCACCACATAACATGAACCCGCACCAACGCCTTGGAAAAAGCGCACCGCTAGAAACGGCTCTGCGCTGGTTACCATTCCACCTAGCATTGAAGAAGTAGCAAACACAATCGCACCGAAAATCGCGACAGGCCTTCTTCCTACCTTGTCGGCAAATTTACCGGCGAACAACATGGTGGTTGCCATTCCAGCCAAGTAGATAGAAAACGCAATATGGAGCTGCGCCTCTGAGGCATTTAGGTCAGCAGCGATTTGAGGCAAGCCAACCAAATACAAATCAATCGCCGTTGGATACAAAAGAACAAGCGCGAAGCTACAAAACAGAAAACGATACATAACACCCCCACATAATTGGTGTGAGGATAATAAGAGCGAAACGCCCAACTACCGAATGGCTTCTGCGACAACGGATCTTTCCATTTACGACAAACCATCAAGATATGAACAAAGTGACGGTAATGGAATACTAAAAAAGCAAGTATCTGAATCGATTTTAGGGAAATAACAATTCGACCTAACTTGCCAAAGCTAGACAATTATTAAGTGGTGATAAATTTGCAAAAGTTATAAAAACGATAAAAACAATCACCAGACAGATAAATAAAGGTAACATTCATATACACAACAAATTCCGGCTTAATTATTTTAGAAAAATTCAAAAATAATTAGAAAATAAGCCCTAACTTTACTGAGTAATTTGTTAGGCTTGGCAACAAATATTTACAATCCAACTAAAAATTAATTGGATACTTAGAGGTTGCTTTTTTGAATATGAAATTATTCGGCAGTTCTTTGATTCTTTCAGGAACTGCATTAGGGGCTGGCATGCTTGCTATTCCCATGGTGTTGGCTCAATTTGGCTTCATGATCAGCTCAGTGCTGATGCTACTCATCTTTATCGGCACCACATACTCAGCTCTCCTATTGGCAGAAGCGTGTACCAAAACCAAAGATAACAGTGGCATGAGCAGTGTTGCTTACCTCACTCTAGGCAGCAAAGGAAAACACTTTATCAATGCACTCTTTTACTTGCTGCTGGTATGCATGCTGATCGCCTATATCCTGGGTGTCGGTGACATCATCCATAAGCTTTTACTCGATGTTGGTGTAGATGTGTCTACCTCTGCAGCTTACACAGCTTTTAGCCTATTAACGGGTGTGATTGTTGTGGCGGGCAAGTCTTACATCGACAAACTGAATCGTGGCTTATTCATCTTGATGGTGGTGATGCTGTTTATTGTTATTGCCTCTCTGTTTAGCAATATTCGCCTTGATTACCTGACTCAAACTAGCCAATACACAGCGAATGACGTGGTGCAATACAGCGCGGTTATCTTTACCAGCTTTGCCTCTATGGTGGTGATCCCGTCACTGGTTATCTACAACCGTGAAGCGACTCAAAAGCAGATCCGCAATATGATTCTGCTAGGCTCAGTTATTCCTCTGGTCTGCTACCTCACTTGGCTGTTCGCGATTATCGGAAACCTAGGTACAGACGCGATCAGTCAGTTCCACAACATTTCAGAGCTCATCTCTGCGTTTAGTGGTCAATCATCTTGGCTAAAAGTCGTAATTGCACTGTTTTCTGCGCTTGCATTGGTGACCTCGTTCCTTGGTGTATCCATGGCGCTATACGACCAAAACAAAGACGCAGTGACTAATAACAAGTTCATGGCTTACGCTTTGACCTTTGTGCTGCCGTTGGTATTAGCTGAGCTGTTCGCTAGCCAATTCGTCAGCATGTTGGACTATGCTGGCATGGTGTTGGTGTTCCTCGCGATTTGGGGCCCTCTCGCTATGGTGGTTAAAGTTCGTAGACCCGACTTCCCTCACTTACAAACCGAGGGCAGCTACACCGCAGCAGGCGGCGACACAGCACTTGTTGCTACCTTTGGCTTTGGTGCGTTAATTTTCGTGTCTTGGTTTATGGGCTAGCCCAAAAGTCTTTAATAAAAAAGCCCGTGAATCCTAAGATTCACGGGCTTTTTAGTTTTATTTAATCAGCTTCGTTTAAGCGTTTTCGAACTAGCTCTTAAACGTACTCGCAATCTCTTTCAATGAAGCCGCAAGTTCAGCTTGCTCTTTCGCTGTAGCTGCAATTTGCGTTGCGCCTGTGGTCGACTCTGTCGACTTCTGCTCTACCGCCATCACGTTTTGTGCGATGTCTTGAGTTACGACCGCTTGCTCTTCCGTTGCCGTTGCAATCTGCTCAGTCATACTAAAGATTTCACTAACAGCGTTGGAAATACCTTGAAGAGTCTGTTCCACTTCTCTGGAATCTTCTACCGCTTTTGATGACATCTTCTGGCTGTTATCAATAACATTGAACGCCGTCTGCACATCAGACTGTAGCGAGCTGATAAAGCCTTCAATTTCCGCTGTCGATTGCTGAGTACGTTGCGCCAGTGTACGAACTTCATCGGCAACCACCGCAAACCCACGACCTTGCTCACCCGCTCGGGCTGCTTCAATTGCCGCGTTCAATGCCAGTAGATTAGTTTGCTCTGCTACCGACTTAATCACATCAATCACGCTGTTAATGTTATTGCTGCTCTCGTGTAGATGCGTGATCTTTTCCGCTAGGTCATTAATTTCAGATGCCAGCTTTTCGATAGAGTGATAAGAGTTTTGAACCGTACTCAAACCTTCTTGAGACTGCTCATCGACCAGTTTAGCGGAGCTTGCTGTCTGCTGAGTTTTAGCCGCCACCTCATTTACCGTTGCTGATAACTCTTCTGTCGCCGTCGCAACTAAGCCAATTTGGTCTTGTTGTTGAACCAGCGTATTCGAGTTGTAATGACAAGTTTGCGAGGTTTCTTCAGCAGCTGAAGCTAAGGTCAGGCTCGATTGAGACAGATTGTCGATAACGTTCGAAAACTTTTCTAACGTTTCGTTCAATGCCGAAGATATTTGTCCAAGCTCGCTGTTACCAACGTACTTAGCACGAACCGTTAGATCATTGTCATTACGAACTTTAGACAACATCACCGTCAGGTCTTTTACTCTCATCGTTAGATCGCTGATCGCCTTAACGCTCACGAAGCTCGCAAACAAGGTGACCAAAGCAAACAGACCGATACTCATCATCATCGCAGACTGCGCTTCTGACATCTTTTTCTCAGTCAACGCAATCAATGAGTCTGCTAGCTGATTCTCGGTTTTCTTCAACTGAACAATACGACCCGTCGCTTGAGCGAACCAATACACAGGGTCGACATCAAAACCACCCATCTTAGATTCAGCCAAACTACGAAGCTTCTCTACTTCTGCCACAGAGCGGTCATTCAATTGCTGCTCAAAGAAGCGGACATTATCTGGGTTACTCAACACCTCAAAGTTTGAGAAGTAGGTATTTTGCTCTGTCACCAAAGAGATGAATTTCACCAGCATACCTGGGCCAAACTCGTTTTTGGAGAAGGTGTTGTTCAGCACTGCACGCTCAATACCCGCACGCTCTTTACCTTGCAAAAAGTTGTAATAAGCGATGGTTTCCGTGGTGATGGTGGCATCAGAGCTTAGCTCTGCGATTAACGCCGAGACACTCAATAATTTTGCGTTTAGTTTTGTGTAATAGCCCAAAGCTTCAGAAAGTGGTATCGACTGAGAATCAACTCGGTTACGAATAGAAGTAATTTGGTTAAGACTTTGGCTAATTTCATTATTCAGGCGAGTAATCTGCGGTAAATCAATCGCTGCAGACTGCCAATATTCGTTTCTCTGAGCACGTCTATTATCCGCACTGGTTCTTTGGGATTGAAGTTCACTAACAAACTTAGTGCCCTTCGACCCGATAAAACCTGCCGTCATACCGCGTTCTTTTTGTAGCTCATGCACAAGTTCGCTGTATACAACCGACAAACGAGTCAGTTGGTTTAATGACGACATTTCGCTGGTCGTTTCTACGCTTTTAGAAATCGTAGAAGCACTCAGCCATAGAAACCCTAAGATCGGTAAAATAAGCAAAGCGATGATTTTTTGCTTAAAAGACATATCGGTTAATTTCATTGTTATTTCCTAGCAGCTAACGAATCTTTATCTGTAATGTAATTAGACACACTTCTAAAACGGTGTACTTTTACTAAGATCATATAATCTTTAGTTTTATCAATTACCGTGCCATGTTATCGGCAATCGATAACGCTAGCATTTAACCTTACAAAATTCATTGGTTTATTTATAAATCTGTTAGCTATGCAACCTTACCGAACACAAAAAACGTGTAACAACATATTCCCGACGCAAGTGACTGAAAAATGACGCTTTTTGTTAATACTAAAGGGGTAGGCAAACACTAAGGTTCACCTGAATACTCACTACATATTGAGCAGCAACTATGTATAATGCCGCCCCGAAAAGTTAACAATTCAATCAACTAAAAAGCATAACCTGAGGTATTTATGGACTGTCCAGCTTGCGAAGAACACATTGGATGGGAATGGGTAGAAGAGGAAGCCATCGAGCCGAATGAAGAGTTCGACTGCCCTGAATGTGAAGCAACTCTGATGTACACCATCGATGAAGGCACCTATTACGGTGCGCAACATAAAACCGTCGAAGTCGTCGACGAATAGCCTTAATTAGACTCTTTATTAAGCTCGGAAAAGTAGTCACTTAAATGATGTTTTCCCACGCATGGCGCAATGGCATCACCCTCCATTGCGCTCAAGAAAAACTCCGCAGGTCCAACCCGACTTTCCGGTAGCCGCCTTATCACGCGCAAAGCCAGTTTCCTCACCCAGTCGGGAACATAAGTAATTTGCGCTGTTTTACCCAGAGACTGAAATGCAAGCTCTGCTATTTGTGTTGCACTGAGGATATCTGGACCACCCACATCCAATTCTTTTTCGTCATTAGGTAACGAAGCCAAGATAAATTCGGCTAAATCTACGCCATGAATTGCATTCAAACGAACATCCCCTGAACCAAAAAGGTGCACCCTTCCCGACTTAGCCATGTTGTAGAACTCTTCGATGTCGGCAAAAAAACCATTCGGACGAATCACACAAGGTGCTAATTGTACTGATGCCAATAATCGCTGCGCAAAGCGCTCTTTTGCTTCAAGTAACCGAACGTTTTTAATCACGTTCGCCCTAAATGCCGATACATAAACAAACTTCTTAACACCTGCTCGCTCCGCTTCTTCCAACAGATTTAGGTTGGCTTGATAGTCGACATCCATGTAACTCAGCCCATCTTTCTGACGTGTGATACCAACACAAGAGATGACGACATCAATCTCATCACAGCACCCTTTTAGACTCTCGGCATCGGTCACTTGTGTGATCTGAATTTGAGAGTCGTTCAAGCCGAAAGCCTTCAATTTATTCGCACTGCGGGCCTGCGCTTTGAAATCAGCATCGCGCGCTTGGAGCGCTTCGATAAGATGACGACCTAAGTACCCTGTCGCCCCAGCCACTAGAATTCGGCTTTTAGGTTCATTCGTTACGTTCATTGGTAGATAACCTCATTTATTAGAAAGCCTCATTGATTAGACAGCTTCGTTTTCCGGACGGTAAGGCTCTTCACGTAGAATGTGGCTGATTAATAACTTCAAATAGAACACAGGTAAAAACCACTCTAAGCCGACCGGTGATTCCACGACATAAAGCGATAAAATTAAGCTCAGTGTGTATAGGATCAAAGCAACCGGACGTTGTAGATAGAGTGCAGTTTTCAATACCAAGGCACACGCCAACATCATATAACCACCGGTCACTGCTACCCACATCAGATTCAAATCCAAGAACAGCCAACTGAATACTGTTAGTTGAATGAAGTGAATAGCGATAAAGGTCATGTGTTGTTTAAAGCCTTCCCCTTCTCTGTGGAACCAGCGCTTGGCACTTGATGTCGCGTTGGTGATCACGCCACCCAGCATGTCGATGGTTAACAGAACTGCCGCTACGTATTGCCCCCAAGACCAACCCAACTCTGCATGGTTCGCATACGCGGCAATAAGTACACCCGCTATGAACGGAATGTACAGTTGCAGGTTCTTCTCTGCTGATGTCGCACCCGGACCAATAAATTTATCTAGTCCGCCCAAGAAGCCCGCTCTGAATGGGGGTAGGTTCCAATCAATTCTCATAGTTACCTCGAATAATCGTCGTTTATTTTTTATTTAGAACACTTGGTCTTTTTAAATTAGATCGAAGTTTGACCACTGTAAAGAATTATTTTGACCACTTGGACTAATTTAAACTAAGATGGCACTTATCAGATGTATTAAGCTGTTGCTTCAGTTGCCTAAATCAACTGAACATTCAAATATTTAATTCCGAGGAAGGCTCATGCCAAAGATCGTCGATCATGACAAAAGACGCGAAGAGATCGCACTTAAAGCCGCAGGTGTGTTTTTAGAGTTTGGTTATAAAGAACTGGGAATGAGACAACTGTGCTCACACCTCAACATGAGTAAAAGCGCGGTTTATCACTACTACAAAAGTAAGGACGAACTTTTTAGGGCTGCGACCGAAGCCATTGTTCGACACGATGGAGGTAACCTCGCCGACTTGCCTCTAGCTGTGGATGCTACAACCGAGCAAAAGGTTGAAAACTTCGTCCATATCTTTCAAGCGATAGAGTCACGCTACTTCCAAGAGATGAAGTTGGTCTTTGATTACATTGATGTAATTGGTCAAGAAGCCGTAGCTGAAGATGCCAGCATCGAGATCGCCAACAATAAGTATCAACAGCTGCTCGCCCAATACATCGATGCCGAGAATGCGGTCGAGCTGTATAGCATCCTCATCGGCCTACTGACCCACCAAACCCTATGTGGTGGAAAGCTTGAACCTGAATATGTGCGTTCCGTGGCAAGCAAATACTTAACCTAACCGGTCTCTCAACAGATAAGAACATAGCCAAACAGTATCAAAGGCTTAGTTGATTTAAGAGGCTCAAGTAAGGTCGATTGGAATCAAGCTAAGTCAAACACACCTTTACTGGAACGAACGTTCAGCATAAAATATTGTACATATGTTCAGATTGATGAAGTAGATGTTATGGCCAAGACTGCGAAGTTCGATAGACAAGATGTTGTAGATAAAGCAACGAACCTGTATTGGGAAAAGGGCTTTCACGCGACTTCCATGCGTAACCTGCAAGATGTGATTGATATGCGTCCGGGTAGCATCTACGCGACCTTTGGCAGCAAAGAGGGTCTGTTTAAAGAGACGCTTGCTCGCTATACCGAACTTGGCATTCTCAACCTAAACCGCTTTAGAAGCGAAACAGACTCACCAATCAAAGCGCTTGAAAGCTTCGTAAAACGTGCAGTTGTTGAATCTAAACAAAGTGCGCCAAACGGCATGTGTATGTTGGCTAAGACGGTCGCTGAACTGACTGAAGAGCACGCAGAGTTATTAGAAGAGGCGAAGAGATCTCTGAAGATCATGGAAGGCGAATTCGCCAAGCTAATTGCAGAAGCACAAGAGCTTGGTGAAATAAGCAAAGAGCGTGAACCAGTTCAGCTTGCTCGACACGTTCAGGTTCAAATCGCAGGCCTGCGTACCTACGCGAAAACCTGTGACGACATCGATTTACTTAACTCCATGGTTGAAGACGTATTTAAGTATCATCCTTTTTAAATGCTGAGCTCAGACATCTCAACAAAAAGACTCCACTGTTAGCTAAGGGCTAGAGCGGAGTCTTTTTAGTTTTGATCTCATTAACTCTGTAGACGATTAACTCTATAGCTTAAGGGTTATACCTTTCTCATGATCAGCGCCTGCGCATTAAGCATCGCTTCTTTGGTGCTGACATCTAAGATCTTCACATTCGCAAAGCGCTCAACTTCTTTAATCGCCACATCATGAGCGAAGATCACCAACCTCGCCCTTTCAATGTCTTTCTGTGTAATGCGATTACCTATTCCGTTAGCACCCTGGGTCTCAACCTTTATCCGAACTCCAAGATGATGGGCCGCTTTTTCTAAAGACTTAGCCGCCAAGAAAGTATGAGCAACACCTGAAGGACATGAAGTAATTGCCAACACATCCGCTTGTCCTTCTTCTGTTACCGAACCACCTGCAGATTGATAAGAAAGTTCGTCGCCTTCTACCACATTCTTTTTGAGCAGTATCACGATGAATGCTGTAGTTAACGCGCCCGCAAGAGTACCAATGATGTAGCCAATTTTGCCATCAACTACAGGCAGAACAATCCATCCGCCCCATGGTGCATGGTTTACCACATGGAACATAAAGCCAACCACGTTACCGACAATACCACCAGCAACCACAGCAGGTAGCACTCGCGCAGGGTCAGCAGCGGCAAAAGGAATTGCCCCTTCACTAATACCAATCATCCCCATGATGCCTGCGGCTTTACCTGCTTCGCGTTCGTCTCGCTTGAACTTCTTAGGTGACAGGAAAGTCGCCAAAGCCATGCCAAGTGGCGGCGTACAGATCGCAATGCCGACACCTCCCATCAACCAAGGTTGGGTATTAACCTGAGTCTGAGCAAACAGCGTAGCGACCTTGTTGATCGGGCCGCCCATATCAAAGGCTGTCATTGCACCAAGAATACTACCGAGCACCATTTTTCCTGAGCCTGCCATCCCCGTGAGCATTTGGTTCATCTCTAACATCACTTGAGCTATCGGGGAACCAATCACCCACATCACTGCACCACAGGTTACAAAGGTACCGACTAACGGGTAGATGAAAATAGAGCTCAGCGAGATCATACTGTCTGGGAGTTTGATCTTCTTAAGCAGGTTCACCACAAAGCCAGCGAAGAAACCGACCACGATCGCCCCAAGGAAGCCCGTGTTGTATTGATCTACCGCGACCCAAGAACCAATCATGCCCGGTGCTAAACCCGGTTTATCAGCCATTGAATACGCGATGTAGCCGCCTAGAACAGCAGTAAACAGAGTTAAGCCTGCGATACCCATCTGTGCGATGTCTGCCAGCACGCCACTTTCAGGCACAGCACCATGGCCGGAAATCATCACCGATAAAGACAACAACACCCCACCCACGACCACGAACGGGATCATGTGCGAAGTGCCATACAGCAAATGCTCTTTCATGCGATTAAGCGACTGCGCCCAAGGGCTGAGCGGCTCAACGTACACTTCATGATGGCTAGAGGCATAGCTATCGAAAGAGTCGGAATTGGCTTCGAGAAACAGCTCTTGAGCCTCTTCGACCGACTCGACCGCCTTTAATTTTGTAACAAAGTCATCTTCAATCAGTTTGGTCGAAATCTGTGCCAGCACCTCAATATGATGGTCGTCGTTGTTGTCTGGCGAAGCGAGCATAAAGAACACATCCGACAGTTCACCGCCATCGGCACCATAATCAATCCCCGTTCGGCTGATACCTACAGCAACGGCAGGTTTAGCAACGGCAGTGCTTTTAGCATGTGGAATCGCAATACCATCATCAAACCCCGTATTACCAATAGCCTCACGCTTCCAGATATCATCAAGGAATTCACTTTTATTCGAGAGCTTACCAGCGCGATCGAGTAACTCGACCAGCTCTTCAAATACTGCCTGTTTTGAGTCTGCTTGCAAATCTAAGCAGATAATCTCGGGCTCGATAATGTTAGTGATATCCATGGTTTACTCTGCCTCGCCTGATTTCAGACTGAAGTAATTAGGTTCTTCTGACCTAAATTAAAATTCGATGTTAATAGGATGAAAAGATTAGCGGTGTGCCGGCGATCATCATATAGGACGAAAGGTGCATTAACTGGATTATTGTAACCAAGAACGCAGAGTGTGACGTCCACCTTAGAATAAAAAACGGCAATCCATAAAATCCACAGACCCCATAAACGTATCGCCCCTACGGTATGCTCCCAGTCTTTACTGGGTTTTCCCATACCAGAGAGTAAAGTGGCGAGATTAAGCCGAGAATAATAATGAGAATTGTAGCGGTAACTGCGTGCCCTACAGGCATTGCGCACACCTATATGGCAGCTGATGCATTAAATAAAACAGCCCCTAAATTCAACGTTTCAATCAAGGTTGAAACACAAGGCGCTATGGGTATTGAAAACTTATTGTCTGCACAGGACATTACTCTCGCAGACAAAGTGTTGATCGTCTCTGATATCGACATCGAACAACCAAGCCGATTCGACCCAGTTAAAACCGTATTCATTCCTATGGAAGAAGTGTTGTTGAGTGTCGATAAGGTTTTCATCAAGCATTGTCGGGCTTGAGCCTTTGATGAACGAATATCAGATCACCTTCTTTGTTGACGACCCAACGGCGAACTCACATGTCGCGCAGCCGCTTGCTCGCTTAGCGAAAAAGTTCAAAAGTACCATCCGCATTATCAACATCACTCAAAATCGAACCGCCGATCTCTCCAAATCTGTCGCGATGTTACAGGTGGGTTTACTCCGAGGGGATTTATGCCAGATTACCGCGGTAGGTATTGATGCCGAGCTGGCCTGTTTTGTCATAAAAGACGTGATTGCCGAACACTACACCATGGTTGGCTCACAAGTGAATCATGAGTTCTCTAACGACCTTATCCAACGCATGCCTCAGATATGCCCACCTTGCGACATCAAGTGGCACCATGCTAAAGCACAAACTCAACTGACCAAGTTTGAGTGCCTAAAAGGGCTCGCTCAATTAGTGCATCCAGCAGATCCGGATGAGCTGATTCTTGCCTTCATTAAACGAGAAGAACGCTCGTCTACGTGTGTGTCACCAGGTATCGCCTTGCCCCATGTGATGTTTGAGTCGACCCAAGACCTCTCTATCGCCGTTATCGTCAGTGATGACCCTATCGATTGGGCCTCTCCAATTGGCCAAGTCCACGTGGCTATCGCTTTGGTATTGCCAACTAAACCACAGCGAGAACACATTATTGCAGCCACCAATCTGACGCGAAATCTGCTACACGAGCAGGTCAATGAACGTTTGCAAAAGACCCGAAGCAGCGTCGACCTACAAGCCCTGTTGATGTACATCTCTTCACGTCTGATTTAATAACCATAACGTTAGATCTAGATTGATCCTCGATATTCTGTTGGCGTTCGTCCTGTGCGGTTTTTAAAAACTCGGCAGAAATAGTTCACATCTTTAAAACCACAACGTACCGACACTTCATTGAGCTTGAAATTGTACTTCTTGAGCATGAACTTAGCTCGGTCGACTCGGACACGAGTGATGTACTCGGCCAGCGTCATATGGCCTTGTTGGCGGAACATTCGAGACAAATGGTTGGATGAAATACTAAAGCGCGAGGCGATGCTGTCACGGGTGATCTGACGATGGAAGTTCTCTTGAATGTAAATACAAATGCCCTGATACACATCCTGTACTCGGCTATGCGACTTCTCGACGGGCGCATCTAACATCGTCTTGCTGTATTGCAGCAGGGCTTGCAGCAACAACTCATCCATTGGTTGCTTGTTACTCTCGCGTGCTAATGAACTGAGTGCCTCAAGAATATTGTCAATGGCAAAGCCAGAGCGAGTCTGAATACTGTGCTTTTGAATATCGTAGAAACTCTCTTCGCCTTTGCGCTTACTCACCAAGCTTAAACCAAGTTGGCGACGACCAAACAACATACTCAGCACTGAGCAATCCGTATCCCAGTTCGGCTTGTTCCAACAGTTAGGCGGGATAAAAATCGCATCTCCCGCTTTCGCAACGACGTTGGTGATCTTACGATCATGACTCTCCATTTCATTAATATACTCACCGTCGAGCACCAGCTCTAAGCGCGGAAAGTTCACCTGATAACTGAATGCTGAAGGCGTGTGGAAATCTCCCGCAAACCAGATGTTATGAAATGGTTCTCGCTCATTCAATACCGACGAGATTAGGTCATGAAATATCATTTATTCGAACTCTTAAAAGCAGCAATAACGCTACGGGAATAGATATACTCCTTAGTGAAACATAGCGCTATTGAGAAAAATCACAATTTGAGATCTAGGTTACAAAAATCCAGTAGTGGAAATAAATATCCAGTCTAAGACCAGATTTAGAACACCTTTATCATGATAAGAAAATCAACCTAAACCCTTATCAATAAAAGCCTTAAAAGCTCATAAAAGCTGTCAACACCCCCCCAAATCGGCACTCCTAAACGATCAAAGTCACACTCCATTTAGAAGGCAACAATCATCCAGTAAATGCGTTTTTTCTTCACTACAGAAGGCAAGTAATCAATTTCAGAATATCCCTAACAAAATAAAAACAGAGTAGGGGTTCATTATGATCACAACACTGATCAATCAAGATTTGATTAAGCTTTCGCTTAGCGCCAATTCCAAAGAAGACGTATTTAAAGAGCTGATAGACGTGCTGTACGCACAAGGTCGAATTTCAGACAAAGATCAGTTTCTTGCCGACATTAAAGCGCGAGAAGAACAAGGTAATACTGGCTTTGAAGAGGGCATCGCCCTACCACACGCGAAAAGCAGCGCGGTAATCAAGCCTGCGGTTGTTATCGGCGTACACAAACAAGGCATCGACTACGGCGCCGATGACGGTCAACCTTCAAAGCTATTCTTTATGATTGCCTCTCCCGATGGTGGCGACAATCACCACATTGAAGTACTGGCAGAGCTTTCTTCAAAATTGATTGAAGAAGGTTTCATTGAGAACTTTATGAATGCCGACTCCGAGCAAACGGCATTGGAACTACTTCTGACGAAACCAGAGCCAGTTCAAACCGAAGACACGACAGAAACCCAAGGCTTCATCATTGGTGTGACAGGTTGCCCGGCTGGCGTGGCACACACTTATTTAGCAGCAGAGGCGTTAGAGAAAGGCGCAGCAGCACTTGGCTACGATGTTAAGGTTGAAACCAACGGCTCTATCGGCGTTAAGAACAGCCCAACTCAAGAAGAAATTAAACGTGCAGACGCGATTGTCGTAGCTTGTGATAAGCAGGTCGACATGGCTCGCTTTGCTGGCAAGCGTGTTATCTGCACCAACGTAAAAGCACCAATCAAAGACGCGCAAGGTTTGATTAGGCAAGCACTCAATGCGCCAAGCTACCGAGCAGAACAAGCGCCAACCAACCAATCCGTTGCCGAAAAAGCATCACAAGCGCGCTCAGACCTTTACCGTTACTTGATGAATGGCGTATCACACATGATCCCATTCGTAGTGACGGGCGGCCTTTTGATTGCCCTAGCCTTAGCGATTGGTGGCGAGCCAAGCGAATCTGGTATGGCGATTCCTGCTGGCAGCATGTGGAACCAAATCTTAGAAGTCGGTGTGGTTGCCTTCACATTGATGATCCCAATCTTGGCTGGCTACATTGCTTACGCGATTGCTGACCGCCCTGCTCTAACCCCTGGTTTGATTGGTGGCTGGATTGCCAACAACGGTTCTTTCTATGGCGCTGACGCAGGCACAGGCTTCATTGGCGCAATCATCGCAGGCCTATTAGTCGGTTACTTCGTTAAATGGATTACCTCGTTTAACTACCACAAATTCGTTCAACCACTCGTGCCTATCATGATCGCTCCGATCACTGGCTCTCTATTCATCGCAGGTCTGTTCATCTTCGTAATCGGTGTTCCAATTGCTGGATTGATGGATGCGCTTACTGCACTGCTAACCAGCATGAGCACAGGTAACGTGGTGCTACTTGGCATCGTACTGGGTGGCATGGCTGGCTTTGATATGGGTGGCCCATTCAACAAGGTGGCGTTCCTATTCTCGGTTGGCATGATTGCCAGCGGTCAAACTCAATTCATGGGTGCAATGGCATGTGCAATTCCTGTGGCTCCACTTGGTATGGCTATCGCAACCAGAATCGGCCGTAAGTTTGACCTGTTCGAATCCTCTGAAATTGAAGCAGGCAAAGCTGCAGGCGCGATGGGCTTAGTGGGTATCTCTGAAGGTGCGATTCCTTTCGCCGCTCAAGACCCAATGTCAGTTATCCCTGCCAACGTACTTGGCTCAATGACAGCTGCGGTTATGGCGTTCTCATTCGGCATCACCAACAGCGTTGCTCACGGTGGTCCAGTGGTCGCTCTACTTGGGGCAATGAACTACCCACTGCTAGCACTGGTGTGCATGGCGTCTGGTGCGGGCGTAACTGCGGTTACTTGTATCGCGCTTAAAAATCTACGCAAAGCCAAGCTAACAACAGCAGCGGCTTAAGCCATTTCAACTCCAATGGCTTGAGCCCACTCTACTCTCACATTTCATTAGGCCGAGTAGAGCTCAAGCCATGTTTCCTTTCATGGTGATTTCGATGTCTGATTTTTCTTTAGCGAACGATTCGTTCGTACAACGCTTTTTCTACCCTATGACCAACGTGATTCAGAACTACGCATGGGGTAGCCCTTCTTCGTTCAACCAACTGTTTGGCATTGATAACCAGTCTGGTGAGCCACAAGCAGAGATCTGGATGGGCGCTCATCCAAATGGTTGTTCAATGGTGAACGACAACGGGCAGCAGACCACATTATCGAGCTTGATCTCTAAGAACCTAAACCTGTTTTTAAGCGAGAAAGTAGCGAGTCGATTTGGTGAACTCCCATATCTTTTCAAGGTGTTAGCAGCCGAGAAAGCACTCTCTGTTCAAGTTCACCCAAACAAGCAACAAGCGGAATCTGGCTATGCACTAGAAGAGCAACAAGGCATTCCGATGACAGCGGGCAACCGTAATTACAAAGATCCCAACCATAAGCCAGAATTGGTGTATGCCCTAACCGACTACACAGCGATGAATGGCTTTAGGTCGATTAACGAGATCCTTGAGCATTTTCATTACCTCGATATTCCAGAGTTGCATTCTATGGTCAACGACCTCACGGGCGATCAAACACCCAATGGATTAGCCTGTTTCTTTGCAAGCTTGTTGTCTCTGGAAGGTGAGCAAAAAGGTATGGCGTTAACCATGCTGCTGATGAAGGCCAAGCTTTCTGATAAACGTGTATTCCAATTGATTTCAGAGCTTGAAGCTCAATACCCAGGTGATGTCGGCTTGTTCGCTCCACTGCTATTGAATGTGATAACCCTAAAGCCAGGGCAAGCCATGTATCTGGATGCCGAAACGCCTCACGCTTACATCAAAGGCACAGGCTTAGAAATCATGGCGAACTCAGACAATGTGTTGCGTGCAGGGCTGACGCCTAAATACATGGACGTAAATGAACTGGTTTCTTGTACTCGATTTAATGAAAAGCCCGCGGATAGATTACTGCTGAGCCCGATTGAACAAGGTGATGTGATGGAATACCAAATTCCAGTCGAGGATTTTAAGTTCTCTATCGTGCAGAATTCTCATCAGAGAAAAATCACCACCGAAGGTGCCGAGATCCTACTACCACTCGATGAACCCATGGTGCTAACCCATCAATGTGGTGAAACCTGCGTAATAGAGAAAGGCCAATCGGTGTTCATTCCAGCTTACGCAGAGACCTACAAACTGGATTGCGTTGGACGCGTAGCGCGCGCTTACAGCTAGATCTCTAACAACTCAGAACACACTCTTCATGCCCTGCTTTTACGGGGCATTTTTGTTTCTACTGTTTTTTGCTCCTAGAGCTTTTTTGTCCCTACAGCTCTTTTATTCCTACAGAAAGTTATTTCAGCACCGAAATACGCCATCAAATATGACCCACTTCACACTGGATGAATGATGCAAATCACACTTAATTTTGCTTGGTACAAATGTACAGTGAAGGGCTTTTATTTGCTATTTCGCGAATCGGGTTAATCCATTAATTTTAATTCAAGAACTTCAATAGTGAATGAGTTAATAAATGATCACACAGCTAACTAACGTCAACTTAATTAATAACAACCTTCAAGCGAATAATAAAAAAGAACTGTTTGAAGAATTGGCAGGCATGTTATTTGAGAATAACCGAATCAGCGGTAAAGAAGCCTTCTTGGCAGATATTGAAATTCGTGAATCTCAAAGCATCACCTCAATGGACGGCATCGCTTACCCACACTCGAAAAGCAAGGCAGTAACAGAGCCTGCAATTGCGGTCGGTGTTAAGCGCGAAGGCATTGAGTATGGCGATGAAGACGGCATTAATCCAACCGTGTTTTTTATGATTGCTTCACCAGACAACGGTGCTGACCATCATATTTATGTACTACAAGAACTATTTGGAAAATTCAGTGATGAATTTATCCAAAATATCCATAACGCAAAAGATGAACATCAAATCCTTAATATTTTAATTAATTCATAAGGCGTAGACAATTATGAGTACCCTAGCAAATCAAGCTACGAATACCAGTAGCAATTCTAATAACAGAAATAGCAGTAGCGACTATAAAAAGATCCTTAGCACTATGAAAGGCCACCTGCTTTTTGGTACATCACACATGCTACCTTTCATTGTTGCCGGTGGTGTTCTGTTGGCTCTAGCAGTCATGGCATCGGGTAAAGGTGCTGTTCCAGCAGACGGCTTACTGGCAGACATCTCCAACATCGGTATCAAGGGCCTTGTTCTTTTCCCAATCATTCTTGGCGGCTTCATTGGTTACTCAATTGCTGACAAACCAGCACTAGCACCAGCAATGATCTCTTCTGGCATCATGGCAGACATGGGCGGCGGCTTCCTTGGCTGTATAGTTGCTGGCTTCATCGCAGGTGGCGTGGTACTTCAACTTAAGAAGATCCCACTTTCTACCAACATGACAGCACTAGGTGCTTACTTCATCTACCCGCTTGTTGGTACGCTAATCTCTGCAGGTATCGTATTGTGGGGCATCGGTGAACCAATCAAACTGTTCATGGCTTCAATGAACGAGTTCCTAGCGTCAATGGCGGGTGCATCTAAGATGGTTCTGGGCACAATCCTTGGTGGTATGACAGCGTTCGATATGGGCGGTCCAATCAACAAAGTGGCAACCCTATTCGCTCAAACTCAAGTAGACACACAACCATGGTTGATGGGCGGCGTAGGCATCGCGATTTGTACACCGCCACTAGGTATGGCACTGGCGACGTTCCTATTCAAAAATAAGTTCTCTAAACAAGAACAAGAAGCAGGTAAAGCGGCGGCAATCATGGGCTCTATCGGTATCTCTGAAGGTGCTATCCCATTCGCAGCGAACGACCCAATGCGCGTTCTGCCTTCAATCATTGCCGGTGGTATCGTTGGCTGTGTGTTTGGCTTCATGACAGACATCCTACTTCACGCACCATGGGGCGGTCTAATCACAGCGCCGGTATCAAGCAACATCCCTATGTACGTGGTCGGTATCGCACTAGGCTCTCTAACCACAGCGGTTATCGTTGGCTTCTGGAAACCAGTAGTCGTTGAAACAGAAGAAGACACAGTTGAAGCTGCGCCAGTTCAAGCTCAAACAGCACCTGTGGCAGGTGAAGGCGAATACGACATTGTAGCAGTAACATGTTGCCCTTCTGGTGTTGCACACACCTTCATGGCAGCCAAAGCACTAGAGAAAGCAGGTGCGGCAGCAGGCCTTAAGATTAAGGTAGAAACACAAGGTCAAAATGGCATTCAAAACCGCATTACCGACCTAGATGTCGCAAACGCGAAACTGGTTATCTTAGCTCATGATATTCAAGTGAAAGACGCTCACCGCTTTGCCAATGCGAACGTGATTGAGTGTTCAACCAAAGAAGCGATGAAGAAAGCCGCAACACTGGTCGTCGCATAACCCAACGTCAAGTTAGCTCCTAACTCTAGAGCCCTACCCCCTAAGGGCTCTATTTTTCTCTTATCTATGAGCTCGTTACATGCTCTTCAGTCCCCACTTCTCAGCGGTTTGCTTGAAGAAACCTTGCGTTTTTTTCAATTCAACCCAGTGGTTAATGTAGTTAATCCAAACCTGATCATCTTGTGGTAGTAGCATCGCAATTGGAGTTGGTTTCCGTGGCTCTTTCACCGGAACTATCGCGAGTTGTTTAAACTTCTCTACCAAGGTTGCAGCCTCTACGTTTGAAGTCACAGAGACATCAGCCCGGCGAGCCAAAAGCTCTTGGAAATCCCGTGCCGGCGCTTCAATCACGATGTGTTGTGCCGACGGGAAGAAGTCCTTCACCATTTTTTCTTGTACTGTGCCGAGCGTGGCAGCAACTTTGATTTCTGCTTTGTCAAAGTCACTCCAGTCGGAGAACTTCTCTATGTCTTTCTTTTGCACAACAGGGACGAAAGCCAGATAGAAATAGGGTTGGCTGTACCCAGCGACTTTTGCTCGAGACATGTTGAGCGATGCGCTGCCAGTCACGTCGTATTTGTTGGCTGTGATGCCATTCACCAAGGTTTTCCAGTCTGTTGCGACGTATTCCACTTTAACGCCTAGGTCCTTAGCCAACTCAGTCGTGACATCGATATCAAAGCCGCGGTAGCTATTGGTTGCTGGATCCTTCATTGTCATTGGGTTCCAATCCCCAGTTGTACCAACGCGAAGAACTCCGGCATCGAGTATCTCCTGCAAACGACTTTGTGCATGTGCAATTTGTGTAAAAGCAAGTAAGCACATTCCTAATGCAATTAAGCTTTTCTTCATTTTTTATTCCTTCAAAGAATGCTGATTTCTAAGTGATGAATGTAGATATTCTTCTTAATTATTAACCATTAAACAGATTTGGTTGTTAACATAGCAATAACAAATGGAGTTTTTGGGAGTAAATGTGAACTATCGTCACTTATCGCTAGTTTCTCTGCTGTTTCTGACAGGATGTTCAGACTACCAATGGGGATGGTATGTACTCGACCCGTCGACGGAGCAGGGGCGAACTAACATTCAGTTTTTGATGGCTGGTTTTAGCGAGACTATTCAGGTTTCGTTGCTAAGCATGTTTTTTGCTATGGCTCTGGGTCTATTGGTCGCCTTTCCAGCGCTTTCTAGTTCTCCAATACTCAGGGGGATTAATCGACTTTACGTAGAGGTGATGCGTTCTATCCCTGTATTGGTATTGCTATTGTGGGTGTATTACGGAATGCCGACATTACTCGATGTCTCTTTGAACCACTTCTGGGCAGGGGTAATCGCATTAACCATTGCAGAGAGCGCTTTTATGGCAGAAGTGTTCCGTGGGGGGATTCAAGCGATTAATCGTGGCCAACATGAAGCGGCCGAATCCTTGGGATTGACCTATTGGCAAAAAATGCGATTGGTTATCCTACCGCAGGCATTCCGTCAGATACTGCCGCCCTTGGGTAATCAGTTTGTTTATATCCTCAAGATGAGTTCGCTAGTGAGTGTGATTGGTTTGAGTGATTTAACAAGACGAGCAAATGAGCTGGTGGTGAACGAATATTTACCTTTAGAGATCTATACGTTTCTGGTTTTGGAGTACCTTGTTCTTATTTTGGTTGTATCGCAAGCGGTTCGTTGGCTAGAAAAAAGGATTGCGATTCCGAGCCATTAAATGGTTCTAACCCTCAAGAACATTTAGCTATCTCCAACAAAAAAGCCTCGAGTACAGGCCCGAGATCCTGTAGATACTCCCCCTAAGAAAAATCCCCACTCATCTGAGCGGGGATTTCTTTATTTAGACTATTCGACACATCGACTTATTCAGTTAGAACTTCTTCTGTCTCTAGGTCAAACAAATGACATTGTGAGGTATTGAAATGAAGCATTGTCTCTTGCCCACTTTCCGCCATTCGGTCAGCATCGAAAGGCACGCGAGCCACCAGCTTATCTGCACCCAATTTGAAGTAGAGATACAGCTCGTTCCCCATAGATTCGACCACATCCAGTCTATGTGTTTGGGTATTAACCTCAGACAACGGTGCGTCGTGATTAGCCAACTGAATGTGCTCAGGACGAACACCAAACCACACCCACTCTCCCGATTTTTCACGAGCAATAACCTGCTTGTCTTGTGGAAGTGTCCAACGAGTACCACTTTCAGAAACCACGTTCATCACACCGTCAATCTCATCCAATCTTACCTTGAGAAGATTCATCGCTGGCGAACCAATAAAGCCTGCGACAAACTTGTTTGCTGGGTATTGATAAAGATTCATTGGCGTATCGACCTGCATGATCTCACCTTGATTCAGCACACAGATGCGATCACCAAGGGTCATGGCTTCCACCTGATCGTGTGTCACGTAGATCATGGTGGCGTTCTGCCCTTCTTGCTTCAGGTTGTTGTGCAGCTGTGCAATACTGACTCGCGTTGAAACTCGCAGTTTTGCATCCAAGTTAGACAGAGGCTCATCAAACAAGAACACATCTGGTTTACGAACCATCGCACGACCAAGCGCGACACGCTGCCTTTGACCACCTGACATTTCACCCGGCTTGTTATCTAACAAATGCTCAATGTCTAATGTCTTGGCAGCTTCTTCGATACGTTCAGTGATTTCACGCTTTGGCAGCTTCTGTTGTTTGAGGCCAAAGGCCATGTTGTCGTATACCGACATGTGTGGGTAAAGCGCGTAGTTTTGGAACACCATTGAGATACCACGATCTTTCGGAGGCAGATCATTAACGCGCTTATCCCCGATGTAAACATCACCCTCTGAGATATCTTCCAGCCCAGCGATCATGCGCAGTGTGGTGGACTTGGCACAGCCAGACGGCCCAACAAACACCATAAACTCGCCTTCTTGAATATTGAGGTCGACACCATGTACCGCTTTAAAGCCGTTTGGATAGGTCTTCTCAACGCCTCTCAAGGTTACTTCAGCCATAACCAGTCCTTAAATCAATTCGTTAAATTCTTGAGGATCGAAGTTGGCAACCGAATGAATCACCAAGTCAGCCATTGGCTCTAGTTCGGCGTGATTTGCCGTACCAGTGAGTACACCCACGTTCTTAGCACCAGCATTGCGACCAAATTCCATGTCCGATACCGTGTCACCAAACATGATCACTTCATGTGGCTCGATACCACATTGCTCGCAGAACGCATTCAACAATGCGGGCGCTGGCTTAGGCTCAATATCACCATCAGAATAGCCAACGTAATCAAACAGTTCGCTCAGGCCAGATTGCTCTAACGTATAAACAGTCGAGTCTTTGGTATCAGCCGTTGCTACACCCAAATACATGCCTTGTTGTTTAAGCGAGGTCAGCTTTTCCGTTACACCCGGCAGTGCTTCAACCCACTCTGGATTCTCTTCCACTTGGTTATTGAAAGCCGCCTTGGTGACTTGAGTAAACTCAGCCAGAGATACCGAAGGCTCTAGCATTTTGAACCATGCAGTCGCAGTATCTTCGACTGGGTTAGAAGCCAATAGTCCATAGTTATCAACCACATCACCTTCAACACCGATGGCCAAGAGTAACTCATCAGGTGTGACAGTTTGATTACCCTGATGCTGGTCACTGTAAGATTTCACACGCTCACAAGCACCACGAGAAACGTTGAGCCACATCTTGTGAAACTCTAACAATGTGCCGTCTTTATCAAATAACATCGCCTTAAACTTCATCACGGCTCATTCGCTCCATTAGTTCTCCCCAAGTACGCACTAGGGGTTGGTTAAATTCTGGTTGTTTACCGTCGAATACGGCGTTGATGCAGCCTTCAAACTCACGTTTATCAGATGCAGGTTGAGTACTGTTGATTGATGCTGAAGAAAGCTCTCCGCGACGAATATCGACTCGGCACCAACGGTAGCCTTCATCAATATGGATACTTTGCAGCTCATCATTCAAAGCGATTCGATCGACAATCTCGCCATCCACCACGCACTCCGCGTAGTAAGGGTTTTCTGAGTCAGAGACAGCAATTCGGTATGTAAGCGCTTGCCCTTGAGAATCGTTGCCCGGTAACAAGTCCCCTAAGTTGATATCAAACTTCAAGCCGCAACGGCGCTCTAGGTAAACTTGCCCATTACGCAGACCAGACAAGATACCTTCGCCACTCAAACCATGGCTGTAAACGAAGGTGGATGGGTCGCCATAGATGGAAGGCTCATCCGATTTAGGATTGCGCTCATGCGGCTCAAGGTGTGAATCACTGCCGCCAATCGCGGTAATGCGCTGGCCACAATTCCACATTTCATTGAGAACCAATAACGCCTCTTCGGTCGCTTTTGGTGAGGTCGACCAAGTTGGGTCACAGCAAACTTCAAACGTGGACACTTGGCTGAGATCGACTTGATCGTAATGCCAATGCCACGGCTTCATCATTGGGTGATTAATGCCAAGGGAACTGTGTCCACTTTTCGCTAAACTCAATCCCGCTTCCATGGTCGCTTGGCTGCTGTGTTCAACGTCTCTAAGGTCCAAAGACTTAACTGGGCCATGCACATTGAAGTGCCCGAGATCGGTCGTAACTTCTAACGCAGGCAAGAACAAACACTGCTTTGATACTGGCAGTTTAGGTTGGCAGATGTTGTGCTCTGTGAAGAAAAAGAAATCGAGCCCTTGTGATTCCACAATGTCTTTAGCCGCAGCCAAGGTATTGTGACCATCAGAAAGCTGAGTGTGAGCGTGTAAATCGCCACGATACCAACGAGAATCAGAACTCAGCATGTGACTGTAATCAAACTCGATATCGTGATCACTTGTCACCGTTGGGGTCAGTTCTAACTCAGCATCGCTATTAACTAACTCTTCAGAGCAAAGTACATCGACTTGATACTGCATCGCACGCTCGGTACGAAACTCACCCTCAAGGTTATAAAGTTCTAAGAACCACTGGCCCGATGGAATCGCACCATCAATCGCGCCTAGGCCTGAGTTTTCCGGTTGGA
Organism: Vibrio chagasii; assembly: GCA_041879415.1. Taxonomy (NCBI): domain Bacteria; kingdom Pseudomonadati; phylum Pseudomonadota; class Gammaproteobacteria; order Vibrionales; family Vibrionaceae; genus Vibrio; species Vibrio chagasii. The sequence goes on along the minus strand of CP090852.1, from coordinate 1,517,399 downwards.
TAATGAGTGACTTGTGCGCCTTTTCAAATAGCACTTTGCCACGAAATGCTTGGTTGGCATCATACGCCGCTGCGTACAAGAATCCTTTTGTCACCGTTGTGCCGGTAATCGTTACGCTGTGAGAACCTGCTGGCACATCAAAGGGGATACGTACTCTGCCAAACGGCAGCTCACCTTGAAATTGGGTCATTGTCTTCACCAAATTCGTCCTACTTGAAGGACTGGGTCAAAAAGAGGCCCACCCGAATAGATGGGCCTTGATGCATGCAAAGATAGTTTTGTTATCTTTACGGATTAAGAACGATTCGCTCGGTCTAGTGCACGTTGCGCTTTCTTAGCCGCTTGTTTTAGCGCTTTGTCAGCAGGCACGTTTTGGATTTGAATCTGGTCCGCAGCTACCTTCAGCGCATCCATGATCTTACCGTTGGTAGGGTCTAGGAAGTCTTTGGTCGCCGTGTTCGCTTGCTTCAATGGAATCAGAGCTTGTGGGTTGTCTTTGGTGAACGCTTGGTATTCTGGAACTTCAGAAACACTGTTGCGCACTGGGATGTAACCTGTGAACATTGACCAAGCTGCGGTGTTTTTCGCGTTGGTGTAGAACTCAACAAACTCAAATGCACCTTTCGCCGCTGCGTCATCTGTGCCTTTTGGCATTACGTAAACCAGCGCACCCGCTTGTGGTGCAGAAGGGTTTGAGCCCCAACCTGGTTGCGTGGTTGCTGAAAGCTTAGTGAAGTCCAAGTCACCTTGGTCACCCGATGAACCGGTGTAGCCTAGTGCGTTGTCTTTCATCACATCATCAATGGTTTTGTACCAGTATTCCCAACCTTGACCTCCATAGTGAATACGCATGATTTGATCATCGTGGATCCACTTACGGAAGCTGTCCCACACCTCAACCCACTCAGGAGAGTCAATCAGTACTTTCTTACCGTCATCACTGATGATCTTAGCGCCGTTAGAAAATGCTGCGTCAATCATGTTGTCTTGACCCCACATCGGCTCCCAACCGTAGAAGGTCACATTACCTTTCTCATCACGTTGTGTGACTTTCTCAGCGACCTTAGCCACGCCTTGCCATGTCTTTAGATCTTGCTCAGTAAAGCCGTTATCTGCCAACACCTGCTTGTTGTAGTAGAACACTTGAGTGGTACCGTAAGCAGGTAGACCTATGATGGTGCCGTCGTCTGCCGTCACTTGATCTTTGAACGCGCCAATGAAATCAGAGAAGTTAAACTCTTCATCCATGAACGGCGTTAGGTCACGGCTCAGACCACGCCCGTGCATCGCTTCCGCACGACCTGAATCTAACAGCACAAGTTCAGGTGCGGTTTTAGACGCTAAACCGGCTTGCAGCTTCTGGTAGGTTTCCGTGTAGTTACCTTGCAATGCAGGCTTCACTACATACTCATCTTGACTCGCGTTGAACTCTTCGATGAGCTTAGTCATCATTTGCTGTGGCTTAGTACCACCGGAATACCAAAAGTTAACTTCGGTTGCCGCAAGAACACTGCTAGAAAACATAGACGCGCTTACTGCGCCAGCACACACTAGTGCGAGAGTTTTTAGTTTCATTTCCGTTTACTCTTTTACGCCGTTATCGGCGATACCTGAAAGAATCGTCTTTTGACAAATGACGAATAGAATTAACAAAGGCAATACTGCAATGGTGCTCGCCGCCATAATTTGCGACCAGTTCAACCCATAGTTACCTTCGGCAATAAAATAGTGACGAATACCAGTAGCGATCAGATTTAAATCCTGAGTCGTAATCACCAGACTTGGCCACATGTAGCTGTTGTAATTGGTAATAAAAGTGATGAGGAACAGTGTTGCGACTGCTGCTCGGCATTGCGGTAAGATGATTGCCCATAAAATCTTGAGCTCACCTGCACCATCAATTCGTGCCGCTTCAATCAGCGACGGATGCACCTTGATAAACACTTGGCGTAGATAGAACACACCGAACACCGACGCCGCGTTCGACGCCACCAAGCCCATGTGTGAATCCAACAAACCCAGTTTTGCCAAGGTGATGTAAGACGGAATGTAAGTCACTGCGCCCGGCAACATGTAACAGCCCATCACGACGAAATAGAGCACTGTCTTCGAGCGAAACTTCAACTGAGTCAGCGCGTATGCAAACATCGCGGAATTCACAATCACCAACAAGGTAGTGAACAAAGCCACACTAAAGCTGTTGAAGATGTACAAGCCAAACGGCGCGCTGTGAAAGGTTTCCACAAACGTTTCCCAGCGAAACTGCTCTGGAATCAAGTCCAGCGGGTTAGCAAAGATCTCATCGTTGCTTTTCAGCGAACCAGACAGCATCCATAAGAACGGAAACACCATAATGGTTCCACAGGTTGCCAAGAACAGGTGCTTCGCCAGTGTGAGGAACGAACGGCGATCCGCTGAGGCTTTCTTTGACGCAACTTCTGACTTCGTCGCTTTGACTTGAGCTCTAACTTTGGTTTTCGCTGCGCTCTGACTTAATACTTGATTGGCATCCAATACTTGCGTGGTCATAATTCTGTCCTTTCAAAAATTGACTAGTAGTACACCCAGCGCTTGCCGATGTAGGTATTAATAAGTGCCAGCAATCCAGTAATCAGGAATATCACTAACGATGTCGCGGCCGCAGGTCCCATTTCGTAACGCTCAAACGCTTGTTGGTAGAACAAGTACAGCAAGGTGCGTGTTTCACCACCCGGTCCGCCCTGCGTTAAGATCTGGAACTGATCGAACGCCTGCATTGCCGTGATAATGTTGACCACTACCAAGAAGAATGTGGTTGGTGAAATCAGTGGCAGCGTTATCTTCAAAAAGCGCGTTAAGCTGCTGCAACCATCAATCAAAGACGCCTCATACAGCGACTCTGGAATCTTGTTAAGCGCACTGATGTAAAACAGCATCGTCCAACCAATCGCCTGCCAAACTGTCACGATAATCACCGCAACCAAGGCTGTGTTTCCGTTCTCTAACCATGGAATCGCACTAAACCCTGCTGACTCCAATAAGTGGTTTGCCAAGCCTGATTTGGTCTCGAACACCCAAGACCACACAATCGATACCGCGACTGTGGGTGTAATCCAAGGGGAGAAGATCACCGCACGATAAAACTGGCTACCCTTGAAGTTTTTGTGCAGCAGCATGGCAAACACTAGACCAAGAAGGATAGTGGGAATCACTACACCCACAGAGAACCAAAACGTGTTGAGCATCGCTTGGATGAACTCATAGTCCTCGACCATGTACTCGTAATTTTCTAAACCGATGAACGAATAATCTGGCGAGATGTAATCCCAATCGGTGAAGCTGATGTAAATCGAATAACCAAATGGTACGAGCCAAAAAGTAAACAGTGGCACCAACAACGGTGCAGTAAATAGCAGTACCTTTAAGCGGTTTTTCATTGGTTCTGAGAAAGCACTCATGGTGACCTCGTCCTTATTTGTATGCGGTTAAATTAAGGGGTTTGTGTGACAGGTTAGTAAGAGCGCCCTTCATTTTTTTTATGGCTACCCATTAGAAAATCTTTCTTCCAGCTCACCGTCTTCCATCTGGTGATAAAGCCAATCACAAAAGAAATTCACCTTGGCACTGCGTCGGTGTTTGGTAATCAAATAGTGGGCTGATTCGGCAGGCATTGAGGACTCTGTCGCCAAAACAAGTTCGTTTTTCTCTAACAACTCAGACACCGCAAGCGAACGCACTAACAACACGCCAATACCATGTTTGACCGCCTCTAAAGCGTGCAGAGAGTTACTCACTTCAAGTAGCACCTTAGGTAAAGTCATCTCGAATTGGTTGTGACTCAGCCATTGCAGCCAGTTCTCTCGGTAGCCTTTTACTTGCACGGTCGGCAGAGCAGAAAAATCATGCTCAACCAACGAATCTTGATGTTGTTTTTTAAATTCTGGGCTGCACACTAACTGCCAATGCTCTTGAAACAGTCGCTCGCAATGGGTGTCTTCGCTTTCGACCTTACCGTTGGTCAGTTCAATATCGACATTCTGACAAGGGTTGGTAGATGGCCAGTCCACCAGCTGAATATCGAGCCTGATAAAAGGGTATTTTTGATAAAAAGATGGCAGGCGAGGTAGCAGCCAGTTATGACAAAAGGTGTGATTAACGCGCAGGCTCAAGACATCGGTTTCTTTTTCTCCGAACAAGATTTGAGTCTGTAGTTTCAGATGGGCCAATGAGCCCGCAACAATCGGTTGATAATGTTGGGCAGCCGATGTCAGCTGTACGCCTTTGGAGCTGCGTTCAAACAGTGTGGTATCGAGAAAGGTTTCTAAACTTTTAAGCTGCTGGCTCACCGCTGCTTGGGTAACACAAAGCTCTCGCGCAGCAGCGCCAATAGAACCGAGGCGGGCAACAGCTTCAAACGCAACGAGGGCACGTAGAGGGGGTAACATGGCTTCACCTGATTGAAATAAAAGTGAAAAATACTTCAGGCAGGTTTCAGTTTTTTGCGCTTACGGTTACAGATTAATGACGAAGGGACGTTGATCAGAGATTTATGATCAACGTCCCTTTTCTCTATTTCAGACTTTTAATGATGTGCCAGAAGCTCAATTACTCTGTGATGTAGAGATCCTTAGAGTAGATACGCCCTTCTACATTGTTCTTCGCAAAACCACCGACACTTGGTCGCACTAGACGGGCCTGCATGTAGTAGTAGATTGGTGCGATCGGCATGTCTTCTGTCAGTAACTGCTCCGCTTGGTCATAGAAACCTTGGCGATCTTGTTCGCTGGTTGCGGCTAGTGCGCTGTCCATTGCTGCGTCGTACTTGTCATTACTGTAGCGAGCAAAGTTACCCGAAGAACCTGAACGCAATAGGCTCAAGAAGGTTGATGCTTCATTGTAGTCACCACACCAAGAGGCGCGCATTACATCGAAATCACCTTGACGACGTGACACCAAGTAAGACTTCCACTCTTGGTTTTCCAGTTCAACTTGTGCGCCTAGGTTACCTTTCAGCATTGACGCAATCGCCACTGCAATCGACTTGTTCGATTCACTGGTGTTGTAAAGCAGTTTGAAATCCAACGGGTTAGACGCATCGTAGCCCGCTTCTTTCAATAGCTCTTTTGCTTTTTGATCACGTTCTTTCTGAGTCCACGTGCTGTATTCAGGTTGTGTCGCATCAAAGCCAGCCGTGTACTCATGTGCAAAGGTATAAGCAGGTAAGTTGCCCACCTGAGTCACGCCATTGGTGATAACGTCACGCATCATAGAATAAGAGACAGCTTTACGTACTCGCGCATCATCAAAAGGTGGTCGCGTAGTATTGAATGCATAGTAGTAAGTACACAGAAGAGGCACTGTGGTAAACGCATCTTGGTATTTGCTTTTAAGCTGCTGCGCCATGTGTGTAGGTACGTCCGAAGTAATATCGACCTCACCCACTGCATAACGGTTAATAGAGGCATTCTGATTCTCAAACGGAATATAAGTCACTTCGGTTAAGTGAGTATCTGAACTGTCCCAATATTTCGGGTTCTTCTTCAGTTCAATGCGCTCGTTCACCACCCACTCGTCTAGTACGAATGCGCCATTACCGACAAATTGCTTAGGATCACTCCACGGCTTGTCGCTACTTTCTAGGGCTGCTTTATGCACTGGCATCATGGATGTGTGGCCCGTCATTGCCACAAAGTATGGCACTTGGCTGTCGAGTTCAAAACGGACGGTGTGTTTATCGACTGCCGACACGCCTAGTTCCTCAATCGGTTTCTTACCTTCTGCCACATCAGCAATATTGTTGATTTTGGTGAGCTTCAGATACCACACATTTGGCGATGCCGTTTTTGGGTCTACCGCGCGTCTTATCGCATACACGAAATCATCGGCCGTCACCGGATCGCCATTCGACCATTTCGCGTCTTTACGCAGGTGGAATACAAACGTTTTGTTGTCTTCGGTTTCCCAAGATTCCGCCACACCTGGAGTAATGTTGCCATCGCGATCTTGAATCACTAAGCCTTCGAACAGGTCACGTAGAATGTGCATTTCAGGAAGGCCTTCAGCCTTTGCCGGGTCTAGTGTCGCCGCTTCCGCATCATTCGCGCGCACTAAGTGTTGTTGCTTTGCCAGAGTGGTTCCCGCTGGCAACGTGTCAGCAACGGCAGTCACTGAGATAAAAGGGGGCAATAGAGATGAAATGAGTAACGCCGTTGAATGTTTCTTAAAATCCATATGTTTTTGCTCTCCTAGCCTATCTTTGAAGCAAGTAATAAAATTAACAATGAGACTGTTGACGAGTTTTAATGCTTTCGTTTATCTAAGTAGTTTTTGTAATCGTTAATACTTGATAGTACTTGATCAATCAGGAGATAAAGGTGAGTTTAATTCCAAGAACGGAAAGAGCTGCATTTTCAATAAAGCCGCTACCATATGGAAAGTCGGTATTGGGCGCACCCTTGCTCTATTTCCCCGCGCAAGTAGAAAGCGAATCTCGAGGCCTAATCATAGCAGGCACACACGGTGATGAAACCGCGTCTATCGCGGGTTTGTCTTGTGCGCTAAGAAGCTTGCCAACCACCAATTTACGACACGATGTGATTCTGTCGATGAACCCAGATGGTAATCAGTTAGGTACCCGTGCCAACGCCAACCAAGTCGATTTGAACCGCGCATTCCCGACGCAAAACTGGACAGAAGACGGCACCGTTTATCGCTGGAGTTCTCACACACCAGTCAGAGATGTAAAAGTAAAAACTGGGCAAGCCGATCAGCTTGAACCTGAAGTGCAATCAATCATCAAGCTCATTGAGCAGCGTAAGCCCAAATTCGTCATCTCTTTCCACGAACCACTCGCCATGGTCGATGACCCAACCCAATCGGAACTCGCATCGTGGCTAGGCAAACAGTTCAACCTACCGCTCGCTGAAGACGTAGATTACGAAACCCCAGGTTCATTCGGCACCTGGTGCCAAGAAAGAAATCTACCGTGTATTACCGTAGAGCTACCACCCGTTTCTGCGGATTTGACGATAGAGCAGTATTTGGATGCGTTGGTGGCTGTGTTGGGGTGTGAGAAGGTTGGTTAGACAAACTCGTTTTTGGACAGAAACCGTTTAGTTGCTTTGCCCTAAACGGTTTCAATCAGATTAGAAAAATTATCTTGAAACCTTAAACGCTTTGTTAACTGTTTTATTCAACTGTTCTTGTATTTTCATCAAAATGAGGATATGCCGAATAATCAAAATCATCTGGAAGAAATTTGTTAAAACTCTCCCTGACTTTCTTATGATCTAAACCTGCTCTGTTTCTCCGATACAGTTGATTATTGCCTTCTATCTTCTGTAGCAAATACTCGGCAGCCTCTTGATTGAAATATCGTAGGTTTGGAAGTAGACAGTTAGTGAACCTTGAATCCGCCGTATCAAAACCTCCACTACGGCAATAATATGAAGAAATCAGTTTTGCATATTGCGTTTCCCATTCTTCACTGTCTGATAGTTCGAGAAGGTATTTCCATTGTGATTCAGAAAAATCAGGATATGCTTCACCTTCTATCCAAGTAATCAGGTAATCAAAATGGTTAGATAAATCACCTCTGGTGAACCAACCACATGTCCGCCCTACATCTGTAATTTCTGATGCATGTTGAATTTTTAGTTTTGCATCATCTGTTAATAGCCCATAGAAAGACTCATTCATTGACAAGTAATGAACTATGTAATCTAAAGGAAAACCATTTGAGGCGATGTTGCTGTAGTAATCTTGATCAGCACTAATAAGCTCAGCTAGCTTATTTTTGTGACGGTTTGTTATTACTCTAATAACGTTTAGGTTTAGTAACCTATTTTCGTTACATTTATCGTCGGCAACTTTGAAGGTCAATTTCCAAAGAGTTCTGTAAAGCGAAAACTCAACCTCATCTGTCATTCTATTCAGGTATCGGCTTTCTATATACTTTTTAACTTTATCCCTTGTATTCAAAGCTTCTTTGGATTCATCAAGATCTTCAAGAATTTCAGATATAACTTTCTGTGTATAAAATGGTGGTTTTATAAGTAAACCTTCTAATGTATTCCGAATCAAAGATCGGACTGTTTCTTTGTTAGGCTTATGAAGCTCTAGATTACCTCTAAGTACTGGGTGGGCACACAAATGTCGCTGCTTTTGAAGGTATCGAATATTTTCGTATTCTGCGCTATCTATAAGGTTGGTTTTATTGAAGACTTTATCAACAACCCCTAACTCCCAACTAGAAGATCTAGCGTCTTCATTTTGGATAGCTCTAACTTCATCTAAAATTTCCTTAGCCGCCGCATCAGAATACAAGTCAACTAGATACTGTAGTTTGTAAACAATATCCGAAATTGCAACCGCCCATAACATCACTACAGATGACCTATATGATCCAACTTGATAAGACGTCAATACTTCTTCGAAGTAATCCTTGGTCTTACCAAAATGAATCTGATCTTTCATTGATTCAATTTCAAAATTTTTCATTCATAGTTCTCTATTTTGACTAGGCAGTTAACGCTTTATAGACGGACTTTTACCGTCTTTGCATTCCGTCTATGTTGCTGCCATTTATTATGAAACTCAACCAGTATCAACCTGTTATGTGAATCGACATATAGTTACGGGGGCGAGTTGAGGAAAAATTCCGGATAATATATCTAAGTACGGATTAGATTAACTTGGTCTGTAGGTGTACTGGTCCGGTGTTCCGTTTGCAGTTTCTAAGAAGGTTTGGGGCAAAAACAATCTAGCCCCTAATGACTCACCGAACTCGAAAACAGATTAATAATCACTACGCCAGCCAGAATCAAAGTGATACCGATGATTGCGTAGATGTCGAGCTTTTGCCCGTAGACCAGCCAAGACAGTGCTGCGACTAGCACTATCCCTGCCCCACACCAAATCGCATACGCCACACCCAAAGACATGGTTTGCACTGTGAGAGACAATAGATAGAAAGCACAGCCGTAGCCAGCCAATACTGCGGCAGTCGCGGGCAAAGAAGTAAACTGCTGCGTTTTAGGTAATAAAGAAGTGGCAACAACTTCAAGCACGATGGCGAGTGATAGCATTACAGGAGGTGGGAGAGAGAAAAGCATGTTCAAACCTACAACTAGAAAATAGGCGGCAAGCTTATGCTCTATTTATTTCCAATAAATGTCCCTTCTACTTAGTTACTATTTAGAGTCTCGATAGATTCTCTTAGCAACACCTTTCCTTTCACTCCCCTTCAAATCCCATTAATTATTACAAATACGTAATAATCATTTTCTATTTAGTGGGATTATCAAAACCTGCAACCACACATATACTAGCTCCAACAAAACGAGAGAGCGGAAACAATTAAGCTCGACTACGCTTAACGAGTTGAACTTAATTGCAAAGTTATCCGCTGTACTGACATATAAAGGAAGCATCCAATGACTATCGAAATCAAACCTGGTCAAACTCATATCCAATCTAAAGCAATGGTCGCTTGGAAAGCAGGTGAGCCGCTAAAGCGTGAAACGGTTGACGTTGAACTGCCAAAGGCTGGCGAAGTACTTGTTCGTATCGTTGCTACTGGTGTTTGTCACACTGACGCATTCACTCTTTCAGGTGACGATCCAGAAGGTATCTTCCCTTCTATTCTTGGTCACGAAGGTGGCGGTATCGTTGAAATGGTTGGCGAAGGCGTAACAAGCGTAGAAGTTGGCGACCACGTTATCCCACTTTACACAGCTGAGTGTGGCGAATGTAAATTCTGTAAGTCTGGCAAAACTAACCTTTGCCAAGCAGTTCGCGAAACTCAAGGTAAAGGCCTAATGCCAGATGGCACAAGCCGTTTCTCTATCAACGGTGAGCCAATCTTCCACTACATGGGTTGTTCTACTTTCTCTGAGTACACTGTACTTCCAGAAATCTCACTAGCGAAAGTAGCTAAAGAAGCACCTCTTGAGGAAGTTTGTCTTCTAGGCTGTGGCGTAACCACTGGTATGGGTGCGGTACTGAACACAGCTAAAGTTGAAAAAGGCGACACAGTTGCTGTATTCGGCCTAGGCGGTATCGGTCTTTCTGCAATCATCGGTGCTCGTATGGCTGGTGCAAGCAAAATCATCGGTGTTGATATCAATGAGAGCAAATTCGAGCTAGCAAAACAACTTGGCGCGACTGACTGCATCAACCCAATGAAATTCGACAAGCCAATCCAAGACGTTATCGTTGAGATGACAGACGGCGGTGTTGATTACTCGTTCGAGTGTATCGGTAACGTAAACGTGATGCGTCAAGCTCTTGAATGTTGTCACAAAGGTTGGGGCGAATCTGTAATCATCGGTGTTGCAGGCGCAGGTCAAGAGATCTCGACTCGTCCATTCCAACTAGTAACAGGTCGTGTATGGCGTGGTTCTGCTTTCGGTGGTGTTAAAGGCCGCTCTGAGCTTCCAGAAATCGTAAACCGTTACATGGCGGGTGAGTTTGGTCTTCAAGAGTTCATTACTCACACAATGAGCCTTGACGAAGTAAACGACGCATTCGACCTAATGCACAAAGGTGAATCTATCCGTACTGTTTTACACATGGACAGATAATTCTCCTTGGTCTCGGCACTTAGGTGTCGAGACCACAGTTCTGACTTAAAAATCAGAGCGAAACTGTCTTCACCACCTCCTGCCCGGTGGGTGGTGAACCCTCTAGCTTAAGCTTTAGAAAATCAAATACATTAATTCCGAAACCATCAACCTAACGGAGCACAATAAATGACAATCGAAAACATTAGCCAAGCAAAGGTTGCTGGTGGTTGGCACAAACAATACACCCACTTTTCTGCAACGCTTGACTGCGATATGCGTTTCGCGATTTTCTTGCCACCAAATGCAAGCAAAGAAAACCCAGTTCCTGTTTTATATTGGTTATCAGGCCTAACCTGTACCGATGAAAACTTTATGCAAAAAGCCGGCGCATTTAAAGCTGCAGCTGAGCAAGGCATCGCTATTGTTGCACCAGATACAAGCCCACGTGGTGAGAACGTTGCTGACAATGAAAGCTACGACTTAGGCCAAGGTGCAGGCTTCTACGTGAACGCTACTCAAGCACCGTGGGACAGCCATTACCACATGTACGATTACGTGGTAACAGAGCTTCCAGCACTGATTGAGTCTTTCTTCCCTGTGACATCAGTGAAATCAATTTCTGGTCATAGCATGGGTGGACACGGTGCCCTTACGATTGGCATCAAGAACGAAGATAGCTACCGTTCTATCTCGGCATTCAGCCCGATCAGTAACCCAATGCAATGTCCTTGGGGCCAAAAAGCATTTAACCAATATCTAGGCTTAGATATTGAAGAGTGGAAACAGTACGACGCCTCTGAGCTTCTAAAAACGAAAGGCACTAAGCTGCCAATGTTGGTTGACCAAGGCGAAGCAGACAATTTCCTAATTGAACAACTGAAACCTGAACAGTTAGTTGAAGCCGCGAAAGTAAACAATGCCGATTTAGAGCTACGTATGCAGCCTGGTTACGACCACAGCTACTACTTCATCTCTAGCTTTATTGATGAGCACATTGAGTTCCACGCTGCTTACCTAAACAAGTAGTCACACCTATTTAGCCCGCACCTTGCAAAAGCGTGAGGTGCGGGCTTTTTTGTGCCTGCAATACGAGCTAATCCGCGATTAGCACCAATGACCACTTTCAAACACTCTTGCTATACCAACACAAACAATACAAAGATAAAGGTACGAATATGAGCTGGTTTTTCTTGATGATGGGCGTAATGGCTGAAGCACTTTCTCACGTTGCACTTAAAGCCACCGATGGATTTAGTTTGTCTAAACCAGTCCCAGCTTTACTGGTTATCTCAGGGCACTTGGCGGCATTTTTATTCTTAAGCCAAGCTATGAAAGAGATGCCGGTTGGTGTGGTGCACTCTTTATGGGCTGGATTAGCAATTTTAACGGTGAGCTTAATCTCGAGCTTCGTATACAGCCAACACCTAGACACAAAAGTTTGGATTGGCATGGGGCTTGTTGCCGCAGGCGTCATGTTGATCAACCTATCACAAGGCCACGCGCACTAATTTGCCCAGACGCTTTTAGATAGAAAGCATCTGAAACCTAAGTTATGAACAGTGCGTCAATTTGTTCAAATTTCCTAACAGAGTGGTGTCGCCTTCACTTATTCATACTCTTACAATCAACAAATCAAACCTGTTACCATAGCACCTTCAACATTACCTATTTTGAAGGTTGCTATGAAAGCAATTAAGACTCTTTTCTTCCTGATGGTTTTGGCTTGCGGCCTATTTACGGCTTGGTTATTTATTCCAATCCCTGCGACCATAGACAAGCAAACGCTCGATGTCCCACTGACGGAACCGTTCAAGCTTGTGGCGTACCGCAGTAACCCAAATGATGCGAGCAAGCCATTTACTTACCACTACTATGTGATTTCAGATGTAGTTGGCGTTGACGACATGGACCCGTTCCTAGTTACAACCGATCAGTTTGTGAAGCTTGGCGACTTTGATGAGAACACATTCAAGTTAACGGTCAACGGCAAGATAGAGAGCTACACCAACGATTTGTGGATTGAAAAATCTGACGGTAAGTTTCAACACTGGTATGTCAGCGTTGATGCGAACTACGTTCGTTAGATACGAACTCAAATAACTCCAACTTTAAAACTGCGCTCTGGTTTCCAAGCGCAGTTTTTGTTTCTTACCTACCGCTTTCCCAAGCAATCTCCGAGTCACCGGCTTTTCAGGTGTCATAACCTCTACATCTGTTATAAGCTCCCTCTATAAAAGGCTCTCAATAAATCAAAACAACAAAGGACCAACCGTGGAATTTACGCTCGACAAATTTAACGGCATCATCATCGACCCGCTGACTGCACCTAACGATACCGACTCATTCCACGCTGAGCTCAGCGAAATCACCGAGTTCTCAAAGCAAAATAACAAAGGCATTATCTGGATCAGTTTACCTATTTCACTGTCGCATCTTATCCCAGTAGCGACTGAACTCGGTTTTGTGTTCCATAACTGTCTAGAAGACGAGATTACGCTGATCCACAAATCCGAAATCGTCGAGTTTGTACCTTTCATCCCAACCCATACTTTGGGTGCTGGTGCGTTGATCACCAATGAGCATAACCAAGTGCTGATGATCAAAGAGCACGGTATGAAGGGCTACAAACTACCAGGTGGCCACATTGAACTTGGCGAAGGTATTGAAGAGTCTGTGGTTAGAGAAACCTTGGAAGAGACTGGCATAGAAGCCACCTTCGTTTCAGTGGTTGGCATGGCCACGCGCCATCCATATCAATTTGGCAAATCAAACCTCTACTTTGTTTGCCACCTTATCGCTCAAACTCAAGAGATTGCGATTCAAGACACGGATGAAATTGCAGAAGCCAAATGGGTGGATGTGGAAGAGTTCATCAACAACACTGAGAACTACCCGTTCAACCGTCAGATGGTCGCTTCTTTGGTCGGCAAACAAGGTTTGCAGCTGACTCAACTCGAAGGCAATTCAGGTCCAACTCATAAGCCAGAAATTTTCTTTTCGAAGCACTAACGCACAGTCGCCCAATGATTGAAAACAAAAAAGCCAAATGATTTGAAACTCACTTGGCTTTTATTTCGATTAAAGCTTCATCATTACTGGTTTGGTAGATTGTTTAGAAAATCTTGAAAGCCTGCCTCGCGGACACGCCCCAGCACTTTTCGCAATTCACCAATTAAGCACCCATCAGCCCAATCAACACGAATATCAATCGGCGCTTTAGTCAGGCTTTCTACTCGGAGTGATGCAGAAAAGGTTCCTCGCCTGTCTCCACCCGCTTGCAATGCGGCTTCCAATGCTGTTATCAATATTTCTGGTAGCTCTGCTTCATAGTTATCTCTATAAACAGGCGCACCATCTTCTAAGATTGAGCTTGGATTCTGCGTCGTTTGAGCGATAAAGCTGTCTGAAAAGGCATGTAAAACCTTGTCACTCTCTAGCATATTGCCAGCAACGGCAATCGTAGGATAAGCAATCGAGCCAACATAAGGGATGTTGTCATCACCATGAATGAAAGCGCTGTCGCCATTTTTATCCATCACCATACACTGGCGTTTTGAATATTCGGCATCGCCTGCTTTTAAAGACTCGACAACCTGATCAGCCGTCTTACCAAGAATAAATAACTCACGCGCTTTGTCTGCATACCAAGGGTTAGTAAATAACCCTTGAGTTGCACACGCCCCAACACCTCGCCAGCTATGGTTTACATAGCCTCCAACTGACACACCTCCTGTCGCAGAGATAGAAGCCGACAAACCGGTATTTGGGTTAACGTGAATAAGTGAAATTGTCATAGATGTTCAACACCAAAAAAACTAGTAACCAATCATTTGTCCAATGAACAGCGCCACCCAACATAGGGCATAAACCACCAACATAAATGGCACAATCGCCTTCAACCACTGCTCGTAAGAGACTCGACCCAGCGCAAGCATCGCTAGCGTGCCGCCTGAGGTTGGTACAATAAGGTTTGTAAGGCCATCACCTACTTGGAATGCAGTAACCATCAGCTGGCGACTCATACCTGCTAAGTCAGCAACTGGGATCATGATCGGCATGGTCACCATCGCCTGACCAGAACCACCAGGAATGAATAAATTGATGATGCCTTGAACCACACTCGCCACAATGGCCGCCAACGCGATTGGCATATCTTGAATCAACGAACTCAGTGCATTAACGATGGTATCGATAATTGACGCTTGGTTAAGGATCACTTGAATAGAGGCAGCAACACCGATCACCAAGGCACCAGAGGTAACACCCGACGCACCTTCCATCATCTGCTTCACAATAGCGTTTGCACCCAAGCCGTTCACGATACCAATGGCAATCGCCATCAATAAGAAAAGACCCGCGATCTCGTTGATGTACCAACCGTTAGCGAACACTCCATAAAGCATGATACCTAAGCCAATAAGAAAAACGCCCAAGGTCATTTTGTCTTTCTTATTGAGTTGGTATTCAGAGATGTCTTTACTTAGACCACCAGCTGTTTCAGGCTCTTTGAACTCCATTTTAGTAACACGAGAACAAATGTAGTAAGACAGTAATGCCAAAGAAGAAAGCACCATAACAGTACGTAACCAAGCACCAGAGAAGATTGGAAGCTCTGCGATACCTTGTGCAACACCAACCGTGTACGGGTTAATCGGTGACAGAGCAAAGCCCACGCCGATACCACCTACTGCCATCACAGTACCCACTAAGCTCGAGTATCCAACCGCTGCAGAAATCAGGACCGCAACTGGCACTAAAGCGATGTTGTTTTCAAAGCCAACCGCTACACCAAAGAAACCATAGATGAACGTGCCTATCGTAATGATTAGGTTACGATTTTTAATTCCAGCTTTGTTTACAGCCACACCAATGGCATTTTCTAATGCGCCTGTGCGTTGCAAAATATGGAATAGACCGCCTGCGATAAACACAATGAACAAGTAAGGTGCTGCGCTAATCAACCCTTTAGGAATAGAGACGAAGATATCGAAGAAATGTACCGATGGAACACCTTCAATATATGTGAATGAATCAGCAACAACCGTTGTTCTACCATCAACGACAACGCGCTCAAACTCACCAGCCGGCACGATAAAAGTAAGAAGGTAAGTGGCTACCAGTATAAAAAAGATAAGAACCATCGGGTCTGGTACGTTTTTATACCACGCCCTCTTCTCTGCTGTTTCCATTTTCTCTGTCATATCCATAACCAAATCTCTCCTTAGTATAGGGAGCGCCTGAGAGCTGCGCTCTGTAGTATTTGTAGCAGGCGATAACCCGAACTTTGTTCAGATACCGTTAAAGACTGCTACCAAAATCTCGAATCGTTTATTTTTGCTCTGCTTTCATCAATAGACAGAAGTGGTTTAACACTTCGACTGCAGCAACCAAATCTTGTTGAAGAATGGCTTCGTCTGGGTGGTGGCTAATGCCATCAGTACAACGCATAAACAGCATCGCAATATCGGTAAGCTTACTCACAGCCAAGCCGTCATGACCTGCACCGCTGTATAGGTGTTTCGGTGTAATACCCGACAAACTTACCGCGTTACTTAAAACTGACGATAAAGAATCAGCACAAGTCACGGCTGATTGCTCATAAGTTTGTTCATGACGGTAAGCCAAGTTGTATTGATTCATTAGGCTATCGATATCTGCCAACATCTCCTCTCGCGCTTTAACACGAGAAGCGTCATTGGGTGAACGAAGCTCAATGGTAATGTCTGTTTGTTGAGGGATAACGTTGACGCCATTCGGATAGTTAGCAATTTTGCCTACAACACCGACTAGGTCTTCTTCTCGCTTACAAAGCTGATCAAACATGTGAATCACTTGAGCTGCACCTACCAACGCATCTTGGCGTAGGTTCATCGGTACTGTGCCCGCATGGCTCGCTTTGCCAATGATCGACAAGGTATGGCGCTCAATCCCAGTCATTGCCGTCACTACCCCTACAGGCAGGTTGGCTTGCTCTAACTGCGGACCTTGCTCAATGTGCAGTTCAACAAAGCCAAGCACATTGTCTTTCTCATAAGCGTCTTCACTAATGAGGTCTGGGTTACAACCAAAAGACACCAAAGCATCTCGCATGCTTACGCCGTTTGCGTCTTCAGCTGTCAACATCGCAGGGTCGAAGATGCCTGAAATCGCTTTTGAGCCTAATAATGTCGATTGAAAGCGCGTGCCCTCTTCGTCACTAAAAGCAATCACATCAATATGAAACGGGAACTCTAACTGGTTGTTGTGAAAGTAATTAACCAGTGCGATTGGCAGTATTACGCCAAGGATCCCATCATATTTACCCCCATTAGGCACCGTATCTTGGTGTGAGCCAAAGATCAGTGTCTTAGCATCTGGGTTAGTACTTGGGTAACGACCAATTAAGTTCGCCGCGTTGTCCATTCGAACTTCCATACCAGACATTGTCATCCAGTCATGCAGCTTTCGGTTTGCCTCTTCATGCTCTTTAGACGCACATAAACGCGTAACCCCTTCTTTATCGGGATCGGATGTTTGGCTGCATTGAGCAATAGACTCTAGCCATTCCCACGTTAAGCTGGCGGTTTCTTCGAATTTACCCATCTAAAATCATTCCATTCTGATCATGTACACCCAGGCAATTTATCATGATAAATATCAAATAAAAGCTATTTATCATGATAAATAGATATTTTGTGACTAAGATTCGATCAATAATCGGAGTGTTTCATAACTCAACACTCCGATTTTTCCGGGGTTTTTAGGGCAAGAAAACAGGTGACATTCAGAGGAATTCCGTCAGAATTCAATAGGTACGGATAACACCCCAGCGAGGATAATGTGGCAAAAAGCGCGAAGAGACGTAGAACACAAGAATTAGCAGAATCGATCAAGAACTGGATCGTCGAGCAAGCACTTCAGCCTGGGGATCGTTTACCTAACGAGCTTGAGGTTATGGAGAAGTTTGACGCTTCAAAAGGAACGGTTCGTGAAAGTATGCGAATCTTGGAAGCGCAAGGTATTTTGTCGACCAAAACCGGCCCGAATGGCGGTGTGTTCGTGAGTGAGATGAGCGAAAACAAAGCGCAGTCACTCTTAAGTAACTACCTGTTTTTTAAGAACACTTCGATATCAGATTTATACCAAATGCGTTTGTCGCTTGAGCCGGAGATTGCGGCTTCCCTCGCAGGGAGACTAAATGAGTCGCAATTGCAGGCACTGAGCGACCAAATCGACAAGTATCAAACGCCGCCTGAAGATATTTATCAAGAACGCGAACACCACATCGCATCGCTAGAGTTCCACAGCTTACTGGCGAGCTATTCAGATAATGAGCTATTAAAGTTTGTGGTACGTTTTACCGCGCAAATACTCACTGAGCTGACGATTTATCACAAGCTTTACGAACCAGGAAACCACAAACTGTGGCGTACTGGCGTGCAAAGCCAACGCGACCTTGTGCAAGCGCTGAGCAAAAGTGATGCAGTAAAAGCGAAACAAATCATGCAGCAACATATGCTGACAGCGCACCAACTTATGATTAAGCAAGAAGCACAAATCGCTAACAGCTTTATCGCCGAAGAATAAGTCCGAGCACGTTCAACCTAGCTAGCACATCTCGCACACACTAAAAACGCCAAGCTCATAAGAACATGGCGTTTTGCCAATGCTCGAGCACCATCTTGTGGCTCTCACACTCAATGCCTGACTTCTTGTAACCAGCAAACGCGTATTAGCTTCGTCCAGCCATCGCTAATAAACTGCCTGTACCAATAAATACACTGCCGAAAATACGGTTTTGCACAATCATATGACGGCGATTCTTAACCAATCCGCTCAACCGACTAGCTAATAATGCATAAGCACACATCACAAGCATATCGACGGTAAGTAAAGTACTGCCTAGCACTAGTATCTGCTCTACATGGGGACTGCTTGACACAATAAACTGGGGCAAAAGAGCAACAAGGAAAACAATACTTTTAGGATTGGTAACGTTGACAATCACTGACTGACAAAACATTTTCAAGCCACTTACTTTCTGCTGGTGTCCTTTGTAGTCTGTATTATCCACCGTCTCGGTAAACTTCTTGATACCTAAATAAATTAAGTAGAATGCCCCGACCCACTTTATAGCAATAAACGCAACCTCTGATTGGGCAAGAACAGCACCAAGTCCAACACCAACTATCGCAATATTGAACATATTCCCAACTTGTAACCCAATGTTTGAAATCAAGCTTCGACGAAAGCCGTATTTCATTGTTATTGACATCATATTCACGGCCCCTGCACCAGGAGAAACAGCTAAAACAATGCACGCCATCAAAAACGCAAACCACAAATCAAAATTCATTTAAGATCCCTTTTAAAGTTACATCGACTCTAGACTTAAGTCGTCGTTGTAGCTAGTTTACTCACCACATAAAAATAGAAAAACTAAGTTTTTATATATTCATTCGTAAGGAAACCTATGGACACTCGATTTCTTGAAAGCCTTGTCGCAGTCGTAGAGGAAGGGTCAATAGCCGCTGCAGCCCGTGCCCAAGGCATAACACCGGCAGCCATCAGTCAAAGGATTCAAGCATTAGAGGGCGAGTTTAATTGTAAGCTGTTTAGACGAGCTGGAAGCACTGTTCAGGCCACATATGCCTGTTTGGCGGTTGTCCCCAAAGCAAAATCGATTATCAGGGAGACTCGTGATCTTATTGAAGTTGCACAAGGGTCGGGATTAGATGGCACGTTAAGAGTAGGGGCTAACTCAACGTCATTAACCGCGTTTATCCCATCGACTCTCAAGTCCATTCGGGAAGTTGCGCCACAGGCAAAATTTCATATCATTCCTGGGAATTCTATCGATTTAAATCGGAGCCTTATCAATGGCGACCTTGATGCAGCGATTATCGTTGCCCCTCCCTCTGTCATTCCAAAAACATTGCAATGTAGAGAACTGAGAAATGAGCCTCTTGCGTTAATTCATAACAAAACGATTCAAGGCTCTATTGCAAGTATACTCGATAACAACGCTTATATTAGATATGACCCTACCTGTTGGGGCGGGCAGATGTCGGAACGATTCATGAACGACACGGGGATGACTAAAAATACCATTTTTGACCTGGATTCCCTTGAGGCGATTGCTCAACTGGTGGTGGAAGAGGTTGGAGTATCAATTGTTCCAGTCTGGCCTGGCTTGGAACTCTTTGATGAACACATCACCATCACACCAATAACCAACAAGAAATACAACCGGAAGATGGTACTACTGAGTGCATACCACCCTAGACAGCCCAAACTGCTCGAATTGTTTGTAAAACATTTAGGTGAACTCGACTCGATTACACTGCAAAAAAGTGAGTCAGAGCATTAAGGAACGGGGTAATAAAATGGAAAAAAGCGCCGTTGATACGGCGCTTTGTATTGAGTCCAAATAGTCCCCTGAGTACATTTTTGCTTAATCAGAAAAAGCCAAGCGAATTAATATCGTAGCTGATCAGCAGGTTCTTAGTGTTTTGGTAGTGATCGAGCATCATCTTATGTGTCTCACGGCCAATCCCTGATTTCTTGTAACCACCAAACGCAGCGTGTGCTGGGTAAGCGTGGTAGCAGTTCACCCAAATACGGCCCGCTTCAATGTTTCGACCCATGCGGTAAGCAAGGTTTGCATCACGCGTCCATACACCTGCACCCAAACCATATTCGGTATCGTTGGCAATCTCTAGCGCTTCAGCTTCATCTTTAAAGGTAGTGACCGCGATAACTGGGCCAAAGATCTCTTCTTGGAAGACACGCATCTTGTTGTTGCCTTCCAGCATGGTCGGTTGAATGTAATAGCCGCTACCAAGATCGTCTGGCTGCTGCGCGATTTCGCCACCAGTCAGGACTTTCGCACCCTCTTGGCGACCAATCTCTAAATAGCTAAGAATCTTATCGAACTGCTCTTGAGAGGCTTGTGCGCCAACCTGGGTATCGGTATCTAGTGGGTTACCTTGTTTGATGGTTTGAGCACGCTCGACCACTTTCGCAATGAACTTGTCGTAGACCGATTCATGAATCAACACACGAGAAGGACAAGTACACACCTCACCTTGGTTAAAGAACGCCAGCAGCATACCTTCAACACACTTATCTAGGTACTCGTCTTCATGATCAAAAATATCCGGGAAGTAGATGTTTGGAGACTTACCACCCAACTCTACCGTTGATGGAATCAAGCTTTCAGCCGCACATTTTAGAATATGGTGACCGACCTCAGTTGAGCCTGTAAATGCTAACTTAGCAATACGGTCACTTGTCGCTAGGGCTTGCCCCGCTTCACTACCGAAACCATTAACGATGTTGACTACACCAGCCGGCAGAAGGTCGGCGATCTTCTCCATCATAACCAAAATAGACGTTGGTGTTTGCTCGGCAGGCTTCATCACCACACAACAACCAGCCGCCAGTGCAGGTGCCAGTTTCCAAGCTGCCATTAGAATCGGGAAGTTCCAAGGAATGATCTGACCGACAACGCCAATTGGTTCTGGGAAATGGTAGCTTGCAGTGTTTGAATCGAGCTCGGCTGCACTGCCCTCTTGCGCTCGAATACAACCCGCAAAGTAACGGAAGTGATCGACAACTAACGGGATATCTGCTGCCAGAGTTTCACGAACTGGTTTGCCATTTTCCCATGTCTCAGCAACGGCGATCTCTTCTAGATTTGCTTCAATTCGGTCGGCAATTTTAAGTAGGATGTTAGAACGTTCAGCAACACTGGTCGCCGCCCAACTTGCACGAGCTGCATGTGCCGCATCGAGCGCCAAGCTAATGTCTGCTTCAGTTGAGCGCGCCACTTGGCAATACACCTGACCATTCACTGGGGAAGTGTTATCAAAATACTCGCCGCTGACAGGCTTCACCCACTCACCCCCGATAAAGTTATCGTATTGAGCTTTAAAGTTCACCACTGCGTTGTCACTACCCGGCTGTGCGTAAATCATAGTTCGATCCTTCTTAGATTTGTTGTTCGTTATTAAGTGAGAGCTGTCTTATTTTTTGGCGACTCATCCTGAGAAAAGAACTCATAACAAGACTGCCATGTTTATGCTTTCTGTTTAAAACACTGATACTTCATGCTTTCTTCACAACAAGAACAACGCAAATCACACGCCACAACCTCAAAACTTGTTGTTAATAAATTGTAAAACTATGATTACCAAACATTTACAACCCAAAGTGAGTTGGCATTGAGCAGCCGTATGGAAACCAATCCAATGTTCAACTGTTCCAATTTGGTACACTCTCACTGTTACGACATGGAACAGTCATGCACCTTCCACAAGCAAACACCTCAGATTGGCTTTCATCTTCTTGGCACCGCAGCACAGAAGCGGGGCTAAAACAGAGACGTCTTCCCGAAGATATTCGCCTACCACAGTCGATTCTTAAGCAAAGGCGTCATCAGTCATCGAGCTTGATTCAAATCGTCGAGCGCAATGCACTGCCTCTGTTCAACCAGATGTTTGCACGTACCGACAGTCGTTTGATCTTGACCGACATTGAAGGGGTGATTCTGGCTAGTTGGGGACAAGAGCGGTTTAAGGAAAAACTGACTTCGATTGCACTCAGCTCTGGTGCGTGTTGGCAGGAACAACTCAAAGGGACCAACGCCATTGGAACGGCGATTGTGGAAGCCAAACCCGTGACCATCATTGGTGAGCAACACTTCATCCACCAGCATCGGTTTATCAGCTGTTCAGCGAGCCCAGTATTTGATCACCAAGGAAACATGGTTGGCGTATTGGACATTACCAGTGAGCAGCAACAACACGACAGTTCGGTACAGCTACTTGTTCAAAATATGGTTCAGCTTATTGAGAACCAGCTATTGAGCCATATCCCACAAGGCACGACTCGTATTGATCTCGCGTGCGATAAATCGCTACTGCACAGCGGTTGGCAAGGGATTGTAATAGCCAACGAAGCTGGAGAGGTGGTCGCGCACAATCAGGTAGCCTCTCAACTGTTGGATCAAACCTCGATCGTCGGTGAGCGTATCGATACCCTCTTCAACCGAACTTCAATAGATGCACCCTTTGTGTTTGAAAAACAGCATCTAAAGCGCCCAACAGCCAAGCGCACACGCTCTATTTCCGCATCGTGTGATTTACACCATGGTGAACAACAGATAGAACACGCTTGGCAGCAGGCCAATAAGGTTATCGACAAAGGCATTAGCCTATTAATTCTTGGTGAAACAGGTGTCGGCAAGGGTGAGTTTGTTAAGGCGTTACACAAGCAAAGCCAGCGTAAATCATCGCCCCTAGTAGCGGTAAATTGTGGTGCGCTGCCTAAAGATCTTATCGAATCTGAACTGTTTGGTTACGCGCCGGGGGCTTTTACTGGCGCAAACAAACAAGGTTTTCAAGGGAAGATCCGTCAAGCAGACAAAGGGATCTTATTCTTGGATGAAATAGCTGATATGCCGTTAGAGGCTCAGTGCCGACTACTGCATGTTCTGCAAGACAAATCCGTGGTGCCAGTTGGTTCCAATCAAAGCTATCAAGTCGATTGCCAGATCATCGCTGCAACTCACAAAAACCTCGAGCAGTTAGTCGCAACCGGTGAGTTTAGGCAAGACCTGTATTACAGACTCAATGGCTTGGCCTTTACCTTGCCAAGCTTGCAGCAGCGACAAGATAAGCATGCTTTAATCGAGCATATTCATCGTAAATACGCCGAAGCTGAGCAGTCTATTTGCCCGCACCTAATGAGTTTATTGTGCGCCTATTCTTGGCCAGGCAACATCCGTGAATTAGACAACTTACTCAAAGTCGCCACTTTACTGGCAAGTGACGAACCACAACTAGCTCTCGAACATGTACCTGGCCATCTTGCTCAACACCTTACCTCTTTAGCTCAAGATAGCCATCATCAGGTTACTGCTTCTCGTATCATCGAAGATAAGCCAAATGCTGATTTAAGAAGCACCGTTGAAGAAACCTTGTTGCAAACCTATCAAGCCAACCAAGGGAACATCAGTAAGACATCGCGGATCCTTGGGATCAGTCGTAATACCATTTATCGAAAACTAAAAAACTTAGGCATTCTCTGATAATGAACACAGGCGCTCATAGCTTGACCTTTCATTATCGAAAATAAAATTCACTTCCAGTGAGACATTTTGCCCTCTGACTCGTAATGCTCCAAAACGAAAGAGGGCTCAGATGCAAACAATTAACGTAGTGTGGCTAAAGCGCGATTTAAGACTCACCGACCACGCACCTTTACAACACGCTTTATCAGATCAACACCCCACGATATTGATCTACATTTTCGAACCCATGCTGCTAAACAACGCCCACTATTCTGAGCGACATTGGCGGTTTGTTTGGCAGTCGCTGCAATGTATGAACCAGTCACTGAAAGCGTATGGACATCAGGTCTCAATACTTCATGGCTGTGCGGTGGACTGCTTCGAAGCGATTCAATCTCGTTACCGAATCAACAACGTCTTCTCTCATCAAGAAATAGGATTAAATTGCACTTTTGAGCGTGACAGAGAACTCTCTGCTTGGTTTACAGAGCACAACATTCCATGGCAAGAGTTCGCACAAGGCGCTGTCGTGAGAGGATCGAAAGACAGAATCGGTTGGGACAAGCACTGGAACAGTGTAATGCGCGCTCCCATCGAAGAAAGTCTTTTCACTGCAGAATCACTGCATACCCTTGATGCTGAAGAGCTTGAACTCGCTATGGAACCGCCACAAACATGGTTAACCAAAGTTAACGGTATACAAACGGGCGGAAGTGCACTGGCATGGGCAACATTAAACGACTTCTTTGATCGCCGTGGTCGGGATTACTACCGCAGCATCTCAAGCCCAGAAGCCTCGCGATATGCCTGTACGCGTCTATCTCCATACTTAGCTTGGGGCAACATATCGCTGCGTGAAGTTTATCAACACCTATTGGGGCACTGGCAAGTCGCAGGGTTTCGTCGCAGCTTGATTGCGCTCTCTTCAAGGCTTCACTGGCACTGTCATTTCATGCAAAAGTTTGAATCGGAATGCGCGATGGAATATCGCTGTATCAATCACGCCTACGAAGCACTCTTACAAAAGGAAACGGTAAAAGATCCAACACATCTTCAGGCATGGAAGATGGGGATGACAGGCGTGCCATTGGTCGATGCCTGTATGCGCTGCCTGCATCATACGGGGTACATTAATTTCCGCATGCGCTCAATGCTGGTGAGCTTTCTCACTCACCATATGAACATGGACTGGCGTGATGGTGTCACTCACTTGGCGCAACTGTTCCTCGATTTTGAACCCGGCATTCATTACCCACAGTTTCAAATGCAAGCCGGGGTAACAGGCATCAACACCATCCGAATTTACAACCCAACAAAACAAGCCCAAGAGCACGACTCTGATGGACATTTCATCCGAAAATGGGTTCCAGAGCTCTCGGATATACCCACTCCACTTCTGTTTGAACCTTGGAAGATGACGCCTATGGAAGTCATGATGCACGAGCTTGAACCAGATTCCCCTTACCTTAATCCAATCGTCGATCTCGAAGTTAGCGCCAAAGAAGCGAGAGTGCGTTTATGGTCATGGAGAAAGCTGACGGAAGTAAAACAAGAACGAAGTCGTATTTTGTCACGCCACGTTAGGCCACCGAAGAAACAAAGCAAAACAACACGGGCAAGCTAATACAACGCATTCCCTCTTCAAATTACTTATAAAAAGAGTGGTAATTCATTGGCTTAAATAAAATTAATTGTGACCGCCGTCATATAATGAGTAATAGACTCGCGGTCACAAACTAGATGGGAAAAATAGCGGTCTTCCTAAAACACCAAACTCTCCTAACTATCATTAAAACTAATAAATACAGAAAGTTAGCGATCGCTAAATGATGATTTTCATCTTCCTCTAAGCGTTGCGATCAAAGCCAAAACTGCACACTATGCAATCTTGTTTATATTTTTGATCTCCCTATTCTTTTTGTGTTCATTTTTTTGCATTTTCCGTTCACTTATCTTGTTTAAAATCTCTGCAAACTACCACTATTTAGCTAGAGAGATCATATGTTTAACAGTATACGAACGCGAATTGCGGTGAGTGCGGGTGGGGCGATGGCTTTCACCCTGTTGATCGCAATGGGCATGACCACTAGCGCTTTTACTGATGTGAACAAACAAGTCACAGAGAAAGTAAAACTACAGTTAACCGATGCTACGACAACCGATTTACAAAATACGGCACTTCAACAAGGGTTGAACATTTCCAACCAACTTAACCCGGTGCTAGCCAACTTAAAGCAAGCACGTTCAATCATTGAGTTGAGTTCAGAAACGGACGCTAGCGCAGACCTTATCGTTAAACAGTTTACTGCCGCGCTAGAAGCACAAAACAAAGCCGTATTTGCCGGCTACATGGTCTGGGAAAACAAGACTTGGCCACAACAAACCGATCTCAATGGCGAGATCAGCTTGGACAGCGAATTAGGTTTCAACAGTCAGGGCTACCTTGCCCCTTTCTTCTCTCCCAATGACCAAAACAGCTTTGATGCAGTCGCAATGGAGAGCTTCAGCAATACTGAACTGAACAGCAATGGCGAACGCAAAGACGACTGGCACTTAATGCCTTACCAAACCGGTAAAACGTTCGTAATGGAACCTTACTTCTATCCGGTTCGTGGTAAGCAAGAACTCATTACAACCATCAGCCAGCCGATCAAACAGAACGGTAAGATCATCGGCTCACTTGGCTTCGATTTGTCACTTCATGAACTGCAAAGCCAGAGTGAAGGTCTTGCTCGTCACCTATTCGACGGACAAGGTAGAATCCTCATCACTTCGTGGAAAGGCATTACCCTAGCCAACAGCAGTGCTGGAAACATGGTTGGCAAGAAAGTCTCACCAGAGCTAGAAAAAGAGTGGTCGCGCGTTCAGTCTATCGCGAAACAGTCTGGAGCTGGGCTGGTGACGTTTGGCGGAGATGAGTACGCCATAACGGCTATCGAGACTAGCGACGCACCGTGGGTAGTCATGGTGTCGGTTCCCAGTAGTCACCTTGCAAAAAGTGTCGACGAATACACCCAGTGGAGTGATGAACAGAATTCGAAAGCGCTTGAAAAAGGTGTGTGGGCGGGGATCGTCGCCGTTCTTCTAGGCATCATATCGATGGCATTGATCGCCAACTCACTGGGCAAAGTTCTCAATAACTTGGTCGAGCGATTCAAAGATGCCGCACAAGGCGAAGGCGATTTAACCTACCGCATCGAAGTAAAAGGGAAAGATGAGACTGCGCAACTGGCTCACTGGTTCAATACCTTCCTATCTCGCATACAAGAGATGCTGCTTACTGTAATGGCGACAGCAGACCAAGTCGATAAAAACGCGACTGAAGGTCAAGCGCGTGCAGAGGTATCACGTGACCAGTTGAACGCTCAAGTAAACGAAGTGAACTCACTCGCCACTGCAATCAATGAGATGAGTGCAACTGCGCAAGAAGTGGCGAACTCAGCCGTGCAAGCCGCTGCCGCAGCGAGCCAAGTACAAAGTAATAGCCTTAACGGCATGACACGCATGGACAATGCTGCAAGCGCGGTTGATAGCTTAGCGGTTCAGGTGAATGATGCGCAGCAACAAACGCAAAACTTGGTCGATTCGAGCACTGCTATTCAAGGCATTTTAAGCGAGATTGGCGGTATTGCAGAACAAACTAACTTGCTTGCTCTGAATGCTGCTATTGAAGCTGCCCGCGCAGGCGAAGCGGGACGAGGCTTTGCCGTGGTGGCTGATGAAGTACGTAACCTAGCAAATCGTACTCAAGGTTCGACCGAAGAGATCCGCTCAATGCTAACGCGCCTAGAGCAAGAGACCCAATCTATCGTGGTCTTGATGGAGCAAAGCCAAAAGCAAGCGAACGATACCAAAGGCGAAACTCAAGCCGCCCATTTAGCGCTGTCTGAGATTAACCAAGCCATTGAAGTCATCAACGACATGAACAATCAAATCGCTTCTGCAGCTGAAGAGCAAAGTTCAGTATCTGAAGAGATTAACCGTAATGTCGTCATCATTAACGACACCGCCGTGGAAGTGATGGACACCATGACATCGTCGGTAGAAATCAGTAATGAGCTGACAGTAAAAGCCGGACATTTACACGGAGAGTTGAGTAAATTTAAGCTCTCTTAATTCGCCCTCTCTTCCATAAAAACAAGGCCGAGAAACGCAATGTTCTCGGCCTTTCTATTTTTTCAGCACTCTCAGCAATGTCTATCATCGAACAACAAATCTAATTGGCATTCAATTCAATCAACTGATTGAGCACCTCTTTGTCCAACACCGGGTGATGCTTACTCGCGAGCAACAGTGCGATGTCTACCGCAGGTAACGGTGGCATGTCGTCAAGAATCTTCAAATCAGGTGTGACACTGAGCTTGCCCAACGCACCAATTGCCAACCCAGCTTTGACGATTGCACGCTGCGCTGAAGCCGTATTACTACATGCCAAAAGCTGATATGGCGTGTCTTGTTTGGTTAAACCATTCACTGCCGCAGCATGGTATTTACAATCCGTCTGGAACAATGCGAGTGGGACAGGTTTAGAATCATCAAACACAAAATCAGGACTGCTTATCCAAACGCCCACATCATTGGTTAACCAATATCCCTCTTCGCTATCGGGAGCACGAGTGACAATCGCAGCATCAAGCCTACCATCATCAAGCCACTCTCTAAGCGTAATACTCGGCAAGCTAAATACTTGAATGGAACATGTAGGTTCTGCGTTTTGCAACAGCTTAATCACTTTCGGCAAGATGCTGTCGTTATAGTCTTCAGGGCACCCTAATCGCAGAGGCTGTTTGTCTTCATAACGTTTTACTTGTTTCAATGCCGTATTGTGGAGTGCGACAAGCTGCTCCGCATGAGAACGCAATGCCAAACCCGCCTCAGTCAAAACTAGGTTACGTCCTTCCTTTTGAAACAGGGTAACGTTCAGTTCTTCCTCTAACTTGCGCATCTGAGCACTAAAGGCCGATTGGGTGCGATTAATCTGCTTCGCAGCACGTGTAAAACTGCTGGTCTCCACAAACGCGAGAAAGCCTCGCAACGCATCAATATCCATATTGAAATCACCACCCATCGTTTTTATTAATGTATTGCATCAAAATTATCCGTTAGTGCGCCGTAATACAATCCCTTAAGCTCAAATGCATTCCCACTAAACGCAAGGAAGCATTTATGCAGCTTTATATCGCTAATCAGAACTACTCCACTTGGTCACTGCGCGCATGGCTAATATTCGATCACTACAACCTCAATGCAGACGTCATCAAACTTAAACTGTTCACCCCAGATTTTTATGACACGTTAGCGAAAGTTACACCCACCGCAAAAGTGCCGACTCTGGTTGATGGTGACGTTGCAGTGTGGGATTCACTCGCCATTCTCGAATACGTTAATGATGCCTACCTAAACGGCGCAGCCTGGCCAACATCCGTTGCAGAGCGCGCCCTCGCCCGAGCTATCTCGGCAGAAATGCATTCTGGTTTTTTCAACATCAGAAACGAATTACCAATGAATTGCCGAGCCAAGAGAAAGCTGGTTTTGAGTGAGGGTGCCCAGAAAGATATCGCCCGCATCGATGCGATTTGGTCAGAGCAAATGGAGCGATACCCAGAAGGCTGGTTATTTGGAGAATGGTCGATTGCCGATGCGATGTTTGCACCTGTAGCACTGCGAGTCGAAACTTACGGCATCAAGCTTTCGGATAAAGCCCAACAGTATCAACAACGTGTGTTGAATAGTCCGTCGATAAAGAAATGGTTGGCGGAGGCGAGTTTAGAAAAAGATATCGTTGAAGAAGACGAGGCTGGAGAGCCTGTTTAACGTGGAGCGAATGAGTCTCGAATAATTTCGAGACTCATTGTTTTCATAAGGGAAGACGATTTACGAACTCGCTATTCAGCAGTTGCGCTCTCTTCATGAATGTTCGCTTCAAATTCCAATATATCACCCGGTTGGCAGTCTAACACTTCACACAACTTGTCTAGTGTCGATAGCCTTACCGCTTTGGCCTTGCCATTCTTTAACACCGACAAGTTGGCTTCAGTAATCCCAACCTCTTGTGCCAATGTCTTTAATCGCATTTTTCGCTTGGCCATCATAATGTCTAAATTAATGCGGATAGTCATGACAAGTCCTTTAAATCGTTTGGCTGTGCTCATCAGCCAGAATATAACCTTCTTTCATCACCCATGAGATGATCAAAATAATTATACCTAATATAAGTGTCAAAAAGTCCATCCCCACAAAACTAATCGCAAAGATACGCTCACCTGGTGGATTATTGAACGACAAAATCACTGACATCAATGAACCATAGATAACCGAGCCGAATACCCAATAGAACAAGCTATACCCGAGCTTCTGGTAAGACATTGCATTTTCTAGTGAGAAGATCTCGCCTCGCTCATAGTTGCGGAATAAACGTATCAGAACGACTAGTGCGTATATCAGAATGCTAGACATCGCTAAGCTTGTGAACGCCGCAACTATTCTTGTTGTCATAGTAAGCGGCAACATCGTGTAACTCCCGATGTCATAAGTGAGGTAAAAAATACCAGTCGAACTTATAAAGTCATAAGGAGTCTCAACGGTTAACCAGAAGTAGCACACCATGATAGGAGTAAGTACAAGAAAGGACTGCAATAGCATGCGGACACGTCGGCTTTGTTTTTGGATGTTAGACATAGTTAATGTTCCTGTTAAGTTGACAGGAGGATACTAAGATCAAAGCAAATGATGATCAACAATAAATTATCGATTTTCGATAATTTATTACCTCTTAACACTATCACCAGCAAATGAAATAATGTTAGATTTATCATTTAATGATGAAGTCTTTAGCTCGCTCTCGACCCGATTCACTTAACCTCCAATCACCTGAACCTTTACCCATATCGCAATAGTTTGGTCGATTGTGATCGCCGAATCACAATGTGCAGACCTGATTGTTTATATTCAAACAAAATCAAATTATTAAGATAAACATCATGTTACGAGCCTCTATCGCATTACTCAGTATCACGAGCTTAGCTGTATCTGCCAATGTCGCCCTTCCCTCTGGACAAGACTGGATCAATCATGCTTCTGAAGGGCTTGCGCCTTATTGGATGATGCCGAGCGCTCAGGGAGAACCGATAGGCAACTTCCCGACTTTTCGTTGTGATGATGGAACATTGCTTGATGTGACTAATGTTTGTCCTGAATTGAACAGAGGCTGGATCACACCTCACTTTGGCAAAGAGTTCACTCGGATGAAGTCACGCCAAACCTATGCATATGGCGTGCTCTACCACCTAACCGGAAACAAACAAGCATTAGCGCTCGCTAAGCAAGGGGCTTACTACCTCATTGAACATTTAGAAGATCAGCAAAATGGTGGTTTCATCAGCTTCACCAAAGACGGGAAAGCAGGGCTTGAGTGGCAACAACGAACGGCTCAAGATCAAGCGTATGCACTGGTTGGATTAGCAATGTACTACTACCTAACCCAAGACAAACAGGTAGAGGAAGCGCTCATTGCCCAACAAGCTTTTATCTTTGATAAATATCGACTTAACGACAACAGCGGCCTAGCGTGGGTACTTGCCGACGGCGAAGATGGCAAAGCCACTCAGCGGGAATTGGTTGCACAGCTTGACCAGATTAACGGTTACATGCTGTTAGTTGCTCCCCTGCTGAAAGAGCCTACCAAGACAAAATGGCTTGATGACCTGAATTGGCTGACACAAACCATGATCGAGCACTACCACTCGGAAGATGAACAGCGCTTCTACGGTGCGATTCATAGCAAAGCAGCCATGATGCCGAACGCCAATCACAATGATTTTGGGCATACCATAAAAGCGTATTGGATGACTTACCTGACTGGACAAACTCTGGATAACTCGGAATGGAAAGAATTCGGTATGCAAGGGATGAAGCACACTTTAGCCCAAGCGCAATACCAGAAAGACTTCACCGATGTATCCCAATACTTTGACGGCAAGCTTCAGAAGGCATGGCAAGGACGAGAGATTACTGGCTGGCAAAGCAGGCCAAACACAAATTGGGCTTCCTCATGGGAATGGGCTGAGCTCGACCAAGCGGCAATGACGGTATCGCTTGTCGATGGTTCGATGAAAGAAACCCTACAATACACGTTGCCGACTTTTCATGATGTGTGGGTCGACCATAAATACGGTGGCGTTGGGCTAGAACCTAAGCGTACTAAGGCATTTCACTGGGGCAACGGCTACCATCAGTTTGAGCACGCTTTGATTGGCTACTTATACGCGCGACAAGTGGGAGGCAAACCAGCAGAACTTCACTATGCAAGGCCAACCGACAGCGAGATGCCAATGGAGCCGTATTACTATCAAGGAGATATGGTTAAGCTGGAGGAGCTTGAGGGTGGAATGCAGAAGGTCAGCTTTAACAACATTCAACCTTAGCGGGTTGTCTAAAACACAATGAAAATGAGCCCGTTCAGAGGGCTCATTTTTCTATCTTTTTTGTTTTACTATCTTCTTTTGTTCTGCTCTACCAGCTTCTCATTCCATGCTGTATTACCATCACGCTTAGAGACTTCATACTCTGCACAGAACTGGGATATGGTCATGTTGTTGTCGCCAGTGGCAAGCTTGAGAGCCAACTGAACTTGTTGCAGCTTGCTTTGCAGTCGCAAGATTTGACCAGCATTTGGGCTTTTCTCTTTGGCGTATTTTAAAGCCGCATGCTTACGTTCCGCCGCGCCAGCCCTACGATCTGCCTCTGATAACAGATACTTTAACTGCGCAACACTCTTGCCCTTCTTGAAAGCAGGATCAAGCAGCTCAACGCACTCATCAAACGATGGATTGATAACGTATGGGTCTACTTTATGTGCTTGTTGGCGCATCCACTCTAGTGCGAGTTTTTCATCTGACATAATCAAATCTTTTCCAAAGAAATAGCCCTATATGGTATCGCTCAATAGTGAACAGCTGCAACAGCAAATTTAATGAGTGCACCTTTTTAGTTGGCTGAAAACGCGAAGCCATATAGAACCTCCTCTCTGGTCATGATTAATTAACAGGGCCAATAGGGAGCAAGCGACTGTTAACGCATCACAAACAACTCTTCGTGATAGTGTTTTTCGATATCAAATTGATAAGCGTCTAACTCTTTCTTCAATGCTGTTGAGAATAGCTCAGGCCCGCAGAAATAGAGCTCATATTCATTCAGATCACCACATTGATTTGCGATGAGTCCGGCGTTTAACCTTGGAGAATGCAAAGTATCAATGACGTTCAGCTTTACTCCCACCTCATGAGCTAAGCCTAGTAGCTCCTCAACCAAATGCTCGTCGATACCACGAGAACAGTAAAACAACTCGATTCGAGGGTGATCTTGTTGACTCTTGAGTGCTTCAAGCGTGGCAAAGAACGAAGCAATCCCGACACCACCAGCAACCCAGATTTGTGGCTTGCTCAAATCAAACTCAAGACGACCATAAGGTCCTTCGACTCTTACGCTATCACCCGCTTTCACTCGCTCATAAAGGCCATTTGTAAAGTCACCCAACTCTTTGATCAAGAAACGTAGCTCTGAATCTTCACTGCCCGACACAATGGTAAACGGGTGCGGATCTTCATTACCGAAACGTAAATACGCAAACTGCCCTGCTTTGTGCCCCTGCCAAGATGCATCAGGTTTTAACACCAATTCCATGACTTGAGCCTGAGGAAAATAGCGAGTCGAAGCGATAGTCGCTGAGTGGCGATTACGACGCCCGACCAAACCCAACAAGCTGTATATCGCTGCGATAGATCCTACCAAAGCAAATGCCACCGTTAAGTAATAAATCGGCGCTCCCCAATAAGCGCGTTTAAGCAATATCACGGAGTGAAAAGCGATAAACAGATACGCGACTGACATCAAACGGTGAGACAGTTTAAATGGTTTGTATTTGACTGCCGCCCAAAGCGAAGCCACAAGTAGTACTAGCAACAAGTAGAAGCCCCACTCGCCAATACCCTGAGCAACTCCACGCAGTTCGTTGACCCACAGCTCCCAACCAGTCAACACCACTTGTGGCCCTGAACCATCATGTCGAACAGGCTTATCTAGCACACCAGACATCACTAACGACTTAGGTATTTGGTACCACAGCCAGTGTGTCACACCCAAGGCTACACCACCGATTCCTAGCCATTTATGTACTCGATACGCCTTGTCCATACCCTTGAGCCAATTCTCAACCATGGGTAAACGCATCGCCAAAATCATGGTGATGGACATTAACATCAGAGACAAAATACCTGAGTACTGAATCATGGCTGAGCGCCATTCAAAGACATCGCTTGAAGCGAATAATTGCGGTTCCATCGCAAACCAAAAGGCTGACATTGTGGCAATCATTGCCCAAATGATATTGCGGACTGTTTTCATTTCTTAACACTTTTAAATTCAACAGCATTACTTTAGCTTGCGTGATGTAAAACGACGTCAACATGCGTAAATCTATGCAAAGACGAGTAACTGGCATGTGCTAGCAGATTCACAGGTCCCGATGCCACTGAACCAAGCAACCGATCGCACCAAGTGGACTCTCTGGGTTCGTGATTTCTTTGATCGATAAAAAGCCCATGTTCGTACATATAGGCTCATAAAAATGCAGGTTCATTTAATCAAGTAGGAAGAGAAAGGTATGAAGGACATCACCCTGTCTAAGAACGATCTTCAAGCCATGGAGCAGCGAGAGCGCACTCGACTAGTCAATTCATTGTCAGGTTTCAAAAGTGCTAATTTGATTGGTAGCTGTGACAGCCAAGGGGTTGCAAACTTGGCAGTGATAAGCTCGGTGGTACATTTAGGATCGCACCCCCCGCTATTCGGGTTTATTGTTCGTCCGTGTAAAAGACGCCGCCACACCTTGGACAACATTCTCGAAACCAAGCAGTTCACGATCAACAGCATTAGCGCTGACTTTTTCAAGAAAGCTCACCAAACCTCGGCGCGATATCCTAAAGAAGTATCCGAGTTCGAGTCGGTCGGCCTGACACCTTATTATGACGATGACTTCTCAGCACCGTTTGTATTAGAAAGTGCTTTGAAAATTGGGTTGGAGCTGAAAGAACATATTCAGATAGAGAGCAATCACACCCAAATGTTGATTGGCGAAGTCGTCACTCTTCACGCCCCCAAAAATGCCTTTATGCCTGATGGATACTTGGATTTGGAGGCTTTAGACACAGTCACCATATCAGGGCTAGACAGCTATCACGTCACCCAGAGGCTACGCCGACTAAGTTACGCCAAACCCGATGAACCATTGTTTCCGCTCACACGCGAAGGCGATCCCAGCTCATGGTAGGCCCTTCAACCTAACCAAAGTCATTTTGTTCAGAAATTGGCTCCGAAAAGTGGTAACTTCCTCGGCTTAGGTTTGTAAGGCACTAAGCCGTACCTGATAGCATTTACGTTATACACTCATTTCTAAGGACTCCTTTGAAGTTAACCCACTTTAAGTACAAAACCCGCAAAGGCCCAGACTACCGACACGGCGATCAGGTGTCTTTCATGGACATTAAACAGACCTTCGGTATGGGCAGCATTCGTGTGGGCGCTTGGGTAACCAAAGAAGAGAAGGACTTAGCTGCGAACTTGATATTCGATTCATTCGCAGACCTGGCTTATATTTTGGCTCTGCCACCTGAAGCGATAGGCTTGCGTGGCACACTTGGGCTGGCATTTGGCAGTGGCGGAAGAAAAGGCGTGCAAGCACATTACGCGCCCAACCAGCGTGAATTAGCTCTAGCTAAAAACGCAGGTGCAGGTGCGCTCGCTCACGAGTTTTGGCATGCATTTGATCACTACATCGCTGAAAAGGCATTTGAGATTGGCGATACTTCAGGGCCTCGTAAACACATCTTGTTTGCTAGCGATTGTTGGTTACACGATAGAAAGGTGCGACCTCATCCATTAAACGAGAGTCTGATGTCGCTGTTCGATGCCACGCTACTCAGCGAAAATAACCTGGATAAACACGATTACGTTGCCCGAAGTGTCATAGCCGACAAAGCGACGTCTGCCCGTTACTTCTCGTTACCAACAGAGATGATGGCGCGTGCTTTCGAGTCCGCCATTGAATCCTGCTCAGATATCGAAAACTCGTACCTAGTCGATGGCACAACAAAGCCTGATATGTTCCCTCTCTATCCAGACCTTGCGCATAGAAAGGAAATCTACAACGCGATACAAGGCTATTTTGCACCGCTAGGCCGCTCTTTGAGCAAGTAGCTCTTTAAGTAAGTAACGTTTTGGGCAGCTAGAGCAATAGATGATCCAAGGCTCAAAACTGTTTATAGTCGATAAACTTCAACATATATGATTCAGAGGCTGTAATGATCCGTTGGCCATCTTTAGTAAAACTCGACGGCGATGATGAACTGATTTACGTCGCATCCGAGAGTGACTTTCAGACAGAATGCTCAGACATGATCTTGGGCGAAGATGATTACCTCATTGATTCTGAAGGTAACAGCTATTCACTTCAATCCAGCTCAAATGAACTATCTCTCACCAAACGACCTGAGCAATATTCGGTTGAAAGCGTGACCAAACTGATTCGCAATCATGAGTTCCAGAAAGCCGAAGTGTGCCTAATGAAAATTCACTTCCCAACCATTGAAGAAGCGATTCAATCTTTGGCTTTTGAAGCTCGTTAATATCAACTCAGAAAGTCAGTGCTTCAAATCTTCCAAACAAAAACAGCGCCAATTCAGGCGCTGTTTTTCGTTTCTTACTTAGCTAATTACATTAAGCGATAAAAATCTGTGCTAGTGCGTAGCCTAGACAACATGCGCCGACCACGCCGATTAAACCCACCGACATGAATGAGTGGTTGAAGTACCACTTACCAATCTTGGTAGTGCCAGAGACATCGAAGTTCACTGTTGCGATATCTGATGGGTAGTTCGGGATGAAGAAGTAGCCGTAAACCGCTGGCATCAAGCCGATAAGCAGCGCTGGGTCTAACCCTAGACCAAGACCAACAGGCAACATCATACGTGCCGTTGCCGCTTGCGAGTTCACAACAACCGATACGATGAATAGTGCTAGTGCGAACGTCCAAGGGTAATTCGTTACCATTTCAACGATGCCAGATTTGAACTGAGGCATTGCGTATTGGAAATAAGTATCTGACATCCAAGCGATACCGAAGATAGCAATGGCCGCCACCATACCCGACTTAAATACCACACCATTTGGCACATCACGTGGGTCAGTTTTGGTCGCCAGTAAAATGATACCGCCGAAGCAGAGCATCATCATTTGGATGATGACCGACATCTTGATTGGCTTGTCTCCGTCCACAATGGTTCTGATTTCTGGCACCATCGCCACAATGACGATCACGACAATAGAAAGTAGGAAAATTAATACTGCGTTACGAGCCGAACTAGGTAGCACTTCATCTAAAGATGTTGCTGTCGTGCTCTCAATGCGTTTTTTCCACTCAGGATCTTTCAAACGCTCTTGGTACTCAGGGTCGTCATTCAATTCTTTACCGCGTTTTAGGCTGTACAGAGAAAGTAGAAAAGTACCGAATAGCGTTGCAGGCACCGTCACCAATAGAATCGAAAGCAGAGTGATAGAGTGTTGAATATCCGATAGCTGCGCTAAGTAATAAACCACGGCTGCCGAGATCGGCGATGCTGTGATCGCAAGTTGAGATGCAACAGAAGCTGCTGCCATCGGGCGCTCAGGACGAATCCCGTTCTTCAATGCCACATCACCAATGATAGGCATGATTGAATAAACCGCGTGGCCAGTACCCAACAGGAACGTCATCGAATAGGTAACGAATGGAGCTATCATGGTGACGCGTTTCGGGTTCTTTCTCAGTACCCTTTCCGCTACTTGTAACATGTACTTCAGGCCACCAGCCGCTTCGAGGATCGACGCACAAGTCACGACCGCGAGAATAATCAGCATTACAGTGACCGGTGGCGACGTTGGTGGCATCTTGAAGATGAAGACCTCAATCACCAAACCAATGCCCGAAACAACCCCTAAACCAATACCGCCATAACGAGAACCGATATAGAGGACAATAAGCAAAAATAGAAACTCAAAATACAACATAAGCAACCCTGCTAAAAATGTGGACTAGGGTTATTTTGTCTTTATGTTCAATGCGTTACTTATTGGTAGATCACACAATCATTGAGCGTTTTAATGGATTGTTTTTTATAAGATTATGGTCACGATAACAGGCCAATAAGTATCAAGAATGTAATTTTTCATTCGAGCACAGCCGTCGATTGTTATGCATTCTGATGTTCATTGTTTCTGTTAGAACATCGAAATCTATAAAATTAGCCTATAAGATCTTTTGGCTATTAAAACAACAAGATGCATATCACCTTCATCGCGTAAATACCAAATGCTGAGTACTGTTTGCAGTAAACCTTCTCGTTTTTTCACAAAGCTTTGACTCGCCTATACCTAGTGGCTATGTCAAAATACTCGCCCTCACGACCACAACACATAAAGAACCACGGATATGAAATTCCAAGCAGCTATTTTTGATATGGATGGCCTACTCCTTGATACTGAGCGCCTGTGTATGCAGATTTTTGAAGAAGCATGTCACGCGCAAGGTGTCCCATTTTTAAAGGACGTTTACTTAGGCATCATCGGCTGTAACGCAAAAACTATCGAACAGATCTTTAGAAATGGTTATGGCGAAGATCTTGATTATCCGGCTCTAAATAATGAATGGCGCACTCGCTATAGCGCGATTGTTAAGAACCAAGCGATTCCGGTTAAAGATGGCGTGATTGAGCTGCTTGAATGGCTAAAGTCGAATGACATTCCAATCGCAGTGGCAACCTCAACACAGCTTGATATCGCGAAGAAAAAGCTGGAACTTGCTGGCTTAGATTCTTATTTCACCTCATTAAGCACAGGCTGCGAAGTCACTAATGGTAAGCCTCACCCAGAGATCTACTTACTGGCCGCTGAGCGCTTAGGCGTTGCACCTGAAACTTGCTTGGCGTTTGAAGATTCAAACAACGGTATTCGCGCATCAATGGCTGCCAACATGATCAGCTTCCAAATCCCTGATTTAGTCGAACCATGTGATGAAGTAAAG
The DNA here is from genome assembly GCA_041879415.1 of Vibrio chagasii. NCBI lineage: Bacteria > Pseudomonadati > Pseudomonadota > Gammaproteobacteria > Vibrionales > Vibrionaceae > Vibrio > Vibrio chagasii. Next base: position 1,478,689 of record CP090852.1, on the reverse strand, counting down.
GCGCTTGGGCACACTATAAGCCCTTCTCTACATCATGTATTAGCACAGCTTCAACAAGCTGCAGCTTAAGCTCTTACTACCGTTGATAATGCTTTTATCAACGTAGACAAGCCTCTCTATCAAGCCGACTCACAGAGTCGGTTTTTTGTTGGTATAGTTTTTATAAAAGATAAAAACGCGCGCTTGAAACTGTTAAAGTCGATTTGAAATGAATGTTAGGTATTAAGCAACATAAGTAACGGAGACAGAGACGCGTGAAGGAAAAGTTTGAAGAGCAACTGCTTGATTTTGCACAGCAAGAAATGACACAAGATGCAGCACATGACATCAGCCACATTAAACGTGTCGTCAAAACTGCTAAGGCTTTGTGCGTTCAAGAACAAGCAAAGCTTGAAGTCGTTTTACCAGCGGCTTATCTTCATGATTGTTTCACCTTTCCTAAGAACCACCCAGACAGAGCCCAAAGCTCGAAAATGGCAGCAGACAAGGCGATCGCTTTCCTTAAGTCTATCGACTACCCCGCATCCTATCTTGATGAGATCCATCATGCCATTGTCACGCACAGCTATAGCGCCAACATCACACCGGAGACCTTAGAAGCGCAAATCGTCCAAGATGCGGATCGCCTTGATTCTCTCGGTGCAATTGGTATTGCTCGCTGCCTGTACGTAGGTCAAAGCTTTAACGCTGAACTTTACAACCACAAAGACCCGTTCGCGAATCAACGTGACTTAGATGACAAGCATTACAGCGTCGATCACTTCTACGTGAAGTTGTTTAAACTCGCTGAAACCATGAATACCGAATCCGCCAAGTTAGAAGCTAACAAGCGCACTGCCTACATGCGCGGCTTTCTTGAACAGTTGGGCGCAGAAGTTTAATGGCTGAGAAAAAGAGGCACACGACAAGGAGAGAAGGATATGGAAATAAACCGCTTTAAGGCATCCGACGCCGACGAGATCGTCACTTGGTTCACATCGCTCGAAGACTACGTACTTTGGGGAGGGCGAACCTTTGGTTGGCCGTTAGAAGCAGAATCGATTATCAAACGCTCTCAAGAGCCTCAAGTTGAGCTTTATACCTTCTCTGAGTCTCGTGCTCTCACTGAACCAAGTTCGAACGGCAATCACACTGGACTGATCGGATTTATGGAATTCCAACGTATGTCAGACAGTGAACTTCGCTTCTGCCGAGTCGCCATTCATCCACATCAGCGTGGTAAAGGATTTGGACAGTCCATGATAGAAAGTGCATTGAAAGCCGCAAAGCAAATCCCTGATATCACCACCATTAGCTTAGCGGTCTTTCAGCAAAATATCGGAGCAAAACGTTGCTACGACAAAGCGGGCTTTCAAGTGGTCGACAAAGAACCAAAATGCAAAGAATTCAATGGAAACACCTGGCCTCTGTACCAAATGGAATTAAAGCTCAGCTAGCGTGTTTTAATCGGCTTGTCCGCTTTAATTAACAGACTTACTTTAGTTAACAGAATCGTTTTAATTGCCAGATTCGACCCCATATCATAGAAAATCGCATTAATTTGGAACCTTCAATGACCCAAGAAAAATTCGACACCATTTATCAACGTGCGGCCCATCGTAAAGGTGGAGCAGCCGAACTCGAAAAGATTGTTCGAGCACCTCTATCACAAGCCCAGCTATCACAAATCACCGACGACCGCTGGCTAGCAGCTTTTACTGAAAAGGTGTTCCAGTGTGGTATTTCTTGGAATGTGGTGAGAAAGAAATGGCCACAATTTGAAGAAGTGTTCTTTGGATTCGACATCGAAAAAATGCTGATGCTGCCAAATGAAATGTGGGAACAGAAAGCGCAAGACCCGCGTATTATTCGTCACCTCACTAAAGTCATGACGATCCCTGCTAATGCCATGATGATCCGCAATGCCAAGCGTGAAGCGGATTCATTCTCACAAATGGTTGCCGACTGGCCTTCAGAACGAATTACAGAATTGTGGGATTACCTGAAAAAACATGGCAAGAGATTGGGCGGAAATACAGGCGCCTACACCCTGCGCCAAATGGGTAAAGACACTTTCATTCTGTCTTCTGACGTTGAAGCGCACCTGCGAAGTACGGATGTGATCGACAGCGGACGTAACACCAAACGAGCCCAAGTTGCGGCAAGTAAAGCTTTTAACGAGTGGCAGCAGCAATCAGGTCGTAGCCTGAGCGAAATCAGCCAGATCGTTGCTTACAGCTGTGGTGATAACCGCGTTTAACAATCGAGAGAGTGGCTTAAAACGGAATATTTGGCACAGTTCCCTGCAAACTAAATGTTATAAGTCATTAACAAATAAGCGTACCTCGCACTTTCATCCGGTGGCATTGTATGGATAAATGTATACAATATAGATTAATACTCATGAATTATTCTCGACCAACTCGACTCGACTAAACAAGGGCCCTTATCTCTATGACAGCTCTCAAAAACTCTGTCTCCAAAGGTGTAAAAACAAAAGTAACAGGCCAGACTCAAGACGATGTTGTTTACTGCCATATCTTCGACGCAATATTAGAACAAAGGCTGCCGCCAGCCACAAAATTAAGCGAAGAAGCACTAGCAGAAATCTTCGGAGTTAGCCGCACAATCATTCGCCGTGCCTTGCTGCGTCTCTCTTTGGAGCAAGTTGTGGTTATCCGTCCTAACCGAGGTGCCATGATTGCTGCGCCAACGGTAGATGAAGCCAAGCAAATCTTCAAAGCACGTGAAGTGATGGAAATTGCTATCACAGAGCTTGCCGTTAAAAATGCAACTAAAGCGCAAATTGAAGAGTGCAGAAAGCTGGTCGCAAAAGAGAACTGCGCCTTTGAACAAGGTGACTACGGCTCTGGTTTACGACTGTCTGGTGAGTTCCATATCAAACTGGCTGAAATGGCAGAAAATGCTCCCCTGCTCGCGTTCCAACGCAGCTTAGTGTCACAAACCTCTCTGCTTATCGCTCAATACGAAACAGGTAATCACTCGAACTGTTCTTTAGATGAACACGAAGGGTTACTTGATGCGATTGAGTCTGGTGATGAAGAACAAGCCGTTGAACTCATGCAAGAGCACCTTAATCACATTCGCTCTAAGCTCAATCTAGACAGCAGCACAGCGTCTAGCGATCTACATGTTGTGTTCTCTGACCTACTTAAAAGCAAATCGTAACAAACAATTTCTAGCGAGCCGCTAGCAATTGTTTGTTACCAACCTTCTTTTAGCAGCTTTTTGTTAACAACTTTTTATTAACAAGACGGGAGAGAAGTAAGCCTCTGTGTTTACTTCTCTTTTTTGTGCCCTCTCCAAAATACTAAACACAAAGATCGGTTCATTTTCACCTCTAACTCCCCCCCCATTCAGACCTAAACGACAAATTTTCTCTCGTTTACATAATTCCACAAACGCCAAAAACCTTGTCTTTATTTTGTATACATAGCCAACAATTCATTCACAGCATAAAACTGAACACCTCTAGCAAAACTCCATATAAAACATAGCTCTAAAAATAAAACTAGATTGTATACAATCTAAATACACGCCTCATTGTTGCATTTTTGTAAATAAATAGTTGACCATAGGGTCAGGATGGATAATTATTGACCTAGAAGTCAAAAAGAATACACATGGAACAATGTCGATTTACAAGGAGGTCTCTTGATTACTTTTTTGCTCAATCAGGAAATAAGACGTGAAGACAATCTGTCGCCGAATATGACAGTGCTCAATTACCTTCGTACCAAGATAAATAAAACAGGTACCAAAGAAGGTTGTGGGTCAGGTGACTGTGGCGCATGTACCGTCGTTCTCGGTGAAGTAGTTGATGGACAACTGCAATACCGTTCGGTGAACTCTTGCCTTACATTTGTGTCAGCGTTACACGGTAAGCAGCTGATCACAGTAGAAGATCTGCAAAACCGAGATAAGTCATTACACCCAGTACAGAAAGCGGTTGTCGATTTTCACGGCTCCCAATGTGGTTACTGCACACCGGGCTTCATCATGTCGATGTTTGCGCTTGGTAAAAACAAACCAGATGCAAGCAAAGAAGACGTCATGGAATCATTGGCTGGTAACCTATGTCGTTGTACTGGCTACCGCCCTATTGTTGATGCCGCAATGTCACTTTCAACAGACCAACCTTTGATTGATCAATTTGCTGAACTCGAGCGCAAAACCATCGAGAAACTAGAAAGCATTCAAGACACCGAAGCCAACTTACGTCTTGGCCACCTCACTGCTTTTTCCCCGAGAAGTACTGATGAGTTGGCCAAGCTTTTTCAAGCCCACCCGAACGCTAAGCTGGTTGCTGGCGGTACGGATTTAGCACTGGAAGTCACGCAATTCCATCGTGAGATTGAAACACTGATCAGCGTAAACCTTGTTGAAGACATGAAGGTATGTGAAGAGACAGACACCGATTTAATCATTGGTGCCAACCTTCCAATCAGCGACTCTTACTCACTTCTGAAAAAACACTACCCAGATTTTGGTGAGCTGTTACACCGCTTTGCTTCGCTGCAAGTACGCAACCAAGGCACCATCGGCGGTAATGTTGCCAATGCTTCTCCTATCGGTGATACGCCTCCCCTGCTGATTGCGCTTAATGCGAAAATCAAACTGCGCTGTGGTGATGAGTCTCGCATCATGCCGATCGAAGATTACTTCATCAGCTACAAGGTGACAGCTCAAAAAGAGAGTGAGTTCATTGAGCAAATCATCATCCCTAAACCAGCCAATGACAGTTTCCGAGCTTACAAGCTATCTAAACGTTTAGACGATGACATCTCTGCAGTATGTGGTGCGTTTGATATTCAAGTCGAAGAAGGCAAGGTAACACACGCTCGTATCGCCTTTGGTGGTATGGCTGCAACGCCTAAGCGCGCAACTCGTTGTGAAAATACGTTATTAGGCAAACCATGGACAGACGCTAATATTAAGTTAGCGATGCAAGAACTGTATAACGACTTTGAGCCGCTATCAGATTTCCGTGCAAGCCAAGAATACCGTTCATTGTCGGCGGCTAACATGCTGCGTCGCTACTTCATTGAACAACAGAACAAAAACAACCGAATCGAAACAAGGGTAACGTCTTATGTCTAATTCAAACAAGCATGCGATGACCCACGAAGAGATGGTTGCCATTGCAAAACAAGACCTAAAAACTGGCGTGGGTAAAAGCGTTAAACACGACAGTGCTGCCAAACAAGTAACGGGCGAAGCGGTATACATTGATGACCGCCTAGAGTTCCCAAATCAACTGCACGTGTACGCACGCCTGAGCACTCAAGCACACGCGAAGATCACTAAAATCGACGTATCACCGTGTTACGACTTTGAAGGTGTAGCCATTGCTATCCAAGCCAAAGACGTACCGGGTGAGCTGGATATCGGTGCAATCCTACCGGGTGACCCACTGCTTGCTGACGGCAAAGTAGAATATTACGGTCAACCCGTGATTGCCGTAGCAGCAAACGATCTAGAAACAGCACGTAAAGCGGCACATGCAGCCATTATTGAATACGAAGAGCTACCTGCCATCCTTGATGTTAAAGAAGCGCTAGCAAAAGAGCACTTCGTGACAGAGAGCCACACTCAACAGCGTGGTGACTCAAAAGCAGCATTGGCAAAAGCGAAACACGTGATCTCTGGTGACTTAGAGATCGGTGGCCAAGAGCACTTCTACCTAGAAACTCAAATCAGTAGCGTGATGCCAACCGAAGATGGCGGCATGATCGTCTCCACCTCAACACAGAACCCGACCGAAGTTCAAAAACTGGTTGCGGAAGTGATTGGCGTACCGATGCACAAAGTCGTGATTGATATGCGTCGTATGGGTGGTGGTTTCGGTGGTAAAGAGACTCAAGCAGCCTCTCCTGCGTGTATGGCAGCGGTGATTGCCCACCTGACAGGCCGACCGACCAAAATGCGCCTACTTCGTAACGAAGACATGCAACAAACCGGTAAACGACACCCGTTTTACAACCAATACACCGTCGGCTTCGACGACAATGGGGTGATTCAAGGTGCTGACATTACCGTTGCAGGTAACTGTGGTTACTCGCCAGACTTATCAAGCTCTATCGTCGACCGTGCAATGTTCCACTCAGACAACGCTTACTACCTAGGCGATGCAACTGTGGTTGGTCATCGATGCAAAACCAACACAGCGTCGAACACTGCGTATCGTGGCTTTGGTGGCCCGCAAGGTATGATGACTATCGAACACATCATGGATGAGATTGCGCGTTACCTGAAAAAAGATCCTTTGGAAGTACGTAAGGCGAACTACTACGGCGAAGAAGGCCGTAACGTAACCCATTACTACCAAACCGTTGAAGACAACTTTTTACCTGAGATAACCGAACAACTTGAGCGCAGCAGTGACTATCACGCACGTCGTAAAGAAATCGCTGAGTTCAACAAGCAAAGCCCTATCTTGAAGAAAGGTCTTGCTATCACACCTGTGAAATTCGGCATCTCGTTTACTGCGACTTTCTTGAACCAAGCAGGTGCGCTTATCCATATCTATACCGATGGCAGTATTCATTTGAATCACGGTGGTACGGAAATGGGGCAAGGCTTGAACATCAAAGTGGCACAAATCGTTGCACAGGAGTTCCAAGTCGATGTCGAACGTATACAGATCACCGCTACAAACACAGACAAAGTTCCGAACACATCACCAACCGCAGCCTCATCGGGCGCCGACCTCAACGGTAAAGCCGCGCAAAACGCAGCAATAACCATTAAGCAGCGCCTGATCGACTTCGCTTCTGCACACTTCAAAGTGTCTCCAGAAGAGGTAGTGTTCAAGAACGGCATGGTGCAGATCCGCGATGAGATCATGACCTTCAACTCATTTGTTGAACTGGCTTGGTTTAACCAAATCTCGCTATCGAGCACTGGCTTCTACCGCACTCCAAAGATCTATTACGATCACGAGAAGGCGCGCGGTCGCCCGTTCTACTACTACGCCTATGGTGCTTCATGTTCAGAGGTCATCATCGATACTCTCACTGGCGAGAACAAGATTCTACGTGTTGATATTTTGCATGACGTAGGCGCTTCACTGAACCCTGCAATTGACATCGGCCAAGTCGAAGGCGGCTTTGTGCAAGGTGTCGGATGGTTGACGACAGAAGAGTTGGTATGGAACCAACAAGGTCGCTTGATGACCAATGGCCCAGCAAGCTACAAAATCCCTGCGATTGCTGATATGCCAATTGATTTCAGAACGCACCTTTTGGAAAACCGCAGCAACCCAGAAGACACAGTATTCAACTCGAAAGCCGTGGGTGAACCACCTTTCATGTTGGGTATGTCGGTATGGAGTGCATTGAAAGATGCGATTAGCTATGTAGCTGTTGATGGTGCGATTCCTAAGCTCAACACACCAGCAACGCCAGAGCGTATTTTGATGGCGATTCAGGAAGTCTCTGAAACAGCCCCGACTTCGGCCGATGCTCAATCAGAAACGGCTTAGAGCTGACAGATATGGCTTAGGGCGTAATAAACAGCTAAGGAAGCACAGAAGGGATTTAGGAGGACATATGTTTAAGGATAATTGGATTCACGAACTGGCAAAACTGGAAGAGAACTACGAACCATGTGTCATGGTGACAGTGCTTGAAGACAGGGGCTCAGTGCCACGTGATGCAGGTACCAAGATGCTTGTCACTCGTGACCGAATCATCGCTACGATTGGTGGTGGTCACCTTGAACATGTGGCCACTAAAATGGCGCGTGAAATGCTGATTGCCAGTGAAAAATCGCTCAAAGTGGAACGCTTTAACCTAGGGGCTCGTTTAGGCCAATGTTGTGGTGGAATGGCAACATTAAGCTTTGAACCGATTGGCACTCAACAGAACCACCTCGTGCTGTTTGGCGCTGGCCATGTGGCAAAAGCGCTGCTGCACATTGTCGCGACCCTACCCTTCCGTGTGACCTGGATTGATGAACGTGAAGAAGTGTTCCCTGACACGCTTCCTCACGGTGTCAAAAAGCTAGTCACCGACGATCCGGTTGGCGAAGTTAAACACATGCCACCGAATAGCTACTACCTAGTAATGACCCACAACCACCAGCTTGATTTCGATTTAACGAAAGCCATTATCGACCGTGAAGACAGCCGTTACTTCGGCATGATCGGCTCGCTGACTAAGCGTAAGAAGTTTGACTTCCGCTTAGAGCAACGTGGTTACAGCCAAGAACAAATTGAAACTATGATTTGTCCGATTGGCATTAGCGCTGTGAATGGCAAACATCCCGCTGAAATCGCGGTATCGGTTGCGGGTGAACTGATCGCACACTATCAGGGCCAAGCGCTTGAACAAAAGCGCCCAACCAAACAATATCAAAATCAGGATTTGACCGATCAACACAGTCAATCAAGCGATGTAGGTGAACCTCCTTTGGAAGAGAAGATCGCCTAATACAAGTCGCAAAGCTTCGGTAGCCATAACGTTACTGAAGTCATTAAAAGGAAGTAAACATGACAACGCAACGCAAAGCTTATCGCGCCAGTATTTTACACAGCGTAGCCGACCCAAAAGACGTCGGTATCGATGAGTCTTACGAATATTTTGAAGACGGTGTTTTAGTGGTTGAGAATGGCCACATCGTCGATTTAGGCCATGCCGATGACGTATTGGCACGTCAGCCTAAAACACTCGAAGTAAAAGAATACAAAGACAAACTGATCACCTCTGGTTTTATTGATACGCACATCCACTACCCTCAAACGGGGATGATCGCGTCTTACGGTGAGCAGCTACTTGATTGGTTAGAGAACTACACCTTCCCAGAAGAGAAACGTTTCAAAAACCCAGTCTACGCACACAAAGTGGCAAAGCTATTTCTAGACGAACTGGCGAGCAACGGCACCACGACAGCACTAGTGTTTGGCACCGTGCACAAAGAGTCAGTGAACGTGTTCTTTGAAGAAGCTGAGAAACGTAACCTACGTATGATCGCAGGTAAGGTTTTAATGGATCGCAATGCGCCCGATTACCTCACCGACACTCCTGAATCTGGCTATGAAGACTCAAAAGAACTCATCGAGAAATGGCATAACCGAGGTCGCTTACACTACGCAGTAACGCCACGTTTTGCACCAACCAGTACGCCAGAACAGTTGGCGACGGTTGGGAAATTACTCGAAGAGTACCCAGACGTTTACATGCACACTCACCTTTCTGAAAACAAAAAAGAGATCGATTGGGTTCTAGAATTGTTCCCAGAACGCGACAGCTATTTAGATGTGTATGACCACTATGGCTTGCTGCATAAGCGTTCAGTATTTGCACACGGTATTCACCTATCAGACTGCGAATGCAAACGCCTAGCGGATACCGATTCTGCAATCGCCTTCTGCCCTACTTCAAACCTGTTTTTAGGCTCTGGCTTATTCAAGCTACCAAAAATGGAAGAGCACGGTATTCGTGTTGGAATGGGGACAGACGTTGGCGCTGGTACCAGCTTCTCGATTCTGCAAACCATGAGCGAAGCGTACAAAATCATGCAGCTTCAACAAGAGAAACTTCACCCTGCTAAATCGCTGTTTTTGGCAACTTTAGGTGGCGCACGTTCTCTGCATTTAGAAGATAAAATCGGTAACTTAGAAGTAGGCAAAGAAGCCGATTTCGTCGTGTTAGATCTGCACGCGACACAACTGATGCGCTTCAGAATGGAACAAGCGACCAAGCTTGAAGAAAAACTATTTGTACTGATGAGCTTGGGTGACGACAGAACCGTCAGCGAGACTTACATCTACGGTGAGAAAGCCTACGACGTCAATTTCAAAGATTACAAAAAGCTTGTGAGTTAGCGAATAACTCACTGTTGTTAGGTAACCTTTGTTGTTAAAGAACCCGTCCAGATTCGCCTAGCCTTAAAAGACCAGTTGCTAACGCCACTGGTCTTTTTTGTGCTTCATTCAAAGAAATACAAATTATTGCCAGTGGTGTGCTCAACACCCATGACGCAGCCAAGTTATGTTGGTACGTTAGACGGTGGTAGACCAAATATTGTCCGTTTAAAACTATTGTCCGCTTAAAACAACACACGCTTAGAAAGGAATTCTATGTTCGAACAGGTCGTTAGCATTCTGTTTCCCGTTTTTGCACTCGCCAGTGCTGGCTTTGCAGTCGGTCGTTGGCTTAAGCCCGATTTCAAGCCAATCAATCGCATCAACATGGATGTTTGTATCCCTGCTTTGGTGTTTGCATCGCTGACCACCATGCCACTCGACACCGAACAACTGCCGCTGATTTCTGCCTCTTTGGTTGCGGTGTTAGTGCCCGCACTGCTGATGATTCCAATCTGTAAGATCTTTAAGCTCAACTTCAAAGCTTGGGCACCGCCACACATGTTTCGTAATAGCGGCAACCTTGCGATTCCCCTGTTCACTTATACTTTTGGCGAGAGTGCATTAGCCCCAGCGGTACTGCTATTTGTGGTATCGGCGTGTGTTCATATCAGTGTAGGCTTAGCGTTATTAAGCGAAGGTAACCCGATCAAACAGATCTTCAAGATGCCAATATTCTTGGCTGCTTTATTAGCAATGACACTAAATTTATCCGGCATTGCAGTGTGGAATCCTATCTACGAAGCCACATCGCTACTTGGGCAAGCTGCTGTTCCTATCATGCTGTTGTCACTGGGCTCACAAATGGTCAACTTAAGACTGAGCGGTCTGAAAGTCGGCTTGTTATGTACAGCGCAATCTCTGTTCACTGGAGCGATCGCTTTTACGATCATCTACTTCTTCATTCCTCTACCCACTCTACACTTGCAGATGATGGTACTGTTCACCATGCTGCCACCTGCTGTGATGAATTACCTGTTTGCAGAAAGATTCAACGTAGAGCCACCTAAAGTTGCCTCAATGGTTTTATTTGGCAACTTCTTAAGTGTGGTAACGCTGCCGATACTGCTGTCTTTTGCCTTGTCGATGTCCTAAAAATTACTGCGAGACCGCTGTACGACAGGCACAAAAAATGGGCAGATAGACTGCCCATTTTTTTCATCAGGATGGAGGTAAGAGGCTTACTTCCAGAACTGAATGCTATTGAAGTTGCTGTATTTCTTCACTGCACCGTCGTACTTCGCTTTCATTGCAGCGAAGTCGCTATCCGTTAAATCAGATGCTGTTGAAGACTCTAGATCCACAGCTTTAAGCGTCTCAAGTGCACTTGCATTTAGGCTAGTTGCTGAGATTTTCTTACTACCATCATTAGTAAGCGTTGCAGACGTCACTTTCTCGCGTCCCGCAAGGTCGGCTGCAGTTGCAGTACAATTCTCGTCTCGGTTGAAACCTTTGTACCAAGTCAGCGTTTTCTCGCCATCAGCGATTTGTTTGATCGTACAAGCATCAGGGCTTAGGCCAACCAGTTTATTCGCATTATTAAAGTTATAAGCAATCAAGTCTGACGGAGACTGTTTTGAATACTTATCTTTTTGCGTGATCTTGTTGTCTGTTGAGCGAGCCATACGACTAACCGTCGAAGCAAAATAGAAATCAGAGTTACCTTTAGAAGGAGATACTGTATCTTTTATCGCCCAGAAGTACGGTGTCTTAGTGTTTTCTAAACTAACGTTAGAACCGTATAGGTACGCAAAAGAATTTACGATAGCATCTTGGCCATCAGCAAAGTTGTCAGCCCACTGGTACGCTCGGTAACCAATTTTCTGGCCATCTTCCGAGCCGTAATCCATGTAATGCTCGATGGTGAACTCACCGGAAGGCGCTTTCTTCACTTTGGCAAGATCACCTACCAACTTACCTTTGAATTTAAATAAGAAGGTGTTTGATATTTCTTGCCCATTCAGGCTGATTTTATCGATAGAGTATTGGGTCTCGTCAGCAGATCCATAGCGAGTAAAGAAAACAAGACCACTTGTCGTCTTTGCCATTGCTTTGTCTACTTTATTCACGTCAAAAGCACAATTCGCTGCGCCGTCTTCAACTTCAAAAGCAATCGTAGCGCCATCTTTAGTGATCACACAAACTTGGTTATTTAAGTTGAACTCTTTTGACTTTGCTAAAAAGATATCACTGTGTGCTGATTTAGAATTAGCAATATCATCAATTGAGCTTAGAGTTTGAGGAGAAGAATTAGCAGTAAGAGAAGAAATTGCTTCATCTAGATTCATGAATTCAACTTTATTTTGTTGAATTTTATCTACAGCGAATTTAATTGCAGCTTTAGATTTATAGTATCCCTGCAGGTTATTATCTTCGTTAGCGTAGGCCGATGTTGTTATTGATGAAACCCCAATAACTAGAGGTAATAGTATCTTTGACATAACTTAATATTCCTTCTAGCTTTTAATTGGAGTTGCTTGGTGCTTCAAAGCCAGTAATGCTTCCAGACGAAAACTCTACAGTGCTCAGTTTCTTTAACTGACTGGCACTCAGCTTAAGGGCTGAACGCTCTGAAGACGTTTTAGAAGCCGCGCTGTTGTTGTTCGAAGTATTACCTCCGCCACCACCACCGCCGCCACATGCAGTAAGTGAAGCCAGTAATATTAAGCCAATGATTTTCTTCATGCATTTATTCCTAACATTAAACGTAGACTTAATGTCCACTTCCGAATAGACACACAAGATAAAAACATAAAGTTCCCACCCTAAGAATAAATATCATTGTTGATTTTTACGTTAATGTTTAATAAAAGCCCAAAATAGAAATTCAATATAAAATAAGGTTTATATCATTCTTTCTCTCACCGCATCTCCTGAACAAAAGTGCAAAAATGAACAACAAAATATTTTATTTATTTTGACTTTATTCTCCTCGAACTTCATCTTCCTCAACTTACTTAATTAATAAAATACCATCCGATTTTCGCCCCGCTGGCATTACCTTTATAAGTCATATGAAAATTAAAAATTTAATACCTCTACTGCTATGTACCTTCTCTCACCAAGCATTGTCTGCTGCAAATTTCACTACAGATTTTGTAGAGCTTGGGATTCAAACAAAGCCAAATGGTATTAGTTTGGAAGGGGGACGAGATATCAATGACAGCCTTGCGCTTCTGGGTGGGGTAAGCTCAAATGCCGATCTCGATGAAGACAACTATGACGTCTATATCGGGCCTCAAGTTTACGGGCCTATCAACCAAGCCATCGATCTCAATACTCAATTATTAATTCATTACAACAAAGGATCTTACGCTCCGGGGAAAAGCAAAACCTTTATTGAATTCAACGCAGGGCTTCGTGCCTGGATTACTCAACGAGTAGAGGCAAATGTCATGGTGGGGGCAAATGGAGAGCATTCGATCTTTACGTTTGGCGCGAGATTCCATGCAACGGATAAAGCCGCGTTCTCGATATCTTCTAAGAATAACGGGATTTATGGGCCTCAACTACAACTTGGTGTGAGATACAACTTTAATTAAGTGACAGTAAGTAAGGGTTCTTAAAAGCAAAGTAGCCATTTGGTGACACATCTCGTAATCAACATATTTATCACAGCAAAACCCCAATACTCATCCTATATTTAACAATGGCTTAACTTCAATAAGTTCAGTTCTACGTTAATTATAAGGATATAAAAAATGAAGAAGACTTTGCTTGCCTCTTCACTCGCATTGGTAGCGTCGTTTGCCTATGCCGAACAAGAGGCTCAACTACCACAGACGTTATTTCAAAATGTCGATATCTTCAACGGCACTGAAAACAAGTTGTACGAAGACCACTTTGTATTGGTCGAAGGCAACATCATTACCTCCATTTCAGCAAAAACAATTGATGTTCGCGACGATGCCGTAGTGATAGACGGTACAGGCAAAACCTTAACTCCAGGCTTTATCGAAAACCATGCGCACTTGATGCTAATGGGCCCAAGCTTGCCAACGATGGAATCGAACACCACATGGGAAGATTTCGCAATACACGGAACGCGTATGGCAGAGATGTACCTGATGCAAGGTTTCACCACAGTTCGTGATGCAGGCGGAGCCAACGGTGGCCTAAGACGAGCCATCGATGCAGGGCAAATTATTGGGCCTCGTTATTACCCATCCGGTGCATTTTTGAGTACTCGTGGCGGACACGCCGACTTTGCTAACTACACCGCCCCTGTCGGTGAAGAAACCAACTTTAGCCGTTTGAATATGGCACAAGAAGTCGATAGCGTTGCCGAAGTCAAGAAGTACGCTCGTAACAACTTCCGCATGGGTGCAACTCAGTTGAAATACATGCAATCCGGTGGTGTGGTATCCGCCTTTGACCCATGGCAATTATTGGCAGGCTCACCAGAAGAGGTCGGTGCAGCAGTTGAAGTAGCCGATACTTACGGCAGCTACGTAATGGCGCACTCCTATCGTAAAGAGGCGATCATTGGCGCACTAAACGCAGGCGTTAAATCGATCGAGCACGGCTTTATGTTTGACTGTGAGATTTCAGAACTCATGGAAGAAAAAGGAGCGTACATCACCACTAACCTTACCGCGTTCGACCCTAACCTTCTTGAGATCCCTGCAGTTAAGAACGTTGCATCAAGTTTAGCTAAAGCAAAATCGGCTTCTGCCGCGTTTAAAGACTACATCCCGAATATGAAGAAGTGTCCAGCTCCTCGTGGCTTCCAGACTGACTGTGTAGGCTCTGTTGATGCTTGTAACATTCAAATCGCTTACGAGAAAAAGCTAAACAATGACTTCTTTGGTCCTTACGAATCATTGAAAACTCTTACGTCTGTCGGTGGTGAAATTGCCACACTATCAGGTGACTTCATGAACCCATATCCAGATGCGAAACTGGGTGTGATTGAGAAAGGCGCATACGCAGATATCCTGCTACTTGATGGTAACCCATTCGAAGACTTTTCTGTGGTAGGTACCGGTGACCAATGGTTTGGTGCCGATAAGCGACCAGACTCACCAGAAAGCATTAAGCTCATTATGAAAGATGGTGTTATCTACAAAAACACACTTTAGACATCAAGTTTCAAAGTCATAGCTCATAGATAAAGCTTGGTTCATCGGCTGTTACAAGCCGATGAACCACTTGAAACGACCTAACACCAACCAATAGCGAGCCAAACATTGATTAGATTTATCGCGCTGTTTGTATCCATAGTTTCGTTTGGTAGCCTAGCTAGTGAACCAACAGAACTCGATTGGAAAGACCTGAGACCGGTACATGCACAGAACCAAATCGTATTGCCTGAGATCAGCTATCAACAAAAACTGACTCTTCAAAAAATATTCACCTTAAGCCAGTATGACGACCCAAAGAGTAATGATGAGTTAGCCAGCCTCAAAGAAACATTGAAATCGGAAGGGCTAGACGCCGATGAATTACTGAAGTTGCGTTCAGAGTACATCGCGAATCAACAGCGAGCATCAGAAACAGTCACTCACGACTTTGACGGTAAGAAGGTACGTATACCTGGGTTCCTGGTTCCAATTGCTTTCTCAGCTCCACTCGTCGCTACCGAATTCTTGTTAGTTCCTACTGCTGGAGCTTGTATACACATGCCACCACCACCCGCGAACCAAATTGTGAGAGTCTCTTACCCTGAGGGTTACAAAGTAGAAACCGTTCAGTATCCAGTGTGGGTAGAAGGCGTGATTTCATCAAAACTGACCACCGATAATGTCTATCTTGTCGATGGCGATACCGATGTCACCATGGGGTACGATATGAATGCTTCGTTGGTAGTAAATTACCACTAATCTCCTAACCGTTAACAGCTAGGCAGGTTCAAACATGAAATGTCACTGAACTTACCTTCGATGTAAATCAAAAGAGCCTACACCCTAGGCTCTTTTTTCATCTCACCAGTAAGTCGTCACTTACTGTGCGCACTTATCTAACTTAAGCTCTGCTGTCACCTTAGTTAGGCGCAGAGCAATCGCGAAGCACACTAAGTAAGGACTCACATACCAGAAGAGGCTCTCTAATGGCTGCTTTACCTGTGCCTCTCTGGTTTTTATGTATTGATTTTTCTGTTTTTCATACTGGCTCAGCATCCCACTCACCCAAACTGCATCGCTTTCCACTAACGGTACGCTAGGTGCAGGAACCGTAAAATCAGCCGCATTTGGCAACAGAGTGAAATCCACATCTTTAAACGTCATCGCAGTGTTCAAATACCACAAACACGCTTCATGGTGCTGCCCATGATTGTCTAGTGATGGTTGTCCATTGCACACATCACTTCTTAACTTATCCAAAGAAAACTGCTGTACAGATTCTAAAATTGCCACAGCTCTGGTTTGCTCGGTCTCGACCCAGTCACCTGCGACTTTGGCACGAATTTCAGACACAGCACCGAGCATCCCAATACCCGCCAGTAACGGCCACAAATAGTCCATCAGTTTCCATTTTCGTCGGCTCAAATTAAACCCACACCAAATAGGAAGGTGTAAAAGGAGCGTCAGCCCCAGTGATAGAAAAACGAAATTCAAAGAGCTAGAGAGCATGAGTTCGCTATCGAAGAAGTTCTTCATAATGAGTTACTTGCTGTTAAACAAGGAGTGGTTTGATACTAAGAGCGATATGAGAAAAGAGTGTAAGGGGAAAGTAAAAACAGCACCAAGAATTGGAGCTAGTGCTGTTTATTTGAGCATGTAATTATCGAGACAAACCTTACTTTGGAATTATTCGATAGTACTGAAATCTAGATTTCTGGGCACCGCCACACTAACCACCTGAGTGCCTGCGATTAAATCATGCAAGCAGCGTCTATTTTTTCGGAAAACAAACAGGTAATTAAGAATCGATATAAACTGACCAATAACAGGAATATAAACAAAGATGCTTATAGGTAAAATTCGTTTGATCACTATGTTGAACAGTCCTATTTGCCTACCGTCCATATCAACAATCGCAATTTCCATTACATTTTTTCCAATCGTTTGTCCCTTCTTCTGCAGTAAGTAGCCATGACACAATAGGAACACCACCCAACCATATATAAACATCATTATTTGTTCGTGTAATTCAACGGCCCCATTAGAAAGGGCTCGATCGAACAAATTGGTATATAAAGCAACTGGAATCATAGCAGTCGCATAAATGAGGCCATCGATAACAAACGCCCAAAAGCGAGACCATCGAGATGCGAGCACAGTTTCGGGTGTATTTTCTACTACTTCAGACATGTCCTTTCCTAAAGTGATATTGATTATGAACGTCGAGAAATCGATTTTTGATAGCGTTAGGTTGATGTACTGATAGACAAATCTTGAAATTAATTCGAAAGAAAACACTTTGCTTTCAATAGATAAGACACGCTTTATAAAATCGAGAAAAACATAACACAAACAAATACCAAAACTAATACACCATGCAATATATGTGAGCTTAGTTGCTTAAATTTCGACTATGAAACGCAATAAGATAGGTTGAAGGGAATTTAAGAAAGTAAATTTCCAGAGGTGTTGATTTTTGACCTAACAGTTTGTATTAATAGGATTTTTGTCAATTGGACAATTAGAGGTGAAGCGTACTGGTGCTATTTCAAAGCCAACACATGCTCGATAAAAGTCGCTTTCTTTTCACGGTACTCTTCTTGCGGCCAACCTTCACAAGACATTTTGAGAGCGTTGTATTGCTTAACTAAGGCAGGAGCTGCACGTAGCTTGTCACGAAACGTTAGAAAGCATCCAAACTCAGAACCATTGGCGACCACTTGCAATGCCACATCTTCAGAGGATATGGATTCCAACATGCACAATTCGGGCGTTCTTAGCGTATCGAGTTTCTCTTTAAAGCCGAGTGTTGTAAGTCGTTCTACAGCATCCTCAAGCTCGTTGGACTCAACGCCAACGAAGATATCTAAATCGCCCTTAGATACGGCCAACGGAATGGACGATGCGCCGACGTGCTCAACTCTCGCGTTAAGGAGTAGCTTCTTGATATCACGTTCGTATCGTTCAAACATCTCATGGCAAGCAGCTTGATATTGTTCTGCTGGGTAAAATTGCATGCGTCCTCACTATTCAAATTAGCACTAGTGCACTAAAGGCTATTAAATACGCCTATTGCTAAAAGAAACA
The DNA here is from genome assembly GCA_041879415.1 of Vibrio chagasii. Classification (NCBI taxonomy): domain Bacteria; kingdom Pseudomonadati; phylum Pseudomonadota; class Gammaproteobacteria; order Vibrionales; family Vibrionaceae; genus Vibrio; species Vibrio chagasii. Next base: position 1,460,674 of record CP090852.1, on the reverse strand, counting down.
GAACGATACTAATAATCCCAATATTAGATACTCGCTCCCGCTCTTTTTCGTCAGGCGTAAACGAAGGAAAACGCCCTAAAGTGAACACCTTAGATACAACCCACCCCACGCTAAAGCAAATGATATCCATAATGAAGAACTGGAAAAGCATTCGAAAAAACGCACCAACGAACCTAAAGAGTGTGAGTACTATGTCTTCCATTTTCTTCCCTATTTAAAGTCAACTTGGGACAGAAAGTGCCATGGGTAGAGATTCATATCAAGTCGCTTGTGTGGGATAACTCGTTAAATCAGTTATTTAGTTATTGGTTGAGCGAAAATCGATAAAACTGTAGTTAAACGTTCAGTTGGAAGTTCGGGGGATTTTACTAACACACGGAGAATTTCAATTTGTCTAAATAATAAATTATCTACGACCAAAGTTTACTTTTAAGACATTGTGGTGCTCGGTCTGTTCAACCAAATTTTGACGTTTCCAAACTGGGTTTTGCTTCCAATGCAACCCTGTGTTTTGAATCAATATCCCGCCACCGCAGTGTGAAGATAAGCTCCCTGTCATTTTGATATCACCGATCTTCGAGCTATCAGGAGTAAGTTCAATTCTTGTTCCCGCGATCGTTATATTTACTTCTACAGCAGTTAGTGGAAAGCTCAAATCATCGAACACATCGTAACCATATTTCTTAATTGCTTGATCTTTACTTTTTAGCTCTATAAAACGCAAATATAGATAGTCTCCATTGGGATAACTTAATTCCAACTCTTTCCCTTGTGGAGGGCTTCTTAAATCAGTTGGTGAGCCAATGTTCTCCCAAGAATTATCTTCAATTATGATTCGCTCTTCTGATTCTAAACTCAGCATATTAACATTCAGTCGCAAATAGCCATCTTCGTCTCTTATTAATGAAACCAGATCTACATTATCGATAGTGATTATCTTTGGCGTTTCATAATAAAAGTTCCCGCCAACAACGGCGAGCAAGTCCTTACGTAGCCAGTCCAAACTCCCCTTAACCAAACCTGCATTTACTTTATCCCTTTTCAAAGCATGAAGTTGATCCACCGTATAAGCCCCGCCATCTGCTTTCTTATGATGTTGTGCACACAAAGCGATCATACCTTCGGGTTCATTGTGAGCTCTCACGCTTACTGGAGGATCAAAATGATGGTATTCAAGATAAGGGTTTCCACACCCTTTGACTGGACAGCCAAAACCAACTTCAGTGCGAAGCACCTTTTTTACTGCCTTGGGGATAGGCTTTCGTCCCGACATATATCGTAACTCCAACATTGAATAGTATTTAAGGTCAGCAGAACATGTAGTTTTAAACGCATTCAAGCGAATATTACCAATAGCATTTCATTCCAAACACTTTAATCTACATATGCACATAGAGTCACCAAATGAATGATATTTCAGCTTTTCCTTTGTCCAAAAACAAAAAGCCCCGGTTATAGGAACCGGGGAAACAGGGTGGGATGAGTTTGGCGCGTGCCCGTAAGACCAAACTCTCCCCAAGCCTCACCTAAGACTCATGCTCTTAGGTAAAGGATGCTGAGTACTGTTATTAAAAAGTACGGTTATTGAATCGTAGCGCCTTGTTCTACCCAAGTGCCGATGAGTGCTCGCTCTTCGTCGGTCATTTGAGTCATGTTACCAAGAGGCATCACCTGAGTTGTTACGGTTTGAGCAACAATCCTAGGTACATTAGCTTTGATCTCTTCTGGCGTATCAAGCATTACACCCGCTGGCGCAGCAGCAAAAGCGGCGTGGCTAGGCGTTGCAGAGTGACACACTGAACAGCGCTCTTGAATGACCTTGTTAATGGTTTCAAAGCTGACACCTGCACTCGCCGTTGGCTTGGCATGGTCGGCAGGCACTGCTTGAGAGTCAGCCGCCGTTGAAGCCGTGTTGCTCGAAGCGATCTCTTCAGTCGCCGATTCCGTCGTGCTCACAGGAGCTTCTTGTACCACTGGTGCTTGCACTACCGGAGTCATCTGTTTTTTCGCGTAAGGTGAGGTAACAAACGCGAGAGTAATCATACCCAGTGCCGCTACTGGCACTGTCCATGCGAACTTCTGACTGCCATGACGTGTATTGAAATAGTGACGAACCAAGATACTGAAGATTGCTAGGCCAGCAAGGATCAACCAGTTGTATTCCGAACCATAAGTGCTTGGGAAGTGGTTACTGATCATGATGAACAGCACTGGCAGTGTCATGTAGTTATTGTGACGAGAGCGTAGTAGACCTTTCGCAGGCAGAGCTGGATCCGGTTCGCGTTTCTCTTCAATCGCTTTCACCAAATTGCGCTGCGCAGGCATGATGACGCGGAATACGTTACCCACCATGATGGTACCGATAATGGCACCCACATGGATGTAAGCACCACGACCACTGAACACTTGCGTAAGACCGTAAGTTGCACCAACTAGACCAACAAAAAGTACTAGGCCAAGTAGAACCGGCGTTTTGCCTAGCGGCGAATCACATAGTAGGTCATAGATAAACCAACCTGCGATAAGAGAGCCAATACCAATTGCGATTGCCGTTGTTGAATCAAGGCCAGAGCCTGGTGCAATGAGGTAGATTTCTGCGTTGAGGTAGTAAACCACCCCCAGTAGACACACACCTGTGATCCATGTGAAGTAAGCTTCCCACTTGAACCAGTGTAGGTGCTCTGGCATTTCTGGTGGCGCGAGTTTGTACTTCTCTAGGTGATAAATACCACCACCGTGAATCGCCCATAAGTCGCCTGAAAGGCCCGTTTTAGGGTTAACTCGGTTAAGGTTGTTCTCTAACCAAACAAAGTAAAATGATGCGCCTATCCACGCAACACCAACAATCATGTGAATCCAGCGAATTGCTAAATTCAACCACTCTGTAATATGCGGATCCATAATAAACTCCTGTATCACAACGCTTTAGCTAAGCGTTGCTCTTCCTTGTTGTCTTCCGTTGGCATATCTTCCAAATGCAATGCCACTAGGTCGTTCTCAAAATAAACTTCATCACAGTTATGTCCTTCTCCGCCTCTATCGACGATCAAGAACTGGTCTTGATCCGTAAGTGCAAGAACCGGGTGATGCCACACCCCTTTGTGATAGTTCACTCCTTGACGGCCGTTGCTTAAGAAAGCTCGGCAATTGGCTAACGATGGGTTACCGCCTTTTGGGGCAACAACAATTAAATAGGGTTGACCAAGTAATGGAATGAATGCCTGAGAGCCAAGTGGATGACGCTCTAGCATTTTGATGGTCAGTGGGTAGCTCAACGGCGTAGCTTGGAAGATGCTGATGATCGCTTCTCCGCCTTGGTCTTGCACATCCGTTGTCGCTAGCTTGTGGTAGCGACGTGTTGATCCACTGTTGATCATGAAGAAATCACTATTATCAGATTCGATAACATCACCAAACTCAGCAAACGCTTGCTTAGTTAACGGTTCGATAGTTAAACGACGTATTCCATTACTCATACTGATTTCCTTACCTATTTCGCTTTCGTACCAAATAGACGCAAACGGCTAATACCACCATCTGGGAATATATTTGCACGTACGTGGGTAATCGCACCAAGGTCGTTTACCTCAGAAATGAATTCGTGAATCTCGTGCGCTTGCAGCTTTTGAGCAGGCAGTAGTTCACGCCAGAATAGGCTTTGTGTTTCCACTTGATCATCGGTACCACCTTTCACGTAAGCCGCTTGAATTGAGCAGCTGTCTGGGTAGTTACCTTTAAAGTGCGCCGTATCAACGATGATACGTTCGATATTACCTGGGTGGCCTAATGCTACGATAACCCAGTCATTACCCGGCGTACGACGACGTGCTGTTTCCCAGCCATCACCCATGTTTTCACCGCGACCTGGGCCTAAAATATTGGCTTTGTTACCGTAATGTTCATCACTACATGCCAGTGCTCGACCACCATGCTCAACGGCTGCTAGATCCACCTGTTGATGTGAGTCTATTGCGTCCCAATCAACACTTGGTCGGCCGTAAACACGTAGGCGTGCAACACCACCGTCTGGATAGATGTTCAGACGCAGGTGCGTAAATACTTGATCACTTTCAATGTCTTCAAAATGGTGGTGGTCACCTTGTAGTGCCATTGAAGGCAGAATTTCTTGCCACTCTGTTGAATCGGTTGGCTCACCCTGTGGTGAATAACATGCGTCGATTGATGCCGAAGGTGGGAAGTTACCTGTGAAGAATGAGGTATCAATATCAACGCCAGCGATAGTGCCAGCTAAGCCAAGGCGTACCACACAGTAGTCGTAACCTTCGCCACGCTTACGTCGGCTTTCCCAGCCGTCCATCCACTTGCCGTTATCGTCGTATAAGTCGTCTTTCCACTCTGGTGCTGCATGGCTGAGTAGACGGCTTTTATCTGCAAAAAAATCGTCTGTTGCAAAGATAGCTTCTGCGCCGAGTTTTTCGTCTGCAAGGTTGATGTACTGTTCAAATTTATGGGTCATTTCCGTGTAATCCTATGAAATTAATCAAGTAATAATAAAATGAGAACTTAGTGGCTTATTCGCTTATAAAGCTGGCTCTTAGCGCACTAAGACTGGGCTGAGATAGCTGTTAACTCCGTTAACTTACATATCCCAGAGACGAAACATCGCGATCTTGTTGATCTCTTGAATCGCCGTAGCAAACTCAGTTTCACTATCATTTCCTAATCGCATCTCGAACGACTCAAGAATTTGGTAACGATTGGCTCCCTTCACCGCCATGATAAAAGGGAAATTGAAGCGACTTTTGTAGCTGTTGTTATAAGAAGTGAATTTTTCAAATTCTTCGGCGCTGCATTGGTCAATGCCCGCCCCCGCTTGTTCTTTTGTCGACGACTCAGTAAGTTCGCCGTTTACTGCTGCTCTGCCTGCTAAATCCGGGTGAGCGTTGATCAAAGCCAACTGTTTGCCTTGGTCGGCATTCAACAAGGTGGACGCCATTTTTAGATGAAGATTCTCAATGTGGTCGTCTTCGGCATTCAAACCTTGGTCATACACCGCCTCAGCAACCCATGGGCTGTGCTCGTAAACATCAGCAAAGTGCGCGACAAAAGTGTCACGGTCCATGGTTGTTGGTTGGCAAGATCGAAATTCAGTCACGTTAAGCCTCCTTGCTGTTCGTTCTAATTTTGTTGTCCGTTATATGGGTGATGTTTGTGCCAGTGGTTGGCAATATCGATTCGACGACATAGCCACACGCTGTCATGTTGTTTTACGTAATCTAAGAAGCGTCTCAATGCAGCAATACGACCGGGACGACCAATAAGACGACAATGCAGTCCTACCGACATCATTTTTGGTGCGGTTTCGCCTTCCATATAAAGGGTGTCAAAAGTGTCTTTTAAATACTGGAAGAACTGCTCACCAGAGTTGAAGCCTTGCGCCGTTGAAAAGCGCATATCGTTGACATCAAGTGTGTAAGGGATCACTAGCTGTGGATGACCGGTTTCGGTGTGCCAATAAGGCAGGTCATCGTCATAGGCATCTGAGTCGTAAAGGAAACCACCTTCTTCTGCGACTAAACGACGAGTATTCGGCCCTGTACGACCGGTATACCAACCTTGCGGGCGTTGACCCGTTACCTGTTGGATAATCTCAATCGCTTTGGTCATATGGTCACGCTCTTCTGACTCATCAATGTGTTGATAGTCTATCCAGCGATAACCGTGGCTACAGATTTCGTGACCTGCTTCTACCATGGCTTCAGCTACGTCTGGGTGACGCTCAATGGCCATAGCGACTGCAAATACAGTCAGTGGAATTTCATATTCATCGAACAAGCGAAGAACACGCCACACACCCGCTCGGCTACCATATTCATAGATGGATTCCATGCTGATGTGACGCTCGCCTTTGATCGGCTGTGCTGACGGGATCTCTGAGAGAAAGGCTTCAGACTCGTCGTCTCCATGTAACAAACAACGCTCACCGCCCTCTTCATAATTCAATACAAAAGAAACCGCGACGCGCGCATTACCTGGCCATTGAGGGTTAGGAGGATTAGCTCCGTAACCGATCAAATTTCTTGAATAATCCTTATTCATCCAAGTACTCCTAACATAAGTGGTTGGCTTAGCCGCTCTTCAGCTGTCCCATCGAAATGATTCAGCTAGTGATTTATCCAAAACCGAGCAACCTCACCCCTGTACATTTATTGTATACAATTATTTATCTTAATGTAAAGATTTTGTTGCTTAAGTTAAAAAACCAAACCGAATACAAATAAAAACAACTACTTAACAAAACGAAAAACTACTAATAATGAATATTCAACATCTATAAATTCAGATAAAAAGACACATTAGTTAACATTTTTCCAACAATTTGCTTTACTAATTGTGTACAGTTCGTACATAGTTAGTGCTAACAAAGTGACCAATTGCTCTCTTTTGCAAGGTCGAAATGGATACATAAACCACGGAACAGAGGAGCGCCAAAAGCGCTATTAAAGGACTATGGGAAGATTAACAACACACGTTTTAGACACCACTCACGGCTTGCCTGGTGCAGAGATCAAGGTAGAGCTTTATAAGGTCAACGAAGACTCCACTGAAAAGCTGGCGACCGTGCTTACTAACTCAGATGGTCGTACCGATGCACCAATTCTGGCCGGGAATGAATTTCGACCGGGGAAATACCAATTGGTGTTCTACGTAGCTGATTACTATAAAAGCAAAGGTGTGGAACTCGATGGTGTGCCTTTCTTAGACGACGTAGTGATTCGCTTCGGCTTAGATGATCCTGATGCGCACTACCACGTTCCGCTTTTAGTCTCACCATACAGTTTCTCTACTTATCGGGGCAGTTAATCCCGATACCTAGATTATCGATCTAGGCTCAATCACCAAACAACGAACAGATTCATGCGTGCATCTGAAAAGATGCGCGTTCATTAAGCACGCTCATATAAAAATACTAACAACGTTAACAGTTAGAAAATGAGTCGCGAGAAACTCGTTAATAGAGACTTAGCGCTAGGACAAACCTTAAAACTTCATATTGAAATTTCGCTGTATTCAATAAATGGATCACAACATAAAAGGACTTGCAGACATGAGTGAGAGTAAAACAGAAATACTCAACCAAGATGCGAATAACGGAATTTTAGAGAAATTCTTTAAAATTAAGGCCCACGGAAGCAGTGTGAAAAATGAGTTAGTCGGCGGTGTCACTACCTTCGCGACGATGGCTTACATTATCTTCGTTAACCCCCAAATCATGGCCGCTTCAGGTATGGATGCTGGCGCAGTATTCGTTGCAACCTGTATCGGTGCCGCTATCGGTTGTTTATTAATGGGCTTATTTGCGAACTGGCCTGTTGGCTTAGCACCGGGCATGGGTCTGAATGCGTTCTTCTCCTTTACGGTTGTGAGTGAGATGGGCTATAGCTGGGAAGTCGCACTGGGTGCGGTGTTTATCTCTGGTATCTTGTTTGTCGGGATGAGTTTCTACAAGGTCCGTCAATGGATCATCGAGAGTATTCCTGAAAGTTTACGCTACTCGATGACTGCCGGTGTGGGTCTTTTCTTAGGTCTAATTGGTTTGAAAACAGCGGGCATCGTCGTCGAAAACCCTGCAACTTTGGTTTCACTGGGTGATTTCACCAAGCCAGAAGCCCTACTTGCAGCTATCGCATTCTTGATTATTGCGGTTCTGAGTGAGCGTAAAGTATTTGGTGCGGTACTTATCGGTATTTTAAGCGTCACGCTTATCGGTATGGGGCTAGGCCTAGTACAATACAATGGCTTCTTCGCTGCACCGCCGAGCTTAGCACCTACCTTTATGGCAATGGACATTGCAGGCGCTCTGAACGTATCCATGATCAGCGTTATCTTGGCATTCCTTTTTGTAAACATGTTCGATACTGCCGGTACGCTTATGGGCGTGGCTGAGCGTGCAAACCTCACTAACCCAGAAACCGGCAAGATTGAAGGCCTGAGCAAAGCACTCAAAGCCGATAGTATCTCGAGCGTTGCAGGTGCGTGTGTGGGTTGTCCGCCAGTAACCAGTTACGTAGAAAGTGCTGCTGGTGTTGCTGCAGGTGCTCGTACAGGTCTTTCAGCAATCGTGGTTGGCGCTTTGTTCTTAGCGGCGATTTTCCTATCACCGCTTGCAGGCATGATCCCCGCTTACGCAACGTCTGGCGCTCTGATCTACGTAGCATTCGTAATGATGAGCAGCATGCAACACGTCGATTGGAAAGACTTTACCAACGGTGCTCCAGCTGCGATTACCGCACTGATGATGCCACTAACCTTTTCTATCGCTAATGGTATCGCACTGGGTTTCATCACCTACACCGTACTTAAGCTTGCGACAGGTAAGACGAAAGATGTCTCTATCTCGATGTACTTCCTAGCGGCTATCTTCATCGCCAAGCTAGTGTTCATCGGTTAATCCTATCTCTCCTGAATAGTTCGGCATTGAACGTTCAGAAACGTTGCTTGGCTCGTTCGCTAGCCAAGCAACGACAACATTTTTAAGAAAGCTAATTGCATTGATGACTCGAGAGCAGAGCTCCCAATGAGTCGGTGCACCTTTTTTATGACCCTACGCAGTTTGTAGAAGTCATTATTTGACCGCCAACCGCCTGTAAACGGAAACGCAGGCAGAGGAATATCAAATGAAACTTCTGTACACCCTTAATGAAAGACCGCCCCATGGGCTAACCCTCCTACTTGCTCTACAACACATGCTCGCCTCGATTGGTGGCATTGTTGCTGTCCCCCTTATTGTCGGCGCCTCCATCGGCCTACCCAACACCGAGATCGTCTCACTGATCAATGCTGCGCTCTTGGCGTCAGGTATTGTGACCGTCGCGCAGTGTCTTGGTTTTGGTCCAGTGGGTATTCGACTGCCCGTGGTAATGGGCTCAAGCTTTGCCTTTTTAGGTGTGGCCATTTCCATAGGTAACGAAGGTGGCGTCGCTGCAATTATGGGCTCAGCGCTTATTGGCTCGTTCGTAGTGATTGGTGCCAGCTTTTATATGGACAAGGTCCGTAAACTGTTCCCAACCGTGGTAAGTGGTGTAGTGGTTACGCTCATTGGCTTAACCATTTTACCGGTTGCCATGAACTGGGTCGGAGACTCTCCCGCCAACAGCGAACAATTCGCTACGCTACCTAAACTGTTTCTAGCTCTGGTCTCTTTGGGGATCGTGGTTGGCGTGTCGGTTTACTGTAAAGGTGCGGTTGCGGCTTCCGCTATCGTGATCGGTTTAGCCGGTGGTTACATTGTGGCTTTATCACTCGGTATGGTCGACCTTGAGCAAATCGGCTCTGCGGCTTGGATTGGTGGTCCTGAACCTTTTAAATATGGCTTTACCTTTTCAATCAGTGCCATCATCAGTATGAGTTTGGTGTACATCGTGGTTATCGCTGAAGCAACAGGTGACTTCATGGCGCTTGGCAACAACTGTCAAACACAAGTCAGCGGTAAAGACCTAAAACGTGGGCTACTGGGTGATGGTATCGGCAGTACCTTATCGTCGATTCTCACTGCAATGCCACTCGCTTCATTCAGCCAAAACGTTGGTATTGTTGGTATCACAGGGGTAGCAAGTCGCTACGTAGTTGCCGCAACGGGTGGCTTATTGATTTTAGGCGGCCTGTTCCCGAAATTAGCTGCAATAGCCGTTACGATTCCTAAGCCTGTATTAGGCGGTGTGGGTTTTGTAATGTTCGGAATGATTGCCTACGCCGGTATCCGCATGTTGATCAAAGCCGCAGACACCAAACGAAATGCCTTGGTAATCTGTGTAGGTTTGGCATCTGGTTTGGCTGTGACCTTCGAGCCAAGATTACTTCAACATTTACCACACGATTTGGCGAACTTCCTTCACTCTGGCATTACGACTGGCACCATCATGACGGTTGTTTTAAATCTTGTGCTACCGAAATCTTCACGTGCAGAAGAGCAAGAAGCGTTAGCAGAAAGCCAAGCGCAAGTTGAGCTAGAAATGAAAGAGGCTGCCGAAGAAGCACTACAATCAGAGGAACAACTAGAGCTTCAACAAGCAACAACAGCTACTGAGATTCAAGCAGCATCAGAAAACCCAGAGCCAAAAACGAACTAGATGAATCACTAACGAACGTAAAAGCGATTTCCGTAGAATCACGGGCGCAGCATAAACACTGAATGTTTCATCGCCCTTGATTCAAATTTATCTTTCAACAACAAATACCAAATAAAGACCCTCTTCCCTGAAAAGGCTGAGATGGCTAAGGACTACTATGAATGGAAACCATCTGGATTAAGAATCCTCTCGCAATCTACACTGGCTCACACGCCGATGCAGAAGGCGGTATCGTCATTAAAGGTAATACAGTCATTGAGCTGGTTGGCAAACACAAAGAGCCAACTTTACCCGTAGATTACAGCGTCGACGCTTCTCGTCATGTTGTGACTCCTGGGCTTATCAATGCACACCACCACTTCTATCAAACTCTAACGCGTGCTTACCCCGGCGCACTGAATAAAGAGCTTTTCCATTGGCTGCAAAGCCTTTACCCGGTTTGGGCAAATCTCGATTCTGAAATGATGAGCCTCGCAACCGAGCTCGCTCTGGTTGAGCTGATGATGTCAGGCTGTACCACGGCATCCGATCACCACTACTTGTTGCCGAACGGACTTGAGCACGCTATTGATTTACAAGTTGAAGCAGCTCAAAAGCTTGGCGTTAGAGCCATATTCACTCGTGGCTCCATGAGCCTAGGGGAAGATGAGGGTGGATTACCACCAAGACACACCATTCAAACCGAACAAGCCATCATCGATGACAGCCAACGTTTGATTCGCGACTACCACCAGCGTGATGAAGGGGCGATGATTCAAATCGCACTCGCGCCTTGCTCGCCATTCTCGGTCACTACCGACCTGATGAGGGAAACCGCCAAGATCAGTGAACGTGAAAACGTCATGATGCACACCCATCTGTGTGAAACCTTAGACGAAGAAGACTTCTGTATAGAGAAGTTTGGTCTACGCCCTGTCGATTACCTAGAAGATGTCGGTTGGCTCAACGACCGTACTTGGCTTGCTCATGGTATTCACTTCAATCCAGAAGAGATCAAGCGCTTGGGTAAAGCAGGCATTGGTATCAGCCATTGTCCAACTTCCAACATGATGTTGGCTTCCGGTATTTGTAAGAACAACGACCTTGAGGCGGCTGGCGTAAAAGTCGGACTGGGTGTAGATGGTTCAGCTTCAAACGACGGCTCCAATATGATTGCCGAAGTTCGCATGGCGATGTATCTACAGCGCCTACAATACGGTTCTGCTAATGTTTCACACTTTGATGCGTTGCGCTGGGCAACATCCGGCTCTGCTGCTGCAATGGGCAGAACCGACATTGGTACGCTAGAGGTCGGTAAACAAGCCGACATCGCGATGTTCAAACTTGATGATATTCGCTTCTCTGGCAGCCACGATCCACTGGCAGCACTATTGCTCTGCGGCGCTCAACAAGCAGATAAGGTGATGGTTGCAGGTAAGTGGCGAGTTAACGATGGTGCTGTGATTGGCGTAGACATGGAGCAGTTAATGCACCGTCACCACGCCGCTGCGATGAAACTCGGGAAACTGGCAATGAATAATAACTAACGCCAATGCTTGTCCATCAAGCAGTGTATATCTCACTATGATGGGCAAGCTTCCTTAATACTGCTAATACAAATTTACTTCTGACTATTAAATACGCCATCCTCTTGATTGTTCTTCCCCTAAATATCCAACCAACCTCCACCCTAAAATTAACATTGCTAATTTAATAATCACTAATTTAAATTCAGCTAATTTAATTAAAGCTAAATATTAAACCTCTTATTTATTTGGCACAGGTCAAATTTAAAACGCTCGTTCTAATTATATAAACATCAATTCAATCAACAGATTTAGTAATAATCACAACAATTATGATAATTACATTTTTATCACTTAACTCATTGGTGAATAGAATAAAAATCTCCGACGCCTTTCTAGATATAGCCTGAAGAAAGAACAGAAACTAATGATTTAAATATCACTAAATTCAATAGATCAACAATCAAACAATATGGATCCGAATATGTGATCTAAATAGAACTTTTCATTATAAATTTACTATAGATTGGCCAAATCTTATAAAAACAAAAAACACATTAATGGATGGTGTATTTAAAACCCACAACATAATTACAACAATAACAATATAAAGAATTCAATAAACCCGCATAAATATATAGAAATACCATTTTCATGGTAGGGGGATTTATTGTCTCTAAAAAAGCTAATAACAAATCTAACAGGGATAAAAAATGAAAAAAATCACGCGAACACTCGTATTATCTTCCATCTCGATTGGGCTACTTTCCTCTTTTGCTTTCACTTCTCAAGCAGCGCCAATTCAAGTTAATCAAGCGTCAGCCGAACAGAATATTCCTCAAATCACCTACGATACGATCATCGGTGAAAATGGCGTCTTTATCGATCTAGAAACCGACAATTTCATCCTCAAACAGCAAGAGTGGTACCAAATCCAAGCTTATGTAGAGGGAGCACTGGCACTGCCCGTAACAGAAACTAGCATGAAGTCGGCTTTTAGCATTCCTAACGACATTCCTTTCTCTAACTTCCAAGCCTTGGTTCAGCAATACTCAAATATCCATGACACCGCTTTCTACTGGAAAAAGGACCTGTACCCAAGCATCGTTAACCTGTCACTAAGCCTGGCTAACTACGCGCAAATCAAAGACTACATGCTTAATCCTTTGAGCGACGCCCTTAATGAGATGTTGGCAAAGGCATTCTCACCGTTACCAGAAGATATTGAAGCCGTTGAACGCAACCGCAAAATGGCGATTGCTTACCTGAAAAGCCTGCAAAACTTTTCATTGAGGTACCAGCAAGAGGTGTCCGATGTGGGTGATAATTTGTTGGACTTTTCCGCGCAGCTAGACACGCAAAAGCTACAACTTGAAGTGTTAGAAGGCACACATAACGGCTATCTAACGGATGATGGCAGTGCACTTCAACAGCAAGTAAACGACATCAATGCCCGAATCGCGCAACTCAACAAAGACTACACTCACTACGTCACGGTTGCCTCTACCGCCGTCACCTACGCATGGTTCCCTTTGGTCGCCGTGCCAATCATGGGTGTCTACGGAGATAAAGCAGAGAAAGCACGTAAGCTGCGCAATGAACTGCAAAATGAAGTTAAAGATTTAGAAGAACAATTGTCTTACACACAAAAGGTATATAACTCTTACCATCGCTCTTCAGAAAGCATTGATCTTATATCTCAGCAAATTGAAGATGCTATCCCACATATTAATAAGCTGAAGTTAAATTGGCAGAAAATGAATACCGACTTCACATCACTGCTTGCTGCATTAGATGAAGCTCAAAACAATGCCGATATCATGAAAGACGACGCAATGCTTGGTGCTATCGGCGCATTAGCCAATACATCGGTTGCAGAAATGAACTGGAATAACATCAGCGAGAAAGCCAAGGCGTTTGCAAATAATGCTTATATTCAAGAAATGGAGTAGTCCATACCCATCGATAAATAGCTCGGCAAAGCGATGACTCGCTATAAGTTAAACCAGCAAGACCAATAAAAACAAAATAACAACAGAACACCACGCCTTATGAAAAATAAGGTGTTGGTTTCTGCTACCCAAAATTTGGCTAATACTCATTTCGACAGGACATTAATATGAGAATTCTACCGATTATTATTTCTCTTTCATTATCTCCACAAGCTTTTGCTAGTGACTGGCTAGAGCTTAATAACTTGCCTAATTCCACCGAATACCCAACTTGGGCTCAATCTGCTTATTCCGATGTCGATGTTCTCTCTCGATCTACATCTGATCTTCACATCAACCTCAGTGACTGGATTGCGGAACAGAACCTCTACGTGACTAAACCCTCAAAGATCGTCGTTTTTGCCGATACCATTGAGGTTCCAGAAAACTTCAACTTGGTGGTGAATAACCAAAACATTCTCATATTTGCCCGTAAAATTGTCGGTCAAGGAGCCCCAACTTTCGTTCTCGGGCAACAATGCGCGGCGGCATCAGTGACTGTGATTGCAGGAGAGATCGAAACTCCAATTAATGTCCTTGCCTTCCAAAGCGATGGCAGCATTACACGAGATGCCCTTTCTGCAGAAGACGGTGATGGAACCTCTGTGGTACTAGCAGGAGAACACTACCGAAGAACCACCATCGACTCGAACATTACAGGGCAAATGAAACTGGCGACCACACCTTTTACCGACATTGTTAACCGCTCTTTTGATATGGCTGCCAGTTTATTCGACACGAATCCAGAGCTTAGCCTCGAACTGATTAACTGGATTGAGCAGAGTTTACGTCACGCCGGCTCTGTGGTGGAAGATGACCCTATCCTTTCAGACCTGTACCTACAAACCGTTGCCTTTAAACAGTTCATTAGTTTCAGCACTAAAGAGAGCAACTATGTGCCTTATCTCGATAAGGTGCTCTACCAAGGCAAATACGAAGCGTACCTGAATGCAATGATCGCGTATCAAGCGCAGTGGGATATCATTCAAGACAGAAATACGGTGGTCGAAGACAAGATTGAAGCTGCGAAGTTAGCACTCGCTAACGTTGAGGACGTTCTCAGAGCACAAGACTCTATCATCACTCAAACCCAATCTAACATAGACAAAATAGGCGACAGCCTGACCGAAATCGACAGCCAATACAAAGCTCAGGAGCTTGTGACACTGAGTGCAAGAACCACTTACTTGGTCGGTGTGGAAAACTGGAAAACTCAGCAAGAGCTCAATGCAGCGTTGGCTATCTTCAAAGCGATCGCAGAGATTGGCAGTGCCGTCAGCGGTGTGTTCACAGGAAATCTATCTGGTGTGAACGACCTTACCGAACAATTAGCCAAAACCCCGGAGGCGTTAGATAAAGCGAAAAACTTAGTCACCAATATCAAATCAGTCACGGGGATCATTGATAGCGTTACCAAGACCATTTCGGGAATCGCACAGCTCACCGCCGATGTGAAATCGACCATCAAGCTTCATAAGATCTCCGAAGCGATGGATGGCTTTGACTTTAATATTCCGACTTTGAATGAGAGTAATCTGGCTTGGGATCTGATGATCACCGAGATCCGCAGTAACTTAAGACTTGCTGATACCTTAGGGATTAAAGGCGCGAGACAATACCTAGTCGAACTTGAAAAACAGGTGCTATTAGGCAAAGCAATTAACACCACTCAGCTTAATTTTGCACAAGAGCAAGCCAAACTCGTCGATCTATTATTGACCAAGAACGTCACCGCTAATCAACAGCAAAGATTGAGTGACGCCATTGAGGGTTATCAGGAAGACAGCGAAAGTTTCGACTCCATCGAGCGTGAGCTTTCGCGAGTACTAATGCACTTCAAACGACCAATGTATGTGGCTTTGTCTAACTATGTTCAGGCATACGAATACTGGGCGTTGAAACCAAGTGAGATAACACCTTCGCTGAATAAAAGTTACTTGGACTACCAGTTTGACCTCGCGTCCATAGAAAGTGAGTATGTGAATGCACTCTCTTCATTCCAGCCAGCACCGCAAGACTTCACTATCGACAACTACACCATCTCTAGCCACGAGCAACTCGATAGCTTCGCAACCACTGGCGAGTTGAACTTCACTATTCCATTAGGGCAGGCACAACTATGTTCATTCGACCGAGTCAGACTCTCTACAGTACGAGTGTTCTTAGAAGGGGAAAACTTACCTTATGGCAAGCAGCTCAACCTTGGAATATCGAGTTCAGGTAACTATGCCGACCGCTATCAGGATCAAGATTACCAATTCAGTTCTAACCCGGTCTCGCGAGCGTTTTACTACCGCTTGGATGATCCAACCACCAATGACGTTAGCATCATCACCGATGGCGCAGTGGCGAATAAGTTCGAGTATGCGTACTTCCAACCAACTCCATTCTCGACATGGAATGTCACCCTCAACAACTTCGATGAGGCAGACCAAGCCAACAACCAATACCTAAAAGATGTCGAACAAATTAGGGTTGAGTTCTTAGGCAGTGGTATCCCGAATGGCAACAGTTGTTCTAACTGATGTGAGGAATAGCAAAGCTATCTCATAACCATAAAAAGGCCGACAAGATGTCGGCCTTTTTCGTTTCATTAGATTAACGACTTAGCGTTTAGAGACTAGTCCATCAAACTCTTAGACTTAATCGCCTTCTTAGACAGTTCTTTGGCAAACTCGGTAATGTCAGCTTCAAACTCATCGACGCTTTGACGAATCTCATCCAATTGAACAGTTTGCATCACGCGGTTTTCCATTACGATTTGGCCGTTCACAATCGTCGTGTCGATGTTGCTCGGGTTCGCTTGATAAACCAAGGTTGCGTATGGATCGTAGCTTGGCATCATGTTCGCTGATTGTGTTTCGACAATCACGATATCCGCTTTTTTACCGACTTCAAGAGAACCAATTTGGTCTTCCATATGTAGAGCTTTTGCGCCACCTAAGGTTGCCATTTCGATCACTTGCTCAGGAATCATGATGGTGCGATCTGAGTGCTTCAAACGTTGCATGTTCGCTGCATAGCTTAAGGTACGCATGATATCGACTTGGTTTGAGCTCATTGGGCCGTCGGTTCCCAAACCTACTCGCATGTCAGCACGGTACATATCCCATGCTGGTGCGATGCCGGTTGCGCCTTTAGCATTCGCCATAGGGTTGTATGAGATCCCTGCATCAGCATGCTTTAGAAGCTTTTGATCGTTCTCTGAAAGGTGGATACCGTGAGCAATGACTACACGCTCATCCAGTACACCAATTTCATCCATGTATTCGACTGGCGACGTTGCCTTCGTTTCATCTTTGATACGCTTCTCTTCATTCGGGAATTCAGCAACGTGAATTAACACCGGCACATCGTATTGAGCAGACAGCTTGTTGATTTCTTGAAGCTTGTCTTTGCTCACTGTGTACACCGCATGTGGTGCATAAGCAGGGGTAATCAGCTCGTCGTTTTGGTACTGCTCAATGAAGCCTTTGGCATAATCGATACCGCCATAAGGTTCTTTAGCGTCTACCACTGGGAACTTAATCACGGTCTCGCCAAGCACCGCACGCAGGCCAACTTCTTTGGTCGCCTTAGCCATTTCATCCATGTGGTAATACATGTCGGCGTAAGTCGTGACACCACTCTGTGCGAGCTCAATACTGCCCAGCTTGGTCGCGTTATAAATCAGTTCACGGCTAAGCTTTTCAGCTTCAAGCGGGAAGAAGTAAGCGAATAATCGGTTGGAAATACCCTCTTCTCCCAGACCGCGAAACGCAATCATGGGAAGGTGGTTGTGAGCATTAACCATGCCTGGTATAACAATACCATCTTGAGCATCGATCACCTTTTCAGCTCGGTATTGAGTAATCAAGTCCTCATTACCCACCGCGATGATCTGGTCGTTTTTCACGACAACAACACCATCTTCAATCACATCCATTTCAGAGTTGATCGTCAGGACTTGTCCATTAGTGATAATCAGATCGGCGTTGTATGTTTGAGTTGCCACTATCGAACCACAGCCAGCCAGTAAAACCGCGCTGATGGTGCATGCCAAGCTTTTGAGCGTCATTGCTAAACCTATATGTTGTGCGTGTAATATTGTTAGGAGCTTCACTTTGTTGTTCTTGGCTATTCGTGCTTTAGAACAACAGTGCCGCCAATTTTCGCGACACTATACCCTTATCCTTAAATAAAATGGCATACCAAATCGAGCCAAATTCGAGATAAATAAGTAATTGCACAACAGGTCACAAAACCAAGCTTCAAGAAGCGTTGATGTTGGCGTACTACGTGGTTTCTGCGTGCACATTCTCCTTAACCGGCGAAGGTGTTCCTTTTGCAAAGAATAGCGCATACATCGCAGGAATCACTAAGAGTACGACAGGCAACGAGAACAACAAACCATAGCCTAATGTGAGCGACATTGGCCCCATAAACACATCCGTTCCACCTAGCCCATAGGCGAGCGGTAGCAAACCAGCAACCGTGGTCAGAGAGGTCATCACAATTGGACGTAAACGGCTGACTGCAGCTTGCGTCACGGCGTCTATCGCGTTCAATCCTTCGACTCTTAGCTCGTTGATCCGGTTGATCAGAACCAATGAGTTATTGACCACAACTCCAGTCATTCCAAGTACGCCAATCAGTCCAAACAGAGACATCGGCTGCATGTGTACGACCAACGCCATCAGTGAAGCCATGATCGCAAACGGGATAACCGCCATAATAAGCAGTGGTTGCAGTAGTGAGTTGAACATCACCGCTAATACGAAGTAGATCGCCACCATCGCTGCAGGGAACACCACCATAAAACCGCTCATGGTTTCATTAGTGCTTTCCGCTTCGCCGCCGACGTCAATGGTCACGCTTGTCGGGTATTGACCTTCCAACTCAGCCACTAACTCATCAGCTAACGCGACAGAGCTAATACTCTCGTCAGACAACCCCGCAGAAACTGTCACCTCGCGCTCACCATTGTAGTGTTTGATAAGACGTGGGATTTCTATCTGCTCAACCGTTGCTAAGCGGCTCAGTGGCACTTGTTGTCCGTCTGCCGTGTAAATTTTGGTGGTTTTCAGTTTCTCTATATCGCGGAACTGCTCGTCCAATACCACTCGAATATCGACTTCTTGGTCACCAAGCCAGGTGGATGTCACGCTGTTACCATCAAACCCGACACGCAGCGCATTCGATAGATCAGTCACCGTTAGGTTGTATTTCGCCAACCAGTGATACTGAGGAACAATATTAAGCTGGGGATCTTTCAGAGCTTCACTGTGATTAATGCTGGTTACCCCTTGGTAGTCTTCTAACCAAGCCATCACTAGATCAACCGTTTGGTTACGCTCGCTCTCCGTTCCGCCAAGCACGCGGACTTCAACCGGGTCCCCCGGAGGCGGGCCACCAGCATCAATCGAGAACTTAATAAACATCTCATCAGACAACGACGCCAACTCTTCATTCAGTGCAGTAATGATCTGCTCAGCAGAACGGCTACGCTGATCAAAGTTCGTTAGGTTGATGATGCCTTGTGAGACTGGTGACGAGTAAATCAGTTCATAGCTGACTAGCTCGGTTTCAGGCAGAGATTCAATCGCATGTTCAATAGCTTGATGAGCCTCTCGCACTTGAGATAACGGAGTTCCAGCCTTTACCTCGGTATACACATCAATGTATTTACCCGCTTCAGTCGGGAAGATATCCACTTTCAACGAAGACACTAAATAACCTGAAGCGACGAAACCAACAACGGCCAATGCGATAACCGATTTTTTGTAATTCAATGCCACATTGAGCAATGAACGATATTGGTTAGAAACCCATTCAAAACGGTCTTTTTCTTCGACTTTTTTGCTGTTCTCTTTCGCAGAAGATAAGTGAGCGGGTAGTGTTAACGTACACTCGATAAAGGAGAACACTAATGCCGCAATAACTGTAATTGGAATCACTGCGACGGCTTTGCCCATGGTGCCCGGAATGAACATCATTGGAATAAACACCAATGCCGTTGTCACTAGGCTTGCCATCAATGGCTTAATCACTTTTAAAGTCCCCGACACCGCAGCATCGACGCCTTTTTTACCCGCTTCTTTCTCTTGGAAAATACTCTCGGCAATGATCACTGAGTCGTCGACGATAATACCAATCACCAACAGCAACGCAGCCAATGTAATGCTGTCTAAATTCAGCCCCATGATTGGCAGAACCATCATCACGCCAAATACACAAAATGGAATAGAGAGCGATACCCAGAAAGCCACGCGACGCTGTAAGATCATGCTCAAGATCAGTAGAACCAGCACTAAACCTATTGCACCGTTGGTTGCCACGATAGAGAACTTCTCGCCCATGTCTTTACCAAGATCTAGGCTTGTCTGGAAAATGAATTGGTCGCCAATGCGTTCGCTCTCTTTGTCCAACAATGCCTTGATGCTATCGATGGTGGCGATCACATCGGCACTACCGCTATTGGTGATTGAGAAGATAACTGCAGGCTTACCGCTCATGACTGGATCTTGCGTCGCCCGAGCAAAGGTATCGATAACTGTCGCCACATCAGAAACTCGCACAACTTGACCAGAATCCAACGCCTTAATCACGATGTTAGACACATCATCCGTCGACTCTACTTTGGTCATGGTGACGATCTTCTGCTCTTGACTCCACGACTCAACAAAGCCGCCTGATTGCGACAAATTGTGCTGCTCTATCGCGGTGCTGATATCGTTGAAAGCCACTTGGTAGCGACGCGCTTTTTCAGGATCAACCTCAACCCAAAACTCTCGCTCATTAAAGCCAGACATAGTGATAGAACCAACACCGCCAAGGTTGTTGATTTTCTTTTCTAATTGATAAGCATAGTGCTGCAAAGACGCCGAATCTGTATTGTTACCCGCTAGGCTGACGCCAAAATGGTACACATCCAACGAAGAGGTTTTTGGCTGAGTCACCATCGGTGGCGAATCAATATCTTTCGGCAGATTACCGACTCGATCGACGGCTTGTTGGATGTCTCGCAAGATCACGGCGGCATCTTCACCGGGTAGGTACTCAACCTCGATGAAAGAACGTCCCTCCGAAGATTCAGACGAAAAGTACGCAATACCATCCACTGAACGAAGCTCTTTTTCGATTGGATTAGTAATGTTCAACTCAATGTCTTGAGCCGTTGCACCTGGATAGATGGTTTCGATTTCCGCGGTGTCCATCGCAACATCTGGGTACTCTTGCAAATTGAGCTGCATTAACGACATAGCACCGGTTAACAGCACCATTACCGTGATAATACGAGCCAAGAACTGACGATTGGCGAAGTATGCTAGAAAGTTCATTGTTACAGCCCTTTACCTTCATTGGATGCAGTTTGATTCGATTTTATTTGAGCGGTTGTCATGCTTTGCAGAGAAAGATCCGTCGAGGCATAAACCGACATCCCCGGCTTAAACTGATGGCCTTGGTTGGTGATTTCGACGAGCACCGGATAGGTTGAGTTTTGCATCTCAACACCAATGCGCTGCACCTTGGCTTCCATCTTGAATTCTGGATTAGTCTCAGACCACACCACCACTTCCTGACCGACGGTGAAATGTTTTAAGTCATATTCACTTGCCATGAACGATAGCGTCACCTTGTCGATATTAACCACTTCATAAAGCAAATCTCCCTCGCTCACCCAAGCGCCTGATTGCGCGGGTTTATTGGAGATGTAACCCGAGATTAGGGATTCAATCTGAGTGTTTTCGAGATCCACTTGCGATTGTTGATATTCAATTTTCGCGACGGAAACGGCGGCTTTGGCGCTAAGAAATTCTGCACGCGCGGTGTCTAACTCTCCCAATGAAAGGCTGTTCTTTTTGATGAGCGCTTGATAGCGGTTGTAGGTTGCTTTACGCAATGCAAGGTCCGCCTCTGCCAAAGCAAGATTCGCTTTCGCCTTGTTCACGCTAAACTTAAAATCATCGGCTTTTATCTGAGCCAGTACCTGCTGCTGGTTTACCGCATCACCCACCTCAAGGTTATTCATCTCCACCACGCCAGGCACCTCGGCCACGACACTGTGTTTATTTAAACCCTGAACATGACCAATTAACTCCGTCGCTTGAGTTATTGATATTTGAGTTATGGATACTCCCAGAAGAGCTGCAAGCGCGATAATTTTAGTGTTCATAATTCAACCCTCACCTATTGATGCGGACCATTGTTGAATTCGCTTTGTCGAATTAAAGTCGAAGTCGGTTCGACAATGATAAATAATCTGATGGCGTTGTATTTCTGTGCGCAGCAGTATCAATTAGACATAAATTCGACATAATTTTGGATAGGCTACAATTTTTACTGGCCGTATATTTTGGGTGGGAGCAGAGTGATGCTTGAACGCAGTCGTATTTTGGTTATTGAAGACAATATCGAACTACAAGGCATTATTGCCGACTTCTTAGAAGTAAAAGAAGCGATTGCAGACTTCGCTTCTGATGGTGAGCAAGGCTTCAAACTTGCGATGAAAAACGACTTCGACGCTATCGTTCTCGATGTCATGCTGCCCAAACTGGACGGGATGCAAGTGGCGTCTAAGTTACGTCAAAATGGCGTAACCACTCCAATATTGATGCTAACAGCATTGAATGGCCAAGAAGACCTACTAAGTAGCTTTGATTCAGGTGCCGACGATTTTGTCACCAAACCTTTTCAGTTTCCTGAATTAGAAGCTCGCCTTTGTGCACTAATCAAACGCAATAAAGGCTTGGTCGCCAAAAAGTCGTTGAGCTTTGGTGAAGTGATCATCGATGAAAAAACACATACCGCCTCAAGAAGCGGTCAATCACTCAACCTTACTCCAATCATGTTTCATATTCTGAGGGAACTAGTCAAAGCTCAAGGTGGGGTCGTCACTCGCGATAGTTTAATCTACATGCTGTGGGGAGATGATATTCCAGACAAAGATGTGCTCCGCAGTCATATCTACCTACTACGAAATGTGCTCGATAAACCTTTCGATTTCCCGATGCTCAAGACCATTCCTAAACACGGTTTTCAATTACTCGCATCTAACAATGAGCCTAAATCCGCATGAAAATTCGCACAAAGTTAGGCAACTCAATTGAAGATGTCCGAATTCGCACTATGCGAACCTTTTCGGTCATCGCACTAGTCTCTTCATGCATTGTCTTTTTCGTTTTCTCGCTACGCTTGGTGTGGCAAGAAGAGGCGCAAATCGAAAATCATTTAAAATCATATAAAGGAGTGGCACAGCAGTTTTACCGTCTTCTTTCTCCCGAAGGCAGCCTCAAGCTGTCGGAAAACGTGACCGCCTACTATGGTGAAACCGACTTTACCGATCAATTAAAAAGGCTTCCACCAATGGCATTGGAAACCGTAGACAGGCTTCGCTTTGAAATCAGACTTTCAGAAGACAACATCGTGATACCGGGTGTAATCGTCTACCACTTTGCTTTTGAAGACCAAGGAAAAACCATTCCTACTTATATCGCCATCAGCTCATTTGACATGGACCTGTGGGACGACAGTTGGGGCGTTTTAATGGCAATCTCTACGCTACTAATGCTCGGGCTGATCATTGTTTTACGCTTTACGTTAAAACGAGTATTTGACCAACTAATGGCCCCCATTTCAGACCTCAGTTCTCAACTCACTAAACATGAATCTGACAACTTCAAAGTACCTGACCACACGGTTGATGAGCTACAGATGCTCACCTCTCACCTCAACAGTTACTCGACAATGAAAGACAGGCTTGCCAAACAAGAGATGATGTTTGCGAAATACGCTAGCCACGAATTGAAAACACCGATCTCAATCGTGATTGGCGCAGCAGAATTACAAGCTATGAAGCCCGATGATCCTGTATTTCAAGCTAAACAACGAGAACGTATTCTTGGAGCCGCCAACGGCATGAGTTCTACGGTTGAAGTACTGCTGAACATCGTTAAGCAAGAGAACTCTTCAACGGATAATACTCTTACAACGATTAGCCAAGAATCTATCGATGTATCGAAATACCGTGGCATGCTAGCTACTGGCGTTGAGTTAGTTCTAAATATTGAGCCAAACACCACGCTCAACATGCCGCTCCCTTTGGTGAACATGGTATTAAAGAATTACATCGAAAATGCGATTCGATTTACCATGCACGGCAAGATTGACGTGACCATCAACTCCAACACGATTTCGGTTTCAGATACGGGCTCAGGGCTGAATGACAATACTAAAACGGAACACGGCCTTGGCCTCATCATCGTAAAACGCATCGGAGACAGTTACGGTTGGACATCCACATTGGTAGATAACGCCCATTCAGACTCAACCCTAGCTACTACTGGCTGCACGGCAACCTTTACAAAGAAAGCGCATTAATAGCCACTAAATGCAAAAAAGGACATCAAATGATGTCCTTTTCCAATAAGTTAGGAGCAAAGTACTAAGACTTTCCTTTCACACCGCAACCTTTAATCACTAACTGGGTGATAAACTCAGCGGCTTCTTCGTAGTCTTTGTCATCGAGCTTATCTTTCTGCATCACGCTGCAAATCTGCCAGCCAAAATCCGCATAGGTTTGAGTTGCCGCCCAAATGGTAAACATCAGGTGATGCGCAGGTACGTCGTCCATCAGCCCTTTTGCCGACCAAGTCGAGAACTTATCAAGGATCATCTGTGACTGCTTATACAACTCATCACCGATCTCTTTCGGAAGCACTTTAGCACCTGACATCACTTCATTAGCAAACACTTTAGAAGCGTGTGGGTGGTCGCGTGAGATGGTTAACTTAGTTTGAATGTATTGAGATAGGGCTTCTACGGGATCACTCAGCTCTTCAATAGGACGAGAGGCTTCAAGTAATGGCTGCGTGACGGTTTCTAGAACGGCATTGTAGAGCTTGTCTTTCGAGCTGAAGTAATAGAATACATTGGGTTTGGGGATGTCGGCCGCCTTCGCGATATCCGCCATTTTGGTTGCGGCATAACCATGAGTAGCGAATTGTTCACACGCCACCTCGATGATTAAATCTTGATTCTTTTGTCTGATCCTAGACATATGACTTCCTTTACAGCTCATTACTTAAACCATAGTAATCAACGTGCTTCATTAGTCCAGAAGATAATTCAAGAACTCAAGGTCACCGCATTGATAACAAAAAATGGCCGCCCATATGCACAGAAGAGCGACCCTTTCATCCGGTTACTAAAGAATCAATATTGCACGGAAGTCATTGACGTTAGTCAGCGTAGGCCCTGTCGTCAGCAGAACGCCTGTTTGCTTGAAAAAGTCATAACTATTATTTGCCTCTAGATAATCATCGGCTTTGAGTGATAAGCGAGCACCTTCTTGCCAAGTCTGTGGTGTTATCCATGCTCCGGCATTGTCTTCCACGCCGTCAATACCATCCGTATCAGCGGCCAGCGCGAATATGTTGTCCTGCCCTTTCAGTTCGTTGTACAAGCTTAAAAGGAACTCACAATTGCGCCCACCACGACCATTTCCTTTAACCGTTACTGTTGTTTCACCGCCTGAAAGCAATACACAAGGAGTCTCGAATGGATGCTTATTATTAGCGACTTGCTTCGCTAATGCTGCGTGCACCTTCGCCACTTCTCTCGCCTCACCCTCGATACAATCACTCAACACATACGCAGGGATACCTAAACCTTCAGCCTCTGCCGCCGCTGACTCAAGGGCAGACATTGGAGTCGCAATAATATGGTGCTCGGCGTTGTTCCAACAAATGTCATCAGGCTTTACGGTTTCAGACTCTGGGTTATTCAGCCATTCAAATGCCGAGCCTGGTATTTCTATTTGGTAGCGTTCCAATATGGCGAGTGCATCAAAACGCGTGGTGTTGTCTGGTACGGTTGGTCCAGAGGCAATCACACTGATGTCATCACCCGGTACATCTGAAATCGCCAATGACACCACTCTTGCTGGATACGCTGCTTTGGCAAGTCGGCCGCCCTTTATCGAAGATAGGTGCTTACGAACACAGTTCATCTCATCAATGGCTGCACCAGATTTAAGCAGCGCTTTGTTGATTTGTTGCTTCTCTGCCAAGCTAATATCGCCACCAGGCAGACTCAGTAATGCGGAGCCACCTCCTGACAAAAGACATATCACGGTGTCGTCTTCACTGAGGTTACTCACCAACTCCAACATTCGGTGACTAACTTCAAGCCCCATCGCATCCGGAACTGGGTGCGCTGCTTCGAGCACCTCGATGTACTCACAAGGCGCGAGGTGTTCATAACGAGTCACAACCAAGCCTTCTAAATCACGTAGCGCAAGGTCTTGCTGTTTCTTGGCTTGCCATACGGCTTCCAATTCTGCGGCCATCGATGCTGCCGCTTTCCCTGCCCCGATAACGACAGTTCGCCCAGCTTGATTTGCCGAGCGATAGAATATGTCTTGAGGAAGAAAAGGTTCGATGTGATTTTTGGGTAGTGCCTGATTTACAGCACTTGAGAAAAGGGTTTGCAGAAACTGCTTAGCATCAATGTCCATCAGCCACTCCTTAGTTGACGGAGGAAAAAAGAACCCCAATACAAGGCGAAAGGGTGCCTGCTAAGATTAAGTTGGAAAGGAACAACTTCAACCTTTGCCTCGTATCGGGAACGCGTATAAAAGGAGACGAAACTACGCGATTTATAAACAAACTGTTTGAAACTGGGGGCTAACTTATCGAAGCTAGCCCGGATTCATTGGTTTTGGTTTCAGCAGAAACGACAAACCAATTATTGAGACGGATTACTCGTTAGGGATCAGCGAATTGAGTGATCAGAACGTTTCTCTATCGCTTGAATCAGCGCAGAATGGTCCCAACCTTCACCGCCCATTTCAGCACATTCGCCAAATAGCTCTTGCGCGATAGCTGTATTTGGCAGCGCAACGCCTAGCTCTTGTGCCCCCGTTAGCGCAAGATTTAGATCTTTCTGGTGAAGCGAGATTCTAAAGCCAGGGTCAAATGTGCCTTCCACCATTCGTTCACCATGTACCTCAAGGATCTTAGAATTAGCAAAGCCGCCCAGTAGCGCCTGGCGAACTCGTGCTGGATCAGCGCCGGCTTTTGATGCGAATACTAGCGCTTCAGAGACCGCTTCAATGTTCAGTGCGACGATGATCTGGTTGGCAACCTTACACGTTTGGCCAGCACCGTTATCACCCACCAGCGTGATGTTTTTGCCCATCACTTCAAATAGAGGTCGAGCTTTATCAAAAGCGTCTTGCTCACCACCCACCATAATTGTCAGTGCGGCATTGATCGCGCCTACTTCGCCACCTGAAACCGGAGCATCAAGATATGATGCACCACCTTCGTTGATGCGTGCTGCAATAGCTTTCGTTGCGATAGGTGAGATAGAACTCATATCGATAACCAGCTTGCCCGTCGCACCACCAGCGGTAAGACCTTGCTCGACACCGTTATCACCAAACAGCACCTCTTCTACTTGAGGGGTGTTCGGCACCATAAGAATAATGACATCCGCCTGTTCCGCGGCTTCGGCTGGGGAATGACAAACCGTTGCGCCTGCTGCAACCAACTCGGCAGGAGCAGCGTTGAAATGATCCGACAGAATCAAGTCATGACCCGCTTTTTGAAGATTACTCGCCATAGGTTTACCCATGATGCCAGTTCCGATAAATGCAATTTTAGACATGTTGTTCTCCTTAACGTTTGAGGGTTACCAGGCGCAATTAACGGTACTGGTTCAGCCAACCAAGGCCTTCTGTCGTTGTCGTTTTAGGTTTGTATTCGCAGCCAACCCAGCCTTGATAGCCAAGCTCATCAAGGTAGTTAAGTACGAATGGATAATTGATTTCTCCGGTACCCGGCTCGTGTCGACCAGGGTTATCGGCCAGCTGCACATGAGCGATTTGACCGATGTTCTGCTGCATGGTCGGTGTAAGATCGCCTTCCATTATCTGCATGTGATAGATATCGTATTGAATAGAAAGATTATCGCTCGCCACCTCTTTAATGATGGCTTTCGCTTGCTCTGTGGTGTTTAGGAAAAAGCCCGGAATATCGCGCGTGTTAATCGCTTCAATCACTAGGCTAATGCCTTCGGCAGCCAGAGCATTTGCGGCATAGTGAAGGTTAATCACAAAGGTTGCCTGAGCGTCTTGCGGAGTCACTCCCTGTGGGACAATGCCCGCCAAACAGTTCACCTGTTTACAGCCCAGTTTCTTGGCATAAGCTATCGCTTTAGGCACGCCCGCTTGAAACTCTTCAACGCGTGCTGGGTCAACCGCAATACCACGATCGCCTGCATCCCAATCCCCAGCAGGCAAGTTAAATAGCACTTGCTCTAGATTATTAGCCTCAAGCTTTTGTTTAATCTCATCCGCATCAAAGGCATATGGGAAAAGGTATTCGACGCCTTGAAAACCGGCCTCTGCGGCGGCTTCAAAACGGTCCATAAAATCAACTTCCGTGAATAACATTGACAAGTTTGCTGCAAATTTTGCCATGATTCTGTCCTTACTCTTTGTTTGGTGAAGCTAATGTGGTTTGGTGAAGCCTCGCTTTATTGGAGGCTTTCCGTAGAGCTCAATCTCGCTCTACGGATACACATTACTTCGTGATTACTTGTACGCTAGCGCGGTTGGTGCATCGCTGCTGCTTTCCGCAAGCGGTTCAAATTCGTTGATGGCGTTGATCTCTACGCCCATAGAAATATTGGTCACGCGCTCCAAAATCAGCTCAACAACCACAGGCACTTTGTGCTTGTTCATTAGCTCTTTAGCTTGCTCAAACGCTGCTGCAATTTGGTCTGGTTCGCGAACTCGAATCGCCTTACAACCAAGGCCTTCAACAACAGCAACATGGTCAACACCGTAGCCTTCAAGCTCTGGTGCATTCTGATTATCAAATGCCAGTTGCACACAGTAATCGATATCAAACTGACGCTGCGCTTGGCGAATCAAACCTAGGTAGGAGTTGTTCACCAGTACATGGATATATGGCAGATTGAATTGAGCACCTACCGCCAGCTCTTCAATCATGAATTGGAAGTCGTAGTCACCGGAGATAGCGACGATATCGCGATCCGGATCCGCAGCTCGAACACCCAATGCAGCAGGTGTTGTCCAACCAAGCGGACCAGCCTGACCACAGTTGATCCAATGTCGAGGCTTGTACACATGAAGGAACTGCGCCGCGGCAATCTGAGATAGACCAATGGTGCTGACGTAGCAAGTATCACGACCAAATGCTTTGTTCATCTCTTCATAAACGCGCATCGGTTTCATCGGTGCTTCATCGAAATTAGTTTTACGTAGCATGGTCGACTTGCGCTCCTGACACTCACCTACCCAGCCACTTCGATTTGGTAATTTACCTGCATCGCGCCACTCTTTAGCGACTTCAACCATGAGCTCAAGTGCCGATTTTGCGTCTGAAACAATGCCTAAATCAGGGCAGAACACGCGACCAATTTGGGTAGGTTCAATATCGACATGAACAAACTTACGACCTTCAGTGTAAACATCGACAGAGCCGGTGTGACGGTTAGCCCAACGGTTACCCACGCCAAATACGAAGTCCGAGTTCAACATGGTTTCATTACCGTAACGGTGAGAGGTTTGTAGACCCACCATACCCGCCATTAACTCATGGTCATCTGGGATAGAGCCCCACCCCATCAAGGTTGGAATTACTGGTACACCTGTGATCTCAGCAAACTGCTGCAGCAGCTCAGATGCGCCTGCGTTGATAACACCACCACCTGAGACAATCAGAGGTTTTTCAGCTTGTGCCATCATGGTGAGTGCTTTCTCAACCTGTTCGCGAGTCGCTTTTGGTTTGTATGGTTCAAGCGGCTCGTAGGTATCAATATCGAACTCAATTTCGGCTAACTGTACATCTAGAGGAAGGTCAATCAGTACAGGGCCAGGACGTCCTGAGCGCATCAAATGAAAGGCTTTTTGA
The DNA here is from genome assembly GCA_041879415.1 of Vibrio chagasii. Lineage (NCBI taxonomy): Bacteria > Pseudomonadati > Pseudomonadota > Gammaproteobacteria > Vibrionales > Vibrionaceae > Vibrio > Vibrio chagasii. The sequence continues at coordinate 1,431,164 of CP090852.1, read as the reverse complement.
AAAGCGCGTGGCACTTGAGCTGGCTCCAGTACCGTGGTTGCCCACTTAGTAACAGGCTTGGCAATGGATTCGATGTCGACCGCTTGAAAGTCTTCTTTATGAAGGCGAGCACGTGGAGCCTGACCAGTAATACATAGGATAGGGATCGAGTCAGCCGATGCCGAATAAAGACCAGTGATCATATCCGTCCCTGCTGGACCTGAAGTACCAATACACACACCAATATTATCTTGGTTAGTACGTGTGTAGCCTTCTGCCATGTGTGAGGCACCCTCTACATGTCGAGCTAAGACGTGATCGATCCCTCCGAGTTTTTTCATTGCTGCGTACATTGGGTTTATTGCTGCGCCGGGAACACCAAATGCGATGTCTACTCCTTCACGTTTAAGCACTTCAACCGCTGCTTCAATCGCTTTCATAATTGCCATTCGAACCTCCAGTTCAGATTGTATACAATTAAATTAACTTTTGTGTACTATGAATCATCCTCAGCATTTATCAAGCCCAATTTGAAACAATTTTGTTACATCAACCTATCCTATTGAACAGCAAATATGCCTGAAAACCTTACAATTCATTGCTTTACATAAAATATCTTTACGTAAAAATAAATTACAAAAAGATCAAATGATAAATAAATGTTAAATACCATTTGCTTGTTTACAATTTCTACAATATAAATACCGTTAAAAAGAACATTTTGTATACAAAATGACATCGTATTGTGTAAAGGAGACAAGCAATGATGAATGACGTGAAAGAAAGAGAAGAAACACTGTGTATGCAGGTACTTGGGAATATGGACAACCCCGAGTACAAAGAGATCTTGTCTAAAGATGCATTGAAGTTCTTAGAAGCTATCGTTAACAAGTTTGGAGATCGCCGTCATGCCCTGCTAAATGATCGCGACACAAAACAAGCGCAATATGATGATGGTGAGCTACCTAATTTTAGAAAGGACACTATCTCTATTCGTCAGAATAAAGAGTGGAAAGTCGCAACACCACCACCAGAGCTACTGGATCGTCGCGTAGAGATCACAGGCCCTATCGAGAGAAAGATGGTGATCAACGCATTAAACTCAGGTGCGAAAGTCTTCATGTGCTGTTTTGAGGATGCGTCTTCCCCAACTTGGGCCAACATGGTCGAAGGGCAAATTAACTTAAGAGATGCCAATTTAGGCACTATCAGCTATTTTGATGAGAAGAAACAAAAGAACTACCAGCTAAACAGCGACCCTGCGTTGTTAATCGCTCGCCCTCGTGGAATCCATCTCCCTGAACAATCGATTCAATTCAACAATCAACCTATCGCGGGTTGCCTGATGGACTTTGCGTTGTACTTTTTCCACAACTATCAATCACGAGCTCAGCAAGGCTTGGGCGTTTACTACTACATTCCAAAGCTTGAGAGCATGGAAGAAGCACAGTGGTGGGACGACATTTTCAGTTTCACCGAGAACTATTTCAACGTAGCAAAAGGCACCATCCGTGCGACTGTATTGATTGAAACGCTGCCGGCCGTTTTCCAAATGGAAGAGATCTTGTACGCGATGCGCGATCACATCGTTGCGATGAACTGCGGCCGTTGGGATTACATCTTTAGCTACATCAAAACACTGAAGAATCATAAAGATCGTATCTTGCCAGACCGTCACGGGATCGGCATGGATCAAGAATTTCTGAACGCTTACAGCCAGTTGTTGGTGCGTACTTGTCACGCTCGTGGGGCATTGGCGATGGGAGGCATGTCAGCCTTCATTCCAGCAAAAGATCCGCAAGAGATGGAGCGTGTTACCGCTAAGGTTATTGAAGACAAACAAAGAGAATCACAAAACGGTCACGATGGCACATGGGTTGCGCACCCTGCCTTAGTTGATTTAGCGATGTCGATCTTCGACAAGCACCTTGATGGCAAAGTGAATCAAATGGATTTCCAAAGCCCTGATCACACCATCAATGCCGACATCTTACTGAAACCATGTGAAGGCAGCCGCGACGAGGCCGGCGTACGCAAGAATATCCGTATTGCGTTGTATTACATCGAGGCTTGGATCCAAGGCTACGGCTGTGTACCTATTTACGGACTAATGGAAGATGCCGCCACCGCTGAGATCTCAAGAGCCAACATTTGGCAATGGATCCATCATGGCGTCACGCTCGATGACGGCCAAACCTTTACCAAACAACTGTTCCACTCTTGGCTTTACCAAGAGTTAAACACAATAAAACACGAAGTCGGTGACTCGCGCTACGCAGCAGGTCGATTTGAAGAGACGGCCGATCTTTTCTATCAACTTTCTACAGCCGAAGAGTTCGCTGCCTTCCTAACTTTACCCAGCTATGGGCTTTTGCAAGAATCCAGCTAGGCGTCTTGCGGCGATTCAAACAGATCAATAAACACTGATTTTGGTCTGTTTGAATTAGCCAAGCCCCTGAAAATTAGGAGATAACATGGGAAGTTTGACTCTACAACAAGCGTTAACCATCATAGATGGCACCTTTAAAGCAGGCAAAAAGATTCACACAGAGCCCCTCACTGTTGCTGTGTTAGACAGCGGTGGCAAACTGATTTCTCTGCAACGTCAAGATGGCTCCAGCATGATGCGACCTGACATCGCCATTGCTAAAGCCTGGGGCGCACTCGCACTAGGGTGTTCCTCAAGAAAACTCGCCCAAGATGCTGACAACAGGCCAGCATTTATCTCCGCCGTGAACGTACTCGCACACGGAAACATGGTGCCAGTACCAGGGGGGTTACTGATTCGAGACAAGGATAAAACGGTACTCGGTGCTATTGGTGTCAGCGGTGACATTTCAGACATCGATGAAAGCTGCGCCATCAACGGAATTGGTTGCGCAGAACTGTTTAGCGACGAGATGCTGCAAGCTTAATTCAGCAATAGAGATAACTTAAAAAAAGAAAACCGAAGCCTTATGCTTCGGTTTTCTTCTTCATTAAACTGCGGCAACAGCACTAACGAACAAAAGCGACTAAACGTGTGTATCTAGCATCTTGTTTGAACTTGTTTGTCAGCCAACCATCTACGCTCAACACGCCTGCACCAAGCACAGTCAAAGCAAGGAAACCACCAGCAACAGAGACGTTTTTATAGAAATGAATCATTTGACCCGACGAACTTGGATCGTAGTGAAACATAACACCTGAAAGTAGAGAGAAAAATGCAATCGAGAACGCAGTAAAGCGAGTCATAAATCCAAGTAAAATAGCCAACCCACCACCGAGTTCTAGCAAAATAACCAAAGGTAACCATTGAGCACTGACTCCCTGAGAGGTCATGTACTGCGCGGTTCCTTCATAGCTAAATAGCTTTCCCCACCCCGCTTGAATAAACAAATAAGCCAATAAGATTCGGGCGAAAAAAGTCAGTGTGTCATTCCATTTGATGTTCATAATACTAAGCCTTGATAAGTTTCATTGCCGGTAGACTATTCGACTTAGCATCCAGATGATAACGAGAAAAATAGAACGACTTGTTTGAAATTTTAGTAGACATACTCGTATACAAATTACTGACGAAATACGAATATTCATCGGCACCAATACTGTTACCATTGCCTCAAATTCTTGAGAAGCCAGCCTGACAAATACTGATTTATGAAGACCCTGAAGAAAACACTGCCACTCGATACGTTACAAATTTTAGATGTTTTACAGCGAGAAGGGACTTTTTCCTCAGCCTCTGCACACCTCAACCGTTCTGTCTCCGCCCTAAGTTATCAGGTTCAAAAATTAGAAGATGAACTCGGTATTCTGATCTTAGACCGCTCGGGGCATAGAGCTGTGTTTACTCAAGTAGGGCAAATGTTAGTAGACAATGGCCGTCAATTACTCGAAGGTTCCGATGAACTCATAAACCAAATACAGCGTTTTTCTAGTGGCTGGGAAAGTGAACTGCTTGTGTCTTATGATGGCATCATCGGGCAAGATGTGGTGCTTTCGTTAGTCAGTGAAATGGAATCCGAATGCAGCACACAGCTCAATGTCCAAGAAGATATTTTATCGGGAGGATGGGAAGCATTAATCTCCGGGAAAGCCGATATTCTCATCTCATCGAGACCAAGTATCGAACTGCCAAACACCATCAACCTCAAGGCCATTAGCAATATTGAGATGATCTGGGTCGCCGCAAAACAATCACCTATTTTGGCCGAACAAGCCCCACTAAGTGAGTCGACACGACGTGACTACACCATCATCGCGGTGGCAGATACCGCCAAGTCAGCCCCAAAGACCACAAAAAATATCTTATCGAATCAGAAAACCATTACGGTTAGTTCAATGAACAGCAAGTTAGCAGCTATCCAACGTAATTTGGGGATAGGAACCCTCCCGAGGCATCTAATTTCTGAAGAGTTGGAATCGGGAAGCTTGGTGGAAATTGGTCATGCAAGAACGGTGGATGTCGTACTAGCCTGGCAAGTAGGGAATATGGGAAAGGCCAAAACACTGGCTTTAAAAAAGCTCGAAAAATGTTGGAAAGAGTCAGCGCTAGAGCGCTAAAGAATCAATACAGTTAGCCCAAATATCACGTAACTCCCCTTAAGAATTCGCATATTTGGGCTCATCGATTTACTTGTCTCGTCCAATGAATCGGCTTTGTTGCACACTCTCACCTTGAGGTGTGGTTACCTTAAATTTATACACGCTCGGGAATTCTCCCTTATAGAAAAATGCTTGGCCTTTGTTTGAGGTTTTCTTCACTTGTTGACCATGAATATTGGTGGTCACTTTGGCGTTAGAAAGACGCTCACCGTCTTGGTAAACCGTAACCAACACCCCATTCGTTTGTTCGTTAATCGACATTTTCAGTTCTGCGTGTGAGGCAAAAGAAGTCGTTAGCAATATCGCACTAAGGGTCAATTTAAATTTCATTTCAGTAATCTCTGTATTGTGGGAATACGAGAAATATACGGGTGGGCACTCTCTATTGATAACGGGAACTCTTAAAAGGGATGTCCAAAAAATTTGAATGACATTAGTCAGTTATTTTCATTGTATGCGCTTCTGCGTTTACCTACTTGATAGGCTTGATACAGCAGGTATAAAAAAACCGAAGCTCATCACTTCGGTTTCAAATCAGATACTCCGGTTCAGCAATCTCACTACTCGTAAGCGCTCAGCCAAGTTTTTAAAAGTTGGTTAGTGTTTTTCTTCTGGCTAGCCGATAAAGACTTAACCAGCTTTTTCTGCATTTCGACGTGCTCAGTCATCATCTCATCAATCAGAACTAAACCATCTTTGGTCAATTTCACGCTGACGCTTCGTCGGTCTTCTTTACTGTGCTCACGGCTGATTAACCCTTTAGCTTCCAGTTTATCCAGACGATTAGTCATCGCACCTGAGGTCAGCATCATTGACCCAATTAGCTCAGAGGGCGTTAGTCGGTATGGCTTGCCAGAGCGTCGCAAGGTCGCCAATACATCGAACTCGCCCAATTTCATGTCGTATTTTTTATGAAGGTCGGCAACTTGCGTCTCCATATACTTGGCAATACGCATAATCCGGCCCATCATTGCCATAGGCTCAGTTTCTAATTCGGGCTTTTCCTTTGCCCATTGCTCTACAACGCGGTCGATGGCATCCATTTGCAATCTAGCTCCGTTATTAGTCTGATTACTTTAAACTAGTTTAACATAAAGATACTTTACAACCACTAGTTCTCAGTATACAGTTCACACAATAGTTATCTTAACGTAAAGATATTTTAGATGAATATATTATTAGCAATGATTCCCGCATTCTTCTGGGGAACAACTTATGCAGTGACGCAATTTACGCTACAGGAGTGGCCACCACTATTACTAGGTGCTTTGCGTGCATTACCTGCTGGTTTGTTATTGCTAGCGGTAAAACCGACACTGCCGAAAAAAGGCGAGTGGCAAATCATTTTCACTTTAGGTCTGATCAACATCGCGACCTTCTTTGGTTTGATCTTCGTGATGGCACTGACACTGCCTTCGGCGATTTCGGGCGTGGGTATGATCTCTGTGCCTGTGTTCGCAATGATCTTCCATTGGGTAGTGAAAAAGCAGCGCCCACATTTGATTCAAGCCTTGTCAGGTATTGGATTGGTCACCTTGGCATGGATTCTATTCAACCCAAGCCAAATCGCATTGAACCCTATCGGTTTAGGTGCAATGTTTGCCGCGATCATGTGTATCGTTATCGGCAGCAGCATTACCAAATCACTGGGTAATCGTATGCACTGGTGGAAGGTGCTGACATGGCAGCTGATTCTGGGCGGTGCAATCTTGTCTGTCGCGTCTGGCGTTCATGCCTTCATCGACCCGCAGCCTTATGTGAATGCGGTGACTCATTTCGATACTCGCAACGCAATGGGCTTGGTTTGGGTGATTGGGCTAAACACAGCGCTGGGTTACGGTATGTATGTATGGCTACTACAACGTATGACTGTGGTTGATTTTACCTTTGGTGGTATCGCCAACCCAGTAGCGGGCATCGTGACAGGTATGGTTTTGATGGGCGAATCCTTCACTGCGGTGCAATACTCACTCATGACAGGCATGATCATTATGTCACTCCTACCACAATTGATTCTTGCAATCCGACAGTCCAAGACCGTCAAACCCGTTACGCAGTAAAAATCTAGATTACGACTCATAAGCCCGCCAAGTGCGGGCTTTGTTTTGTCTATAGAACTGTTTATTACAGCGTATCCACACCGTTCTGCGATCGTCTTCTAACCCTTGCACATTACCCCTCACTTTGAAGCTCATTTTTGAGCCTATCGCGTATCAGATATGTTTTTTCGACTCGCTTAAAGTAAGCACATCGAAACGAAACTGAAAGGTGACATCATGATTAAGTCGAAGCTAAAAGCACTTGTGTTGGCGAGCAGTCTCTTTATCTCACATCAAGTACTGGCGACGGAAAACTACAATACCGATATCCCGCCGAGCATTATGACGGCAGATACAGTACAAACCAGCATTGGTGAGCTGAACTTTAAAGATGGTGCGCCAACGGCTGAAACCGCGCAAAAACTCTATGATAATTTAGATACACTTCGCTCAACAGAGGTATTCCTTAATGCAATTCCAATGGCTTCGGTTGAAGCACTGCGAGTTGGTCATGCCGAGATAGGTTCAACATCATCAAACCAAGTGGTGGTATTTGATAACTTAATGGATTCGAATCCGCTATTTCTAACCGGTAACACCGACACGGTTTACGCTTCTGTTTTCCTAGACTTGGAGAAAGATGGCCCAACCGTCATTGAAGTGCCCGAAGGTATGGGACCAACTACGGTGAACGATGCGTTCTTCCGCTTTGTGACTGACCTAGGCATCGTAGGACCAGATAAAGGCAAAGGTGGTAAATACCTGATTTTACCTCCAGGCTATGAAGGCGAAGTGCCTGAGGGTTACTTTGTTTCACAATCCACCAGTTATACCAACTGGTTTATCGCTCGCGGATTTCTGAAAGATGGTAAAACCGATGCGGCAGTGAAAGCATATAAAGAAAAACTAAAAATCTACCCATTAGCGAAGAAAGATGACCAACCAGAAATGGAGTTCATCTCGGGGAGTGGCAAATCGTTTAACACTATTCATGCGAACGATGAGCACTTCTACTCAGAAATTAAAACCGTGTTAGACAAAGAACCGGTGTCATTCATCGCCCCTGAACTGCGTGGACTGATGTCGAGCATTGGTATTCAAAAGAACAAACCTTTTGCACCCGATGAGCGCATGCAGAAGCTGATGAAAGACGGCGTCGCGATTGGTAACGCAACGGCAAGATCTCTGTACTTCCAGCCAAGAGACAAGAAGGCTTACATTTATGAAGATCGTTTATGGAAGACTGCATTTATTGGTGACGATTACCAATGGCTTGTTGACCAAGGTGAAGGCGGACGCAACCTAGATGCTCGTTCTTACTTCTTCTATGTTGCAACGGTGAATACCCCAGCAATGTCGCTCAAGCTGATAGAAAAAGGCTCTAAATACGCATTACTTGATCAAGCAAAAGACGGTGAATATTTTGATGGCGGTAAGCACTATAAATTGAATATCCCAGCGAATGTTCCGGCTAAGAACTTCTGGTCTATTGTAGCTTACGACACACAAACGCGTTCAGAGCTACAAACCAATCAGCCGCTGCCAAGCAAGAATAACCAGCGTGATGATTTTATTGAAAATGAAGATGGCTCGGTTGATTTGTACTTTGGTCCAACAGCGCCAGAAGGCAAAGAAGCGAACTGGATTGAGACGGTACCAGGAAAAGGTTGGTTCACGATTCTAAGACTTTACGGCCCTCAAGAAGCTTGGTATGACCAAACATGGAAGCCAAGCGACATTGAAGAAGTTGAGCTGTAACACTCGGTAGTCTTCAATTAGACAGTAACTAAAACGCGCCAGTATCGGCGCGTTTTTTTTGTTGTTGTCATCTATAAAATCAATAGCTTTCTAAGCTCTCACTTAAGATCTGTTCGATACGCTTCACTATAGGGTGCTGATAACAAGCACGGTGATACTGAATACCTACATCAAAAGTCACCGCTTCTCCATTGAATAAAACAGGTCGTTTGCTCAGTCCACTTGGGATTGAAGCAAAATCCATATCAAAGCCAACGTAGACATACTGGCTGACTTGAACACATTCCAATGCGGAGGATACCGATGCAACAGTCAGTTTCTGCTGCAATACCAAGCCTGTACGTTTTTTTAGGCGTTCGTAATAGGAGTTAGCATCCAATGACCCCATCGAAACGCGCACCGTATCAAAGCTCTCTAGTTGGTTAAGGTCAATGGCTTCGTTTTTCGCTAAAGGGTGGGTATCCGCTACATAAGCAAACAATTCCAACGAACCCACTTTGCGCTCAACAATGCGGTCATTGAGTTCATTCGGGTAGCCCGACACACCAATCGCTAAGGTCCCTGCTTTAGGGAATTCAACGCCATCTAAAGACCAGTCCATCATCGATATCTTGGGCTTAGATTCCTCATTAGTAAGCCCCTGCAACAGAGGAACCGTAAACAGTGTGCTCAGTGGGTTGGCGGCGTGAAAAACATATTCGATGTTCGAATCGTTACCGATAAACGACTGCGATAGTTGCTGCGCTTGCTCTAGCTTTTCCAGCGGTTCTTTTACCACTAGCATCAATTGCGTGGTGAACAAAGTCGGCGTATAAACACCTTTGGTCGCAATGAATAACTCATTGGCAAATAAATCTCGACAATCCGAAAGATGACGATTAAACGTTGCGCGGCTGATATCCAAAATATGGCACACCTTCGCCTGAGATTGTTGCTCATAAAGCAGGTCCAAAAATCGATATAGATTTAAGTCGATTGTGTTTTTCAAATGCCCTACCTCATTTCCATACTATGTCGTCTTTATTCAGTATGAACGTGAACCAAATAAACTTTAAACACTTAATACGATAACTTTGCGACTAATAACTATTTTATCTAAAAGAGGGCATTCGGGAGCAGAGCAAATAAACGTACTCGTCAGCCCTACTTGACCGAAAGTGAGGATCCCGTGAGCAGTTGCAAACGGCTGGGTTGATTTCAGCCAAATCACCTTTCTTCACTTAATTGGTTAATTCTTAAACTAAGATTAAACCTTACAAAGAATAATGACTTTATAAAAATATCAATTAGTGAAAATATTTGCTTTTCAATAGTTATATTAGAGATTTAATTTCTACATTTCATTTCAATTAGAGACAAAAAGGCAAACTTTTTCTCCGACGACCTCCTTATACTGTGCCACGTCATTAAGGCGCTACAAGCCTATGATTTAAAATAATTATTAATGAGTAGTCACCATGAATTCGAAGTCGCTAACTATCTTGCTTTTTGTCTCTGTTTGCTTAATTTGGGGAACCACTTGGTTCGCTATGGAAGTGGCATTGCATTCTATCCCACCAATTTTTGCTACTGGACTGCGCTTTTTACTTGCAGCCCCTCTGCTTGCAGTATTAGCAAAAGCCTTCAATCAACCTTTGCTGTTCCCTAAGGGCAAGCGTCAATGGCTGCTTATTGTGGCACTGATGTATTTTGCGATTCCGTTCACTTTGATGATCTATGGTGAGCAATACATCTCTTCTGGTTTGGCATCGATCATCTTCGCTAACATGCCTGTTGCTGTGATGCTGATGTCGGGTTTGTTCCTTGGTCTACGCTTAGCGAAGCATCAAATATTCGGCCTAGTTACTGCGGTTATAAGCCTGTGCTTAATTCTTGGTAACGAAATGCAAATGGGCGGTGATGACTACTTTATTGGTACGGTTTGCCTGGGGCTTGCAGTTGCGATTCACGCGGTAATGTACGTGTTAGTTCAAAAGCACTGTAAAGGCATCGAGGTACTGACTTACAACGCTGTGCCAAGCTTTATTGCTGCGATTTTCTTGTTTGCTGTGTCGGCTGTTGGTGAGAACGTGAACGTAGAATCTTTCACTTGGGATTCTATCTCAGCGGTTGTGTATCTGGGTTTTGTAGCGAGTGTCGGCGGTATTGTGGCTTACTTCAAACTAGGTCAGGTTTCGACACCTTTCCAAGCATCCATTTGTTTCCTTATCTTCCCAGTGGTTGCACTGTTGATCTCTTGCTACATCAATGGTGAGGTGCTATCGGAACAGTCTCTGCTTATGATGATCCCTCTGCTTTGTGGCATCTTGCTAACTAAAGCACCAAAGAGCATCTTCAAGCTACGTTCAACGCTTAAAACAGCAAGCAGTAACTAACGTAGCGAAACAACTAAGAACTAAGATAAGCCGTATTCAAACTGCCCCAGAAGCCCACCATATGCTTCTGGGGTTTTGTTTAACCCAAGCACTCCTTCACAATCTACTGCCCCTTTACAGCAAGCCCCTTCTCATATCGGATCACTCACCAAGCGAATGACTTAAGCATCGCGATCAACTACATTAGACTCAGCTATTATTACCACCTCTGGTTAGTACCCTAGTTATCTCTCCACAAAGGAATGTCATGAGTAATCCCATCAAACACATGCGTCTTGTCAAAGGTCAACCTTGTCGCGTGACAGAACTGTCTAACAGTGATGATGCGTTCTTAGAGCCGCACAGACATGAATACTGGGAGTTAGTATGGTGCGTGGATAACCATGGCAGTCAGAGCATTGATTTCGTTGACTACGACAACAAGGTCGGCCGTATTTTCACCATTGCACCGGGCCAAGTACACCGCTCGGAGCTAGTCGGAGAAAATGCTCGTTTACTGGTATTTACCCCAGGCTTTGTTAAAACCAATCACCGCAACACTCAGCTGGTCGACACAGTTTTCGCCATGCACCAAAGCCGCCCACCCTATTTGGACTGCAGTGAAGAAGGCAACCGCTACCTGCTGCCTATTTTCGACATGCTGAAAGAAGAGTGCGCACGAGAAGAGAGCGACTGGGACTTAGTAGAATCACTCATGAATAGCTTTTTGCGTTACATTCTGCGTTTTGCTAGCCAATCGTCATTGAAAGGTGAAGTACGCGATAGCCGAGTGAACAAGGTGGTTGATTTGATTGAGCAGCATTACACCACCCATAAACACTGCGATTTTTATGCGCAAGCTCTGTCGATAACCAACAAACGCATTAACGAGATCGTCAAAGCCGAAAAAGGTAAAACCGTCACTCAATTGATCCACGATCGGATCATTTTAGAAGCGAATCGCGAGCTGATCTTCTCAACCAAGACCATCAAGACCATCGCTTTTGAACTCGGCTTCGAAGACCCGGCCTATTTCAGCCGTTTTTATCGCGGACAAATGAAAGAGTCACCGGCACAGTTTCGAACTCGATGTGCAGATAGTGCAATATAATAAGCAGATAATCCCTTTTTTAGCCGCCACTAAGTTCCGATAATGCTCCCTCTTTATTTCATCCATTTTGGTACATCCAAATTGTTGGGAGCTTGTTCTAATGGCCATCAACCTAAAAACCGATCCAATATCTAAATCCTTTTATCAATACCTTTGGCCTGCGTTAACCGGCATGGTGATCAAATCCCTGTTCATCATGGGAGACGCTTGGTTCGTTGGTCATGGTGTCGGTCCTGATGGCTTGGGCGCTATCGCTCTCACCATCCCTGCTTTCTCAATATTCACTGCAATTGCCATGATGGTTGGTATTGGTGGCGCGGCGCTGATGTCTATTGAAGTGGGCAAAGGCAACGTAACCTCTGGGCAAACTCTTTTTAATCAATCGATGTTGATCACCGCTCTGTTTAGCACAGTAACCGTCAGCATTGCCTTGTATTGGCTCGATGAGATTATTGCGCTGATGGGTGCTTCTGGGTACATGGCAGAGCTCACTCACGACTACCTATCTGTAATGCTGCAGTTCTTCGTGCTCTACTCGTTAGCTTGGGTTATGTCGTGCTTTGTGCGCAACGATACCAACCCAAAACTGGCGACTTACGCAATGTCGATTGGCGCGATAGTCAACCTCGTATTAGATTACTTCTTCGTCCTAAAATGGGGCTGGGGCATGAAAGGGGCAGCTTACGGCACAGCCATTGCCCAAGGTGTTATTGCTTGTATTTTATTAAGCCACTTTGTACGCAAACAAGGCACCTTAACGCTGAGTTTAAAAGGCATTGGATTTGATAAACTGCCAAGCATCCTGAAAATTGGCACTCCAACTTTCTTCATTGAAGTAACAGCAGCGATGACGATCTTGCTGTTCAACTATGTACTGTTAGATCAGTTTGGTGAGAACCACATTATCGCTTATGGTTTAACAGCCAACATCGGGGTCTTTGCTCTATTTGTGATGGTCGGTATTGCTCAAGCTTGTCAGCCTATCATTAGCTTCAACCATGGTGCGAACCAGCCAAGCCGCATCGAAGAAATCTTCCGCTTAGGATTAAAAAGTGCGGTCGGCAGTGGCCTAGTATTTATGGGGATTGTGTATCTGTTCGCACCTCAAATCGCAGCGCTTTATCTGGGAGCTTCAAGTGATTTGATTGGGCTATCCGCGACCGCGCTCACCTTCTTTTTCTTTGGTGTGCCGCTAATGGGAATCAACTTAGTGATTGCTAACCTGTTTCAAGCGACTGCCAAACCAAAACAGGCAACACTAATATCTCTTGCTCGCGGTTTTGTGTTCGTGGCTTTGGGTATCATCATTCTGCCAAAGCTGTTCCCAGAACAAGGGATTTGGGCAAGTATTCTATTCGCGGAAACTCTAACGGCAATCATCAGCTTTAGCATGTTACGTAGTTATAAGAAGCGCTTTGCTGACTCCTTAGAGCAACAAATCGTGTAGACGAGCGAACAACAGAAACTAAAAAAGCTCCAATATCGCTATTGGAGCTTTTTATTTATCTCGCGTTAAGTGACCGCAACATTAGCGCCAGCTAAACATTCGCACTTCGTTGCCCTCTTCTGGCTTCTTCGGAATATTCAAAGACAACGCCAAAGATACCGCCGCCATTGCTGCACCAATGTAGAACACAGTCGCAGGCGAAGAGAGCCAAATCACACCGAATACAACAGGAATAACGACTGCTGCAATATGGTTGATAGTGAAAGACACGCCCGCGGTGGAAGCCATATCAGCCGGATCGGCAATTTTCTGGAAGTAGGTTTTGATTGCTAGAGCGAGAGCAAAGAATAGATGGTCGATCACGTACAATGCTGCCGCCCATTCTGCACTTTGCACCAAGCCGTAACCGACAAATACACCAATCAAACCCACGTACTCGAAAATAAGCGCTTTACGCTCACCCACTACACCAATGAACTTGCCGATACGCTTAGCAAACAAGAAGTTAAACAGGTAATTAATTAAGAACAGTAGAGTAACGTCTGCCGCCGAGTAACCGAACTTCTCTACCATCAAGAAGCCTGCGAATACCGTAAATATCTGTCTTCTGGCACCACTCATGAAGGTCAACGCGTAGTACAGCCAGTAACGCTTTCTCAGCACCAACTTCTTATTTTGTTGGGTCTTCGTTTGGAACTCAGGGAAACCAAAAGTCATCACGAGTACCAGAACAAAACCTAGCCCTCCAGTAATGCCATATACCCAAACGAAATCGAGCTTTAACTGCTCCAACATCACCCAGATAGAGCCGTAAGTAAGCAGAGATGCTAACGCACCAACCGAGATCATTTTACCTAGCATCTCTGGCGCTTCTTCTTTGCTCAGCCATTGTAGGGACAAAGATTGCTTGAGGGTTTCAAAGTAATGAAAGCCCGTCGACATCAAAATGGTGGTAAACAAAAGGCCGGTAAGCGAAGGGAACAAGCCAGTAATCGCAGTACCGATAGTGAGCATTGCCAGCGATACCAACATGAAACGTTGTTCTCGGATAAAAGCCAACACAAACACCACAGTAAAAGCTAAAAAGCCCGGAATTTCACGAACGCTTTGCAGCAAGCCGATATCAGCACCGTCAAAGTTCGCTTTCTCTATCACGAAGTTGTTCAACAGAGCCATCCAGCTCGAAAACGCGATAGGTACAACAATCGAAATCAATAATAAAAAGTTTTGCGGCGTTTTCCAGCTCGCCTTCGATGCACTCATAACAACCAGATCCTAAATAGTAATCCAGTATCATACTCCGGTTTTATACCGAGTAACAAATGATTAACTTTTGTTTTTTATGCTTATAATGCGAGTAAATATTGGGTGGTAAGAATGATATGCGGGGGAAATTATTTAATAAAGCTTAGAGGCAAAAGTGTAAAAAGAAGGGAGCTAACCTCCCCCCTTTCACTACCCAAAACTCTTATAGAGATTTATAGAAGGTTAACCACTCGCCTCGTTCTAAGCCGCTAACGTTCACTCCAGTGATGCCACTCGAGGTTGTTGCGTTAGAAGGAGAGAATGAAAGGTTAACATTTTTGAACTTATCAGAAATGCTACTTTCCGTTCCTGTTTGAGAAAGAATGTAGCCCAAGTTAGTAGAGTTCCAACTTGAGTTTCCACTGTCTTCCCATTTTTTAAGGAGTTCTTTTGTTACCAGTTGGCTGCCAACTTTAAGAGCCGGACCACTAATATTTCGGAATTGATAGTAATCTACTCCTGAAGAAGTCAACGCAATCACTTTTTCAGCCAATACATACAAAGAATTGATTGCCGAGCTGCTCAACACCTCTTGTACTAACAAGGTTCTATTCGTGTTATCAACGATATAGAGAGTGTTCGCTGTAGCAACCGCGCTTATTTTGCCATCCTTCGATGTTGCTATCTTACTGATGGTGGAATCGACATCCAACTCCCCAAGTACCGTTTGCTGAATCGAGTTTGAAACCCATTCAAGCTTGTTACTGTCTAGCCCCAACAAAATTTGCTGGTTCGCTACAATATTGGCTGTTTTCAGGTTCAACTTATCAATCGTCATCTTGGTGGACAAGTTAGTTGTATCAATAACCTCAGCCGCTAAATTGGCGCTCGAAAAATAATTTTTGTAAACAATCAAAGCTTCACTCTGATCATACGATGGCATGATTTGAGGTGAAGAAGATTTAAGAGTATGGCGCCAACTTTTCATAGTTAACTTGTCGGCACTTAACGATTTCAGCTCTTGCTGTGAGTAAATCGAACTGCCCGTATTTTTAACTGCCAATAACGAACCGCTCTGCAGCAATGGAACCACTTTAGCGAAGTTATCGTTAATACAAGATTCACTCGAATTAGGAGTCACGGCAGGCTTGGGTTTCGGCGTCGGAATTGGAGGTAGTGTTCCTCCACTTTGGCCGCTATAGCTATCAATAGCGTACGCTTTTGCGCCATTATTATTGTTATTGGTGTCACTTAGATTCGATAAGAAAACACCGTTCGAACCCTTGCTATTACAAACATCACTCGCTGTCGCGGAAACATAGGAGGTCGGCTTATAAAGCTTATAGGCCTGAACGCCATTCAGCGCAGGTACTAACTGAACAATTTCATTAGAGTCTACCGGTATTTCGCCTCCCCCGGTGCCACTACCATGGTCACCATCATCGTCGTCATCGTCATCGTCATCGTCGTCATCATCATGATCGTCGTAATCGTCGTCGTACGAACGAATACCAACTACATCAAAATTCGCTTGGGAAGCAAGGTCACCATCAATTGTCACAGGCTTATTACGTGAAGAGCTATCGATTTGCATAACCACATCATTCGCCGTTAAAAACACAATCTGGCTGCTCGCTGGGTTCAGAGCGATAGACTTCGCACCAGAGAATTCTGGCACCGATTGAGAGCCATGAACAACTAAAGCATCCTCAATTTGTAAGTGTCTCGAAGCGGTTCCCGCGACATCGACATCTGATAGATCTAGCGTTTTATGCTCAATCATGAGATCGAGCGCATGAGCGATATTGGTGTATGCAGCTTGCTTCCCATCAGTTTGTGCCTTTTTCAGAGATTTTAGCAACACATTAGACTGATCTTTAGGGCCGTACGTTGTATCTAGTGAGGAAAAATTAACACCAACATGATCACCCAATTTACTTTGAAGTGAGGCCTTGGCTTGTTCAACATTGTTGCTGACGCCAGGATTAAACATCATCTCACTATGAATCAAAGTGGTGAATGGGGTAACCAACGCCATACTCGGTGAAGCGGTTAAAATTGCACCATCATACTGGCGCTGTTTTGCATAACCAGAAACCTCTTCAAGCTGCTTTTCCTGCTCACTGCATACACCATTCAGATCTGCATCAGCACATACTAATGAACTTTGAAATGCATAGCCTGAAGTAGTAGATCCAACTGGGTTTTCGCCATCAGAACCGCCTCCGCATCCTGCGACCATTAAGACACTAGATATAGCTAGTGATAGTTT
This sequence comes from Vibrio chagasii, assembly GCA_041879415.1. NCBI lineage: Bacteria > Pseudomonadati > Pseudomonadota > Gammaproteobacteria > Vibrionales > Vibrionaceae > Vibrio > Vibrio chagasii. The sequence goes on along the minus strand of CP090852.1, from coordinate 1,414,372 downwards.
GCATACTAAAAAATTATTGTGCATTTTTTCGACCGATTCACCTAGTTTATTGTTGCGTTGATAGTATTTTATTTTGCTATTAAATCACTTAACGAAATAAAAGATCAAATGATATTGATAACTACTATCATTTAAATTAATATTCTCAGCCTTTCTTGCGGGTAATTTATAAATCTTTTGGAGTTCAAGTGGTAAGGAATCCATACAAATTGGCGGGTATTTCACTCGTCTCTACAATGCTTGTTGCTTGTGGTGGTGCAGAGTCAGATCCCAAGCTTAGCCAGTCACAAACTCAGCCAAAATCCTCGAATATTTCAGGCATAGCGTTAGATGGTTATTTGCACAAAGCCAAGGTCTGTTTAGACAAAAATAACAATGCGATGTGTGATTCTGCGGATGGAGAAATTGCGACAACGGACGCCAAAGGACAATTCCAACTCAATGTCGACGACGATGTGGCTCAATACAAAGTGTTGGTTGAAGCCGTAGCAGGCATCACCGTAGATATGGACTCCCCCAACCAAGCAATTGAATCTGGGTTTACCTTAGAAGTACCAAGTAACAACTCGGACGTAGTGAGCCCGGTTACCTCATTGATTGCCAGTGTGTCAAAAACCAGCGGTATCAGCTTCGATGATGCGACTGAGCTTGTTGCTAACGACCTAGGGGTCGACAAAAGCCTAGCATTGGGTGATTACTCTGCTTCAAATTCGGCGAAAAGTCGTGAAGTGCACATGTTTGCGCGCGGCGTGACTCGTGTACTGCAAGAAGCTCAAAAAGCTTCAGTAGACGCAGGCGTCGACCAAGTTAACGCCCGCAAAGGTGCAATGTACAAGCTTGCTGATCTTGATTTGGTCGAGTTCAAAGCCAAAACGGATCGACTTTCACACGGTGCGTCTGGGACAGAGGGTGCTCTAGATCAACTCGGCAAGGAGTACCGAGAGCAGCTCAAAGTCTCGCAAGAAGATATCGACGGTAGTGAAATCGTGGTTAAGCCACCAGCACCCAAGCACGGTAAAGTCAATGATGCATCAGATACTTTCAACTGGCAGTTTGTGCGTGGATTCAATCAAAACACAGATTACGAATATTCCTTAGATTCCGGTAGCACCTGGTCGACTGTGATTCGCAAACCAATTGTGGTTGGAAAACAGGCATTCGATAAAGGCGCTATTCAGGTTCGAGTCGCAGCCTCTAGTGCTCGTAATACTCCAGCAGGTAAACCGCTTCTTTCAAACAAAGCATTTACGCTTACGACGGTCCCGGCAGCACCCGCATGGGTTACAGTGAACAACGCGATCAATCAATTTGATTGGGCACTGGTCGATTCTTTTAATGAATTCTCTCTTTACGAGTACTCTCTAGATAACGGTGCTAACTGGGTAAAAGCAACCGAAAAACCTCAACGTATTCAAGACTTAGATATTCCAGTTGGGCATCTAAAAGTACGTATCGCGAAGGACGACTCCCTAGGTCACCCGACTGGTTTAAGTGCTATGTCAGACAAACCGATGACAGTAACCCCGGCGCAACCAGTAAAACCTGTACTGGACTTTGCAAACGACAGCACTAATCAGATCAACTGGCTTTGGGTCTCTGGATATGATGCGCCATCTTTCTACGAGATTAATCTAGGTAACGGTTGGAATACTGTCACTGAACTTCCCTATGTGGTTGGCAACGTTTCACTTCCGGCTAACAGCATCTCTATCCGTGTAAAATCTAATTTGCAAGACGCTCGCCCTGCAGGCAATCCACTAGTGATTGGTACGGCTTTCACTCGCTCAGAAAACCAGCCTGTTGCGCCAACCCTGCCGATTATTGATGATGCTGAAAACACGTTTGCGTGGACAGAAGTTACAGAGTTTGCAGGCAATGACCTCTACGAATACTCACTAGACAGAGGTCTTACATTTAGCCCGGTAACTAGCAACCCACAAGCAATCCCAGATGAGACGTTTGCTAAGGGACAAGTCTGTGTGAGAGTGAAAGCAGGAACAGATCCTCAACATGATCCTGGTGAAACGCTGTGCTCAGATAAGCCATATTCGGTGACACCTGACAAGCCATCGGCACCCACATTTCCAATCACTCACGATGGGTTAGACACATTTGATTGGACATTCGCAACAGGCTTCTCCGAAGCTGCGGATTACGAGATCAATGTACTCAACACAGGTTGGGCAACGGTTACTCAGAAACCTTATCAGTTAAACGATCAAGCTTACGCTATTGACTCAATTCAAGTGCGAGTTAAACGAGATCCAATTACCGGTCGCCCTAGTGGAGCAGAGCTGACAAATGATACTGCGTTTACCGTTCGTCCATCTGCACCCAATGCTCCAACAGGCCTAGTAGTGAACGATACGGACAACACGCTAGATTGGACATACTTTGGCGAATTCACACAACCAGAGCATTTCGAAGTCACGCTCGACTCAGGTTCTACTTGGACTAAAGTCACCGCAAAACCGGTTGTGATCGGTAACGTCGACAAGAGTATCGGTGAGGTTCAATTACGCGTCGCTCAAAATCCGACGAATGGCATGCCTCATGGCGTAGCAGCATTAACCACACAAGCCTTCACCAAAGTGTTTGAGATTCCAGCACCAACCTCGCCTGAGATTACCAACACCTTCACTGGCTCAAACCCAATCAAGACCAATGGTTTTAAATGGGACTACTTAACGGCCAACGTTGATGGTCAATCTGTTCGCTTTGATGAAGCCGAATACTATGAGTTCACTAACGACAAAGGCCTGACTTGGCACCCTGCTGTTTCGAACCCACAGTTCATTGGCCCTGAAGCATATGACAAGGCTAGTGTCGGTATCCGACTAAAAGCACGTGCGAAAGAAGGCGTCGCAAACTCAACCAGTGACACGCTTTGGGCGACAGCAGCAAGCAGTCGCTTTATCGGCCTAAAATTCGTACCAATGAAAACCCGTTCTCAAGCTGCTGACTTTGGTTATGGTGGCTCATGGAATACGTACTCGCTCAATTGTATTGCTGAATACGATGATAAAGGACAAGGGGAGCCGACATTCTGGGCAGAACGAATCTCTTCAGACATCAATACTGTATTCGATAAAATCGCACAACTGGATGATTGTGGTATCGCGGGTTGGACACTTCCAGACACCAATGAAGTGATCACGTTGTCACAGAGAGATCCTGCAACACTCCCTTCAAATCTAAGAAGTGGTTACTTGGTATCGAATAAGTCAGTAAATGTATTAGCGGATAAAAATGGCGTCGCTGTCACTATCAACAAAGGCCAAGAATCTGTTGAGCAATATTATTCAAAATACGCATACGCTAAATGGCAATTGCCATCAGGTACAAAGTTACTCACTGGTGTAAATAGCGCGACGACTGAAATAACCACCTTTCTGAGTACACAAGATACGAAGATTAGCGCTACAGAGCTTTATTTAGAAACCTGGCTAACCGCCAACCAATCTAAGAGCAAAGGTTACGCTGCATTAGAAACGGAAGCTCAAGCTAAAGTAGTAGAACTGCAGGCTTTAACCCAACCATGGGCAGATGATCTTAAGAATACAAAGCTAAAGCTAAAAGCTCTTGAGTTTCAGGCATCTGTTGCTCAAAGCCGAACTGATGCTGAAAGCCTTGAATTCATTAATAAGGTCAAAGCGTATAAAGAACAAGTCGCTAAATTAGAACAAAACACCGTTGCACTGAGCGCATTAGTCTCTGGTTCTGAGTTTGCTCAAAAATTGGCGTTCATGCAGCAAAAGTCCGTAACTCTATCAAGCTCAACCAACGCACTAAGCTCTGCGTCACTGGCTAAGGATATTCACCAAGCAAGTTTAGACCTATACAAGGCTATCTCAGACTTAGAGTATCAATATGGCATGGTTAATTCGTTCGTAAGCGAGCTGAATACATCAACAAAAACGCTAGGCTCGGAGTTTGCCACCCTAAGTACATTGTTCCAGAAGTTTGTCACTGAGATGAACACAACGGCCACAATCCACAACTTAGTGCAATCAAAAGTACTAGCAAAAGATGGACTGAAACTGGCAAAAGACAATGGCTTTAGCGTTTCTCAAACAGACGCGATGGTAAGCAACCGCTTCGCTAAATTGGACGAGTTAGGTAACTACCTACCAAAAGACACCACCTACCAACAAGGCTGGCGTTGTGTCGAGGACACTAATATCACAGGCAAACGCCGAGTTTGGACACTGCTCAAAGACGGCCGACCAAAAGGTGCTGACGATCTTGCTTATGACGCTTCGGCATCTGGTGTAGCAAGTGTCTTAGGCAGTAACGGCCTGTTAGAAAGCACTAATGATGCGAACTTATGTGGCTTCAACGATTGGAAAGTACCAGCGCTGTCTCAGCTACTTTCACTACAAACTAAAGCAATCTCTAGCTCAAACTCGACCATAACAATCGATACAGATGCGTTCCCTCATCACCGAGGGCTGGATCCGGAGTACGACAAATATAGTTCTTATGGCGGCGTGATCTTTTACTACTGGTCGAATCAAGCAAAGGACGCCAAACAATACATCACAAACTACAGCTCTGAACGCAGCTACCAAGATGTCCGTCGTTCGGCAGTCGGTGGTACTGAAGATGCCGTCATCTTAGGGCGTCTGGTTAGAGAAAAAGAGACAACATACCAGTACCTAGATATGCAAGGGAACGTAGTAGCCGATCGCCAAAATGCCATTTGCGCGCAAGACACTGACAGCAAGCTCGTTTGGCAACTGTTTACCAACGGAGACAGCAGTCGTTTCAAGAAATACGTAGATGTAACACCTTTAATTTCAACACGAAATACACAAAAGGTGTGTGGCAAAGCGAACTGGCGCTATCCATCGAAAGCAGACCTGTATGGATTACTTCCTATCAATGCGGGTGTCTTCAAGTTTAACGAAGCAACTGGTGGAGGTTATTCCAACCATAGTTCCTATATCACCAGCGATCCCGCTCCTTATGGTCGTGTCCTCGGATTGAACATGACAACCATGGATGAAAACCAAGTTGGCACTCAAAGTTACGACGGCCGCTACCTATACCGACTTGTTGCCAAATAGGCACTAAAACCTCTTATTAATTACTACAACAGCCTCTGCTGAGGCTGTTTTCATCTAGGAAACAAGAAATGTTGAACAAGAAAAAGCAACGCGGTGCAGCCGCAATCGAATACGCCATTCTCGCAGCAGCAATGGCAGTCGTACTACTCAATTTTGTTGGCGGTGAGAACGGTGAGCTAACCACAGCTATCAGTGACGCCTACGGTACTGTAGTCGAACAACTAAAAAACGCACAACAAGCCTCAGAGTAAGCCCGTTTATTGCAAATTAAAGGAATAGTTATGACTGCCAAGCGACTCATGTTGCTGTCGTTATTTTGCTCGGTGCTCGGAATATCCGTTTTGCTGTTGAGCCAAACCAATAGCGAGTCTGCGACCACCTCTTCTAAACAAGCCGTTAAGCAAACGGTCAAAGTGCTGGTTCCAACTCGCACGATAGAGATAGGTCAAGCCTACACACCAAACTCGTTCCGATGGAAAGAAGTTCCACAACAAGAGTTGGAGAACTACATCGACCATGTGACACCGGAAGATATTTCTGCTGCTCACTCTATGTCGGGGCTTGCGCGTACCAAGCTTGTCAAAGACTCGATATTGTCTAAAGCGGATATTACCGAGCCAGAAGGCGGCTACTCGCTTTCATTAAAGCTGCAACCAGGTTATCGCGCTATCTCAGTGCCTGTTGATCAGGTGACATCAAATTCGGGTTTTATTGAACCGGGCGACCACGTAGATATTCTCCTGCTCGGTTCACAAGATGGTGAGCTGCTTCGTTATGGCAATTCGTCGCAGGGTTTGTATGTCACAACGATCGCTCATGATGTGAGAGTCTTGGCATTTAATGACAAACAAACGGCTGAGTCTTATCAAAAGGCCCGCGAATCTAATCATTATGAAAATGGTATCCCTGACGACAGCAGTGTCTCTTTAGAGGTAACCCCTGAGCAAGCAAACCAAGTTGTTTTGGCTAAGCAATTAGGCAAGTTAACACTTGTCTTACGCGGGCAAAACGAAGACCCAAGTCAAACTCAGCACGCAAATTCAGCGACGCTGAAAGCCATCTCGCCAGACACAACTCAGGTACTGCCTGACGTCGGTTTGGTGGAATTTAGAGCCGACAACAAAACGATCAACAATAAAACCGGAGCTGATAACAATGGCTAGTACCTGTCGTTGGTGGGGGATTCTCCTACTATCAAGCCTGTGCCTCTCTTTTGCGTCAGCAGCATCTGCGCTTGATGTAACAATCAATGAGGCAAAAATGATTCGCTTACCAGAAAAAGCGAAGTCGATTTTCATCTCTAGCACCCACATTGCGGATTACCAGACATTAACCAACACCAAGGTGATGGTATTTGGTAAGCGAGCTGGCAGTGCCACTATCACTGTTTTGAACGAGCAAGAACGCGTCATCTATACCAATAAGATTCGCGTGACTCACAACAGCCGCGAATTCAATGAATTGGTCAAAAGCAAGTTCCCAGAAGCGTCCGTAAATGCGGAATCTCTGGGTGGAAAACTATGGCTCAAAGGGCAAGTGCCTTCACCTATGATGGCGCATAATATCGTGTCCTTGGCGAAAGGTTACTTGTCTCCTATTGTTGACCAAACCCAGCAACAAGAAAGCTCAAACACTCAAAACGGTGCAGGTAGTAGCAATACGACGACGAAAGATCAGCCAATGCAATCCAATGAAGATGAGCTGATCAATCAATTGGTTGTCACCATGCCAAACCAGGTCAACATTCGAGTGAAAATCGCTGAAGTATCGAGAAATGTTTCGAACAAATTGGGGATCAAGTGGGGCTCTATCGCAGGTGGTGTTGGACAGTTTTCATTCTCAAAGCTGCCGAACGTCAGCAGCTGGGGCAAACCAAGCATTACCGCACTGATTGATGCACTAGCGACAAACGGCATGATGTCTGTACTGGCTGAGCCTAACTTGACGGCGATGTCCGGCGAAGATGCTGAGTTTCTGGTGGGTGGTCAGGTTCCATTGCCTTTGATCACTGCTGATACCACTCAAATCGAGTACAAAGACTTCGGTGTAAAACTGAACTTCACTCCAACAGTGCTCAGCCAAAATCGCATCAGTTTAAAGGTGAACCCAGAGGTCAGTAACGTCTCCATCGAAAGCCAGCAAGTGATACACGGGACTAACTTCCCCTCTTTTACTACTCGTAGCGCTGCTACCACCATCGAATTAGCCAGTGGACAGAGCTTTGCCTTGGGCGGCTTATTGAAATCAGAAGACATTGAACAACTGCAAAAAGTGCCGCTTATCGGTGAAGTACCTGTACTAGGCAGTCTGTTCCGTTCAACTGAATTCACTCGTCGAGAAACAGAGTTGATCATCATTGTCACGGCTTACCTAGTGCAGCCAACTCGTTCAGATTCAATGCAGCTACCAACCGACGGTCTCATTCCACTGAGTGATGTAGAACGTCTTCTAGCATGGCCAAGAATTCAGCGTAAAAGAACACACGACCAAGACACATACACCGACAACCACAAGCCTCGCTTGCTGGGTGACAACGGGTTCTATTACTGAGGACACCATGAATAAATTATCCTTATTGCTCCCTGCCCTATTTGTGTTGGCGGGATGCGCACCTACGCCAACCACTCAACAACCATCAGTCGATGTGGTGTCTGTGACTAACAAGTTCTCTCTGACACTTGCCGGGAAAACGCTGTCGGCTCAGGAAAAGGCCGATATTTCTGACTTTATCGCTCGTCGAGGCAGCGCGAGTAGCTTGATGGTCAAAATAGAAAAAACAACTCCCAAAGGTGAAAAGCAGCTCGAGAAAGTAAGACTTCACCTTATCGAATCAGGTCTCTACCCCTCACAAATTTGGGTAGCAGACGAAGCAACAGTAGGTAAAGGCGACATCACTATTTTAGTCGAGTCTTACCGCGCCAAAGTCACAGCCTGTGACGCGGGTAAAACGCCAAGAACGACGCTCAACGCCTACCGTACTCAGCGCAATTTTGGGTGTGCAAATGCCAATGCGCTTGCACAAATGGTAGCCAACCCTAAAGACCTGATCGTCGGTCAACCGATTAATGGTGCTCAAGGGCAGAAAGCTGTCTCTAGTATCGATAACTACTTTGCTCCACCAGCCCAAAACCAACAGCCAAATAATGGTTCTTCGACGACCACGCAAGGAGGTACGCTATGAATCAAGTACACCAGTTAACGGTACTGATCGCAGCGTCTGAGCAACTCGATGCCCTAGCGCTTACGCATACACTGAATGACTTTGGTATCCACAACATCACTGTCTCTTCAAATCAAGAAGACGACGTAGTGCGACACGTTCTGAAGCATGGCATCAAGACAATATTTCTCGATGTGTTGAATTGTGAACTGGCTGAATCAAAACAAGCCGTGCAGCGCTTGATTAAGCGTACAGGCTGTCAAATTATCGCTATCGGCCATTCAGGTGAAATTTTCATCTACCGTGGCATGCTGGCATCAGGCGCGAGTGACTATCTAGTACCTCCTGTGACTCCGCAAGATCTGGAACACGTTTCTTTCGCGGCTTTACAGAACAACAGCGAAAAACGACATGAAAAAGTCATCTCGGTTGTCAGTGCAAAAGGTGGTTCAGGCAGCAGCACCATTACTGCAACCCTTGCACAGCAACTTTCGGAGCTCGACAAGAAAGTGGCTTGTCTAGACCTAGATTTTTCAATGGGCGACTTGGATCTACTACTCAATGTTGAGGGAAACTCAGCATTGATCGAGCTTTTACAATACCCAGAGAGACTCGACCCGTTAGTTTTCGAGCGTAGTGGGATCAGTGTATCTGCAAAGCACACCCTCTTTACTGGCTATCTACCTTTAGATGCCACACCATTTTGGCCACAAAAGAGCGCTTTAGACCAATTTACCAAGTTTTGCCTACAAAACTCAGACTACCTATTAGTGGATATCCCGACTTACTCTTTGCGTGATCAAGTTGGCTTTGACGTACTGAAAAGTGCCGATATCCGAGTGATTGTCGTAGAGCCAACACTGGGCTCTATCCGCAATGCCGGTCAAATAATCAAACGACTTCAGAATCAAGTCGACTCCCAAACGCTCGTTGTACTTAATCATACCAAGTCCGATTCAGGCTCAATGATTTCAGTTAACGATGTGAAAAAGTCGTTAGGTGTCCCGGTAGACGTAGTCATTCCATTCTCCCCGAACCACTTTTTGAGCAAGTCATCACTTGGTCAACCTGCCCACAAAGGTAACAGGAAAGTGAAAGTGGCGTTCAACTCTTTAGTTGAATTAATCACAGGTGAATCGCAGCAAAGCAGCCGCCGTTTTTGGAAGCGAGGTGCATAATGTTTGGTCAAAAAGCAAACACGGTTGATCCGATTGAAGTCAACCAAGCTCGGTTGCATGAAACGTTAAGATCCGCTCCTTCGTTACGTGATCATTATCATGTGATTCATGAAGAGATCATCAAGGCAATCGATCCATCAGCGGTTGTGAGTTTAAGTGCGTCCGATCTTGAAGCTCGAATTTCAGAAATGGTATCGGAAATTGTGGTCTCTAAGCAGCTACCACTCGGTCATCAGGATGTGACTCATTCTGTAGAACAGCTCTTAAATGAATTTCTAGGGTTGGGACCACTACAACCACTGATTGAAGACCAAACGGTCACTGACATCATGGTCAATGGTTACCGTGAAGTTTACGTCGAGCGTTCAGGCAAACTGCAAAAAACAACGGTCCAATTTCGTAATGAAGAGCAGCTTCTCAACTTAGCGCGACGTATCGTGAGCAAAGTAGGTCGACGAATCGATGAATCGAATCCATTAGTCGATGCAAGGCTAGACGACGGCAGCCGTGTCAATGTCATGATCCCGCCGCTCGCGCTTGATGGAACCTACATATCTATCCGTAAGTTCAATGAAAAGAAGCTGACACTGAGCCAATTGGCACAGTTTGGTGCGATGTCGAATTCGATGATTAAGCTTATTGATATTATCGTTCGCTCTCGCCTCAACGTTCTTGTCGCGGGTGGTACCGGTGCAGGTAAAACCACCCTGCTTAACGCGATGTCTTTCAGCATCTCGCCTCAAGAACGCATCATCACCATTGAAGACACAGCAGAACTGCGCCTGCAACAACCCCATGTGGTGCGTGCAGAAACTCGCCCAGCCAATGCAGAAGGTTTAACGCCGATTACTCAAAGAGAGTTAGTACGAAATGCCCTACGTATGCGACCAGATCGCATCATTTTAGGCGAAGTTCGTGGCGATGAAGCCTTTGAGATGATGCAAGCAATGAACACAGGCCACGAAGGCTCGCTGTGTACACTTCACGCCAATTCTGCAACAGATGCACTGGTGCGCATGGAGAACATGCTAATGATGAGCCAGGCAACGCTGCCTCTCTTTTCACTGCGTCGCCAAATCGCCGACACCATTGATGTGGTTATCCAAGTAGAACGAATGCGCGATGGCAAGCGACGCATTGTTTCAATAACCGAGGTACAAGGATTAGAGGGCGAGCAATACGTCACTCAAGAACTGTTCGCCTTTAAAACGCTATCGGAAGACCAGCAAGGTAACCTAATTGGTGAATATAAGAGTGCCAAGTGCGTGCCAAGCTTCAACGAAAAAGCGAAATATCACCAGCTAGACGCTCAACTAAGGGTGGCAATGGAGCTTGAAGCCGGATGATTGTTGTTCTTACTATTTCTGCGCTGCTGGTTACGGTTTGGCTAATAAAGCTCAACTCAAAACAAGCCATTGTTAATAAGCGCCTGTCATTAGTATCAAATGCTTACAAAGTAAGCCCTGCAGACGTTTCTATCAAAAAGTCGAGCCACCAGCGCGCCAACAAACTGCATGCCTTTTTCCTACGAATAAATGCCTTGCTGCCTGTTTGGGATAAGTATTTTATCGCCTCAATGGTTGTTGGCTTTCCAGTTGCTGGTTACCTGTTAGTACCGGAACTTCCAGTGCATCTTCGATTGCTTGCAGCACTGGGGCTGTGGCTCATATGTACGTGTGCCATTGTGTTTTATCGCAGAAAGAGACAAGTAGAAGAGTTTGAAAAAGACATCATCAACGTCCTTGGATTGATTTCTAGAGCGGTATCAGCAGGGCTATCTATCCCACAAGCGATTGATCAAGTGGCACAGACGCAACCTGGCTTGCTAGGACGCGAGTTCTCTTACCTTCGCGACAATCTTGCGCTTGGCCTTAGTCTTCGTCAGAGTCTCGACGATGCGTGCATTCGCCTCCCTTACAGCAGCTTTCGTTATTTCTCTGTTGCACTGATCCTTAACCAGTCGAATGGTGGTCAACTGCGCGACATTCTTCATAGCTTAAGCCGAACCATGCATGACAACCGAGCGACGAGAAAAAAGGTGAAGAGCTTAACCTCAGAACCTCGTATCACAGCGTTATTTCTCTCTGTCTTACCCATAGGATTGCTAGGTGGCATCTATTTAATTGAGCCCTACATGATTAAGCAGCTGTTTAACACTGAACTGGGCCAACGAGTTCTGACCTATGCACTCATTAGCATCAGCATCGGCACCTTAATTTTGAATGCTCTGACTCGCAATAAGAGGTTCTCATCATGATGTATGTTGCCATGTTGCTGTTGGGATTAGCTGTTCTTCTCACGCTGATCGCACACCTATCTTCGTTCAAACGAGACGTTGTGGCTGAGCGACTGAATCGCGTATCAAGCTATTCCTCAAAGTATAAAAACACGTCGAGTAAGTGGCGTTTCCAAGGTGAGAAATCTCGACGTCAAAAGCTGGTTCTGATTGGCTGGCTTAACCCAAATGCAGAGATGTACTTTTTAGGGCTTAGATTAATCACCATGACCGTAGGTGCTGTTACTTGGTATGCCACTCGCATTCCAGTGCTAACGATGAATTCGGCGGCAGAGTGTATCGCTATCGGCATTGTTGTCGGCATCCTGTTCGATCGCATCCTTGAATGGCGTGTGAACCAAGTTCGAATGCAGATCAGCCGAGTAATACCCGATGCCGTCGACCTAATGGTAGTGTGTGTTGCATCTGGCCTAACACTCGAAGCGGTATTTCGCTGCGTTGGTGAAGAGATGCGTTCGATCTCCCCTGCCTTGTCACGAGAATGGCTGTTAACCGCAACAGAAATCTCTGTTCTCGATTCTCCACAAACGGCACTCAACAACCTAGACAAACGTGTACAACTGTCTGACATCAACAACGTTGTCACTACCATGAACCAAGCATTGCAATACGGTACGCCTATGGCTGATGCCCTCAAACTGATCGCTTCGGATAGCCGTCAATACCACTTTTTAGAGCTGGAAGAGTGGGTGGGAAAAATACCAGCCAAGATGTCATTCCCTTTGGTGGTTTTCATCATGCTACCTGTGGTGGGCATCATCGTCGTGCCAATCATGTTATCTCTTACACAAACTCTGGGGGGCTTATGAGAACCATCCCGTTATTCTTTTTGTCGCTGATATTGTTCGGCTGTCAATCAACCAACCATGTTGAAAAAGATACCGCCGAAAACATGAAGGTGGCAGAAGTTGCGTTAATGAATGGTAAGCCAGAGAGCGCCATGGATCTCTATCGCAAAATGTTGGTAGCGAACCCTAATGACCCGCAGTTACTGCTGTTGATGGGCTCCGCAGCTAATCAAGCCAGTCGTTATGACGAAGCACTGCATTACTTAAAGCGTGGTATCGAGCTTAATCAATCCAATGCGATTTACCGTGAGTTAGGCCGTTCATGGTTAGCTTTAGGAGAGCTTGAACAAGCGACTTCAGCTCTTGAAGAGTCTGTTCGACTGGATGCTTCCGATGACGTTGCTCAAAATAGCTTAGGAGTCAGTTACTCGCTCAATAAGCAGTATTCCAAAGCCAGAGAGTGTTACTCAAATGCGCTTAGCTTAATGCCTTCAAGCAACGAATACCGAAACAACCTCGCAATGGCTTGGGTACTCGATGGTAAACCAGATCAAGGGATTCGTATTCTGCACCCGATCTTTGTCAGAGGTGAAGCTAGCGTAAAGCTCCAGCTTAACCTTGCGTTGGCTTACGCACTTTCTGGTGACAGCGAGTCTGCAAAAGCAATCGCTCGTGAACACTTATCGCAACCGGAGTACGCTAACAATAGCTTGTATTACCAAGCCCTAGCCGCTCACGCTGATCGAGGAGAACAATAATGCTCTCTCGTCAGAAAGGTGCGAATAGCGTTGAGTTTCTAATGATCACCCTACCGTTTCTATTGCTGATACTTGGGTTCTTTGAGATCTGCCGCTTGCTGCTAGTCAACATCATCTTCGATGTCGCCGTTCATGCAGGTGCTCGAGAAGTCAAAACTCGACCATTTGGTCCCATATCAAACCAAGTTTTCATCGACACTATCGACAGTTTCCCACTGATCGAACGCAGCAAGATCAAGTTGTCTCAACCTTTGTACGTTGAAAACCTACCGGACTTAGTTAACAGAAAAGCGGCACCTATAAGCAAAGCAGTATTGGGGGAATACACGGTGTCTTACGGATTTTCATTCGCTCTACTGCCTAGCCTTTCAACTCGTTTTTTAGAACGTACCGGCCAAATGACAACCTTGGAAAGAAAGGTATTGGTGAGTTATGACGGTTAATCACACACACACCCAAAAACAGGCGGGATCAGCAGCCGTGGAATTCCCATTTGTCGTACTCGCGATGATGATCATTCTGTGGGGGTTCGTTGCTATCTACCGTTTATTCAGCCTACAGACTCAGTTAGACAATGTTACCTACAATCTAGTGAATGCGATTTCTTCAACTCAACTTAAACCTGAGCAAGGTAAGAATGGTTTACCCGAGACTCTAAAAGGTCCATTGATCGTACTCGCTGAAAGTTACCTGCCGAGTAGCATTGCCCGTAGCGATATTGGGCTTTTACTTGAAAGTCGTGTCTTTGATATTGCTACTTCAACGTGGGAATACAAACATCTGTATGCGGGAAGCGACTGCCAAAGTGATCGACCGATTGAACAGCTTACGGACATGCTCGTTGTGGGCAGCGGCGATCCTGCGTTGGATGGAAGACCGTCCACCCTGGTTCAGCTGACCTTATGCGTGGAGACACCATTTAGCTACGAACGACTCGCTCTTCCAAAAAGCTTAAAAAGCTCATCAGTAGTGGTAGGTAAGCACTATGGTTAACTCAATGTTTATCGGCCTGGCTCGTCAGCAGAAAGGTTCGATCACCCTTTCCTTCTTGGCACTGCTGACCCCTGCACTATTTATCGCCGTCGGCACTTTGATGATATCAGCGCAAGTGATGGTTTCTAATCGAGCAGCGCAAGCCGCCGACTCTGCCGCATTAGCTTGTGCTTTTGCTGATGAGGCGACTCTGAGAATGATGCGCGCATACCAAGATTACTATCACCCGACACTGAAAGGTGTAAGTGGATTAACACCGAAAAGCCAAGAGTGTCGAATTAGCCTAGGTTACTCCGTTACACCGTTATTGCCTCATTTCAGCTATAGACGCGATGACCAAAAGGTGACGGCAACAGGTGGAGGCTTTAAGGGGGTGGTTGAAAGCAAACACTCTGCGATTCCAACAGAGTTGGTACTAGTGCTCGACGTATCTGGCTCCATGGGCTCAAACATGTCGTCACTAAAATCTATTTTGTCCAACGCATTGAATACGATTCAATATCAGAGCGAAAACGCTAACGATTTAGATTCAGTGAGCATTTCGATCGTTCCTTTCGATTCTGGGGTGGCAACACATCGCCCGCCCTGGTTAGCCAAAGAAGCGACCGGAATCTACTGTATCGATGGGCTTAGCTATCGTAATGGTGATTTCTCTGCGGCGCTGACCGTGGATAACCTCGCGACGCTGCATTCAGAGCGACCTGTGAAGTTTACGCCGCCAAGTAAGTGGTTAAGCGACTGCAATCAAGAATCACCAATGTTGCCATTGACCAACGTCTTTTCCCGCGTCCAAAACTCGATAAACAGCCTCACAGCAAACGGTAATACTCGCTCTTATCAAGGTCTGATATGGGGAGTGAGGCAGCTGATCCCAAGTTGGCAACAAGCATGGGGAGTGAACGTGAGCACCACGCCCGAAACCAGAAGAAAGTTGGTGCTTTTTACCGATGGTAATGACGATGTGGACGCGTTCACCCAACTGGTAAACGCTGGGTTCTGCAATACGGCTATCAAGCAGTACGGCATTGAAATGAATTTCATCGGCTATGGCGTCAGCCCATCTCGAATTACTCAATTCGAGAACTGTGCTGGAAATCCTTTACGCGTATTCAGTGCCACCAATACGACACAACTTAACGAGTACTTCTCCGACATTTTGGCGGTTGAATACTCGGCAAGCATCCACCTCACTCGCTAATTCAAACAAAGCGTTTGATTAAAAACATCTGAATTTAAAACAGAAAAATTAAAAACAATATGGAGAAAAACATGTTTACACGAGCCCTAGCGTTATTGGCGCTGTGCCTTTCCTTGCCTGCAATGGCTTATCAAGAAGGTGACTCTTTATCGCAAGACGTTATCAAGAAACTGCAACTCAACAACGAGGAGCTCACCATCGTCGACTTCTTTGCTGAGTGGTGTGTTTCTTGCCGTGAAGAGCTTCCAGAAGTAAACCAACTCTACAAAGAGCTTAAAGGCACTGGCGTGACGTTCAAAGGCGTTGATGTCGATGAGGATGTTGAAGTTGGCCTTGAGTTTCAAAAACAACTCGGATTGGAATTCCCAGTAGTCAACGATCCAGAGCAAGCATTGATCGCTGAATTTAAGCCTATCGGTATGCCTGCGCTTTATTACATCTACCAAGGCAAGGTTATCAAGATTCGCTTTGGCGCAATCAACTACATTGGCGACGTCATTACTGATGACCTAGTGAAAATGGGAGTGCAGTTGTGATGTTGATGAAAGCCACCCTTGTTGGATTGCTCGCTATTCCAATGACCGCGAACGCAGCTCTTGAACTCGACCTTAGTGGTTTAGGAAAAAAGCCCGTCGAACAGCAAACCAGTAATAACAGCACTAATAGCGATGGTCCCATCGTAGAAGAAGAGATCATCTCCAGCACAGTTTACTCCAGTGGCGGCACGCACTCAAACCAAACCACCAAGAGTGCAACAAGACGCAACATCGACATGGTTACACCAAAGGCAAAGCAACTGGTTATCAAAGAGAAAGCACCAGAAGAGACTAACAAGCCTTCAGCGCTGGCGTTCGTCGATGAATTTCTTGATATTGAGCCGGTAAAACCTTGGGAAAAAGGAACGCTAGCTCAAAAAGAGATGAAACCGGGCGGTCCAGTACCGGAATTTGATGTGTTCTCAGAAAAAGTCTTCGCCTACAAACAAGGCTCTGTGGGTGGCAGCGGTGTTGGCGGCGGTGGCTGCGGCTGTAACTAACGAGTAAATCGACCCCAAAAACTCAATCGAAAAAAAACACTCAATCAATAAAAAAATATTCAGTACTTCAAAAACAAAATAAGAACAAAATGAAAAAACTACCAATTACGCTGCTAAGTGCAGCGGCAGTGGCTAATGTGGCATTAGCTGAAGATCATGTCTCTGTGCATTACCTTAACTATGAAGAGTATGACGACAGAGTTTCGGCTAAGGACACCATGGTTTCGATTGAAAAAAGTATCGGCTTAGATTGGACCCTAAACGCAGAAATAAGCTACGACAGTGTTTCAGGTGCATCTCCAGCATGGGGCCCTACAACGCCTCCTGCTTCGGATGCCGACAAAATAAATCGCGCCCTGAAAACTCAGCAAGCTCAAGACAAAACTAACGAGGTCATCCGTGCGGGTTACGATCCTCACCGAGACAATTATGAGGTCCAGAAAGTCGGCCTAGAAGACACAAGAAAAGCACTCAGCTTGAGTGCCACCTATCGTGACAGACTGCGCAATGAATGGACCTTTGGTGGCAATGTATCCCAAGAAGAAGATTACGAGAGCATTGGTATCAATGGTAAAGGTTTGATTTATGCCGATAGCACTAAAAACCGTTCGTACAGCTTGGGGGGCTCTGCTCTTTTCGACCAAACTCAGGCATTTGGCAAATACGTTATTGGCTCTTCTAATAGCCAGAGCTGGGAAGACATCTTCACGGGTAGCTTAGAAGCGGGGTTATCTCAAACCTTTACACCAAATCTGTACAGCATTTTTACCGCTTACGCAGGCTACCGTAGCGGTTACTTGAGCAACCACTATTTAACGGTTCTTCGCGAAGTCGACATTAACGACGATGGCAAAATCGATGATGACGAAGTGTTCTTGGGGCAAGACTCTAGACCAGATACCCGACTGTCTGGCGGCATCAACATCCAAACCTTCTACTCGCTGTCCGATAGCATCAAAATCCGGCCACGTTACAAATGGTTCATGGATGACTGGGGCGTGATGTCTCATCAAATAGGCGGCAAATTATCTTGGCGTGTCAGTGAGTGGCTAACCCTAGCACCCGGTTATTTCTGGTATACGCAAGATGCGGCAGATTTCTATCGCGACCCTAGCAGCGCTGACCCTTCTTTTGCTTCGACAGGTTACGCGACTTCTGACCTCCGCCTAGGTAACTTCACCGCGAATGCTTATGAGCTTGGCGCGAGTGTTAAGGTCCATAAAACCGTGCGTTTAAATGCGCTGGCGGCTTACTACGAACAGAGCAACGGGTTTGAAGCGCAGTGGTGGGCGGTTGGAGCAACATATGAATTCTAAGCTGCCCTTTGTCCATCGCTTCCATGCCATGACAGTACCATGTGAAGTGCAAATCTTATCGCTTGATTTGACCCACTTCCCAAAGGCGTGCGCAAAAAGCATCGCTGATGAGATAGAGCAGAACACACACCGCTTAGAAGACAAATATAACTTCTACAGCGATGATTCATGGCTAACGCGACATATAAATCAGCGTACAACCAGTGAAGTCGAACTCGATTCAGAGTCTGCGGAAGTTTTTGAGCATCTCGACCGATTAAGCCAACTGACATTCGACACGTTTGATACCACCGTTGGCAGTATCAAACATCTTTTACAGCAGAAGCCGAAGATGTCACATGGTCATGCCTTTCAAGCCCTCTCTTCCGCTCTGGGCAAGCAGGCTTGGGAGCTACAAGAGGCAATAGATCTAGAAGAAACAGTGGATCGAGAAGGAGCCGTCGATCTACAAAGTGAAGTCGACTTATCAAGGAGAAGGCTACACATCCCTGATCCACGCACTCGCTTCGATTTTGGTGGCGTCATCAAAGAGTACGCGGTCGACCAAGCGGTAAAGATAGGTAAGCGACTTGGTGCAACTTCAATGTTGGTGAATTTTGGCGGTGATATCTATGCATTGGGTACAAAGCCAGATGGTTCGCCATTCAATATTGCAGTTCTGGATCCAAGAGACAACAAGACACCTTTTTTTGCCGTTCCGATTACCGACGCGGCGCTGACCACATCAGCCCACAGTGAACGTCAGATGCAGTTCGGCGATAAAACCACGTCTCATATTTTGTCGAAACAAGACGTAGAAAAGAAAATTCTGTCTGTTACGGCAATAGCTTCCTCCACTTTGGAAGCGGGTGTACTTAGCACTTCCTTGACGCTCAACCCGAACATTTCAGTACCAGAAGAGAGCGCCGTTATTTACATCGACGATCAATTACACATTCACCAAAGCACGGAGTTTTTGCATTCATGAAAAACTACCTACTCACGTTAATTCTATTGTTTAGCAGCTTTTTACATGCTCAAGACAGTGAGTTTCTTCCGGTTGAAGAAGCCTTCCCTGTTACATGGGAAGCCACAGGCCAAGGCGCAGTTATCCGCTTTGATACACACCCGGGGTACTATCTTTATCAATCTCGCTTCTCGTTTAAAGAAGAGTCTTCATTATCGACATTAGATCCTCAATACTCTCTGCCAGGTGAAGAAAAACAAGACCCTAACTTTGGCAATGTAGTGGTATTTCACGATCCACTTATTGTTACCGTGCCTTACACCGGAAGTGGCAAGCTCACCGTCCGCTATCAGGGCTGTGCAGACAAAGGGCTTTGTTACCTGCCACAAAAGCTAGTGCTGGATTTACCTACGCTCGAGGCGTTGGCAGAAGTCACTACTGAGAAGCCATCAAATTCTCTGGTTCAAATGCTAGGTGAGATCAGTGACGATACCAATGGCTTGTCGTCGTTTCTCTCTCAAGCAGGCAAATTACAGGCACTACTTGTGTTCTTCTTGCTTGGCTTAGGCCTGTCTCTAACGCCGTGTGTGCTGCCTATGATTCCTATCTTAGCCAGCATCATAGGTGGTGAAAAAGCGATGACAGGCAAGAAAGGTGCAGCGCTTTCTAGCTCGTACGTTCTGGGTATGGCGACCAGTTATGCCATGACAGGGATTTTGGTCACCACATTAGCAAAAGGCATCAATTTACAAGCAGCCATGCAACAACCTTGGCTGCTCAGCATTTTTGCCGCCGTGTTCATTTTACTGGCGTTAGCCATGTTCGGTTTCTATGAACTTCAGCTCCCAGCTGCACTGCAGCAGAAACTCAACAGTGGTTCAGACAAATTGGGCGGCGGTAAAATTGCTAGCGTATTTGCGATGGGCGCGATATCTGCCCTAGTGGTTTCGCCTTGTGTGAGTGCGCCACTAGCCGGTGCATTACTTTATGTATCTACCACTCAAGACTGGATGTTTGGCGGTGCAACCCTGTTTGTCATGGCTCTAGGCATGGGTGTTCCGCTTATCGCGATCGGTGCTAGCGGCGGACGCTTACTGTTAAGAAGTGGCGCGTGGATGGTATCGGTTAAGCAAGTCTTCGGTGTACTGCTGCTCGCGGTGGCTATCGTCTTATTAAGCCGCTTCGTTGACCCATCAATCATTATGATCTTGTGGGCACTCCTTGCTATTGGTACGGGTGTTCACTTCGGCGCGCTAGAAGCGGCACAACCAGGCTGGGCTCGTACTCGTAAGTTTTCTGCGCTGTTGCCACTGAGCTATGGCTTGATTCTGTTTGTAGGTTTTTTCTTAGGAAATTCCGATCCTCTCAACCCGCTTGCGAATCGAGAGTCCGCACAACCTATGGCCATCACGTCTTTTGAGAAAACCGGTTCAGTCACTTACTTAGAGCAGCAATTACAAGCTGCAGCCAATGCTGAGCAAAAGGTGCTAGTCGACCTTTATGCAGACTGGTGTGTCTCTTGTAAGGTAATTGAGACCAACGTATTCAATGATCAAGAAATCAGCCAAAAACTCAAAGAGTGGCAGACCATCAAGCTAGATGTGACAGAAAGCTCGCCAGAACAAATGGCATGGCTTAACAATAAGAATGTGTTTGGCCCACCAGCCATTTTCTTTTACTCACCCGCTAGCGGTGAGTTAGAACCCGCACGAGTCATGGGAGATATCGACAAAGCAGGCTTTAACAGTAAGCTCAAACTTGCTAATCAGCTTGTAGCAGCCCGTACAGCGGAACCCAGCAGCCTGACAAACTAGAGAGTCGCTCAATAACCCCAAACGCCCAATCAGTGATTGGGCGTTTTTGTTTGGTCTGCTGAGTGAAGAAGCTTACTTAGACATTTCCAACCGCTGAACCACCGCTTGAGTCAGCTGCTCAGTATAAGGATTAATCTTCCAGTGCTCCGGACTCCAACCTTTTACGAAACGTTGGAAATCAGCCCACGCAACGTAAAACAGTGGTCGCCATGCGAGTTCGACGTCTTCAAATGAGAGCTGTGGTTGATAGTGTGCAAGTGCATCTTTCAAGTGCTGGAAATAAGTATCTAACACTTCATTTTCATACTCTTGGCAATCTCGAGGCCTAATCGCACTGCTCATGAACAAGGCAACGTCTTTCATTGCACACCCATGGCCAACGTATTGAAAATCGACTGCAGCCGCGTTTTCACTTTCTGGATCAAAGCAAAAGTTTGCGAGCTTAGCGTCGCCATGCACTAAGGTAGGATACGGGCACTCTTTCAATAAACGATCTATGCGCTGCGCTTGTTGTTTCAAAGGTAAATCCGCCAAGGCGCTTAGCTCATCAGGACGCGTGTCTAAATGCCAATAAGTACCGACTGGCCACAAGGATACCGACTGCTCTTGATTGATATTAATGTGCTTTGCGTGAAAGTTAGCCAGCCATTTTAAGCAAGCATTACACTGTTTAACCTCAACAGGCGTGTAAGCATGATGCTGCTCGCCTGAAGCTGGTTCATCAAAAGCGGCCAGTACATCAAACTGAGAGGTTAAAGGGAAACCGCTATCGGCTAAGTCTTGCATCACGATAAGCCATTCGTTGTCTGCTAATTCACATTGCAACCCCACAGGCACGGGGCAGCGCTCATCCCATTGTTGAGTGAAGGATTGATACCACGCCGTCTCTACTTGATAGGAATGCACTTTACGCTGATGAGACAGCTTAGTGTTCCATCCTTTCGGGTGTTCAGTTTTATCGGGCAACGCGACATGTTTAACGATAACGCTGTTGAACCCAGCATCACTACTATTTGTAAAGACTAAGCGCACTAACTCGCCATAGCCGCCCCACAAGCGTTGAATCACGTGAATATCGAACCCTTTGTGACAACCTAGTGACGTGGCTATTTTTTGATAAAGCTCAGGAAGTTGCTGGCTGGGATTAACATCGGATTCGATAGAGTGTTTTGGAAATATTGATTGAGACATATAACTCGTTGCTACGCCTTGTCAGCTAAAAGGTGTGACCATTGTGGCTGTCTATTCATGTAGTGAACAACATAACTGCATACCGGGATAATGGTGTAACCCGCTCGCTCAATTTCAGGGAGTACCGACTCCATCATCACCTTACCAAAGCCCTTACCTTGCAGTTCATCAGGGATTCGAGTGGAGGTGATATGCAGTACCTCGCCATCCTTTTTATACTTAACAACCGCAAATTGATCTGGTTCCAATTCAACCGTGATCTGGTTCGCATCTTGACCCCATCTAACTGCCTGCATTCTCAACTCCTGCAAATAATGGATACGACAAACAATTAAAGTTTGAAGTATGAATTCCTTGTAATAGACTAACGCAAGTGCATATAAATAAAACTAAGTACTTACAAACAAAGAAAATATTATTATAGCGTGTGGTTATAAATAAAATTCAAACCAATAAGAAGCACTCTATAAATTGCGTTAGTACGCCTACTAAATCTAGCACGTAATAACCCCTTGTTAGCAAGTTATCAATATCTAACAGACGCATGTTGGCACATGGAGAACCTATAATGAACGCACCACTGAAGAAGCCTTTGGAGCATAATCAGGCACTGCAAGATCCTCGAAATCGAACCGTCACCACCATTAATAGTACCGATGCGCTGGCTATGATTGAGCATGGCAGTGAGCTGACGTTAAATGTCTCGACACCTGTTGGTACCAAGTTTCTCGCTACCACCAAATTTATCGGCACTCACAGTGATAACTGTATCCTGATTGAGGTACCGGAGATCTCCAGTGATGACCTACGCTTTTTCTTTCAAGAAGGTTTTTGGATGACGGCTCGTGCCTACTCTTTGCGAGGCGAAGGTGCTCTGATCCACTTTAGGTCTCAGATTCACCACACCGTTGGCGAACCCTTTCCTATCATCGTGCTTTCCACGCCAAGTACCATGCAAGTGACGCAACTGCGTAAAGAAACGCGCTATGAAGTAAACCTAAGCTCTCGAGTGATCTTTGATGATCAACGCATGAACTGCGAGATTCGAGACCTCTCAAAGAGTGGTTGTCGCTTTGTTACATCACCAACCTCTCGTCCAATTCAGGTTGCCGACCGAGTCTCTATCGAAATTACGCCTGAGAACTACAATGGTCCGCTGATTCCGCCACTTCGAGGGATTGTGTGTAATCTGCAAAGATCAACGCACTACGCGCGTTATGGTGTCGAGTTTGATGATATCGGTAAAGCCAATGCCAAGAACCTGCTCAGTAAGCTGAAGTTCGACGGCACCAAACTTCGTTTGCGTAATGCTTAAACGCTCTCGATAGAAACGAAGCAAAAGGCCCCAAATAAAAAACAGCCATCGATAATGTCGATGGCTGTTT
Source organism: Vibrio chagasii (assembly GCA_041879415.1). Classification (NCBI taxonomy): domain Bacteria; kingdom Pseudomonadati; phylum Pseudomonadota; class Gammaproteobacteria; order Vibrionales; family Vibrionaceae; genus Vibrio; species Vibrio chagasii. The sequence continues at coordinate 1,391,244 of CP090852.1, read as the reverse complement.
TGTTTCAAAACGATAATAGGTTTAGAGCTTTTTCCTGCTCTCACCTACCTGCTTCCACTATTTACGTAAGGCATTAAGCTTAGCTTGCGCGATACCAAAGATAGTATCGATAGGGTAACTGCCCTCATCACTCGCTTCACCTGCCGGTTTGCCTGTGAATAGCTCAATCGCCTCTGTCACATGATCAATCGCCCAGATATTGAACTCGCCCTTTTCCACCGCTTTCACAATATCGCTACGCAGCATCAGGTTATGAACATTTGAGCGCGGGATGATAACCCCTTGCTCATTAGAACGACCTTTGATTTCACATACGTCAAAGAAACCTTCAATCTTCTCGTTCACACCACCAATTGGCTGAGACTCACCGAACTGGTTCATCGAGCCAGTAATCGCAATGTCTTGACGGTTTGGTTGCTTAGAGAATGCAGATACAACGGCACAGAACTCCGCCATACTCGCACTATCGCCATCAACGCCACCATAAGACTGCTCGAAAGTGATGTTAGTCGTAAGCGGGACTTTGGCCGTCTTACCAAACACAGAAGAGAGATATGCCGACAAGATCATCACCCCTTTCGAGTGAATGCTGCCACCAAGGTCTACGTTTCTTTCAATATCAATCACTTCACCATCACCATAAGCGGTGGTCGCCGTGATTCGGTTTGGCGCACCAAACATGTGATCCGTTGTGCTTAATACCGACAGCGCATTGACCTGTCCTACTGCTTCACCATCGACATGAATCAGTGTTGTGCCGTTGGTGAAGGTCTCCATTACGCTGTCTTGTAGTCGTCCAACACGCATCTGTTGGTTCGATAGCGCTTGGTCGACGTGCGATGCACGAATCAGATTCGACTTCGAACCCCTCGCCACGTAGTTGGATTCACGAAGCAGATTAGCAATGTGTGCTGAGTGCAGGGACAGCTTACCTTGGTCACCCGCCTGACGAGAACTGTGCTCAATAATGCGAGCAATCGCCTTGCGGTCACAGTGAAGCATATTGTTGTCGTGGACGATGCTCGAAATAAAGCGCGCATAATGCATTTCAGAGTCAGCAGTACGCTTCATCTCATCTTCAAAGTCGGCCGTCACACGGAACAGTTCACCAAACTCCGCATCGTAATGTTGCAGTAGCTGGTATGTGCGGTAATCACCAAACAAGATGATCTTAACGTCCAGAGGAATAGGTTCTGGGTCGAGCGATACCGCTCCAGTTAACGTCACCTCTTTCTCTAATGAAGTGAAGCTTAACTGACGAGAACGCAGCGCACGTTTCAAGCCTTCCCATACGTAAGGTTGTTCTAGCACTTTGACCGCATCTATCAACAGCACACCGCCGTTCGCTCGGTGTAAGCTACCTGCGCGAATCAACGAGAAATCAGTAAATACTGTGCCTTTAAAGGTTGCCGTTTCTACATAACCAAACAGCGAGTGATAGTTCGGATTCTCCTCGACCACAATCGGGAGAGTGTCTTCCTTCTGGCTTACTATCACGTTCACTTTGTAGCGACGCGGCATTTTCTTGTCCAAAGAAGCCGTCGCGACTTCAGCCTGCTCAGTACTCTCTTCTAAGAAAATATCAGCGTTATCGACAATGTCTTTACGCAGTGCGGTTAGGTACTTTTTAATGTCTGGATATTCGCTGTAATCCTTCTTCAATTGCTTGATGAAGTGCGTGATCACATCTCGCGCCGTGTCATCATTCAGCTTTTGAATTTTCTCGGTATACGTCTCTTCAAGTTCCGTCAGTTCACGAGAAACCGTTCGCAACCCAACTTCCAGCGCATCGATGGTTTTATCGAACTGGTCTTGCTCTTCCGGTGACAGCAGATCAAAGCTCTCTTCGGTATGAAGCTCATCGCCGTTCATTGCTACGAATTGGTAATCACCTTGAGTGGTGATCGTCAGATTCACACCGTTCTTTTTCGCTTCTTGGCTGATCGCCTCTAGCGCAGCTTGTTGCTTGGCTGCTAACTGGTTCTTTAGTCGATCAGCACGGCTGAAGTACATCTCATTGTCGAACGCGAGTGGCATCGCTTTGATGAGTTTGCGCATCAGCTTTTCAATATCTTGCTTTAAGCTGCTGCCCACGCCACGCGGAAGTTTCAGTACCTTAGGTGTACGGATATCCTCGAAATTCGCGATGTAACACCAGTCAAAAAGCTCCTCAACTTCATGAGGGTGTCGGTTGAGATAACGCAAGATCATGGTGCGCTTACCCAGACCATTGCGTCCTATCGCATAAATGTTGTAACCCTTTTCCTTAATTGACATCGCGAACTCAACGGCTTTTTGCGCACGTTCTTGCCCGACGATTTCGTCAATTGGAGCCAGTTCTTTGGTCGACTTGCATGGTAACTTTTCGAGTTCTGCTACCTGATACAGTTGTTCTGTATTGAGTCTTTGAATCGCCATCGCCGCCTCCTTAGTCCTTTATTTCTTGGGTGTAGATAAATTCAGTGTAGATGTAATTGCCTATAAATTTAGTGACTTACGCTACATCGCTGTTCAACCGAACAAATAACACACAATTTAATGCAATTTAACGAATAACAAGCTATTTAATTCACCAAACCTAACACATGAATGATTTTAATTTGCAATTGATAATAAATATCATTAACATTTTAAAATATTATAAATCGAGGATGTGGATATGGAAATTGAACGATGCTGGATGCACTACCTAAAAGCTGAACAGTTAATGGAGCAAGGTCACTGGCCAGAAGCACAGCGCCTTTATGGTGATGTTCTCAATTCTCTTCCTCACCACATTCAAGATGCGGCATACCAAAGCGATATCAAGCCTTGCCAATTTGCCTGTCTACTTGCGGGACTCAGAGATGCAAGCGTGGCTCAATCTGAGATTCTCAACCGCCTAGGTCAACACAAGCAAGCCTTTGATACATTGAATCAGTCTTATGCGTTAATGCAATTTATCTCTCTTGAGAGCACAGAGCTGATTCAACGCACCCACGGGTTACTGGAAAAGCAGAGTGAGGATCTACTCAATCACCTGATCGCTTTTTGCAGTGCTCAACGCAGCTCGCATTGGATGCTAGAGCTAGAACAAATTCAACGTGCTCATCACCATTTTGGGCAACTAAAAACAACGTCAGAAGTTCAATCTTCACCAAATGTCTTAAATTGATAAGGATATATCATGTCGGACCGGGCTCTTCTCAAAGTCAATAACCTCTCCGTTAGCTTCAAAACCAACGATGGAATCGTTGATGCGGTGAAAAAGGTTAACTTTACCCTTAAATCTAGCGAAACCTTGGCCATTGTTGGTGAATCAGGTTCTGGTAAGTCTGTCTCTTCTAACGCTCTGATGCGTCTGCTTCCAGACAACGCCATTATTGACCCACAGTCTCAGATTGAGTTTGAGGGAGAATCTGTTCTCGACAAATCAGAGCGTGAAATGCAGTCGATTCGTGGCGACAGAATCGGCATGATCTTTCAAGAGCCGATGACATCTTTGAACCCATATCTGCGCGTAGGTATTCAAGTGGCAGAAGCCATTATGTGTCACCGCAAAGTATCAAAGTCTCAAGCTAAACAGCGTGTGATAGAGCTGTTTAATCTTGTGCACTTGCCAATGCCAGAAAAGTCATACACCAAGTACCCTCACGAATTTTCGGGTGGTCAGTTGCAGCGCATCATGATCGCAATGGCACTGATTAATGAACCGGATATTCTGATTGCGGATGAGCCTACAACTGCACTAGATGTAACGGTTCAAGCTGAAGTGCTTTCTCTTATCAAAGAGATTCAAGGCAAGATGGGAATGGCAATTTTGTTCATCACCCATGACTTGGGTGTGGTGAAACACTTCGCCGATCGCGTGCTAGTGATGTGTAAAGGTGAGCTCGTAGAAGAAGGGATGACTCAATCACTGTTCGATAATCCTAAACATGACTACACTCGAATGCTCATTAACTCGATACCTAAAGGGGCGAAAGATCCGGTAAGCGCCGCAGCTCCAGAGCTTCTATCTGCTGAAGATATTCGCGTTAAGTTCTTGGTGAAACCGCACTTCATCAAGTCAAAAAATCAGTACTTTGAAGCGGTGAAAGGCATCTCGTTGAACCTAAAACAAGGTGAAACCCTCGGTATTGTCGGCGAGTCAGGCTCAGGTAAATCAACCCTTGGACGTGCGTTAATCGGCTTATTGCCAAGCTCAGGTCGTATTGTCTATAAGGGGCAAGACGTCAGCCTACTCAACGACAAACAGCGCCATAGCCTGAAAAAAGATGTTCAAATGGTGTTCCAAGACCCTTATGGTTCCTTGTCACCACGTATGACGGTTGGCGAAATCATCACCGAAGGCTTAACGGTGCATCAACCTCACTTGTCAAAACAAGAACGTTTAGAAAGAGCTCGTAAAGCGCTGATTGAGGTTCGTCTAGAGCCAAATTCAATCAACCGCTACCCGCATGAATTCTCTGGAGGACAAAGACAACGTATTGCGATTGCTCGTGCGCTCATTCTTGAACCATCTTTCATTTTGTTGGATGAACCGACTTCGGCACTCGATCGCTCAGTACAGCTGACCGTGATTGACCTGCTCAAAGACATCCAAACTAAACACAATATCGGCTTCCTATTCATCAGCCATGATCTTTCGGTCGTAAAGGCACTTTCAGATCGTGTACTTGTGATGCAGAAGGGTGAAGTGATGGAAGAAGGCTCAGCTGAAGAGATTTTTAATGCGCCGAAAAACGACTACACCAAGAAACTCATCGCTGCGTCATTCGATTTAGAAAATAATTCGGAAAAAAATGCCGCTTAAAGGGAACTAATCAAGATTAACAGCGTCTTATAAGTACATTCTGAAAAAGCATCTAATGGATTGCACTCTAGAATGGATATAGCAAAACTGGTTTGGCCGCCAAAAGAGAAATGTCGCATGGATGCGACATTTTTCGTTTCTGAAGGGAAATAATGTGTCTTTCAACGTCATCCCCTAAGACTCAATCACTTCACCATCAACTAACGATACAAAGACTTAGTCGATTCTCTAACAAGTAAATCAATCGGTGGTAGTCGCGCTTCATGTCTCTCACCTGAAAGTAAATTCAAAATAGACTGAGCACACACCTCCCCAATCTCTTCAATTGGCTGTCTCAAAGTCGTCAATGCTGGCGTGAAATACTTCGACGTAGGCAAATCATCAAACCCTATTACAGACACATCTTCTGGCACTTTGTAGCCGTGATCGTGGAGCGCCTTAATCGCCCCATAAGCCGTTTGATCATTGGCGGCAAACAGAGCAGAAAAATGAATCTTCGACTCGATTAATTCCACGGTTTTCTCATAGCCAGTTTCACTACTAAAATCCCCTTGCTTAACAAGCTTTGGCATCACCTTAATGCCCGCTTCTTGAAGCGCTTTCTTATAGCCTTCAAAGCGATTACCTGCGTCTGGCTGGCTTGAAAGCCCTTTGATATGTGCAATATTCACATGCCCTTGTTGGAGCAAATGGAGGGTTGCCATATAACCACCCAACACATTATCAATGTTAATTGAGCGAACATTATCCGCAACCATGTCATAGCCCACCGCAACCACAGGAGTGTCTGGCGCGTACTTGGCAATGTCCTCTTTAGTTATACTGCCTGTCACGATGATCATGCCATCGACATTACTCTTAGCAAGATACTCTAAGGCGTGTATCTCAAGCTTTTTTTGCCAATGCCCGGTAGCTATCACCAACGAATAGCCTTGGGCTATCAGGGTTTTCTCCATGTCGTTAAGGATACGACTGGTATAAGGGCTATCAGGGTGTTGCACTAATACACCAATCGTTAATGAACGGCGATTAATGTTTTCCTGCATTTGAAAATTCGGTTTGTAGCCGGTGTCTTTGATCGCCTGTTCGATGTTCTGGCTTTTATCATCCGACACATAGGTTGTTCGATTAAGAAAACGAGAGACCGTGCTTGGCGAAACGCCAGCTAGCCTCGCTACATCGTATACGGTGGTTTTTTTAGTTTTAGTGCGCATCTCGATACCCTAACCCAGTGACATTAAGGGGAGCCCTAAAGCTCCCCATCAGTTTCAACTCAACATTGCTCAAGTTGAAACTCATACTCTTTAATTAATATAAGTAGGCGAAAATCATCCCCGGTCGGAAATAGCGACCTGCTGTATATTTCAAACCTGTGCTGAGAAGCCACTTGTGAAGAACCGTAGCTTGCTCCGCTGAAATTTCACCTTGAACCATATTAACAAATTTATCATTGTCTTTCGTCAAGCTAGGATTAACCCGACCGTCAGACAGCACACAGTTTTGCAATTTAAGTGCATTAATCCACTTTTTCGCATCACTTTGTGACAATTTAAAAGACTCTGAAAGATCTTTCTCATCAAATGAGACAGAACAGTTGAACCCTTCTGGTGCGGCAAATGGAATTTTTGAATAGTCATACAGCGCGGTATACACAGTATCCATCAATGTTTCTGCTTGCTGCGATTTACCCGCTAAGCTCAACGCTGTCGCGACACTAAACTGCACGCCAATCCACACGTCTTGCGCCTGAAAGGCCTCATGCGGCGAACCATCGGCGAGCGTCATATTTGCCACCCCAAGTTTTGGGCTGTTAATCTCGAAGTTATGTTTATAAACATAGTCCAACGCACGCTGAATGCGCTGTTGTGGGAAAATACCCTCTAGGCCAATCAGTTTGAGATAGCTATCGGCAAGCAGCGCATCACCAAAACTATTGTCTGAATCAGGCACCAACTCTAGATATTCTTGCGTGAAAGCTTGAGGTGCCGTTTCACCCAACAAACGTTTCTTGGAGACACGTTGGGCTACCTTACCGATGTTTATTGAAATATCGGTTTGGTTTAGATAATCGTTAAGCATATTCTTATCGGCAATCGCATCCCCCGTTAAAACCAACCCCAGACTTTCTAAAGCTTGATAGCCTTCACCGGTAAGATGCTTGGCTTGGATAGGCGTCACGAAGAAGTGGTAATACCCCTCTTTCTCATCCCACAAGCTCTGCTCAACTGTTGCTAATGCCTTTTTCGAACATGTTAGATAACCCGCGCCTAGATCGTGTTCGCCCACCAATTTTGCAAGCTCACTTGCGGCTTGAAGGCCTGCAACCCAGAGGCTCGCACAGTAAATAGAGATACCGTGAGACGCAAGGTTATCAAAGGTGTCGTCAGTACCGCGGGTTAGCGGTAAATCGTCACCTTCAGCAATCAAGTTCGACAAGAAATCGATGCTCTCTGTTACGGCTTGCCAGCACTCTTTAACTACTGACATATCTTGTGTTTTTTGGTAGTGACGGTACACCATCAAAATGTATTTCGGTGCTAAGTCCTTCCATTCCTTAACATTATGCCAGCTATACGCATCTGGCTGAATGTCGAACGGGCTACCCAAATCGTGGATGACTGCACCTCGAATTGCGCGCACACCTTGGTACTTTTCATCAATCAATTCAGCATTCGGTGTCGCTTCATATTCCCAGTAGCGGCGCTGAGTAAAGTCTTCAGCCAAAATAGCTTTTGAGAACTCTTTCATCACGCAGCCATCAAGTTCAGGTAGCAAGTAAAGCAGTGAAAACGAGCCGTAGAAATACACATCCAGTGAATTAAAGAATGGGTAATCAACACACTCTTTCACCAAGAACTTATCTTCTTTATCCCATACTGTTGATTCAGAAAGGAATGATAATGAGTTCATCGCCATCGTCGCATAGCGTAGTGCCGATTCAGGTTGTGATATTTTGCTTTGAGCTTGCTCTAGGAAAGCGGTCTGTTGTTCAACGATCTTCTGCTCAATGATTTCTAGCTTTGGCAAAACATCTTCTAACATCGGTAAGGCTGGTTTCGCTTGAGGATAGAATTGCGTGTAAGCCTTGTCCGAGTTCCAGCCATTAAGCATCACTTTGCTATGTGCCATCACTTGAGCAAAACGCAGGTCTACAGACTCACCCGGCTCCAGTTCAACCTGAACCACAACTAATGCGCTCAATGCTTCGCGCCCTGTGTAAATGCCAGTTTGGAATTCAGCGTTAGTGCGGCCGGTTTTCAATGCGAACTCGGTTTGCTGGGTCACTTTCGAAGTATAGAGCGTTGGCTTAACAGACACCGACACCTTGCCAGACTTCATCAAACGGTTTTCGGCTTGAACACCAAACACCACCTCACCCTCGATGTCACTTTGATAAGGGGACTGACTAGTAAGCTGAACACCAGTAAAACCGTGGCTTTCACCATCGACTTTCACCGCTTGATGCTGCTGAGCAATCGGGTTTTGAGATAAGGTACACGCCGAATCTTGAATACCATCACGACCTTTTCGGTAGGTTGAACCGATCAGGTTTTGTAGAGGTTGAGCAAGCGTAATCACGCGTGTTTGCTGTGATTCATTAGTAATCTGGAAGTGGTTCCAGTGCATCGGCAAAGAACAGAGACGCTTATCCTCTTTTACGATCGGCGAGACTACCTTTCGCTTTATATTAATACCATCAAAACTATTATATTTATATTCAGCTAATGGATATAAAGCCTTATATTCTATATCGCTACCATTAACACTTTCTATATCACTATTATTTCCCGCAGTTAGTGATAGCTGTCTCGTTGTATCATTTATTAATAAACCATTAAAGAAATCTAAGGCTACATATAATTGACAATCAATCGACGATGAATCGGATTCAATTAATAATTGAGTCTTATTAGAAAACTCGACATTCCACTTTATAAAGTTATCTTTATTTTCTTTATAGAAATTACCATTTTCTAATGCGGCACGAATGAGGTTAATCGCATTCGAAATATTTTCTTTATCTATCTTCTTTCCATCGAATAGCGCTGGGTAAAAATTCAGATGAACGCTAAGCTCTTGCTCATTAAGAACCTGAAGCGTTTCAATGGCCGGCACATCCATCACTGACGCATAAAAATCATTAAAATTAATAACTTGCTCTGAACAATCGACAAATATCCCTGGAATAAAACTGAAGTTTGGCGTGTTACCATTTGGCGTCAGTGTAAAGGTATTACCGATACCACCGATCGCCATACCTGTATTTTCTGGTGTCGTAGAAATTGGCGTGTACCAAGGTTGAATAAATTCAACTGCGTCGCCCTTTTTACACAAGTGTTCTGAATTTCCTGAATAGCTTGAATATGGAATTTTATTATTCATGTTAAAACCGCCATTGAATATTTTTTTCTTCTTGTTAATATCTTTCAAAAATGGAGACATCAACATGTTTAAAATTATAAATGAAAAATTTGGAAATATTGACTCTGTCACATTAATAAATAAGCAACATGGTATAGAACTTCAAATAATCAATGGGTTTGGTGCTGTTATAAATAAATACATTGTAAATAACAGTCCATTCTCGTTTATTTGTGGCTATCAGAATTATGATGAACTGATCAACCAACATCCGTTCTTTTCCCGCAGTGCTAAATTATTTCCTTTTCCAAACCGTTTACACTTAGGTCGCTACAGTTTCGACAACCAAAACCATCAACTCCCAGCTAACTTTCCTTGGTCTGATCACGCCGTACATGGCCTTCTCTACAACCAACCTTTTTCAATCGCAAACAGCGTGGCCAATGATCAGTCAGCCAGTGTGACGCTTGAGTATCAAACGTCGTCTTTACATCCAGGCTTTCCGTTTGCTTTTAACCTTGAAACCACCTTCACCATCGACACAACTGGTAAGCTCTCTTGCTCAACAACCGTCTCTAATTGTGGTGATTATGCCTTCCCATTCGGTGATGCTTGGCACCCTTACTTCTCGCTCGGCAATGACCTAGAACAGTGTGAACTGACCATGTCGCCTTGTGCTGAGGTCGTACATGAGAACGACCTACCCAATGGTGACAAGCGTGCTTTTGATCGTTCCTCTCTGAGTGAAGACCTGATAAATCAAAGCCTAAATCACTGCTTTGAATTCGAAGCGACTGCGACCAACCAACTGACTTTGGCACGCTCAGATTCATCTGCCGCAATTCACTACCAACAAGACGCGAGCTACCCATTTGTTCAGCTGTATACTCCAACGAGTGAAAAGAGCATTGCGATAGAGCCCATGACTTGCCCTGCCGATGCATTCAATAACCAGATTGGCTTATTGACGCTGAACCCGAACCAGTCTCAAACCTTCACTTGGCATTGCCAAGCTACCTATCAGCCAAAATAATTGAGCGAAGCTAAAGCAACTGCTGAACGTAAAACCAGCCCCAGAGAACGCATTGCAAACGAAAAACTACAACCTAAAAACAAACGAAAGAGACTAATCGAAAGAGCAATAAAGGGCGCATAAAGCGCCCTTCTCTTTGTTAACCTAAAACCACTTCCACCGTGTGCTCACCCGATGTAAATACCGGTGCTTTTTTACCTGAAATCAGGTCACCATTGACCTTCATCTCAACCACGCCCTTACACACGTTATTCGGGTTCGTGACATGAATATGATAAGTCGCACCACGGAACTGACGACGGACTTTGAACTCAGGCCACTCAGCCGGGATACAAGGGTCCACCAGCAAGCCATCAATTTCAGGTCGAACACCCAGAATCCATTGTGTACCCGCAACGTATGTCCAAGATGAAGTACCAGACAACCATGCATTACGACCTAGGCCGAACTGTTTATGTTCATCGCCCAAGATGTTTTGCGGGTAGCAGTATGGCTCCGATTCGAAGGTATCAATATCGTCGTTCTTAGAAGCCGGGTTAATTTGACGGTAGTACTCGTAAGCACGCTCGCCATTGCCCATTTTCGCTTCTGCGATCATCACCCATGGGTTTGAATGCAGGAAGATACCGCCGTTCTCTTTCGCACCCGGTGGATATGTCGAAACGCCACCAAGTTTTGGATCAAAGCCGTTGTAACCAGGAGTTGAAAGCTTGATACCATTGGTCGTGTTCAGCTTTTTGTAAACCGAATCTAGCGCTTGTGTCGCACGCTCTTGCGTCGCAAAACCAGAAATCACAGGCCAGCTTTGACCGTTAGTGTAGATCTGCCCCTGTTCATTCTTATGGGAGCCAATCGGCATGCCTTGCTCATCAAAGTAACGCACAAACCATTCGCCATCCCAACCGCACTCATTCACAGTGCTCTGCATTTGTTGGTATTGCTCTTTGAACTGAGCGGTTAGTTGTTCCTCACCGCGTAGCTCACAAAGGTCCAGCATATCAAGCAGGGCTTTACCGTACATGTTAGCTACCATCATCGACTCAGCACCTGTTGGCAGGTTCACCGTGTCATTCCAGTCTGCAAAACCTAATAACGGTAGGCCGTGGTCACCGGTATTGGTGTAGGTAAATTCGATTGCGCGACACAAGTGATCCCAAACGGTGCCGGTTTCCACAGGGTTACCCGCTTTGTCTTTTTGGTAGAACGGAATATCTTTGTTCAAGAAGTCAGCATTGCCTGTCTCTTTCACATATTGAGTGACTGCGTAGATGATCCACAGATGATCGTCACCGTAGTAATCTGGGCGATCTTCTTCTTCACGTGAGTCACCAGCGTTCGCTTCCATGGTCGATGGGAAGAACTGGTGCATCGCAGAACCATTGGTGTTTTGCACAGACAGTAGACGCTCAATGAACTCACGCGCCTCTTCTGGCATATGAGTAATAACGCCCAATGTATCTTGTGAAGAATCACGGAAACCGATGCCGCGTGCGCCATAGCCAAGCTGATAAAGAGACAGGTAACGAGACCAGTTTTTGGTCGTGTGGCATTGACGTGGGTTGTGTACGTTAAGCATCGAGTTCATAGCTGGATCTGGCGTTTCAACCTGAACCGCTTGTAGGTAAGAATCCCAGTGCTCAGCCAGTTCAGCGAATGCCGAATCAACGACTTGGTGGTCACGGTATTTAGCCAGTAAAGGTTGCGCGACTTCTAGACTCTCTTCTTGTGCAATTTGTACAACCGTACGTTCAGTCTGCTCTGGAGATAACCAACCTAAACGCAGGTTCAGCGCACCGATGTTGTCACCACGCAGACACTCGGTATTACCAAGCTCGTCGTTTTCTAACGCTTGTGGAGCAGCCCATGTACCGTAACCAAACTGACCAAGGAATGACTGGCGATCACCGTCAAAAGACGTCGCAGGGCGATCCGCGGTCATCAGGTTTACTGCATAGTCACGCTTCATGAAGGCATACTGCTCAAGCACGGTGTGACCCGACTCTTGCTGGTGTGCTTTCAGTGTCATGGTTTGTGGAACCCAATCCGCATTCAATAGTTGCTTAAGTGCATCGAAGTGAGTGAATTCGTATACAGGCACAACATCAACGTGCAGCGTTTTGTCTGAAATGTTAGTGACTTTGATGTCTTGTAGTAGAACTTGGTCTGCTTTTGGCACGAAGAACGTCGCTTCACAACGCACACCAAACGCTTCTGCAATGATGGTGGTGTAAGACAAACCTGTGTGGTTTTCAAACTTATCAAGCGGCTTCAGAGTTGGAGTGTAGAAAGGCGAAAAAATTTCTACGTTGCCCGCCTCATCACGCACCTTAAGGTACATAGTCGAGCCTTTGAAATCTGAGTTTGGCAGTTGAGCAATGTACTTGGTAATACGGTTCAGTGCCGGATCACCTTTACACAACAACACACCGCCGTTGCTATCGACAATGCCACCGAAATCTAATGTGCCTACATAGTTACACCATTTGATCGGTGTACATGGCGTGGTTGCTACGTATTCTTTGTTTTTATCGTCAAAATATCCGAATTTCATCATCACTATCCCTAGCCCCTCCCAAATCAGGAGGAGCCAAAACAATTTGTCGTAAGTAGAGTGGTATCAGCTCGTTGGCTGACTTAAATTGACTAGCTCGCTAGCGAGTTCTCGCTCAGTGCGTCAAACAGGTGGAAAGCATCCAAATCCAAGTAAAGTGTCAGTTCTTTCACATCCACTTCAGCGGCTTGGGTCTCAACCATCAGCGGTTGGCCGCCGATTTCTGTTTTCAGAAGAATGCTCGCACCTAGCAGTTCCTTGTCTTTGATTTTCACAGGGAATGGCAGCACACGGTCGTGGTCCACTTGCTCAGCACGTAGGTGGATGTCTGTTGGACGAACACCAAAGTGAAGCGCTAGGTTTTTAGACGCCAGAGACTTAAAGCGCTCCGGCAGTGGGATATGAACATCGCCAAGTTCAACGAAGTATTCACCCTCTTTTTCAATCAGCTTAGCTTCCAGCATATTCATTGACGGGTTACCAATGAATTGCGCGACAAACTTGTTAGCTGGGCGTTGGAACACCTCAGTTGGTGTACCCACTTGAGCAACATAACCGTCTTTCAGAATCACGATGCGGTCTGCTAGCGTCATCGCTTCGATCTGGTCGTGTGTAACGTAGATCGTGGTCGTTTTCAGCTCGCGGTGTAGGTGTTTGATCTCTTCACGCATCACGCCACGAAGTTTTGCATCTAGGTTAGATAGCGGCTCATCAAACAGGAACACTTTCGGAGTACGAACCATCGCGCGGCCCATAGCTACACGCTGACGCTGACCACCAGAAAGCTCTTTTGGCTTACGGTTTAGTAACGGATCAAGCTCTAGCATTTTTGCAGCTTTGCGTACTTCTACGTCAATCTCAGCCTTTGGCATGCCCTTCAGTTTTAGAGCGAAAGCGATGTTCTCGTAAACCGTCATGTGTGGGTACAGTGCGTAGCTTTGGAATACCATTGCTAGGTCACGGTCTTTTGCGTCAACCTTGTTCATCACTTTGCCACCAACCACGATGTCACCAGAGCTGATGCTTTCTAGGCCTGCAAGCATGCGAAGTGTGGTCGACTTACCACAGCCAGATGGGCCAAGGAAAACCACGAATTCACCGTCTTCAACCGTAAAATCAAACTCTTTAACCACTTCAACATCACCAAATGATTTCTTGATGTTTTTGAATTCTACTTTAGCCATTATCTGTTCTCCTCAGCGCGCTCTTGAAGCATGTTTCGGTACGCAATTGCGCTCTGTTTCAGTGTTCTTTCTTGGGTGGTGTAATCAACATGGACGATGCCAAAGCGTTGGCAGTAGCCGAATGCCCACTCAAAGTTATCCATTAGACTCCACGCAAAGTAGCCATCAACTTTCACACCTGCTTCAACGGCGTTGTGCACCGCTTCGATGTGGCCTTGGAAGTAACGAACACGTTGGTCATCCATCACTTGTCCGTTAACACGCTCGTCGTTACCTGCGGCGCCATTCTCAGTAATGTAGATAGGCGGCATGTTTTCGTAGCGAGCATCTAGTCTTACCAATAAATCGGTTAAACCTTGTGGGTTGATTTCCCAGCCGATGTAAGTGTGTTCTGCGTCAGTCTGTTTTACTGATTCAATGTCGCCATTTTCATTGAAGCGAGCGACATTGCGTGTGTAGTAGTTGATACCGATGTAATCCACCGGTGCACTGATGATGTCTAGATCGCCTTCTAAAATCATCGGCATGTTCATCGCTTGACGGTCGACTACCGGCTGTGGGTATTCACCTTTCAATACAGGGTCGATGAACCAGTGGTAGTTCTCTGCTTCACAGTAGTCTGCAGCGCCTTGGTCTTGCGGTGTCAGTGGGTAAGCCGGAGTCGCGTTAAATACCACGCCATGCTTAGCATGAGGTGCATTCTTGCGAAGAATCGGCATCGCCAAACCATGGCCTAGCATTAAGTGGTGAGAGGCTAAGAAGCCTTCTTTTTCACCCTTGATACCTGGTGCATGCTCGCCCCAACGGTAGCCTAAGAACGCAGATACAAACGGTTCGTTCAATGTGGTGTAAACATCAATTTTATTGCCAAAGTAGTTACTCACGACTTCTGCATATTCTGCAAACTTGTAAGACGTTTCACGGTTTAACCAACCGCCTTTGTCTTCTAGGTATTGCGGTAGATCCCAGTGATAAAGTGTCACGAACACCTTCATTCCACGAGCATGACATTCATCGATGATCTGCTCGTAAAACTCTAGACCTTGCTGATTCACCACACCGTCTTGCGGCAAGATACGTGGCCATGCAATTGACAGGCGGTAAGCATCAACACCTAAACCTTGAATCATCTCGATATCTTGTTGCCACAAGTGGTAGTGGTCGCACGCCACATCACCACTGTCGCCGTTATCTACCTTACCTGGTGTCTTACAAAACGTGTCCCAGATAGACGGTGTACGACCGCCCTCTTCAACGCCGCCTTCAATTTGGTATGAAGATGTCGCGACACCGAATACAAATTCCTTACTGCGTAACTTTGAATCACTTGGAAGTTGAAATTTATTCATTGTTATAACCCTTAAACCTAACCTTTAACTGCGCCAGACGTTAAACCACTGATCATCTGTTTCGATGCGAACAGGTATGTGATCACGAGTGGTAAAATAGAAATTGTGGTACCTAGCATTACCGCGCCCCATGGCGTATTCGGAATACCTTGAACACTTCGTAGTGCTTGTGTGATGACGTAATTGTCAGGGTTGTTCAGCACCACAAGAGGCTGCATAAACATGTTCCAGAAGAAGACGAACTGCACGATAGCGAGTGTTGCTAGTGCCGGTTTCATCAGTGGCAGTACCACACTCCAGTACGTTCTGAACTCACCTGCGCCATCTAACTTCGCCGCTTCTAATAGCTCTTTAGGAATCGATGCAATCACGTGCTGACGCATCAAGAAGATACCAAATGGCGTGGTTGTGAACGGTAGCCATACCGCCATGTGGTTATCCAGCAAGCCTAAGAATTTCACGATCATGAAGTAAGGGATCAAGCTAAGCACTGGCGGAATCGCCATTGAGCCAACCAACATGCCGAACAACACGTTCTTACCGCGGAACTTAAACACAGCAAACGCGTAACCACCCATGCTACAAAACAGCAGCGAGATCGTGGTGCCTAAGAAAGCCACGTAAATCGAGTTAAACATCGCTTTCCAGAAAGGCATGATTTCCAGCAGTTTTGCGTAGTTCACCATTAGGCTATCGCCAATTGCAAAGCTGATGCCCGAGCCGAAGATCTCCGAGCGGTCACGTGTTGAAAGCAGTGCTGACCACACAAACGGGAACACCGTAATGATTGCGGAAACAATCAGTAATATGCCGAGCATGACCATCAAGATCTTAGTCATGATGTACATGGTGCGTTCGCTTGGCATTAGGCCACCTAGTGGTGAGGTATTTGTCTTAATTGATGTCGACATCTTAATGTTCCCCTAAGCCTTTCTTACCGAAGAATAAAAATTGAACCAAAGTACAAGACGCGATCAGTGCAAACAGAAGCCATGAAATTGCTGACGCTGTGCCCATTTCTAACCATTCCCAACCCACTTTGTAGAGGTACATAGAGATAGTTAAACCAGATTGACCCGTACCACCTGTACCACGCGTTAGAACGAACGGTTCTTCAAACATTTGCAGGTTACCGATGATGGTCATGGTGATTGCAAAGAAGATGAATGGACGAATCATTGGTAGTGAGATGTTCCAGAAGCGGCGGAAGGCATTGGCACCATCCATACGTGCAGCTTCTAAAATGTCTTTAGGAATCGTCATTAAACCCGTGGTGTAAAGGACGATGTTAAAACCGGTGTATTTCCAGAAAACCATGATCGCGATAGACGGCTTCACCATAGTGGCATCGTCTAACCAGCGGATTGGTTGAAAATCGTTAACCCAAGCAAATGCCCAACCAAACAGTGTGCTATCGGCCAATGCCATTAGCGTTTGGTTGATAATTCCTGAGTTAGGAGAATACATATTGAAGAAAATCAGTGACGCTGCGACCGTTGATGTGATGAACGGTAGAAAGTACGCCGATGTTAGCCAGTGACGCATACGGTCACCCATTGAAACCAACATGTAAGCCACTGGAATAGCGACTAAGTGCTGAGCAACACCTGATGTGATTGCTAGCCACAATGTGTTCTTTAATGAACGCCATAGCCATGGGTCAGTCAAGGCAATGTGATAGTTCTCAAAACCAACGAACTCCATTGCATCCATGCCCTGTACTGGGTTCCATTCGTGGAACGACAGGTAAACAGAGAACAACAGCGGGAAGATCCCAAATACAGAAAAAATGATCAGAAACGGCAGAAGGAATCCATACGGTGTAAGCGCTTTCAAATTCAGACGAGAAAAAAGGCTTTGCTCCGAAGGTTCTATCGTTGTGCTCGCTGTATGATTCATAGTAACGACCTCTTAAAAAAGGAAGCGCGTTATCCACGCTTCCTCACTTACTTAAAGTAAAACCAAATTAAAGATTACGCGTACGACGCTTAATTAGGCGCTCTGCCTCTTTAAGTGCAGTTTCGATGTCCTTGCCTTCATCAAGCACTTCCATCAATGCGTTCTCTAAAATAATAGAACGTGCTACGTGGTCGCCTTGAGCTGGAGATACTGGCTTGATGTTCTGTGCCACTTCTGCAAATAGAAGACGCGCTTTCTGCCCACCTAGGAACTCCATCTCTTCTTGGAACAACTCATCGTCATACGTCGTTACGTTCGCAGGGAAAGCTGCAATCGTTTCGAAGTGCTTAAGTTGAACTTCACGGTCAGTCGTCATGTACTCGATAAGCGCCCATGCTTCGTCTGGGTTTTCAGATTGCGTTGGGATAGATAGGAATGAACCACCCCAGCTGCCGTAGATACCATCAGGAAGGTTTTCTACTGCCCACTTACCTTTGGTTTCAGGTGCAATCCAGTTGTTTAGGTGACCAAGTAGCCAAGCGCCAGAAAGTTGAGTTGCAAATGTGCCGTTGCGGAAGCCTTCGTACCATTCGTTAGACCAAGCCAGAATGCGGCCATCTAAGCCTTTGTCGCGAATCTCTTTTGCTACTTCAAACGCGTGAACAAAGCGCTCTGATGTCACAACTGGGTTGCCATCTTTATCGAAGTAAAGACCTTCACCTTCAGGAACTGTAGTAAAGATGATTGCTTGTGCTACGTCAGCTGCTGAAGCGATAAGCTGTACGTTTTGCTCTTTCAGCTTCTCACCAGCTGCGATGTATGAATCCCAGTCTTTGATTGCGTCTTCTACATTGATGCCCGCTTTTTCAAACACGTCGGTACGGTAGTACATAACACCAGGGCCAAGGTCGACAGGAATACCGTACATGTCGCCATCAGCACCTTTACCTTGCGCCCATGCATATGGTGCGAATCGCTCTTGGTACTTATCAGCACCGTAGTTTTCAGACAGGTTTACTAGGCCACCAGAACTTACGAATGGACCAATTTTCTCAACGTCCACAACAATCACATCACCCGCGCCAGAACCCGTTGCTAAGTTAGTTGTCAGTTTCGTGTGGTGGTCACCGTGGTTGTTCATAAGGTAATCCACTTTGATACCAGTTTTCTTTTCGAAATCAGGCAGTAATACCTTCAGGCTGCTATCAAAATCTGGGAAGCCGTCGAAACGAATCTCTTTGTCAGCAGCATTAACAGCTGTTGCACCTAGTCCTAAAGCAACCGCGCATGAAAGCGCTAAGGTCTTAAATTTCATGTTCTATCCTTAATATTTTTTATAGGGTAACGAGTAAATCCGATACCGAGTTTCTAGTGACCAACGTCGGCAGCAATTTAAAGTTCACGTCATGTTTAATTTTCTTTAGCTTTTGCAGAGTGAGCTGAACCGCTTCAATGCTCATCTCTTCAATAGGGAAATTAATAGTGGTCAAACTAGGGGTCAGATAACGCGCGAAGATGGTGTTATCGAAGCCCACAAGAGAGATGTCTTTTGGTACCGACAACCCCTCTTTATGTAGAACTTCGAAGGCGCCAAATGCCATGTGATCGTTTGAAGCGAACACTGCAGTGAAGTGACACTTACGGTTGATGAGCTTTCTCATGGCACTGATGCCAGTCTCTTCGGTAAAACCCGCCTCAGAGACTAAGGCTTCATCGTATGGCACACCCGCCTCTTCCAAAGCCTTGCGATACCCCTGCAAACGCCCCCTAGCGTCTGCTTTATCTAAAGGCCCGGTGATACACGCGATATCTTTATGCCCCTTTTGTAAAAGATATTGAGTAGCGAGTAGCCCCCCGACTTCGTTATCAATATCAATACAACTCATCGCCATTTCTGGGATGAAGCGGTTAATTAAAACCACAGGGGTCCCCTGTTCTTCCAATTCAATTAAATAATCATCACTGAGCAGTTGAGTATGAAGAATCAAAGCATCGACACGACGCCCCAACAGAAACTCCACCGACTCGCGCTGCCCTTGTTCAGTATTCGACCCCGCAGTAACAACAGCGTGGTAACCAAAGCGGCGTAGGTTTTCTTCTATACAGTGCAAAATGCCTGAGTAGAAAGAACCACCCAGTTCAGGAACAACAACACCCACACTGCCAGTACGACTTGAAGCCAAAGCTTGAGCGATAGAGTTCGGGCGATAACCCAACTCTTTGATCGCCTTTTCAACCTTTAGCTTCTTGTCATGGCTCACTCTACTGGTGCCGTTAATCACTCTAGACACTGTCGCTTGAGACACACCTGCATGCTCTGATACGTGTTTAATTGTTGCCACTCGAACCTCGATACTTCATTAGCTTGTAACCGCTTACAAAACGATTATTAAGAAATTACGTATTCCTTGAAGTGAGTGTCATCACACTAAACTTGGAGGTAAAAAGGCAGGATTTGGAAATCTTGAAAGCGCTTACAGATTGGCTTGATGCCATGAAACTGTTTCATGAGATTATTGTTAATATTATCAGGATGACATTTGGTTAATTACCGTTCAGATCAAAAAGCAGCTCGAAACTAAAGGAACAACGCCCTGCAAAAGCTGGGCGTGAAATGATGTGAGAAGACCAAAAGACGCTAACGATCGCAGGCTGGTTGTTCCGCAAGCTTAAACTCTTGAGTTAGTGAGAATTGCTGCTGCGACATGGTTTCAAGCTGCTGCCCATGAGAAAACAGAACCTGAGATCGTTGAGAGTTGTCCTCTGCCAAGGTGTGTATCTGGCTGATGTTTTGTGTGACTTGAGAGGCGACCACTTGATGCTCGGTAGTCGCTGTCGCAATCTGGTGACTTCTTTGCTCTACCTCGTTCAACAGAGTGGACACCTTTGATATTGAGCCATTCACCTCACCGGTTTGTTCAACACATTGAACCATCCCCACCACACATTGATTAATTTGTTCCACCGCCAGTTTAGAACTGGTTTGCAACTGTTCAATCTTGTTGTGTATCTCTTGCGTTGAGGCATTGGTTTTGGCCGCTAACACGCGAACTTCATCGGCAACCACAGAAAAGCCGCGCCCTTGTTCACCTGCTCGCGCCGCTTCAATAGCGGCATTCAATGCCAACAAATTAGTCTGTTCAGAGATCCCAGATATCACATCCAAAATAGAGCCAATGCTGGCGCTTTCGCTTTCAAGCTGGCCGATGGTCGCTGTTGATTCTGCTAATTTGCGTTCCAAGCTACTCATCAACTCGACGCTTTTGTCCATCGTCTGTTGGCCATGATTGGAACTCGACACCGCTTCAGTCACCAGGGTTAACGTTTGATTAGCCGCTTGAGTTATTTCTGTCACCGAGCACTCTATCTGCTCCATGGCCGTTGCCACCATTACGGTCTGATTGGTTTGGTCTTGCATCGCCTCACTCAAAGAGCGGCTAGTGCTTTGGTTCTCCAAAGATGCTTCTTTTAAGCGCGTTGACGATTGGCGCATGTTCTCAATCATTTCAGTCAGATGACAGATAACCAAATTCACTTTATCGCTAACTAAACCAAACTCATTATTCGCTTGATATTGCACCATTTTGCTCAAGTCCTTGTTAGCAACTTGGTCCAATGCGCCTTGCAGAAGCTTGCTTGGTTTACGAATCCCTTTGGCGATATTCAACCCAATCAAAAGAGCAATAACTACAGAAGCGAGAGCAATCACGCCTTGTATCCAAAGGGCTCTCTCTGAAGAATCCATCGATTCGTGATACAAGCGCGTTGCAGTATCTTCGGCGTATAGAGAAAGCTCATCAAAATGACTCAACTGTGTATCAATCAGCTCTTCAATTTCCTGTTTTTGAAGGGAGATAGACTCATCAAGTTTGACGATTTCTTTATGAGTAGATACCGAGCCGCTAGATGAAAACGCATGTGAAGCGAGCAGTGATAAAGACTGTTGACTGCGACGTAGTAAAGATGAGTCCAGGTTATCTAAGTCGGTTACCGCTTGTTCGAATCGCTCTTTGCGACTTTGTAGGCGTCGCTCTACCCCGCGAACTTCTGATGACGTTTGTAATGAGAATGCCTCATTAGCCTCTGCTGCAATCAGGCTTAGTTGCACCAACAGTGCTTCGACCGCCTTTTGTATTTGATCTGATTTCGCACTCGCCAGTTGATTGACCAAGGTGTTATTAAGCTGTCCCACCACAGACTGAAATTGCGCTTGCCCCATCGCACCAAGATCTTTGCTATCCAGATAAGCAACGTAAAGTTCGAGTACTCCTTCTATCTTTTCGATCGTCGATCTACCCGTTTCATCAATGTTGCTAAGCAGGGTTTCCATTTGTGAGCCAGTGACACCTTTACCTTCAAACCAACTCAACTGCTGCTGATATTGCTCAATATTATTCAATACGGTCAGTTTCAGTGGTTCGAGTTCATCCATGTAATTGGCGGATAAATACGGCGTGATGCTGCGATTAATGTCCAGAAACCGAATGGTCAAGGTGGAGGATTGAAGCATAAGTGGCGTAGCTTGCTGGGTGATGTTTTCAATTCGAGTAGTAATATCTTTATTGCTACTGATACTTAGCCATGCGGAACCTAGCATGATCACAATCAGTACGAAGAAACCTAAGTAAACTCGAGACACGATGGAAGAAAGTCTCATAGTGGATCCTTGATCTAGTGGCGAAAAAAAGGGCACAAAGAGTGTGCCCAAGAATGGAGTTATATAACGTGCCCTAATCAATCTGCCTTTAGGGCTAAAATGGACAGTATTTACGTACTATTGAAACGCATGGATATTCGAAAGCATGGCTCTTTGAAAATATGCCGGATTCAAAGAGCCGCTGTTTCTATATCAGTGATTACCACCAAGCTTCAAACATTGCCCCGAACGACAATGTATCTACATTCGTTGTCTTCACAGTGTTGCCTTTAGTTTCTACATCACCCACTGTTGTGTAGAAACGAAGCATTGGACGGCTCCAAGGTAAACCACCTAGAGAAACGTTTTGAGAAAGCGTTACTTTCCATGCGTTCTCTTCACCGTTGTCATCGTAATCAACCATGCCGTAGCCCGCTTCTAACCATGTAGAGTGAACATCATCCCATTGGTACTGTGGACGAACAATACCAGCGTATTCCGTGTTCTCGCGGTCTAGATCAGAACCAGAGTTGTCTTTGTACGACACTAAGTAATCAATGATGAACTGCTCAGATGCTGCGTAGCTACCTTCCAAACTTGCGTAAAACGTTTGGTAATCACCTTTCAGGTCATATACTGACGAATCAGCACCGTCACCATACTTAACAACCAACTTATTAGACTCACCCAAACCTAAAGTTGCACCCAATAGGTATGCTGTTTCATCACTTACTTTTGGTTTTCCGACTTCATCGGCTTCATCTGATGCAAAACCATAGTTCGCGTATAGGTCCAGTTGACCAATGCCCGCGTTAATTGAGTGAAGCTTAGAAGTAATTGCGTATCGACCGTTATCGTTCACTAGGCCGCCTTTCACTTGGCCTACAAAGCCCATGTCTAGCTTGGCACCACCAAAGTCTAAGTTGTTAAAACCAGCACCTTGACCATCGTGTGTCATCCAGAAGTAATCGTTCAAACCTTGTTGCGGACGTTGATGGAAGTCACGACCAGCCCACATGTAAAGCTCAGGCTGACTTTCAAAGACGTTGGTTACACCAGCGTACATTTTTTTCATGCTTAGGCCGCCGTCATCAGCCCATGCGTCAGCTTCCCAGTGGTCAGCCATGAATACGATGTCCCAGATAGCGCCGTTGTCTGCTTGGAAAAACTTAGCGAACTGAACTTCACCGCCGTTGGCTTCGTTACCTAAACGACCAACAGATCTGCCTGTTGTACCGATGTCTACGTAACGCTCATCACCACTCTTGTAGTGAGCACCGTAACGAGCATAACCAGAGAAGACGATACCGTCTGGTACATTGGTTTCTGCAGTCAGAACCGCTTGTTGTTGATCATCAACATACTTGATATCACCAACTTGAGATTCCAGCTCTTGGATTCGTTGTTCCAGAGCGGCAAGATCCGTTTCTGCAGCAAAAGAAGAGATTGAAGCAAGCGAAGCCGCCACTGCGACCGTTATTGGCAAAAGCTTAAATTTTTGCATTGTAATTCCCTATTATTTTTTTGAGTTTTCATCGAACAGGGAAATATTAAGCAATGAAAGCGTTGAAAAGTTGGTCGCTGTTCACACTGATAAATTAGGTCGAGAGCCATGAAACTTTTAGAAAAGTCATACCCAAAACTATTAATTTAATATCAGAAACTTAGAACAGAAATCGCGTGAAATATCAGCTTGAAATCGCTTTCATTTCATCAATAATGGCGGGGTCTATCACGGAAAACAGTGTATGAAAATGAGGGAAAGATGGTGCAGTTTTGACGGCTTTTCATATATATGAAAAGCCTCAAAATCTATCATCAATTTTGAGGCTTTTTAGTTATGGTCAAATATCTATTTTAATTGATTCAAAACATCTCTACGGCGTATCAAGAGACTCAACACCCATGTTGAACAGAGTAAATGCATAGATATCTGCAGTAAGATCGATAGCTTTACTCAATGGCATTCCAGCACCGTGCCCCGCATTAACATCAATACGAATCATCACAGGCGCACCGCCATCGTGCTTGTCTTGTAGCTCAGCGATAAACTTATAAGAGTGAGCAGGCACCACACGGTCATCATGGTCAGCCGTCGTGACCAATGTTGCTGGATAGTCGACACCACGAACCACATTATGAACCGGAGAATAACCAAGCAGGTATTCGAACATCTCTTTGCTTTGCGCGGAAGTGCCGTAGTCGTACGCCCAGCCTTCGCCAGACGTGAATGTGTGGTAACGCAGCATGTCTAGTACCCCAACAGCTGGCAAAGCCACTTGGAATAACTCTGGCCTTTGAGTCATACAGGCACCTACAAGCAAGCCACCATTAGAGCCACCGCGAATCGCTAACTTGTCGCTACTGGTGTAGTTTTCTGAGATTAGGAATTCTGCTGCAGCGAGAAAGTCATCAAACACATTCTGTTTCTGCTGCTGAGTACCGGCTTTGTGCCACGCCTTGCCATACTCACCGCCGCCTCTCAGGTTGGGAACTGCGTACACGCCACCCAACTCCAACCAACTGCCCACCGTGCCCGAGAAAGAAGGGGTTAGGCTGACATTAAAGCCGCCATAGGCGTACAACATAGTTGGGTTATTGCCGTCCAGTTTTAGTCCCTTCTTATAAGAGATAAGCATCGGAACCTGAGTGCCATCTTTTGAGGTATAAAAGACCTGCTTAGATTCAAATTTGTACGACTCAAACGGAGACTCAGAGTGCTGATAGATCTCCGAGTTGCCAGATTCAACATCAAACGAGAAGATAGTGGGCGGCGTAATATAATTGGTAAAGGTGTAATAAAGCTGCGTTTGCTCTTTTTTACCACCCAAGCCGCTGGCCGTTCCTAATCCTGGCATGTGGAGCTCTCGAACTAGGTTACCTTGGTAATCAAGCTGATCAATTTTGGATACCACGTCCACCATATAGTGCGCGAACAAGTACCCTCCACCTGTACTGATATCTAACGGCTGTGGCTTTTCTGAGATGATATCTCGCCACTGCTCAGTACGTGTGTCAAAACTCACGACCTTGCCATTCGGTGCATTAAGATTGGTGTACAGAATGAAGGTCTCATCTTGGTTATCGATGAGATACGTGTCGCTATCCACATGATCAATCAGAGTATTCAACGATTGTTCTTGTGAGTTTAAATCAATATAAAACAGTCTGTTACCAGACGTGGACTCTTTTCCGAGGATGATTAAATAGCGATCGTCTTCGGTAGTGTAGCCGGACACATAGCGGTGCTGTTCGTCGTTGTTTTCGCCAAAAATCACCTTGTCATTGGCTTGCTCTGTACCTAACTCATGGAAGTACAATTTGTGTTGCTCAGTGCGAGCAGAGAGTTCACTACCATCGGGCTTATCGTAGCTTGAGTAGTAAAATCCACGATTGCCTAACCAAGAGATGCCAGTAAATTTGGCGTCAGTGATTTCTGTTTCGAGCTGCTGCTTAGTCTCAGTATCAATCACGAAGATTTTACGCCAGTCACTGCCGCCCTCAGAAATACTGTACGCCACTAAACTATAGTCTTTCGAAAATGACACTGAGCCCAGAGATGTGGTGCCATCTTCCGAGAAGGTATTCGGGTCTAGGAATACTTCAACCGACTGCCCCTCTTTCTGACGATAGAGAATACTGTGGTTTTGCAAGCCATCATTCTTGTAGAAGTAGGTGTAATCGCCTCGGACAAACGGCTGCGAGCTCTTTTTGTAGTCTTGCGCTTTTGCTAAACGTTCTCGCAGTTCTGCGCGGTAGGGAATTTGATCAAGGTAATCAAACGTGACTGCATTTTGGCTCGCTACCCACTGCGCGGTTTCGCCACTTCTGTCATCTTCTAGCCAGCGATAAGGGTCTTCGATTATCTGACCAAAATAATCATCGCTGACAATCTGTTTATTGGTGATTGGATATTGATACTCTTTTAAATAGCTCATCGTGATCCCTATTAAAAATAGTGAGAAATCGTCAGGTAACGCGTTCTTATGTGTTCAATCAGTAACTTAATCTTGTTGGGCGGCTGGCGAGTAAAAGGGTAAACCGCATAAATACCCAACTTCTTACCCACCAAGTCAGGGAATATGTCCACCAGCTGACCGTTGCGAATATCGTGATAAACCAGACAGCGCGGTACATAAGCCACACCATGCCCACCTAAGGCGGCTTTTCTTAGCGCGGTCGCGTTGTCCGTCGAGAAAGAGCCCGAAACGCGCACGATATATTTGTCGTTGTCGGTACAACCGTCTTTACTGTGCAAAAACTGCCACTCACTCGCTCCAGTGGTTTGATAAGCGTATTGCAAGCAGTTGTGCTCAACTAAGTCCTTGGGCTGCATCGGTTTACCGTTTTTGGCGATATACGAGGGCGAAGCACACACCACCCATTGCGAATCCAATATATGTCGTGCAATTAAGCTGGAGTCTTCTAGGTAACCGGTACGAATCACCAAGTCCAAACCATCTTCTACTAAGTCAACAAAGCGATTGTCCAGTGACATATCGACCGTTAAACCTGGATGCATATTACAAAACTCGGCAACGGCGTCTGCCAGAATCAAATCTCCAGAGATAGTAGGCACTGACATTTTGATATGACCGCTGACATTTTCACCAAAGCCTGAAACTGCGTCCATAGCCTCTTGAGTCGCCTGCTTCACATTTTTGGCTCCGTGCAAAATTGCCTTACCCGCCTCAGTCAGGGTCAATTTGCGCGTCGTTCGATATAATAATTGCACGCCAATTTCTTCCTCTAGGCGTGCAATTCTTTTACTAACTACTGAATTTGTAAGGTTATTTTGCTCTGCTACCTTACTGAAACTGCCCAGTTCTACTACCTGTGAAAACAGGATCAAATCGTCTGCTCGCATCTGATTATGTCAATTTTGGAATTAATTATTTTCATTATTTCCCTATATCAATAAAAAATAAAGGGGTAAATTCACGCCAAATTAACAAAACAATTACAAAAGAGTCATTCCTATTACAAGATTCGCAACCAAATGGTTCCCGCTTAGAGGCCAATAGCGAGTCAAAAAATGACAACCCATAACGTGTTATCTACTTCAAACATGAACGTTTGAAAACAGTACGAGGAAGTACCCATGAGTGAAACTCTACTAGCTCTATTGGCCTTTTCACCAATAGTTGTTGCAGCGATTCTGCTGGTCGGCCTGAACTGGCCTGCGAAAAAAGCGATGCCAGTGGCATTTGCATTAACCGTTGCTATTGCCCTATTTGCTTGGGATATGTCTGGCACTCGCGTGTTGGCCTCGGTATTCCAAGGTTTCGGTATTACCGTGTCGGTTCTCTGGATTGTGTTCGGCGCCATCTTCTTATTAAACACTTTGAAACACACCGGAGCTATCACCACCATCCGCAACGGCTTCACGGACATATCCGCTGACCGTCGTGTTCAGGCGATCATCATCGCTTGGTGTTTCGGCTCCTTCATTGAGGGCGCATCTGGCTTCGGTACTCCCGCAGCTATTGCAGCGCCGCTACTAGTTGCTATCGGCTTCCCTGCGCTTGCTGCGGTATTGATGGGTATGATGATCCAATCGACACCAGTATCATTCGGTGCGGTTGGTACACCTATAATCGTTGGTGTGAACAAAGGCTTGGACACGCATAACATCGGTGAAAGCCTGATTGCTCATGGTTCTACTTGGGACGCTTACCTACAGCAAATCACCTCAAGTGTGGCGCTGATTCACGCCTCTGTGGGTGTGATGATGCCAGTCTTGATGGCGATGATGCTGACTCGTTTCTTCGGTAAGAACAAAAGCTGGACGGAAGGTTTAGATATCCTACCGTTCGCACTGTTTGCTGGTGCAGCGTTCACCATCCCTTACGCACTAACCGGTGTCTTCCTAGGCGCTGAGTTCCCATCTCTAATTGGTGGTCTGGTTGGCCTTGCAATTGTTGTTACAGCAGCAAAACGTGGCTTCCTAGTACCGAAATCAAAATGGGACTTTGAGAGCGAAGACAAATGGCCAGCTGAATGGTTAGGTTCTCTGAAAATTGACCTTGATGACAACAATAAAGGCCATAAGAAGATGAGCATGGCGATGGCATGGGCACCATATGTGCTGCTGGCTGTGACTTTGGTTGCGAGCCGCGTGAGTCCTGAGTTTAAAAGTCTCTTGAAGAGCGTTAGCCTATCGTTCAGCAACATCCTTGGCGAAACCGGTGTGAGCACTGCGATTCAACCTCTTTACCTACCGGGCGGTATCTTAGTATTCGTGGCATTGGTTGCTGTTCTGATTCAAGGCCGCAGCGCAGCGCCACTGACAAAAGCGTTCGGTGAATCAAGCAAAACACTGATTGGTGCTGGTTTTGTACTGGTGTTCACCATCCCTATGGTTCGTATCTTTATCAACTCTGGCGTGAACGCAGCTGACCTCGCGAGTATGCCTGTAACAACAGCAAACTTCGCCGCTGACCTTGTGGGATCTGCTTTCCCGGCATTAAGTGCAACCGTCGGCGCTTTGGGTGCCTTCATTGCGGGTTCGAACACAGTATCAAACATGATGTTCAGCCAGTTCCAATTCGAAGTAGCGCAAACCCTGACTATCTCAAGTGCTGTCGTCGTTGCCCTACAAGCTGTTGGTGCAGCAGCCGGTAACATGATTGCAATTCACAACGTGGTAGCCGCTTCGGCAACGGTAGGCTTACTAGGACGTGAAGGTGCAACACTACGTAAAACCGTTATCCCTACCTTCTACTACTTGGTGATGACAGGCATCATCGGCCTAGTGGTTATCTACGGTTTCAATATGACAGACGCACTTATGTAAGCCATAAGTCGTCACCAAAGCACTTGGCGTTAATACTCAATTCCCCGACAGCAACACCGTCTAATAAGACAGTTGATGAGTTCCGAGATGGACACTAGAGCACATCAACACTCACGGGTATTAACGCCACTTTCCCGAATTAAAGCAGCCCAAACCAAGCTCTCAAAGAAGAGCAACATCCCAAGAATTTAGGACTGAAATTATGATCATATCCGCATCGACTGATTACCGCGCCGCAGCAAAATCGAAATTACCTCCGTTTCTTTTCCACTACATTGATGGTGGTTCTTACGGAGAACACACATTACACCGCAACACGGCTGACCTTGCTGAGATTGCGCTAAAGCAGCGCGTACTCAACGACATGTCGGATCTAAACTTAGAAACCGAGCTGTTCGGCGAGAAGCTTGCGATGCCAATCGCACTGGCGCCTGTTGGTTTAACGGGTATGTATGCACGACGCGGTGAAGTACAAGCCGCAAAAGCCGCAGACAACAAAGGTATTCCTTTTACCATGTCGACCGTGTCGGTGTGCCCGATTGAAGAAGTAGCCCCTAAAATTGAACGCCCAATGTGGTTCCAACTTTACGTGCTCAAAGATCGCGGCTTCATGAAGAACGTACTAGAGCGTGCAAAAGCGGCAGGCGTGACCACACTGGTCTTCACCGTTGATATGCCCGTACCCGGTGCACGCTACCGTGACATGCATTCCGGAATGAGTGGACCAAATGCAGCAGTACGCCGCGTATTCCAATCTATGCGTCATCCTAGTTGGGCAGTTGATGTCGGCTTGCTGGGTAAACCACACGACCTAGGCAACATCTCTACTTATCGTGGTTCTCCTACCAAGTTGGAAGACTACATCGGTTGGTTGGGCGACAACTTCGACCCATCGATTTCATGGAAAGACCTAGAGTGGATTCGTGATTTCTGGGACGGCCCAATGGTCATCAAAGGCATTCTCGACGAAGAAGATGCAAAAGACGCGGTGAGATTTGGCGCAGACGGTATCGTCGTTTCAAATCACGGTGGTCGTCAGCTTGATGGTGTTTTATCGAGTGCTAAAGCGCTGCCTTCGATTGCTGATGCAGTTAAAGGCGACACCAAGATTCTGGTCGACTCTGGCATTCGCACTGGCTTAGATGTGGTTCGCATGATGGCACTTGGCGCAGACTGCACCTTGCTTGGCCGCTCATTCGTATACGCATTAGCAGCACAAGGACAAGCCGGCGTTGAGAACTTACTCGACCTTTACGACAAAGAGATGCGGGTTGCCATGACATTAACCGGCGCAAAGACAATCAAAGACTTAACTCGTGAATCTTTGGTGGGGTTAGATTAAGTCCGTCAATTCACTGTAATGCTTTGGTCTACTTAGACTGAAGTTCAATCGGTGTCACAGCAATTCCACTGCCGTTGTGACACCGTTTAAGCACTGGAAAATAAAATAAAAAGCTAGGGCGTGTTGATCTTTCGAGCTGATTTTTGCAGCGAGTTGCTGGGTATTTATACAAGGCAGAGGCGTCGATGTGTAGCTAGCCTACATGAGAAGCCGATAACGTAGTAGAAATGGCCAGCAAACGCTGCCCGAAGGGTTCGACTAAAAGCGTTTTACTCTTTGTTGAGGGGGATTTGCTTAGAGTGACTAGGCTACTTCCCCCTCGCCGCGATTAAAACGCTTTTATCTCGAACAAAATTTAACCACGAAAGGTCAACACGCCCTAACCAGTGCCAAATAAGAAGCACAAGGAAGCAAAGATGGAGACAAACACATCCCATGAGCGGGTAATTGACGCGAAGGCTTATCAGCAGCTTGAGGCGATACTGGCTCAAAGAATAGAAACGGAACGCATTGTCACGCAAGAGGCAAAGCGATTGGCTTACGGCACCGACGCGAGTTTTTATCGCTTGGTGCCGAAAATGGTTCTAAGGCTTAAAAACCTAGACGAAGTAATATTCACCATCCAAAGCTGTCGTGAACTGGGCATTCATTTTACCTTCCGCGCAGCAGGCACCAGCCTTTCAGGACAAGCGGTTTCAGATTCCGTACTTATCACTCTGACCGACGATTGGCGTGGCCATGAGATCGTCGATAACGGCAATCAAATCATTCTTCAACCCGGTGTGATCGGCGCTGATGCCAACAAATACCTCGCCCCTTTCCAACGTAAAATCGGTCCAGATCCAGCTTCAATCAACACCTGTAAGATTGGCGGTATTGCCGCGAACAACGCCAGTGGCATGTGTTGTGGTACCGCGCAGAACTCCTATCGCACTGTAGAAAGCATGAAAGTCGTGTTGAGCGACGGCACCCTACTCGATACTGCAGACAGTGCTAGCGTTGAATCATTCAAGCTGTCACACAAAACGTTGTTTGATGGTATTGCAGAATTACATCGCCAAACCAGCTCAAATCAAGAACTCGCCGACAGAATCCGTCACAAATACCGTCTTAAAAACACTACGGGCTACGCGCTCAATGCATTGGTCGATTACCACGATCCAATCGAAATCATTAAGCACCTGATGATTGGTTCCGAAGGCACACTAGGCTTCATCGCCGAGATCACTTACAACACGGTGATTGAACACCCGAATAAAGCCTCTGCTCTGCTGGTGTTTGCGGACATCGAGCAAGCAAGTAAAGCCGTAACTACTCTATCCAAGACCCCGGTTGCTGCTGTTGAGTTAATGGACGGTAGAGCGCTGCGTTCTGTCGCGGATAAGCCGGGTATGCCTGCGTTTATGCCAAACTTGGATTTAGAAGCCGCAGCTATTTTGGTGGAATCACATGCCAGCTCCCAGCATGACTTAGATTTACAATGTAAATCAATTTTGGATGCATTGGCTGATTACACGATTATTGAATCTGTCCCCTTCACGTCCGATCCAAAGATTGTCGCTACCCTTTGGGGCATCCGAAAAGGCATGTTCCCAGCCGTTGGCGCAGTGCGTGAAGTCGGTACGACCGTCATCATTGAAGATGTTGCTTTCCCAGTTGAAAACCTAGCGAATGGTATTCGAGAGCTACAAGAGCTGTTCGACAAATACGACTACAGTGAAGCAATTATTTTCGGTCACGCCCTAGAAGGCAACCTGCACTTTGTGTTTACCCAAGGCTTTGATAGCCAAGAAGAGATCGACCGTTACGGTGGTTTCATGGATGACGTTGCCGAGCTTGTCGCCGTGAAATATCAAGGCTCTCTGAAAGCGGAACACGGCACGGGCCGCAACATGGCGCCTTACGTAGAATTGGAATGGGGCAAAGATGGCTACTCTTTGATGCAACAGATCAAAGCGCTGTTCGATCCAGAAAGACTGCTCAACCCTGGCGTTATCATCAACGACAATCCAAACTCCCACATCACAGACTTAAAGCCAATGCCTGCTGCCGACGACCTTGTCGACCGCTGTATTGAGTGTGGATTCTGTGAGCCTGTTTGTCCGTCTCGCACACTGACCTTGTCACCACGACAGCGTATTGTGTTGTACCGTGAGCTGCAACGCCGCCGAGCTGCAGGTGAAGAGATAGAAGCCAGTGAACTAGAGAAAACCTTCGAATACCAGGGTATTGATACCTGCGCCGCGACTGGCCTGTGTGCTGAGCGTTGTCCGGTAGGCATTAACACGGGTGACTTGGTGAAGAAGCTTCGTGTTGCCAAGTATGAGAAGTTCACACCAATCGCTAAGTGGACAGCCGATCATTTCTCGACCACTACGAAGCTCACTAAAGCAAGCCTAAAGACCAATCAAGTAGCGAGTAAAGTCTTGGGTGCAAACACGGTCGGCAAGCTTACCAATGGCTTACGCTCAGTGACCAAAGGCGCGACACCGATTTGGATGCCAGAGATGCCGCAGTCCAACAGTCACTCGCTCACGGCTTCACCAATGACAGCCGCAACGTCGAATAACACTAAAAAAGTGGTTTACCTTCCTTCATGTGCCAGCCGAACCATGGGGCAACAGAGTGATGCGGGCGACCAACGTCCTCTTACTGAAGTAACCATGTCTCTGCTCAACAAAGCTGGTTTTGAAGTCATCCTGCCGAAAAAACTAGACGACCAATGTTGCGGCATGCCTTACGACAGTAAAGGGATGAACGCTCTAGCCCAATCGAAAGCACAACAGCTCGAAGAAGTGTTGTGGCAAGCGAGCCGTCAAGGTGAGTACCCTGTATTGATGGACACAGGCCCATGTGCCAAACGCAGTATTGAGCAGTTCACTAAGCCGTTAGAAGTGCTAGAGCCGACATGGTTTGTGAATCAATACTTGCTAGAACACCTGACGCTTGAGCCACTTAAAGAGACAGTGATGCTGCATGTCACCTGTAGCTCTCGCCGAATGGGCTTAGAAGGTGCGATGTTAAACCTCGCTAAAGCCTGTACCGAAGAAGTGATTGTTCCAGAGCATATTCAATGTTGTGGCTGGGCGGGTGATAAAGGCTTCACTACGCCAGAACTGAATGAAGCAGCAGTCCATCCACTTAAAGAACAAGTACCGAGCAATTGTACTCGAGGTTTCAGTAACAGCCGAACCTGTGAGATAGGTTTATCACACCACAGTGGTATTCCATATCAATCGATCTTGTACTTGGTGGACGAAGTGGCGCAATAGCTCCACTCTCACTGCGAGCAACGTGCTCTAACTTAAAACGAAAAATGGCAGCCCAATTAGGCTGCCATTTCTTTATTCGGCTGAAATATATTATTGGACTAAATGCTATTAAGCGAGAACTACAGAGCCTTATGTTATTGAGCTTACAGTTAGAGCGCTAGGCGCATCAACTCTTCTGGCGAGTAGTGCTCTGCCTCTGCACCTTTGGCGATTAGGTCAATTACTTGGAACTCGCTCATATCACCAAACTCTTTGGTCAAGTACTCGCGAAAGGCTTTTTCGTTCGGCCATTTTCCTCGCACGATATAACCCTCTTCTTTGTCGAAATCTTCCGTCTCAAAAAAAGAAAAATCAGTCATACCAATGTTATGGCAATACAAAACGAGATACATGTTGAATCCTTTACACTTAACTAGGGTCTATTGAACTTTCGAGCAGTTCTAAAAGCAGGCCTAAGGTTACAACATAAATAGCCAACCGAAAACTCAAGCTCCTTGCTGATTCGTTAGTCATCAAACATCATGTTGATGGCTGCACCCAGTAGGATAAGCCCAAGAATTGGTCCCATTACCGCCAGTGGTGCACGTTCAATATATGGCAAGTTCTCTGCAATCATTAAGCCCCATTCCGGTGTTGGTGGTTTTGCTCCAAGTCCGATAAAGCTCAGCGAGGTCAGGCTTAGCGTGATGACTGGCAACCTCAACAACGCGTGTCTTAGTAGCGGCGGCAACACATAAGGTAACAAGTAGAAGCGGAAGATTCTCAGCTTGCTAGTACCCCACAATGGCGCGAGGTGCGTATAGGGCTGAGCCTTGGCTTCTACGATTAAGCTAGAGCAGTGCGCCGCTAATGGCGCCCAAGACACCAGTACAATCGCGATTAATGCGCTGTTCGGATTCATCCCTGTTAAGCCCGCAACCAACAGGCCAGCAATGATGTAAGGAATACCCTTAGTGATCTCGATAAGCCCTTGGCTAAAGCGAGTATTGAAGCCCATGATAATGCCGGTCACCAAACTCAAGAAGGTTGCTAAGATGCCCGCTTGGAAGGTCGCGACCATACCAGAACCGATTCTCGCTAACAGGTCTCGCCCAATGCCATCGGCACCCAAAGGCGCTTGCCAGCTCGGTGATGCCAAACGTGCAAATTGGCTGGTGTATGGGTCTCGGAATGCCGCCCATACCACGATAGCAATTAGGAATGAGAAGATCGCAAAAGCAGTGACACGCTTGGCGCGGCTCTGGGTAAAGCGAAACGAAGAGTGACTACTAATGAGCTTGCCGCTTTTCAGGCTGTGGCCCAGAATCAACTGCTGAACAAACAGGCTGATGCTGCTTACTGCAATCGAAAACAGCAGTAACACCAGTAAGCCGCCTTGCAGCATAGGTAGATCTTGCGCCTTCGCAGCACCAAGAATCATGCGCCCGATACCTGGAATCGAGAAGATAAGCTCAACCGCAACTGCGCCACCAGTTAAACCAATCACGATCATCGCGATTTGTGGGATCAGGCTGCTCAACGCTCTTTTCAGCGCAAAGCGAATAATTTGATTGGAGTGAACGTTGGCACTGAGCCAAGTGATCACCCAAGGTTCGTTAAGAACGCGTTGTAAACTGTCTCTGAGTAGGCGGCTAAATAGGCCGCTAGCAGGCAGTGCCAGCGCTAAACTCGGTAGCCAGATATCTTGCCAGCCTTGCCAACCATACGGTGGTAGCCAGCCTAACCAGATTGAGAACACCAGTATTAATACCGAGGCCACCACGTACTCTGGCAAGGATATTAATACCGTGCTTAAACTGCTGTAACTCTGCCCTAATTTGCCCTTCTTCCAACTGCGCAAGGTAACCAGCAAACCAGCACCACACAGTACGAAAGTCATCACTAGTGCGCTAGACATCAAAAACAGAGACGTAGCCGCTGTTTTTTGCAGGCCTAATGCAACCGAAGAACCATCGATCCATGATGTACCTAAATCTCCAGAAAAGGCACTGCCAACCCAGTCGATTAGGCGCTCACTTGCCGAACGATCCAGCTGTAAATCAGCTCGCACTGCGGCTAAAGCTTCAGGCGTAAGCAGGTGTTGTTGCCCCGCCCTCGCTCGCAGGATGGATTGACTTGGGTCGATGCCAGCAATATCAGGCATCAAGCCAACGAGAATCACCACCACAATCAGTGAAGCGATTCTTGATAGCCAAGGCGTCAAAATAAACAAAGTTCGACGCAGAGTTTCAGCAGATAACATCTATTTAGTTAACCTGTGTTGCCGAGTTAACTTGAGTCGTTTGATCAACCAGGCGACGCTCACTTGGGTCACGAACTACATTATTTACACGTTCGCTTTCACCTTGAATCACACGCTCATGAAGCAGCGGAATAGCTGCGAAGTCATTAAGTATTTTTTGCTCAGCTTCAATGATCGCTTGCTGACGCAGTGCACCTAGTGGTTGCAGGTCTGCGTGAGTCAATGCTTTGTCTACTTCTTGAGAGCAGAACTGACCAAGGTTGAATGAACCCTTACAGCCAAAATCACTCATCATGTAAGCCACTGGGTCACCAGAATCCAGAACGGTTGCACGTGAAAGGATGAACGCATCAAACTTGCCAGACAATGCATCGTTTTCAATCTGAGCGTATTCACGGATATCCAGCTCAACTTTAAAACCAGCCGCTTCAAGTTGCTGTTTAAGTAGTGCAGCTACTTCTGGAAGCTCGGCACGGTCAGTAAAGGTACCGATAACAATGCTCTCACCGTTAGCTTTTAGCGTTTTGTCTACCGCCTGACCTTCAGGTCGAATAGGCGCGGCCCAAGCAAGAGCGGGACCTAACAGACCTTGGGCGATGTCCGCATGGTTTTCATATACGGTCTTCACGATTTGTTCACGGTCCACAGCCGCTGCCGCAACTTTACGAAGGTTGATATCGCTAAATACACCCGACTTGTTGTTCAGGTAAAGCGTGTTAGTACGAGGCATTGCCACTTCATAAAGCAAGCTCGAGTCAATGGTCGCGATTTGTGAAACTGGCACCGCTTCAACGACGTCTGCAGTTCCTGTTCGCAGAGCAGCAGCACGTGCAAAGCCGTTTGGAACATACTCTGCAATCACAGATTCAATTCTCGCCTTTTCGCCCCAGTAGCCATCAAATCGCTGGAGCTTGGCACTTGTTGTTCCGTTAATTTCAGTCAACTCAAACGGCCCCGTACCTGCACCAGTTGGGATTACACGACCATCTTCTTGGTAAGCGCTTGCTGCAAGAATCGCTAGCTGAGGGCTTGATAGACGACTTGGTAAAAGAGGATCATCAAAGCTGGTTTTGATCTCAACGCGGTAGTTGTCCAACGCTTTCACTTCCAGGTCTACACCATCAAGAATGCGAGGCTTGGGTGCTGCTTCAAGTGCCTTCTGAAGCGAGTTCACAACAGACTCTGCGCTTAATGTAGAGCCATCATGAAATTTAACGTCCTGACGAATCGTGAATTGCCACGTCAGTGGATCAACCTGTTTCCAATCCGTTGCCAGCATTGGTTCAGCTTCTGAAGTTGGGCTCAGGTTAACTAGCGTTTCAGCCGTACTCCAGCGCGATAACTTAAACGCATCATCAGAAAGTGGCGATAGGCCCGTTCTTGGTGGCTGCATCATCGCAACACGGATTTCTGATTTGACCGCAGCTTCGCTCGACTCTGGTTGAGAGTCAAAACATCCTGTCAAAGGCAGCGCTAGCGCAAGTGCGCAAGCCAATTTGATTGAATTAAAACGCATCGTTGTTTTTCTCTATAGCTGTATTTTATTAATTAGTGAGGTTGTGTTTAACAAGTAGATTTCGATAGAGGCTGAGATTCGATCAGCATCTGAGTCGCTGGATGAGCAGGTGTGCTCATCACTTGAGATGTCGGTCCATGCTCGACCATTTGCCCATGGTCGAGGACCAGAATTTCTTCGCAAAGCGCCTGTGCTGCGCCTAGGTCATGTGTCACCAAAACAAGGCGCATGTCGCGCTTCTTTTTCAAAGAGTTCAATAAGTCGAGTAGCCTCTGGCGATTCACCGGATCAAGGCTACTGGTTGGCTCATCGGCAACTAATACTGCGGGTCTAACGACAAGCGCCCGAGCAATAGCCACACGTTGAGCTTGGCCCGTAGAGAGCTGATTTGGCTTGAGTGATAACAAAGACACAGGTAAGCCAACGTCCGATAGCGTCTCTTCAATGATGCTTTGATGATTGCCAGAAACATCTAGGTTGCTCAGCGGTTCAGCTAAGATCTGCCGAACGGTGTAGTAAGGGTTGAGGCTAGTGTGTGGCTCTTGTGGCACCAATTGGATAAGGCGACATACCGCCGCTTGCACTTTGCTATTTCGAATTGGCAATGAATGCCTAAACAGGCTGATATCACCAACGGTCGGCAATTTCAGCCCAAATAGCAGTTCAATCAGTGTCGATTTACCCGCACCAGAACGCCCAACAATAGCTAGGCTTTTGTCTTCAACATTAAGGTCGATATTTTGTAGCGCTTTGAACGCCTGACCACCTAACCAACGAGGGATGGAGTAATAGTGCACTCCGACGTTCTCGAACTTAATCTCAATCGGTGTAAGTGTTTCTGAATCAATCACAGGCATTGATGGCGAGACTTCTGAATTTAGTGAAGAGGTCGAGCTCATTCGATGAGATCTCTCAATGAACAACAGAACGCGTGAGAACTCGATTCAAGCGCATGTTTCGGTGCTCCATAAGCCACCACACCGCCATCATCGATCACCAATAACTTGTCACACGCTAACGCGCTGTGTAGATCATGAGTAATAAGCAAGCCGCCAATCTGGCGTTGCTTTACGTTGTCTCGAATCAGCTTAAGTATCTCTTGCTCTGTTACCGGGTCTAACGCACTAGTCGGTTCATCGGCAATGATGATATCGGCGTTACTCAACAAGCCAATCGCAATACACACTCGTTGACGTTGTCCTCCAGAGATTTGACTTGGGTATAACGGCAAAATAGTTTCTGGGTTTGGAAAGCCCAACTGAATCAACAATTCGGTGATCTTGGTTTTGTCTTTTGACTTGGGCTTAGTACGAGTTCCCGTTAGTGCCAACGTAAGCTGACCTTCAATGGAGACAAGAGGATTGAGCGCTTGAAGGGCATCTTGAAAGATAACCGCTGGCCTTTGTGCTGCAGTTCTTTGCAACATCGGCAAATCACACACACTCTCACCAGCAAAAGTAATATGACCATCCGCCTCAACAGTATCGGGCATGAACCCCGCAATCGCACGTGAAAGCATCGACTTGCCGATTCCTGAAGGCCCCATGATCGCTAACAATTCACCTCGATATACATCGAAGCAGATATCTTGGAAAAGGGTTCTCGAAGAAGTTTTGATTGTTAACTGGTCAACAGACAAAAGTGGGGCGTTCACGCAAATACTCATAGACAGATGTTATAACATAACAACCTTATCATTTAGCTGAGGTGATGGAAAGAGAACATTGAACTGTATCGCAGTTTTTTTGCTGTTTGATTGACCAGTTTTAACTATCTATCGGGTACAAAAAAGCGCCGTCTAAATTTACTGTGTAAAGATAGACAAGCGCTTTCATAAAGTTTTAGAAGTGACTTTAGATAGAGTTAATTCGTCGCTCCATTAAGGCTCTCTTTTGCCGAGTAACACTTCTGTTTAACCTGAGTGATGAACGGATACAGGAAGGCAATACGCCCAAGGTAGAACAGAGTGAACGCTAGCCACAAACCATGATTACCCCATGCACCAACCGCTAGTGCCTGGACAACCAAGAACACCAACAAAGTCGCAATACTCGAGTCACGAACCGGACGGGTGGTGCCTGTTCCAGTAAAGATGCCGTAAACCGTCAAACCAAACCCAGCCACCAGCGGAAACGCAATCAGCCAAGGTGCCATCTCATGGTACAAAGCAACCAGCGCAGGAATATCGGTAAACAAGAAAACAATCAGATCTTTAAACAGCAAAGTGAGTAGTGTTAGTGCAGCAATGAAACCTGTGGTCCATTGGAAGTTAAGCCTTAATACACGCTCCAACATCGAAGCATTTTTCTGACCAACCGCTTTACCCGCAAACACGCTCGATGCATTGGCAATCCCGTCAAACATGTAACTGACTATAAAGGTCACCTGCATCAAGATCGCGTTAGCGGCCAGAACATCAGTACCCAGTTTAGAACCGGTGCGCGCCATCATATTGAAGAACACCAAGATACAGATAGTGCGTAACAGTAGGTCGGTATTCGATGAGATGATTGTCGACAGGTCTTTCTTGGTCATCTTCGAACCTTGTAGGAACTCAGATACCGAGATATTGCTCGTCTTCATAACCAGCGTCATACCAATCGCAAAGGTGGTGATTTGTGCAATCAAACTTGCGTATGCCACCCCCGCAACACCTAAATCGAAATACAGTACGAACACCGCATCCAAAACAATGTTTAACACGTTGCCAAACACTTGTGTGTAAAGGACTTCTTTGGCTTTCGCCTGCCCCATCAACCATCCAATAATGGTGTAGTTGAGCAGCACAAAAGGCGCGCCATAAATCAAAATACTGAAGTAGATATGCGCTTGTTCAGCCACGTTCACTTCAGGCTCTATCACCCACATCGCCCCTTGCCAGATCAGAGGTTGTATCAAGATAAAGATCAAACCCACCAAACCAGACAGCACAAATGGGCGCATCAAACTGCCCGCGAGTTCCGAACGCTCCCCTTTGCCCAACGCCATCGCGCTTTGCCCTGTGGTGCTGACACGAAAAAAGCCAAACAACCAATACATGGTGTTCATGATGATGGTGCCAATCGCGACGCCACCGATCAACTCAGCAATACCAAGTTGCCCAATGACAGCAGTATCTACGGCACCGAGCAGAGGCTGAGTAATCGTTGAAATAATGAAAGGGAAAGCGATTTTCAGATAATCTTTGTGAGTAATAGTCATGTTTACTAGAAGGTGATATTAAGAACTATTTGCAATAAGAAGGTGATGCTATCTTTTAATCCGTACGTTGTCATCTTTTAATGGAGTACATTATCAACAAAGCGTGTCTATCTTAGCCCACCTGCATAGAATCGTTGGCAGCTATTAGTCGTGCTAATTCGTCTCAACAAAAGAGCAAAGTCTGGTTCAACAAAACAGCACAAGCATCGATTAGTAAAAACTCACCGGAAGATAGAAATCAAGTTCGAACACTTCATCACTATTTAAGAAATGATTCTGGTGATAATGCACATAGGCTGGTGTTGAACGCTGCTTAAAACCTGATGTAGGTAACCATTTTTCTAATACCATACTGATCTGTGGTAGCAATTCTCCATAACGGCCATTGAGTCGAAACACGGCATGTAAGCCGCCGGGAATCACCATCTGATTGACCACGCTGCGATACTTGATCGGTTCACTGATCGCGATACACGCCACATAGCGACACTGGTCCATTTCAACCCAAGCTGGATTTGAATGGTGCAAACCAAACTGGGTCGAAAAATCACGCTGTTCGGCGTTTGCCCACGCTTTCAATATCAACCACGCATTACGAATAGAACGGTTATAGCCAGTGTGGCGAACATAGGCTGCCATGCGCTCTGGTGTTTCCACTATTTTGGGCTCGGGTAGCTTGCGCTGTGCGACATTTTGATAACCAGCCGCCACCTCAGGATCTTTCAAGTACGGCTTTTCGGCAATCTGCAAATCGTGTTTTCGCCACTCGCCCGGAGACATATTAAAAGTCGCTTTAAACGCTCGACTAAATGAAGACACCGAACTGAAACCACATTTATTGGCTATCTCAACCACCGATGAACTGGTATCGAACATCAACTGATTAGCGGCATACTCCATCCGAGTGCGTCGGATATATTGGTGCAGCGACTCCCCCACCACACTTTTAAACGTACGATGAAAGTGTTGCTCTGAGTAGGCTGCTATCTCAGAGAGCTCTTTAGCAGATAACGGTTGGCTGATGTCTTGATGAATATGGAAAAGAACATCATTGATTCGAGATATGTGTTGACGTGACATCGTTTAAATAGCATAAATGGACATGTTTAAGAGCATAAATGGACACGCTAGTTTTTACAATTGCCGTGTAATATCAAGCGATAGAATAAAAACGAAAAACGACGAGACACAACACATGGAAATCGCACAGTCATTACAACAAATTCAATCTTCATATATTCGAGAGATCCTCGCTGCAGCAAGCGATCCAAACGTCATCTCACTGGCCGGTGGTCTGCCTGATGAGAAAACCTTCCCAATCGATTTAATGAAGCCAACGCTAGAAAACCTAGCGAACATGCCTGAAGTTTTCCAATACGGCTCGACAGCGGGTTACGGCCCTTTGCTCGACCACCTAACACAAAGCTACCAATTGCCAGAAACTCACACTGCGATGATCTGTACTGGTTCTCAGCAAGGTCTAGATTTGATTGCTCGTGCATATGTTGATCCGAATGATGTGGTGGTAATGGAAGCTCCGAGCTACTTGGGTGCGATGCAAGTATTTGGTTTGGTTCAAGCAAACATTGTGACTGTGTCTCAAACTGAATTTGGACCTAACCTAGATGAACTAGAAACGTGCTTTGCCGAGCAATCGCCAAAGATGTTCTACGCGGTACCAGATTTCCATAACCCAACGGGCGTATGTTGGACAACAGAGACTCGCCAAAAAGTGGCTGAGCTGTGTATCAAATACAACGTCGCGTTCATCGAAGATGCACCATACCGAGAGCTACGTTTCACAGGCACAGAGCTGCCGTTGGTTTCGTCTTTCTGCCCTGACAACTCTATCGTTCTTCGTTCATTCTCTAAGATTGCATCACCTGGTTTACGTATTGGTGCGGTAACAGGTAAGCGCAGCTACCTTGAGCCACTGATCAAAGTGAAGCAAGGCGCAGATTTGCACTCAAGTGTTCCGATGCAGGCCCTACTGCTTGGCCTTCTAAAGCACCAAGACTTTAACGTGCACATGGAAAGCATCCGCTCACTGTACAAGTCTCGCTATGAAGTGCTGTTTTCAGAACTAGAAAAACAACTGCCTGCTGACTGTGTATTGAAAGCAGTCGATGGCGGGATGTTCATTTGGGTTGAGATTCCAGAATGCGATACTTTTGAACTGGCTAAGACCCTACTTTCAAATGGTGTAGCCGTTGTACCAAGCCCAGTATTCTATCCAAAGCCGGAGGGAGCAAAAGCGGCACTGCGCTTAAACTTCACTAACGCTAACCCAGAAGAGTTGACTGAAGCGGTGAAACGCTTAACGGAAGTACTTAACCAAGCGTAATCGCTGATTAAGTAAGACAGATTCAACACCAAGCCCTGCTGTATTTGTACAGCAGGGCTTTTTCGTTCCTCAGATCATAAATCCACAATAAAACAGGTGATAAATAGCCCTACACTTGGTTGGTTTTTGTCCTACATCGCCTTAGTTATACTGCGGCGGATTTTAATAAGCCATCATGACGAGCTCGGTTTCAATGCCCAGCTATGATCAGAATAGGCAACCGCTCTGGATTTACGTTCCAGCTCGCAGAAAGGAAAAACCATGTCTCAATATGTTGTATGTGCTCTGTATAAATTCGTAGCACTTGATGATTACCAAGAAATTCGCCAACCGCTAACTGAGCTTCTAGAAGCCAATAACATTCGTGGTACTTTGTTACTTGCAAGTGAAGGTATCAACGGTACCGTTGCAGGTAAGCGCGAATCTATCGACGCCCTCCTTCAATGGTTCAAGCAAGACGACCGCCTAGCGGATGTTGTTTACAAAGAGTCGTTCAACGACGAACAACCATTCAACCGCACCAAGGTAAAGCTTAAGAAAGAGATCGTAACCATGGGTGTCGAAGGCATCGACCCTCGCCATGTTGTTGGTACTTACGTTAAGCCAAACGAATGGAACGACCTTATCTCAGATCCAGATGTGATCTTGGTTGATACTCGTAACGACTACGAAGTAGACATCGGCACATTCAAAAACGCGGTAAACCCAAACACGGAAACATTCCGTGAATTCCCTCAGTACGTTGAAGACAATCTAGATCCTAAGAAGCACAAGAAAGTCGCGATGTTCTGTACAGGTGGTATTCGTTGTGAAAAATCAACGGCCTACATGAAAGAGCAAGGTTTTGAAGAGGTTTACCATCTTGAAGGTGGCATTCTAAAATACCTAGAAGAAGTGCCTGAAGAAGAGAGCATGTGGGAAGGCGATTGCTATGTGTTTGATGGCCGTGTTGCCGTTAACCACCAGCTAGAAAAGAGTGGCTACGATGTATGTAACGCTTGTCGTCTACCAATCACAGAAGAAGACAAAGCCTCTGAGCACTTCGAGAAAGGCGTAAGCTGCCCTAAGTGTTTTGATAAGCACTCTGAAGAGCAGAAAGCGCGTTTCCGTGAACGTGAAAAGCAAGTACAGCTATCAAATGCACGCGGCGAAACTCACGTAGGTGGCGATGCTGCTCACCTAATCGAGCAACGTAAGAAAGAAAAGTTGGCATACAAAGAGCAACAACGCTCTGGTAAAAAAGCGAAATAATCTCTTAGCAGAAACGCTATAGCGATCAACGCAACTGAAAGA
Source organism: Vibrio chagasii (assembly GCA_041879415.1). Lineage (NCBI taxonomy): Bacteria > Pseudomonadati > Pseudomonadota > Gammaproteobacteria > Vibrionales > Vibrionaceae > Vibrio > Vibrio chagasii. Next base: position 1,347,429 of record CP090852.1, on the reverse strand, counting down.
ACAAAGGGCATCAGCGATTCCAATTGGGCACGCTAATGCCCTTTTTTAATCCTAATCTCGCTTTGTGTTTTGAACCACATTTATCTTCAAAAATAGGTTCTATACTGAAGTTAATTTAACGACAGAGGAAGTGCCAATGCTCAATGAAAACCATGCCTTTATCTTAGATTTCCCAGAGCTGAAATTAGACATTGTTCAACTCAACCACGACGACGAAAAGTTCAAAGCAGACATGCAAAAGTACCACCAGCTTGATTATGACATCCGTGAATTGGAAATATCAGGCAGCCCGATTGATGATGACAGCATGCACAACCTCAAAGTAGAACGCATGGAGCTCAAAGACGCGCTACACAAACAACTCACTAGACATCACGCACTGAAAATGGTTTAGCCAGACCAGCACTTAGTGTGGCAGCAGTCGTCACACTAAGTGAATACCTAAACGTTGGTTTTCTTGTTCCCATCAGAAAAATTCAAATAGGTATGAAACCTCTCCCCGTCATCTCGGGTTTCAAAATGCCAGTTCATTCGCTCACAAATACGCTGAACAATAATCAGACCACACCCGTAGCCTGCGTTATAGGTTTCGTTACCATCATGCCTATTGACGATCACCAACCCTTTCTCAGTCAATTGAATATCAATGTCGCCGATACTATAGCTAAATGCATTCTTGATTAAGTTGTTCATGACCACGGTGATGAAGCTTTCAGGCGCATACACGGTAGCTGATCTTGTAACGTTAAGGCGGTAGCTCGCATCCTGTTTGGCAAACAAAATGGCTAGCTCTTTCAATTGCTGTCGGACCATGGTTTCCAAATCATGCTCAGAGAAGCGGTGTTCATCGACACTTTCTTTCCCAAGCAACAAAAACATCTCTGTCAGAATACGCATTTGCTCACTGGCTTCTTGAACTCGATTGATGGCTTTCAACGCCACAGGAGGTTGGTTGTCGACTTTGGCGAGTAAATCTGCAGAACCTTGAATCACCATGATTGGCGTACGAAGTTCATGCGAGGCGAAGCGACTAAACTCCTCTTCTCGCTGAAAGTAGCCCGATATATCGTTTTTAGAATCGAGTAAGGTTTGCTCGATATGACGAGTCTCAGCGTAACCAGTTGTCACCTCAAAAGAGGGCTGGTCGGGCTGCATCAAACTGATTTTTTGCTCTATCTGGCTTAGTGGACGTGACAATGAACGCACCACATAAACACTGTAAAAGACCATGGCTAAGGAAATAAAGCCCCCCAACAGCATGGTGTAATAGTGTAGGCTCCACTCGTAATTATCTAGGTAATCATCTGCATCATCTTGAAAGACGATGTACATCATCCCTTTCCCCGAAGGATGCTTCAAAACAATGAAATGTTTATCCTCCGCCCCCAGAAGGTATTCGTAGAAGCCTGGCGTTTTATAGTAACTTAGCCAACGGGGTAGTTCGTTCTCACTCCAATAGGTAGAGAACTCATTCGGATTGGGCAATAAGGTATCTTCACCATATAACTCATACTCTGCGGTATAGCGGTTCGCTTCAGTATCTAACCAGTGGTGTAAGCTAATGACTTCCATCTGGTTTTCGGCCAAATAAATGGCTGTCCAGAACATGCTGAACATAACAAGTGTCATGATCCCAAAGCTTCTACGAATTTTCTTATAGATACTTGGGTACGTGCTTTCTTTTACTGAGCTTTTACGCTTTGAGTCGGTAACCTTGTCCATGAATCGTCTCTAATCTTGAATGCTCAAAACCCTTATCAAGAGCATTGCGTAACCCATAAATGTGACTTCTCAATGCATCACTCGATGGTGATTCGTCTCCCCAAACTGAGTCAATCACTTCTCTGCGCGACACTATTGCCGGGGCATGTCGAATAAGCACTTTCAATATTTTCAATTGAATACGACTCAGCTTGATCGGCGAGTCACCACGAAACACTTCATCGGTCTGGGAGTCCATAGTGATATCGGCAAAGCGCACCTTACCAACATCTAACCGAGGGCCACGGCTTGCCAATGCGTGCAACCGTAAACTCAATTCTTGCATCGCAAAAGGTTTCAGCAAGTAGTCATCACCACCGGCTTGGAATGCTGCAATTTTGTCGTCCAACTGCTCTTTTGCTGTCAAAAACAAAATAGGAGTACGGCATGATTGTTCTTGTCGCAGCTTTTTGACCGTCGAAATGCCATCTAATTTTGGCATCATGATATCCATAATAATGACATCGTAATGGTTTTCAGCCACTAGCTTTAATGCCGCTTCGCCATGATAGGCGCAGTCAATACCAACACCTTCTAGCTCGAGATAATCAGCAATGGTTTCAGAGACACTATGGTTATCGTCAACAATCAAAACTTTCATCGATTTATTTCACCTTTCTTCACGAGTGCTTCACGTTCGAGTCTATAAGATAGCGCCCAATTAAAACAAATAAACTTAAATAAATTCTAGTAAAGAGTATAAAAATGAGAAAGTTAGCGTTAATTACGGCGGTAAGTTTAATCCTAGCAGGTTGTGGTGGTGGCAGCAGTGACAGCAGCGATACGAGCGAAGCACACACACCATCATCTATTCAAGGCACGATCGACTCTGTTTCAGGCGACACCATTGTTGTAAATGGCTACACCTATCACGTTGACAGCGCATACTATGCAGGTGAAGAAGTTGCGATAGAAGATCTAGAAAAAAACATGATGGTTTCCATCTCCGCTAACGCTCGCAGTGCGTCCACTCATGCTAGTGGAGCCCAAGTTGGTCTGGAGCCGACAATCGTAGGTTTGATTAGCAATACTGACCACGCAAATGGCACATTTGAAGTCAACGGCATACCTCTAACTTTCTCAGCGCTTTCGACTGAGATTGAAAATGGCGATTGGGTGATGGTGTCTTCTCTACCGACCGCTAACGCAGGTTACAAAGTACTGTCGGTAGTGAAGTTCGAACACTCTAACTTAACAGAATCGGTTGAGGTTGAAGGCTTGATTAGCGAGTTAGACAGTAGCGCAAAGACATTCAAACTTGGCGCAAACCTCAGCGTTGATTATTCAAATGCCTACATCGATAACGATAATAACAACTCTGGCTTATCTAATGGTCTTTGGGTTGAAGTAACAGGTTCAATGACAGGCTCAATATTAAAAGCAGACGAAGTGGAAGTTGAAGACTTTGATGAAGTCAGCAATGACACGGAAATCGAAGGCATTATTACTTGGGTGGCGAACGACAAATCATCATTTGATTTAAGCTATAAAGGTCGCTTTCTTGTAAATAACAACACTCGTTACGAAGACGGCAACAAATCGAACTTAACCGTTGGTACAGAAGTTGAAGTCACGACGAAGAAAGCTAACGGCGACAATGTTGCAACCGAAATCGAATTTGAACACGACGATGATGCACAAGATTGGAATGATAACGATATCGACCTCGAAGGTATTGTTCAGAGCATTGATGAGTCCGCATTAAGCTTTGTTATCCAAACAACTTCTGGTAATCAAACGGTCTACGTTAACCAAAACACTCGCTATGAAGATGGCTTAACGTTCGACACGCTAACCAATCAACGAGTTGAAGCAGAAACGTATAAGGTGAATAACCAATATATCGCTAGCGAAATCGAAGCTGAAGACAACGACTAATATCATGAGTTTAAAAGCCACGTATCTACGTGGCTTTTTCATTTCGTAAAAATATTAGCCGCTTATGGTATTGTTTGCTTATCCAGGATTCAGGGTAAGGAAATAGAAAGAATGACAAGCAAATGCGGAGAACTTAGGTTAGAAACCGTCTTAAACTCCGAGTTTGACGAGCTGTTTGACTGCGTTAAGCAAGGTATCTTCGAACACGTCGACAATGTGTTTGGCTGGGATGACGAGCTTCAGCGCAACCGCCTCTCAAACGACTACCAGCCCTCTTGGTTTCATTGGGTGTATAGAGGCTCTCAAAAGGTCGGGCTTACCTGCTTCAAGCCTTACGGCAATGCATACCACGTCCACTTATTGATTATTTTCCCTCAACATCAAAACCAAAACATCGGTCAACAAGTCATGATGCTGATTCACAATAAAGCGCGCCTGGAACAGCGAAACCAAGTCACCCTATCTAGCTTCAGAGGCAACACTCGCGCCATCCAATTTTATGAGGCTCTTGGCTATCAGGTTGTTGATGACAGTGATGAGGACTTTGTTTCTTATAGGCTAAAAATAAAAGCCTCGCTCTAGCAAGGTGACCTTCAGTCCAAAAAGCAAGTAATTGATATTTATATAGATTGCAAGATTTATACATTTGCGAGAGATATGACTCGCACATCAAAATAACCACATTTGATGTAACTCTAGAATAAAAACTCCTACGGTTTCCGCGTAATCCCTATTTGATACATTCCACAACAATGGCACTCAATTTATAAATAGTCATATTTATCAATGACATTCCGCCAATTGATTTCTGAATAGAAGACTTTTATCAATAACTCAATAAAGGAGAACTAACATGAATGGTCAACGTTCACTGTTAGCAGTGGCAATAGCCCTAGGGATAGCAGGATGTGGTAGCGATAGTTCGAATAGTCCCACAACAGATAGTGGTGGTTCAACGGCAACAACAGCATCTCTTACCGCCAAAGCCGCAGATGGCTATTTGGTAGGTGCTAATGCATGTTTGGATCTAAACAACAACAAAGAGTGTGATAAGGATGAGCCAAATGCCGTAACCGGCGACAATGGCGAATTCACCATTGATAACTTAACTCAAGAGCAACTAGAACAGAGCACTCTATTGATTGAAGTTGTCGCCGGACAAACCATCGACACTGATAACCCTGGTGTTGTGTTAAGCAAAAGCTACCGCTTAACAGCTCCACCACAATCAGAGTTTATTAGCCCATTAACCACACTCATACAAAATGAAATTGAAAGTGGCGCATCATTAGATGAAGCCAAAGCAACTATTCAAGAGAAGTTAGGGACAACGCTCGACTTAACTCAAGATTACATTGAGGCCAAAAATAACGACAAGCTAGCAGACTCACAAAAAGCAGCTTTTGAGAACCTACACCGCGTTGCTCAAGTTACTGCATCGGTCATGGCAGAGAATACTGACGCACTATCAGAAACCGCAGCGGGTGCTGGTATTTCTGTAGAAGCGCTCACGGCGTTGATCAATGAAGAAGTGACTCGAGTACTAGATGAAGTTGTCAAAAATATTGAAGCAGCGGGAGAAAACTTCAACCCGAGCGACATTGCTGGCAGCATTAATCGTGACCACATCGCCATTGATGACTCTAACCTTGAAGATAAAATCAAAGAAAACGAAGCAAATAAAGAATCTAAGCAAGCCGACCTTGCGAAGCTGATTAAAACAGATGGCATCAATTGGTTTGGCGGTGAGAATGACACAGGCAAAGACTTGATGGTCGCCTATGGAACACTAAAAGCGGATTCCGATAACTCTGTCACCGAAACTAGTTACATTTATGACTATTTTGCAGAACAGTTTATCGAGGTAGAAACAACTCTGGACTCCAATGGCATGGTATTGGGTCAAAATGGTTGGGAAACTAGCAATGACACTTTAACTAGCATCAAGCCAAATAAAGACGGCAGTGTCATTCTTGAGTCGAGCAGCTCAATTTTTAATGAAGTTGCTAGTGCTAAGCAGTTGGATATTAGCGGTCTTAACGTTCGCTCAATCATGGATCAAACAGATGGTGAGAACGTTTGGTCTCTAATTATGCCAGCAGGATTAAAATTCCCAGATAACACCACAGCATACAAGTTGTCAGTAGAAGATCTCTACGACAACATATATTACTTTTATAAGGGTGATTGGTGTGCTGAACACGATCCAGATCGTTACCAAGCGCTCAATAACTCGTGTAACGGAATAAGTGCCTTTAAAAATGGCGACGTAACAGATACATGGCTGGCAACTTTAGCATCGACTATTGCTGACGATGAGTCAGATCGTCATGAAACAGCATCTAACAATCATGATGACTTAATCCCGATGGCGGGCTTCGAAAATGCTGAAGTATTCGCACAACTTCTGTCTAACGGTACCGTTGTTTATTATTCAAGAGCGTGGGAAGAAAATTCTCAGTTCTTGAGATTAGCAGACCTTGGTTCGTGGAAAGATATCTCATTGAATGGCGAGGTTGTACGTCAGGTGACGATTCCTGAGTCCATCCACTCGCAAACCACATGGTCAAACTATCAAAGACAAGATAACTCTGCTTACCTATCTGTAGTCGACGGGTTTGTGCGTATAACCTATAAAGAGAACGAAGAGCTTGATAGTGAAGCCTATATCTTTGATGAAGCAACTAAACAGTTCATTTTAGATAACGCATTAACGCCACAGCCTCTACACCCTCTAAATCTGCAGGCTTGTCTTGACTCGCTACCAGATGCAGGGTTCGCACCAGCAACCAATGACGTCACGGTTTACGATGTACAGCGCACACCTATGTGGGAAGACACTCCTGTTACCGAAAATCTAACTTATGAGTTTACCTATCTTGGGGATACTTTTTCTTGGCTAAATGACGTTACGTTAGTCACTGGACTTCCAAGTTGGATTTCTGACCTAGAGGGTAGTCTAGAAAAAACACGTATCGATATTAAAGATTCGGAAGGTGTTTTAATAGGGTATGAGTATTCATATAGCTCTGAAGATCACTACCTAGGTCAAGAAGGCTTTAACTCTGATGACTCACTAGGTTGGGGGACAGCTAAAGCAGTATTACCACAAACGGTTGCTGATAACCAAAAAATCATCAATCAAACGATAGACTTTGGGACGTCAACTAACGCCCCACTCACCTCTCAGCTCGATTATTGGTGGGACGAAGAGAGCGGTGAGATAATCGAAATAGAGTATCCTGGATTAAGAACCGTTTCTGTAGAAACCTCATTAGATGAAATCATCAACGCACGACCTTACTACCTATCTACCTTTGACTACCAGCAAACCTACGTAGGTAAAGAGGAAATCACAGTGCCTGCAGGTGCTTTGGTAGCATGTAAAGTAACAAGTAAGACACAATTCGTAGATTATGGACCTATTGATACTCAAACTACCTGGCTTACTAACCGAGGCTCCATCAAATCTATTAAAGAGGAACAATCTTGGGGTATGTCGATTGTAATGGAGGCAAAAAGCTTACCTTCTATTCAGTAATCAATAAGTAGTAAGAACAAGCCAATATTTTATTGGCTTGTTCTTTTTTGCAAAACACACTTTGCTCTCGACACAGAAACTGATTCACAAGATGTGGTGTAAATACCTCTACAAACGCTTGCCGCTACCATCTTCCCACATCACTTCACACTCTTCTTTAATGGCTGCTTTTAATAGCTCTACCAATGGAAATGCTCGGCTGCCAATGTTTACTGGCGCTTCGACAACTTCATCTTCATTGTCGTCATCTATATCGTCTTGCTCTACAGCTTGATTTTGCTCCGCAGCGATTGCAGTGCGCAGGTTATTCAATGCTTGGGGAACCTCTGAAGCGTCAATCGCTCCTGGGAGCGTACCACTATGTCCGAGCATTTTAATAAACTGAAGACCTACTTCACCAAACATCGTGACACTTGCGTGTGCCTTGCAGCTAAACGTGATTAACATAATTGGTCCCTTAATAATTGAATAGTAAAAGAACTATGTGGAGTAAATCCTTGGAAAGCAAGCACATAATGATTCACTTGCTTTTGGCAAGCTGCACCATTAGTGATATCCATCACTATTTAGAATGCGTTAATCAACATTTCATATGAAATATTGATAATAGTCACATTAAATGGTCAGCTAAGGCTCCGCGTAGCCCATTATTTAATCTAGTATTAATACCATTATCAAAATTAGTGGCACAAATCACATGAACAGGCTTGTAGGAAGGCACCTTGAAGAGATGGCGGATATCCGCTCTACGCGAAAACAAAAAATCGTCTACTCCTTTTCACTGACTGCTGCCGCGCTCTTTATCTTTTACACATGGGCTTACTTTCAGGGACAACACTACACGTTGTCCATGTTTGAACTATGCTTCGCTTTTATCGCTATCGCCAATGCAATTTATGTAAGAAGAGTCTTCAATCCTGAGTACTCAGAGTTAATTCTTAGCTGTGTACTGCTTGTGCAAGGAGTCATCTTATTTCTATACAGTTATGCCATTCCCGACCGCATACTTTGGCTCTATCCGATTTTAGCCGCCGTTATTTTTATCAATGACTTCAGAATTGGCGTCATCCTAAGCACCTCTTTTTGTCTGTTCATAAGCACGCTGATCACTGCATTACCTAGCAATTTTTCTCTACCTTTTAACAGCACACACCGCTTTATTCTTAGCTTGTTTACCATGAGCTTGGTGTGCCATACCTCCGCTTACTACTACACCAAAGCAGTAAGTTACATTCAGCGTTTGTATAAAGAAGGGATTGAAGACTTAGCTTACCGAGACCAACTCACAGGGCTAGCAAATCGATGGAGCTTTGAACGTTGGGCTATTGAAAAACTAACAACTGTTGATAGTGAGCGATCACTTACTGCATTGGTTTTTTTAGATATCGATGATTTTAAAGGCATCAATGACAGTTATGGACACGATGTTGGCGACAGTGTGTTGCAGCACTTTGCGAATCGCTTGAGCAACAATATTCGAACTCGAGATCGAAAAAGTCATGAATACGACTATTCGATTGCGCGTTTTGCGGGCGATGAATTTGTATTAATGCTCTACGATATCCCGACGCGAAAAGACCTCGACGGAATCCTAGACCGAATCTGTGGTTTATTCGAAAGCGGCTGCCAAACAAATGAAAGAATAAAAGAACTAACGCTCAGTGTTGGTGTGTCTTTGTATCCACAAGACGCGCAAGATTTACATGAGTTAACGAGATGTGCGGATAAAGCCATGTATGTTGCCAAGCATTCAGGCAAGAACCGATACGCTTATTATCACGACAACCCGGTTTCTACTTTAATAGAAGAGTGTCCGATGGACAGCATCCATGCAGAAGCCAAAGCTCCTGAACGTGAAGAGGATATTCAAACTAACGTAGAAGGGAACAATGTAACGCTACTAAAGACTCGCCAGCGTTAGCCAGCCATATACATAGCCCATAAACTGATAAGACCAATAACAATAATCCAAACCACTTGCCGAACTCGGCTTCGGTTTTCCCACTTAGATCTGGTGACGGTTTTAAGCGCTGATTCCTTTGCCGAATGCACAAAAGGCGCTTCAACTTCGCGCTTTTTGATACGACGTTTCACCGCGTTATTCGCAACCTCAGTAAAACGTTGACCTTGATCTGTCGTAAAGTCATTTTCAAAGCCCATTCGACCGTGCCTTTCGCCATGTTTTTGTTGTACTGCCATAGCGGCCTCCTTGGCGGTCTACCCTATATTGAGTATAGACTTAATTTCATATTGTTACCTGTTCAAAATTTTCGAATAAGTCACTCAACGCAGCACCATCTTCTTTATAAATTAAATTCCATACACTAACCCTATTCAAGCTTATGAGGGTTTCAATATGTCGAATGTAAGAACCGTAGAACATGTAATCTCAGCCCACGCCACGTCCGATGGCGACGGGGTTAAAATCCAAAGAGTTGCTGGTTTTAATAACAAACGCTTCTCTCCATTTTTGATGATTGATGAACTCAAATCAGATGAGAGCAAAGACTATGTTGGCGGCTTCCCTCCCCACCCTCACCGTGGGATAGAGACACTCACCTATATGCTGCAAGGTCACTTTCAACATAAGGACCACATGGGCAATGTAGGAGAGCTCCGTAGTGGTGGGGCACAATGGATGGCAGCAGGTCGTGGCGTTATTCACAGTGAAATGCCGATGATGGAGGAAGGTGCACTTCATGGTTTTCAGATTTGGATCAATCAACCAGCCAAAGACAAAATGAAGCCAGCGCAATACCATGACTTCCAAAGCGAAACTATTACTGAACACCAAAGTGAGCAAAGTGGTTTACTAAGAGTTATTGCGGGTGGGTTTGAATTACTGAATCCTGCAGCTGACACTTTAAAAATACAAGGACCACTACAACAAACGGGCGTGCCACTGAGTGTTTCAGATTGGCGAGCGAGCGTTGGACAACAAATCTCGATAAGCACTAACGTTAGTCACAATGCCATGACGTATGTGTACAAGGGCAGCCTTAAAATTGGTGAAAAAGTCATAAGCCAAGGTCAACTGGCGTTCCTAACAAGCGCTGAAATACTGTCTTTAGAAAGCCAAGAGGATTCCGGTGCACTTATCTTTATCGGAGAGCCAATCGATGAACCGGTTGTGCATTATGGTCCATTTGTTATGAACTCTATGGAAGAGATTGAACAAACCATCCAAGACTATAACAGCGGCTTGTTTGAAACCTATTAGTGTTTGGTTTGGACTTTTGAGGGATTGAGAAGACAACAACGAATTTGGTCGTCGAGTTGATGACTGCAAAACAAGTGACACTATCCACTGCCGGTTATTATCACTTATTTAACCACGCTCTTAGAGCGTGGTTTTTTCTTATTGGAGAGAAGCTAGCTCACTTCTCCCTAAAGGTATTCACATAGGTAAGCCGTTGCTTCTTTTACTTGTAGGTCAAAAGATGAATCGCCTGCAACGTCAAAAGACTCACCAGATTGGTATGTAGTCCAGTCTTCATCACCAACACGTTTTACCGTTAGTGCGCCTTTTACAACCGTCATCTTTTCTGGAGCCGCCGTACCGAAGGTATATTCGCCCACAGCCATTACCCCAACACTCACATCAGCACCAGATTGGTTAAACGCTAGCGATTTTACGCCACCTTCAAAGTATGTGTTTTCTTTAATCATTGTACTTCCTTGTTATCTTGAAATTGCAGTTATTGGGCTCAACAAATAAGCCTATCTGTAAACTTAGGTGATAATTGTTTTAACCAATTCGCGACTTTCCTACAAGAAATAAATACGCATAACTTAAGATTTACTGACAGTAATTTTCATTGATGACATAAATATTGATAGCAATACTCGAAAAAACATCAAAGCAAGTCTATTTATCGTAACATTGGATCTTGCTTCTAACTCTTATAACGATCTTTGCAAACAAAGATTTTAATTTATAGACTCAAAGACGGTACAAGCAAGAAAATGAAGAGATAATGGCAAAAAAGCCCACTAAAAGCAGAGATATATTTGCCAACTCACTACTCTACGGCTTTCTATTAGCAGGTTTTATGATTGCCGTCACCGCTGGTTATTTTGCTTATCAAGCTCATCAAAAGTCTGTCAGTCCAAGTAACGTCCATGGTAATTGGATTGAGATTGGTGCTCCACCATACAATACCGACATCCTGACCCTTTCTGAAAAAGGGGTAATGATCAATCATCGCCTTATTACCACTTCATTTGAGTTTGACGGTAAAATCGTCACGATAAACACAGGCTCTGGACCAAGGGTTTACACCATCAGTGGTACCTACGATTCACCTCGCCTAAAACGACTGGAGCCAAGCACACCAGCCCAGCAATTTATTAAAGAAGGCTTTGAGCATACCGCTACCAGTGATAATCACAGTGTCATGCAACAAAGAAGAGCTTCATTAGCTGAGCAATTCAAAAGATAGCCTTCAATCGCCAAAATCACTCCACCAACACGCTTCATACCTCCCCTGCCTAGCCGCTACTACTTTGTGATATTGCTTCAACTAAACAGTATTTTCATGCAGTTTGTCGCACCTTTACATAACTTCATGTTGTGAAACTTCACATATGAGATTTTCATGCTAGGCGAAATTTTATTTTATAAAACATGGACTCGACCTCTCACTCATTAAGCAACAATTTTGTAACAAGATACAATTTTTTAGTTGTCCATCGAAAACAGATTTATTTTCAGTTATGAAATTAAAACTCTCTCGAATACTGACGGGGAAGCTCCTTCAAAACTGATCGGAGCAACTTATGAGGCCATTTGGTTCTCGTAACCTTCAAGGAATGAGAGAAATAGTATGATTCGTTTTAATACCTGTGCTGCGAGCATTGCTCTAGCGCTATCTGGTACAGCATTAGCTGCTCCAACAGCACCTAGCATCGACATGTACGGTTCCAACAACCTACAGTTTTCTAAAATTGAACTCGCGATGGAAACCACTTCTGGCTACAACCAGATGGTTAAGTATCACGACAAAGCAAAGGTCGACGTTAAGTTTAACCAGTGGAGCGGAACGTCAGGAAACACGTACAACATCTACTTTGATGGCGTTAAAGTTGCGACCGGTCCAATCACTGGCAGCCAAACTACAGCTTCATTCGAATACGGTCAGGGTGGCTTGTTTGATATGGAGATCGAAGCGTGTGACGAAACGGGTTGTAGCAAGAGTGCACCCGCAAAGATCACCATCGCCGATACGGATGGCGCACATTTAGCGCCATTAGCAATGAACATTGATCCAAACAACAAGTCATACAATACAGACCCAAACACAGTAGTGGGTACTTACTTTGTTGAATGGGGCATCTATGGTCGTGATTACACAGTCGACAACCTACCCGCTGATAACTTGACCCATATCCTTTATGGCTTCATCCCAATTTGTGGTCCTAACGAATCAGTGAAATCGGTTGGCGGTAACAGCTACAACGCACTCATGACGGCATGTCAGGGCGTCAACGATTACGAAGTGGTAATTCATGACCCATGGGCAGCTTTCCAGAAAAGTTTCCCTCAAGCAGGTCACGAATACAGCTCACCAATCAAGGGCAACTATGCAATGATGATGGCGCTCAAGCAGCGTAATCCAGATCTGAAAATCATCCCTTCAATTGGCGGTTGGACCCTGTCAGACCCATTCTTCGATTTCACCACCAAAGCAAACCGTGACACCTTCGTCGCATCGGTTAAGAAGTTCCTAAATACATGGAAGTTCTATGACGGTGTGGATATCGATTGGGAATTCCCAGGTGGCGGCGGTGCTGCACCAGAACTTGGTGACCCAGTAAATGATGGCCCAGCTTATATCGCACTAATGGCAGAACTGCGCGCAATGCTTGATGAGTTAGAAGCAGAAAATGGTCGTACTTACGAACTCACATCAGCGATCGGTGTTGGTCACGACAAAATTGAGGATGTGGATTACGGTGATGCTATCCAGTACATGGACTACATCTTTGCGATGACTTATGACTTCTACGGCGGTTGGAACAACGTGTTAGGTCACCAGACAGCATTAAACTGCGGTAACTTCATGCGTCCTGGCCAGTGTGATGGCTCTGGCATTGATGAAAATGGCAAACCGTACACAGGCCCTGCTTACACCACTGACAACGGTATCCAATTACTGCTTCAGCAAGGTGTTCCAGCTAACAAACTTGTCGTAGGTACAGCAATGTACGGTCGTGGTTGGGAAGGCGTATTACCATCAACACTTTCTGACCCAAGCGACCCTATGACAGGTGTCGGTAATGGCAAACTGAAAGGCAGCACTGCACAAGGGGTATGGGAAGATGGCGTTATCGACTACAAAGGCATAAAAGCGAACATGCTTGGCGCCAACAACCAAGGTATCAATGGCTTCGAATATGGCTACGACGAAATGGCAGAAGCGCCATACGTTTGGAACCGTACTTCAGGTCAGTTAATCACATTTGATGACGACCGCTCAGTTAAAGCAAAAGGTGCGTACGTGCGTAGCCTTGGCCTTGCGGGTCTGTTCTCTTGGGAAATTGACGCGGATAACGGCGACATCCTAAATGCAATGCACGAGGGTTTAGCAGGTGGCACTACAGAGCCTGTGAACAAGAAACCAACCGCATCAGCAGGTGCAGACCAATCTGTTGAAGGTCCAGCTTCTGTTTCTCTAGATGGCAGCGCTTCAAAAGACAGCGATGGCACAATTGCGATCTACGCTTGGTCTCAAGTGAGCGGTACAGCAGTAACTCTGGCGAACGCGAATGCCGCGGTTGCAAGCTTCGATGTTGTTGAAGTCGCTCAGCAAGAAACGCTAACCTTCAGCTTAACAGTAACGGACAACGAAGGCGCAACGTCAACGGACACGGTTGTTGTAACGGTAAACCCAAAAGATACAGGTCCAGTTAACACAGCACCAGTTGCAGTGGTTACGGCTCCGGCAGAAGTCAATGCGGGTGATGTTGTGGTCGTGGATGCATCTGCGTCTAGCGATGTCGATCAAGACACACTAACCTTCACATGGGACGTACCTGCAGGTATCGATGCAACCGTACAAGGTGCTTCAGTAAGCTTTGTTGCAGCAGAATACACGCAAGACACTATTCTGAACTTCTCTGTGACCGTGAGTGACGGTACAGATTCATCAGTCGCAGCTGCATCAGTGAAAGTACTTAAGAAAACCACAGACGGCGGTACGTGTACTAACGCTTGGGATTCAAGTGCAGTCTACACTGGCGGCGACCAAGTGACTCAAGCTGGCAAGACTTGGGAAGCGAAATGGTGGACCAAAGGTGATGACCCAGTTAACTCTGGTGAGTGGGGCGTATGGAAAGAGATTGGCCCGGCAAACTGTGCTAACTAAAAATAGGTGCAAGCTAAATACTTACTAAACACCTAAAAGCAAAGGCCAACCAGAAATGTCTGGTTGGCCTGTTTTTATTTGTTTTCTAAGCCTACGTATTACCGAATTGATTAACTAAAACTAACCAATCAAGGCATCAAAGCTCTCAAACACTTGCGGGCACTTCATTACTCGCCCGTGACCTTGCCCTTGAGTGGCAATCAAGGTAACGCGCTCCATTTCATTCGCTGCACGCTGCGACACATCGAACTTAGTAAACTTATCTTGCTCATCATGCACAATGATGGTCTGAGACTGACGAAGCGCAAGCTTGCCATACGGGTCAACCGACTGAATTGGGTAATTAAACTGCTCTTCTACTTCCCCAACTACCGCCTCAAACAGCTTCATTGAATAACCAGAACGAGCAACGCTGCCAAACAAATTATCCAAGTAATCCAATACAGGTGCGATCAGAAGCAGCGGCTTGTTTTCCAATTTAGCGTGCTTACATTCCAACGCTGAAGCGGTACCCATGCTATGACCAACCAAGCCTGCCACTTCACCCACCGAATCTAGAATCGCCTCAAGACCGTTCACAAACGCCGGAATATGACCATGCACGCCATCGCTGCCACCATGCGCCGGGTGATCGTAAGCCAAAGCGGTATAACCTTTAGCTGCGATATGTTCCATCAAAGGGAAGAATTGACTCGCGGTACCAGACCAGCCATGAGTTAATACCCAAACTGGGCCTGCACCCAAAGAGTAAGTTTTTAACACACCGTCGCGGCCTTTAATTTCACTCTTGATCAGCCCTTGTGGATCCGCATTTTTTTGCTCAGTTCGCATTGGCGTAAGCAGCAGTTTACGCGCGGTTTTCTTCGCATGGCTCGGCGCTAAGATGTAATGTAGATTGGTGGTTGCACCAATCAGGCTACGCTTAAAGCTGAATTTGTTCGATGTATTAAAATAGATTTTGTCACTCATGACCGTTCCTTATCTCGCCAAATTTATTAGCGTATCCAGCTCGGTCATAAAAACGAACGACCGTGCTATTTGTTAATATAAAAAATGGCGCTACTGCTATTTATGCACGCTACCGCCACTTATCTTAAATTTTTTAGGCCATAGATAGGCCAAGCTCATGGGCTTAACCAGCTCAATGGCTTACCTGTTAAACCACTTTCCAGCTAGCAATTAAGCGCTCTACGCCACTCCAAAAATGGGTATGGCTTGCTTGTTGGCCTCGTAACGAATAGAACAAGTTCGCACTCAAATAGAGCCCATACAACTCAAAGGTTGCCTGTTTTGGGTCTAGGTCGGCTCTAAACTGTTTGCTCTCCACCGCTTTTGCTATTTGAATCGTCAAGTAATCAATCCAAACCGAAATGGTTTTCTGCAACGCTTGCTGAATCACAGATGTTTCGCTGCCTGCATCTTTCCAAGCATCTATAAACATGCAACTGCCTTGGAATGAGTGGTTCCATCCTAACCAGTTATCGAGTAACTGTTTTAATTTCGCTTCAATGTCAGCATCACCAAGCTCTCTTGCAGGGATGATGACTCGCTCGGTGAAGATAGCATTGGAGTACTCAAGTACAGAGAGCTGGAGGTTCTCTTTAGAGTTGAAGTGCGCAAACAAACCACTCTTAGACATACCACACTGCTTGGCTAATTCGCCAATCGTCAAACTCTCAAGCCCGTTCTCACTCGCAAGCGCGAATGCATGGCTCAAAATATACTCTTTGGTTATCTTTCCTTTACTCATTATTCACCAAGGATAAATCTGATACGTTATTTTTAGCACGTTCGTTCTTTTTTTCAAAGATTTTTACTTATCTATTGGGATTCAATTTCTCTTCTCAAAGAATTGTGGAAAAATGCGACAGTATTCAAAGGATATTGAAGTTGGCTAAAATTAAGGAAAAATAATGGACACACTTTGGGAACAGTTTGCGTTTTCAGCCTCAGTGACAGGCCCTATCTGTTTAATGCTGTTTCTTGGTGTGGTGCTCAAACGAATTGGGCTTATCAATGACAACTTCATTGATATCGCTTCTAAGATTGTTTTTCAGATCACCTTACCTGCGATGCTGTTTTTAAGTATCGTTCAATCCGAACATAACTTCTCTGCCAGCAGCACCCTGGTGTTATTTGCTCTCGCTGCTAACTTCGCTTTTTTCCTCATTGCTACCGTCTCGACCAAGCTATTATTTAGAGATTCGAAGGACCAAGGCGTCATCATCCAAGGTGGATTCAGAGCGAATACGGGTATCATAGGTTTAGCGTATGTCGCCAATATCTACGGTAATCAAGGCGTGGCACTTGCGGCGATCTATGTTGCCTCAATTACTGTGCTCTACAATATCCAAGCCGTGATTGCCTTAACCCCTAAGGGCAAAGACACAGGCGATAAAGCCATTCAAGCGATAGCGAAGTCGATAACCAAGAACCCTCTTATTATTGCTATTTTCCTCGGGGTTTTCTGTTACGCACTGTCTATTCCAATTCCTAAAATGGTGACTGATGCAGGGCAATACTTGGCGAAAATGACCTTGCCTCTGGCTTTACTGTGTACCGGCGGCTCATTGGATATCAGCTCTCTCAAACAAGAGAAACTCGCGACTTGGTTTTCCTCAAGTTACCGGTTAATTGCCTCGCCGTTACTTATCACATTGGCAGCATTGGCCTTAGGCTTTGAAGGACTCGATCTTGGACTGATCTTCCTGATGAGTGCAGCACCAACCGCTGCTGCAAGTTATGTAATGGCACGAGCGATGGGAGGAAATGCAACGCTTGCTGCCAATATTATCGCGCTGACCACTTTAGGTTCACTTATCACTTGTACGCTTGGTATTTTTGCACTTACTGCAATGGATTTAATATAGCTGCGACAGGCTTCAAAAAATCAATACAAGCCTTTATATAAAGGCCGAAACCCTTGATTTAACGCTAACTGGTTCAACACAAAGGCTGCTAGATTCTACGAAAATTTTCTTAGAGATCTGATATGTCTTCCGTTCAAAATACGCCTTCACAACGCATCGCCAGTATCGAGTTAGGTCGAGTGATTGCTATCTTGGCGATCATTGGCTTACATGGCCAAATGGCCCTTACTTATTGGCAAATCAATGACGTGCCATGGATTGGTTATATTCTCAACCAAACTGCTCGCTTTGCCGTACCTCTGTTTTTCCTAATTTCAGGTTATCTGATTCAACCCAAGCTAGTCTCATCTCCTTGGGAAACCGTCATCAATTACTCGAAACCACTGCTCAAAGTTTGGGTGGTATGGAGCATCATTTGCTTAGCGGTACCCTTCAACCTAGCCAGAGTTGAAGAGCTCGGTTATCTAGGTGAACGCCAAGGGTACTGGGGCTTTTTGATGAGCACACCGCT
The DNA here is from genome assembly GCA_041879415.1 of Vibrio chagasii. Classification (NCBI taxonomy): domain Bacteria; kingdom Pseudomonadati; phylum Pseudomonadota; class Gammaproteobacteria; order Vibrionales; family Vibrionaceae; genus Vibrio; species Vibrio chagasii. The sequence goes on along the minus strand of CP090852.1, from coordinate 1,329,501 downwards.
CAACTCTTTCTTAGAGGGCGGATTAGTGCATTTATGGTTTATCCCAGCTTTAGTTTTCGCTGTTTTGATCATCGCTTTGATGGTTGAGATGAAGCTCGATAAGCTTTTATTGCCTCTCGCAGTTGCACTCTACATCTACGGTGTCTTAGCTGGGAGCTATGCAAGCCTGACTGGACTAGAAGCACCTTTCTTTACCCGTAACGGCCCGTTCTTCAGTACATTAATGGTGACCTTAGGTTTCCTTATTCGTCAGCATCAATGGAAAATGTCGTCGGCTAAGGCGCTAGGACTAATCGCATTAGGTATGGGGATTCATTTTGCTGAAGCGGCATGGCTGTCTAAATTCGACATCGCGTTCAACATCCATGATTTCTTGTTTGGTACTGCGCTATGGGGAATGGGCACGTTTATGTGGCTTCTAGCTAATCCAAACGTGGGCAATTATGGTTGGGTTCGTGCTATCTCAAATCGCATGTTGGGTATCTACGTTAGTCACCTATTAATCATCATCTTGTTGTTTAATGTCTGTGGTGTATTGGGCATTACGGAGCTAGCAAAAGACCTAACCGTATTCTTTGGCACCGTGTTACTCAGCTTTGGATTGGTCGTTGCGATTGAGAAAAGCCCACTGCGACACGTACTGCTTCGTTAGCACCAACAAAATGGCGTGATTAACCTTCTCAGTTTAACTAGCCACAAAAAAGAAAGGCAAGATAACTTAGTATCTTGCCTTTTTTGTTCAGATTGAAAGTGAACTTGCGTCACTCATGAGGTGTTATCGGAACGCCATCGCGCCTTTACCTACCCCTTCATAAGCCACAATTTGTAGTGATTGATTTTCTGTCAAACTTGGGGCGACTTGATCCGCAATGTAGCCTGCCAGTAATTCCACCGTGGTATCGGTTGGCAAGATCTCTGTTTCACTCTTAGCAATCGCTAACTCAAACTCACCTTGTGGGGCCGTGTAGCTAAAACCATAATGGCTTTCGTCATTCACACTCTGTGCGCGCTCACTTAGGTTTAATGATGAAACAGAAACTTGGTCTTCTTTAGAGCCTAGGTAGATGTCTTCCCAGCGCTTAGCGAACGCTAGCTCACGTTGCTCATCACGCTGACCATCAACCACAATTTCAACCGGAGAACGGTGGCCATGAGCAATACGCTGACAGTTACCATCGTGCTTTTTCAAACCATGGGTATAGTGGTAGAACGCACCATTAATGTTCTCGTGGCGAAGGGTGATCTCTAACCCTGTTACGTTGCTTGGAAGGTTGTCGCGAAGAATATCGTAAACGTGTGCGGTCACGCTCTCGATGGTGATCGCCTCGGCATCAACCAGACAGTAAGCTTCATCAGGACAGTGCAAGTGAAGACTCTTATCACCACGCAATACATCGACTTTAGCGTAGCCCGGTTTACTTGCTTGATGCACGATAGCTGCATTTTTCATTGGTAGCAGTAAACGGTGATCGACATGCTGATCAACAAGGTTTTTGATCTGTTTTTTGACTCTGCTAAAGTCTAAAACCATGCTCATTTCATTCAGTTCACCAGACATGGTGACATCTAAAATCCAACTATCTCCTACGACCCCTCTGTGTTCACAGATGTATGAAGAATCGATAACGGTAAGGTCTCTTACAAATAGGTTCAAGTGGAACTCCTTAGTGCTTTAATGAGATACGGGAGGCTGAATAATGTTCAGCAGGCACTTCGTCTCATTGATGTCTGATAAAATAGGACGGGCAGGATGTTACAATGAGCTTATAAAGTCCACCTTTTTAGCCCATCATTCGAGAAATGAGCAAACTACGCGCAATTTCCGCTAAAACATAACCAAGCCTAATGCTAATAGCCACATTTCAGATAAGGTTGCCAGGCGCTTTACGCCACATTCTGTTTTAGCCATAACCGCGGCGACATTCCGGTTACATGTTGAAACGCACGAGCAAAACCAGAATAGCTGTTGTACCCCACTTCATCCGCGACCCAGTTGATGGGCTTGTTTTGCAACAGCAACGATTGAGCCACAGAAACCCGCCACTTTTGAACATAGTCACCTGGGGTTTCGCCAACCTCCCGCTTGAACGCTTCAATAAACTGAGTTCGAGACATCGCAGCCAAAGAAGCCATTTGAGCGATAGAAAAGTGTCGAGCGGGCATCAAGTGAATAGCAGTCACCACCGGAGCAAGTCGCGGATGAGCAAGCGCAGAGAACACGCCTTGATCGATTTGCTGGTGCTCTATGAGATGCCGAAAAATCAAAGCCATTAGCGCATCACTCAACTTATCCATTAAGTATTGCTGACCCGATGATGCCTGGCTCGACTCTCTAAACAGCACTTCAATCACCGGCATTACATTCGGAGCATCCTCAAACGGAATCACAATCACATCAGGCAATGCAGCCAACAATGGGTTCATCTGCCCTGATCGGTATTCGACGTTTGCACACACTAATTCAGCGCCCTCTCCCACACCTTCTATTGCATGAGGCGTGCTATTAGGTAAGTAGACGATACAAGGCTGTGAAAGCTGCCTGTGCTCCCCATGAGCACTAGACAAGGTCAGCTCCCCCGCACTCAATACGTGTAGGTGTCCCTCTTTCCCTTCTTGTGCATTAAATGATGAGACGCCACACAAGTGCCCTGAATAGAAAACACCGGTACGTATCGAGAAGTGTTCCATCAACTGTGACAGCAGATCCATGCATCCTCCGAACGATTCGCTTACTTTTTAGTTCTTTTGTCCCTCTATAGACCGGACCAGTCGGCTAATTTATTTCATACAAGTTAACTAACACTGACAAGGAACTTGATATGTCACATTTAAAATCGACCAGTCAAAAAATCACTCTTACAGCCGCGTTACTAGGCGCGAGCTTTTCAATAATGGCAGCTGACCTGGATATGAGTGTCGATAGCAACGATCTTGCCATTAAAGGCTATGACCCTGTGGCTTACTTCGACAACAAGGGTCCAGTGAAAGGCACGTCAGAATTCACTGCAACGTATAAAAATGCCATTTATCAATTTGTGAGCAGTGAAAACCGAGACCAATTCCGCGCTGATCCACAAGCCTATGCGCCTCAATATGGTGGATACTGTGCCTTTGGTGTGGCAATGGGTAAGAAGTTTGAGACCGATCCACAAGCTTGGAAAATAGAAGATGGAAAGTTATATCTGAACTTAGACAAGTCAGTACAAAAGCGTTGGTTGGAGAACACACAAGAGTTCATCCAAGATGCCGACAACAATTGGACCACCATAAAAACGGTTGAGGCCTATAAGCTCTAGATAAATTGCCACTACCCTCCCTTCTATAAACGGAAGACCCTCTGTCTTCCGTTTTTCCAAATATCATATTAACCATATTTAATACGCAGCATCTTACGACGCGAATCCAACCTATTTTTATTCTATACTCATGGCAGATAAGCTTTTCATTTCATGGAAGAATAATGATATTACCTAGGATTTTGGTAGTTGGACTCTGTCTATTTTCAGCTCTCTCTTATGCGACTCCGTGGCAGTTCGTCAAAAGCGAAAGCGGCATCACCATTCATAAACGTAACCATGGGAATGGTCTTGTTGAAGTTCGAGCCCAAATGCAGGTCGCAACGAGCTACTCAGGATTTCTCTTGTTATTGGAAGACAGCGATAACGTACCGAATTGGATCGACAATGTGTCGCACAGTGAAGTATTAATGCAGATCTCTAGTAATGAAAATATCGTCTACACCCAGTTCAAAGCGCCTTGGCCTGCTCGCGACCGTGATATGGTGACGTATTCGAAATATGAAGTAGAAGACGGTCAATTCACCTTAGCCATTAAAGATGCATCCAATTACTTGGCTAAAGAGTCGGGGTATATTCGAATCAACGAGGTCGATGCACTTTGGGTTTTACAGCCTCTAACCAATGGCCTGACCCACATCACCTATACGGCATATGCGAATGCCGGCGGTATCTTACCTGACTGGTTAATGAATCGCTTATCCGCCAACAACGCATTCAGTACCTTCAAAAAGCTTAAAGACCAGCTTCCAAAGTACCAAGGGCAACAGCACCCTAATCTCGACCAATAACTCATCATCAGCTTTAGCGTAAGGCGTGGAACGGTTAATTTCGTCTCGCTAGGTCACGCGCAAGAATCAATGCTAAGCCAAAGATCTGAAGAAAGAGCGCGATATTTTTATAGAGGGTCATCTGCTCTTCAAGGGCTTGAAGGAGTTCAGATAAGGTTAGATTATCAAGGTAGAAGTCATCGATGCGTGTGCGTTGCGATTGTTGAGCTTGGTTAATCAACATCATGATCTGAGAAAGGTTTTCGACGGTAATCTCTGGAACTTCGCCACTAACCCACGCACCAAGCTGACCACGCATTGCTTCTTCTAATTCCGGTGTCACTGCAGAATTTGAAGAAGTACTGATATCCATGTGCAGCAACATAGATTCACGCTTACGCTCTAAGGTTTCAATCGTGTTCCAAGCCAGCTGAATCGAGTACACGTTGCCCTGTTGACGCTCTCGATACTGGGCTTGTTCAACCACCATTTTGTCGAGCACTAGGCTCGACACAACAATGGCCAGAATATTCAGCACCAAACCTGTTAATACAATCATCCATGGTGGAGGAAGGCGTAACGCCATGCTTGTCCTTATATAAGCTTATCAAATGGCAGATAAAGCAAGTTTAGAACAACTAGAGACACCATGCTGGCAAAGGTCAAATACATGCCTTGCTTTCTTCCCTTCAGGCTACGAGCAATAATGCTTTTTCCATGAATAATACGGCCAGCAACAAAAGCAACACCAATAACGTGAATCAGCCATACATTGGCGCCGTTGAACTCTAGCAACGCCATCAGTATCACGGTAATCGGAATATAATCCATTGCGTTACTTTGAGCAGAACGAGCCACTTGTAACGATTCAACACCACCATCTGCGTGTGCGACTTGATTCTTTCTCCTTTGCTTAATCACTTCAATGGAAAGCCATAACATGACCAAAGTGAGCAACGAAGCATATAACGCTGTAACCATCATCATTTCCTACTGGTTAGTTTATTCGACGGGCTACCTCAACGTATCTGTATTCAGCAAACAAGGAGCATTCACGCCCGCACATATGTAAGAGATCTCTCACAACAAACGTAAGAGATTACAATCAAGCTTCGCAGAAAAATCCTAGATTACAAACCCAAGTCCTTGTTTTGTATGAGTCCGCACAGTTTTTCTTAGCATTGCCTTCAGATTATTTGCTTGAGGTAGATTGTCGGAGAAGCCTCCAGAGTGTTTAATATACATGTCGACAGGGAGTTGGCAGGAACAGGAAGAAGCCTAATGGATTAGGTATCTTCAGGATGAAGATTTGATGACTTAGGATGAGTTATCAGCAAGGAAGTTATGCTCTAGGATAGAGTCACTTATCAGGATGATGAGTTTGCAAGGACACCGCTAGGAAGGCGATGGATTGGATAGGTTAAAGGATTTAGCCACGTCAAGGAACGATGCAGGGAGCACCAGTTGCCTATTGAAAGATAAGTAACGCGCAGTAGCAGGATGGCTACAAAAAGAATAGACCCCGTTTGGTGAAAGCCAAACGGGGTTTCCTTTTTCTAAAGCCTAAGAAATTTTAGAAGTCAGGCTACAGAATAATGTTCATCAGGAACATCGCACCAAACGCATTCAACACTGAAATAGCGATCATCACTGGAATGTAACGACCTTCGGTACCAATTGGTCCCATGATACGACCCATGTATTGAACCTGTGAGCCCATCAAGTAAATAGCTGGCGCTAAGATCGCAATATGGTTGCCATTCAAGATACCTTGGTCAAACAGCGTGATTACCACACCCACCGCACCGCCCATCGACATCCACGCACCGATCAATACTGCAGCTGCTTCCCCCGGCAAACCAAACACCGCCATGATTGGAGCAAAAACGCTGCCCATCAGATCCAACGCACCCGTAATCTGCAATGCTTTGATGATTACAAACGCCATCAGAACATTTGGCACTGTCGAGGTGGTCGCAATAACCCAGCCTTTCTTAGCACCTTCAACGAAAATATCAGTCACCATTGGTTTCTTTGCTTTTACTTCACTCATTATGCTACTTCCTCTTCCAGTTTTTGTTCTTTGTCTGATTTGGGTTTGTCTTCTTTGCCTTCAGTAATATTGAGGTAGATACGGAACAGATTGGCACCCACAAACTTAAAGATGAACATCACTGCCACAGCAAGACCAATAGATGACGTTACTGCGAGAGAACCGTCCATTGCGGTTAGAGTAAATAGCACAGCGCCAGACGAGAAGAAGTTAACGATCGCCGCACCTGCTGTGAATTGGAACATGGTAAAGACATCGGTTTCGCGCTTAGTTAGATGCCCTTCATCTTTAAGCTGACGAGTCATCGCGGCACCTGCATCGGTACTTTGCAAAGAAGCGATCAGTGCCAAGCCTGAGTTACCAGGAATGCCCATAAGCGGACGAAGCAGTGGAGTAAGCAGTTTACGAGCCGCATCTAGCGCACCGTAGTGCTCAAGTACGTTGATCATACCCAAAGCAAACATCACGGTCGGAATAAGTGTCAAAGCAAAAATGAAACCGTCACGAGCACCACTACCGCCTTTACCACGCAAAGAGGTGGTTGCCGCTTGAATACCATCAGCGGATTCACTTACATCGTAAGCCACTTTACCGAATGAGCCGTTAAGCGTCGTAAAATCGAATACGCCATACCATTCATTGGACTGCATCAAGCCAGAGAAAAACACAACCGCAAAGGCGAGTGCGATGTAACTGCCGATCGTGACTTTACGATCGGTTTTCGTTGGATTAGTCATAAGGACCTCTATACATCTAGTTTATGTGGAACAGAACACGCATAGATAGTGCAAACTAATGAGAAGAAGGTTAATGACCAAAATCAAACAGAGTATCGGTTTAAATTGAAGATGATAGGCAACATATAAAACTGTGACTATGGTTTAGATATCGAAATATAAACTGACAAAATCCTCATATTTCACATACAAAACTAAATAAATTTTGCTGCAATAGCGCAACCGAAAACATACAGACGAGACACAAAATCAGTGCTTAACGGATAAAACCCTGGATAGTCCGATCTCTGATAATTATGTGAGATATCTCTTACATAAATTTTTAGTTAAATTTTTATTTAATTATAATACAGGCACTTAAATCGTGATTTTTCTTCCAAAACGCAACCGTTTTCATTCTGCTGATTGAGTTTTATTCCAAGCCGAATTCATGAGCCATTTTATAAAGGATTTGAGCTTGATTCGAAATTCCAGCCTCAAGAGGTGCTATAGACTTCGCGCAGCCAATATAGAAGGAAAACGGTGACAAAAATGGAAATGAGAACACTCAAATATCAGGTAATGGGCAAAGGCATGTGGATCACTGCCACGGTATCTCGCGTAGTTGCGGACAAACTTGCGATGGAATACCAATCCTATGGCTGGCCTGTTGAGATATGTGCTGCAGAACAAACAATGACGTTTGATCGTAATGCTGCATAATGTTGGCGACACAGAATAAGCTCTATCGGACTTAAGCCCGGTAGGGCTTTTTCTTTATTACTCGCGTGTACAAGATTGTAATTTGAGACGCACAAGGCCGTACTTCAGCCCACCTCACAGTCTATCGCTTTCCCTGTAATCTGTTGAATTATTAAGATATCTATCACACTCCACATGGTTATTTAAGTCTACGCTTTTACGCGTGTTAATAACTTATTAACTTTGGAGCGTAATCCATGCTAGGTATCCAGCTTTCTGTTGTCCTCTCTTTACTGTGTTTTTCTGCGGTCGCGGGGGCAGCTACCTCCCAACTAGGGGAACCTCTCAAGCTTACCAACTCTTTTGCTGGCTACCTCTCGCTCACTATTTTCGTTATCGCTTACGTTGTAGTGATGATGGAAGAGTACCTAAAGCTGCGAAAGTCCAAACCCGTTTTACTTGCTGCTGGCCTTATTTGGATCATCATTGGTTTCACTTACCAAGAGCACAATCTAGTTGAAGTCGCGAAGCAAGCGCTCGAACACAACTTATTAGAATACGCCGAGTTGCTACTCTTCTTGCTCGTCGCCATGACTTACATCAGCGCGATGGAAGAGCGAAGACTATTTGATGCCCTGCAAGCCTGGATGGTGGGTAAAGGCTTTAATTTTCGGTCTCTATTCTGGTTAACCGGTATTTTGTCGTTCTTTATCTCCCCGATAGCCGATAACCTGACAACGGCTCTATTAATGTGTGCCGTGGTACTTAAAGTCGCAGGAGACAACCCTAAATTTGTTAACCTCGCCTGTGTGAATATTGTGATTGCAGCGAATGCAGGTGGCGCGTTCAGTCCATTTGGCGACATCACTACCTTGATGGTATGGCAGGCAGGCTATGTCAGTTTTAGTGAATTCATTCCCTTATTCATTCCTTCAATGATGAACTACCTCGTTCCTGCTCTGATCATGTCTTACTTTGTACCCACCACCCAGCCCGACACGGTACATCAACACGTTGAATTGAAACGAGGCGCGAGACGAATTGTATTCCTATTCATTATGACCATAGGTACTGCGGTTGCTTTCCACGCCGTCCTGCACTTCCCACCAGTAATGGGCATGATGATGGGGCTCGCATACCTCCAGTTCTTTGGGTATTTCTTGAGAAAAACACTGCCCAACTCGCTGGCTAAGAAGAAAGCCGTGGCAATTGCGAATAACGATGAAGGAGCCTTGAAACGACTCGGCTCTGTTGTGCCTTTTGATGTATTTCGAAGAGTCTCTCATGCCGAGTGGGACACATTACTCTTCTTCTACGGGGTGGTAATGTGTGTCGGTGGTTTGAGCTTGCTTGGTTACTTAGAACTCGCTTCAGGCGTCATGTACAGCCAATGGAATCCGATTTGGGCGAATATCATGGTGGGCATCTTGTCTGCGATCGTCGATAACATTCCGGTGATGTTTGCAGTGTTATCAATGGAGCCACAAATGTCGATGGGTAACTGGTTACTGATTACATTAACCGCTGGCGTTGGGGGAAGCTTATTATCTATCGGTAGCGCCGCTGGTGTGGCATTGATGGGGGCAGCTCATGGTAAGTACACCTTCTTTGGACACCTAAAATGGATGCCTGTCATCATGATTGGCTATGCGGTCAGCATCGCGGCTCACTTATGGCTTAATGGTGGGTTATTCTAGTTAGATGGACCTTCTTGATGCGGGGTTTCGACTCGGGTCCAAACGTTACTCAATTGAACCGCTGGGCATTGGTTGCATGTCAGTACCTCACCCTGCTGTTGAATGCGCATCACCAAGTCAGAATCAGTTCGGCTGCTTCCTGAGTTCAGCTCAATAGTAATTAAATCATCATCGACGCTATAACTGCGTGTCACCGTGTTATCTGTCGTCTGATAAGTGACTCGTCCCGACTCAAAAAGCAAATAGCTGTCGTTATCAGTACTTTCATACATACCTTTAAATAGAACCAGCTGTGGGACTTCAAAAGGTTGACTGGTATCGCTTAAACAACCTGTCAGTAACAGCGTACTACTGCAACTGAGTAAGAAAGGGATTTGACTATTCATTTGGGCATCCTTGCCTAGAGAACATAACTAAAAGGATATGCAACCAAATAAATATTTTCCAGAAAGCGCCAACCTTTTTGCAAAGTCACACTTTTAAGGTCTTTGGGTTAGGCCCAACACTGCGAGGCATCAGTTAACCAAAAATCCAATAACCAAGTGATCTATTCTTGGCCAATTCCCTCAATCGCCAATAAGCGCTGTTTTCGTTCAATCCCGCCCGCGTAACCCGTCAATTTGCCATTCTTGCCTATCACTCGATGACACGGAACAATCACTGATACCGGGTTCTTGCCATTGGCTAACCCCACAGCTCGCACCGCTTTTGGATTACCGATCGCGTCGGCTAACTGAGCATAGCTCCATGTTTCTCCGTAAGGAATAGTAGTAAGAGCGTGCCAAACCGATTGCTGAAAAGGAGTGCCTTTGGCAGCGATTGGTACATCAAATTGAACGTCTTCTCCTGCAAAATAACGTTCGAGCTGCTCTTTGACCGATTGGAAAATCGGAAAGCTATCTTCTTGTGTACCTAAGTCTTCCGGTTTCGTTGTGTGTGTTTCAAACCAAACTCCGAGTAAGCCTTGCTCATTCGCCTGCAGAGTCACAGTGCCTAACGGGCTGTCATAATATGTAAAACGGTTCACCATGATTACTCCTAACTTTGTATTGCGGACTTTCGCGGGTTGCTCTTTCTATTAAGACTGATTCCAGCAGTGGAACGTAGCATAACTGCCCCACGGTGAAACACTCTCTATATTGATAGCAGGTCGGTGCTCGATAAACTTCTTCACCACTAAATCACCCACCAACAAATGATTCGGCTCACTCAAGCCACGCAGTAATGCATATTGTATGGTCCAAGGGCCAATGCCTTTTAGGTCAATCCATTTGGAAGGGTGCTCGGCTTGGTTGTCGACCATGTATTCGGCAAAACGCTTTAAGGTCTCCTTACGGCTTCCTGGCATTCGCAAAAAGCTCACATCGGCTTCCGCTATTTGTTTCGGTGTCGGAAAATAGGTTTTCTTATCTGATTCAGAAAGCTCTTTAACCAATAGGTTTAACTGACCAATCGCAGCTGTTACCGAAACTTGCTGTCCAAGTATCGCTCTGACACCCGCCTCCCAAGCACTCCATACACCTGGAATACGAATGCCACTTCTGGCGACTAAGTTAGGATCTATCGTCGCAAAAAAGGCTTCAACTTTAGCGATGTCGACATCTAGGTCGAACATACGACGAATGTGAGTGATCAAACCTCGTAATTGGTTTATATCATCCAACTCAAATTCAATATCTAATCGGTTTTTTTTAGCTAAAGTCGCCTTAAACCAACCTTTCGAGCCATTGACTGTCACAGTTCGCTGGTAATAATCATCCCCAACCTCTTCTATCCCTTCAATCATTCTGCGTCGATAGAAATCCAATAAGTGCTTCCAATCTAATGGGCCATGAAAAGCCAGTTGGATGTGATTACTCAGACTGTCATTAGGTTTGGTTCGTCGAATCTCACTTGGCGAAAGCTTCAGCTCTTTTTGAAACGCATCGTTAAAGCGACGCGTGCTATTAAAGCCACTCACAAAACCGATATCAGTAATACTCATACTGCTGTTGTGCAGCAACTGTTTAGCGAACATTAATTGACTGTACAGACTATATTGCTTGGGTGACACACCAATATAGCTGTCGAATAAGGTGCGTAAGTATCGATCAGAGATCCCCAAACGCTTAGCAAGATCGGTAATCGAACCTGAGCTTAATGCACCATTATCGATAAGCTGCATCGCTCTAAGAAACGTGGTTTCAACCCCTTTCCATGCTGGCGAGAAAGGCGCACTGTCTGGTCGACAGCGTAAACAAGGTCGGTAGCCTGCTTTTAATGCCTGAGCCTGATGAGAAAAATATTCGACGTTCTCTTCTTTTGGTGGTGTTGCAGGGCAGATAGGGCGACAAAAAATCCCCGTCGTTTTTACTGCAGTGAAAAACATACCATCAAAGCGAGCGTCTCGCGCATAGCGAGCCAAATGACACTGCTCATTAGTTAACGCACTGTTGTGATGGATATTTTTCGACATGTTGAGTTCTTCTCTTTTTCAGTAATTCTTACTTCACGCCCTAAAAGTCTATCCTGAATAACCACTGTCGCTAGCCATTTTCGGAACTGAAGGTTAGATAAATCACAAAAAAGGGTTTTATTTTTATCCAATTCGACTAGATTTAACCAAGAGAAGTCAATCTTCTCACAACGTCAAACGATAGGTACTTAGCACGCCAAAGATGCAGAGACCTATCGAATATAAAAAGGAAAAGGCTATGGTTCTTCACACGTGTCGTATTGTTTTATCAAACCAACAGGTTCTCACCAGTCAATCAGTCGAGCAGTCACTAGGCTTTCTAGAAGACCAAGCAGAACAGGGGATTTCTAAAATTGAGATTGACGCAACGGACGGACAAACAATCCATTCGTACATGTCACACTCTCTTGAAGAGTCGATTGAAAACCTAATGAACCTATAAGTGCTTTATAACCTAAAGCCTTTTAGATGGGTTACACACCAGGCTTAAACGATTTTCCGACTTAGAGCTTTCTCTAACTTGGACAGTATGAATATCTCTGGTTTAAACAAAAATGGCTCCCCAAAAGGGAGCCATTTTTTATTTATTCAACAAAGCAACAAGTGACAGCCTAAACGGCTACTCTGGTGCTTGTTCCGCTGCTTGTTGCAGTGTGTATGCCGTCGATGGGTCAATCTCGTTAACCAACTTCTCAACCTGCATGATCGCCTCTACCGAGGTACTGTTTTTACGGTAGCTTAGGTAAATCGGGCGATACCAGTCTTCAACGCCTTTCACCTTGTGCAACTGTCCTGACTCGATAAAAGGTTCAACAAGAGACACTGGCAAATAGGCACTGCCCCCTTTCTCTAAAATGAAATCGAGTGCAATACGAGCCGTTGAGGTACGTAAGTACGGTGCGGGTACTTTTGGATGACGCTCTGCGTGCTCAGAACCAAAACGTGTTCCCCAATCAACATAAACATACTTATGCTGGAACACGGATTCTAAATCATCTGGTTGTGTCGATACCAAAACCAACACGAGATCCGCCACTTTTTTACAATTCAGCTCTTCAGCTTTGATCTGATCAAATGCAAAGGCCATATCTAAGGTGCGCTCAAGCAAGTTACGGTTCAGTTGCTCACGCCCCATCACCTCTGCCATAAAGCCGTAACCACCAAAAGAATCCGTCACAACACTCAGACAGTTTTGTAAATATGCATCCCAAATATTCGGTGTGCCACCCAACGTTAACTGCAGGGCTTTTCCACTCTCTAGTGACAGCTCAAACTTAGCCTGTTGCAAAGTAGAAACCATCACCTCAGCGTATCCAATCAAACGCTCACCTGAAGAGGTAAGCTTGATGTTATTACGATCACGGATGAACAACTGAGTATCAAAATAGCCTTCTAGCTGTTTGATCCGCGCACTCACCGCCGCTTGTGTTAAATACAAGTTTTCAGCAGCACGCCCAAAGTGGCGCACCCTTGCAACCTCAAGAAAGGTTCTAAATACTTTCACATCCATCAAATACATCTCTGTAATAAATCTGCTAACTAGCGGATCTAGGATTGTTTATCGTAAAGGCAAAAACGTTTTGTTTCCTATTTTAGCCTTTTAACAATATTTTCGCGTGAGCAATAAACACTAATTTCTATCTAACCACATTACTGAGGCTGATATGTCTGAGACCGAATTCCGTCACGGAAAAAAACGTTTTTATGACACCATTAAATTCCCACGAGGGTTCGCTAAGTCAGGGGATTTTACTCTTTCAGAAGAGGAAATCCTAACCTTGTTTGGCGACACTATGCTTGCACTTGAGACTGGTGAACTTACACCAACCAATGCAGAAGAAAAGCACTTCCTTAAAGTGTTGTCTCACCCTCATAAGGCAAAGTCCAAGTTAGAGCGTGTTTGGTTGAAGTACATTCAACTGGCTCGCGGACGCCGTCGCTTTCATACCCTAAACGGCTGCAAACGCGGCGAAGTGCCTAGGGAAGAATACGACAGCGAGTTAGTGTTAGAAGATTAGTAAAATCGCTCAAAGTGATACCTCATCACTTTGGGCTTTTTTTGCCTTCAAACACGACTTAACCTCGTGATTAGTAATTTTAGCTAACCAATTAAGTTTTACCAAGATTTATAGAAAATTCATAGCGATAGCACACAATAGCTATCTCTCAGTATTCACCTTTTGCAAATTCAAAGCTAAGAGCCCTTTCAGAGAGCGACTATTGCTACTGCTTTTGCATGCAACCCTATCTCCCGGGTTCATGCTTTTCTGCTCACCTCGACTATACTCCTCTAGCTCACTCCTACTTCAAAATCGGTGAACCCTTTCGGGCGCTGAATTGAATCAAGATTACGATATATGACAAGCGTATTAATCTTGTTTAACGCCACCAAATATCCATACAATAAGTGTGCAATTTTGCGAGTTCGAGTCACAGATACGACGAAAAAAGTAAAAACTTGACCTAAAACAATGGCAGAAACAGATCACTTATTTTATAATGCGAATTAATGTTTCAGCACACTATAAATTACTTATCTTAGGGGCTACAAAAATGAGACTTATTCCTTTAAACAACGCGGCACAAGTAGGTAAATGGGCAGCACGTCACATCGTTGAAGCGATCAAAGCATTCAACCCAACAGCTGATCGTCCATTCGTTCTTGGTCTACCAACTGGTGGCACACCACTTACGACTTACAAAGAGCTAATCGCACTATACAATGCAGGTGAAGTTAGCTTTAAAAACGTTGTTACATTCAACATGGATGAGTACGTAGGTATCGATCCTAACCACCCTGAGTCTTACCGTACTTTCATGTACACAAACTTCTTCAACCACGTTGATATTCAAGAAGAGAACATCAACCTACTAGACGGCAAAGCAGAAGACATCGACGCTCACTGCGCAGCTTACGAAGAAAAAATCCGTTCTTACGGCAAAATCAACCTGTTCATGGGCGGTATCGGCATCGACGGTCACATCGCATTCAACGAACCTGGTTCTTCTCTAGCTTCTCGTACTCGTATCAAGACGCTAACTGAAGAGACTCGCATCGCGAACTCTCGCTTCTTCGACAACGACATCAACCAAGTGCCAAAATACGCACTAACTATCGGTGTTGCGACTCTACTAGACGCTGAAGAAGTAATGATCCTGACTATGGGTCACAACAAAGCACAAGCTCTACAAGTTGCTATCGAAGGTTCTGTAAACCACATGTGGACTGTTACAGCACTACAAATGCACCGTAAAGCTATCATCGTTGCTGATGAGCCAGCTCAACAAGAGCTAAAAGTTAAGACTCTACGCTACTTCCAAGAGCTAGAAGCAGAAAACATCCAAGACCTATAATTTCAGGTTTTGTTGAAAAAAAGCCACGTTCTGTGGCTTTTTTTGTACCTGAAATTTGCCATCGATATGCTGAACTACCGACGAGTTTGAACAATCAGATAGGATGCTAGGCGAGAGAATCATCTCAGAAACGACTATTACTCGGATCAGAAGAAATGAAGGATGGAATGAATACAAAAAAGCGATTCCTCAATGAGAGAAACCGCAATCAGTATTTATTCTAGGATGGGTAAAACAAGTGGTAGCAAGTTGTTATGTCGTAATGAAAACATTCAATAACAAAATCTAAGAACTCAAGGCGTTGTCACGACATAAGGTGTTAATGATGTCTGTGATAGCCAAAACAATGGTCGACTTCACTTTCTGATGATGTCGCCCTAAGAACATTTGAAGCATCGGGCCAGACATGGTTTCGACCATCTCCGCATCATATTCGATAGGCATAATACGCTGAATCGCATGTACCTTATTGAGCTCAAAGATAACATCAACTTCGGTAAAACTGGTGTCGTCACCTTGTAATTTCGCCCACTCTTTCAAGGTTACGAAAACCTCTAAATCGTCATAAAGCTCTTTACTGATAACACCCAGACCCAAGAGCAATTTACCGCGAACCATTATCTCGCCTAAAGGCCCACCGCTGTTGAGTAGAGGTTCGACAACGAATTTAATCGCCGTGTCGTCTTTCTTGAAGATGTTTTTTAAAACCGCATCCACCGTATCATCCAATGCATCATAAGCCGCCATCAAGCAGGCGCTAGCACTCTCAGCTTCAGATAAGGCCTCGAGTAATTCTGTTTCATGACTAGGATGTATTGGCATAACGGCTCGGCAATAAGAAAGTGCCACAGGTGTGGCACTTTGATGATTTATCATTTCAATGCTAGGTAAGCTTGTTCCGCTAGTTTAACAACTTCTGAGTCGATATTCAGCTCAGAATAGTGCGCTAATGTCTCAGCAAAACCTTTTTCTGCGAACATTGCCTGAAGTTCAACCGCTTGAGGGTCATCTTCATTCTTGTAGTGGAAAGCCGCGGCAATCGCTTTTACAAGGTGTGCATTTGGTAGGCCGTATTCTAGCGTACCGTTCAGTGGCTTGACTAGACGATCTTGTGGGCTCAGTTTACGGATTGGTTGACGGCCAACGCGGTCAACTTCGTCACGTAGGAATGGGTTCGCAAAGCGGCCTAGAATTTTTAAGATGTATGCTGCATGTGCCTCTGGATCAAAGCCGTAACGCTTGATAAGCACCTCACCACTCTCTTCCATCGTCGCTTTTACTTCAGCGTAAATTGCTTGGTCTTCAATCGCGTCTTTGATTGTTTCGTGGCCTGCAAGCACGCCAAGGTATGCCGTTACCAAGTGGCCTGTATTTAGCGTGAATAGTTTACGCTCAACGAAAGCCATAAGGTTGTCAGTGCATTCCATACCAGGGATGTTTGGAATCTCACCTTTAAATTGTGTTTGGTCTACGATCCACTCGCTGAACGTTTCAACCGTTACTGCTAGTGGGTCAGTTTCACCTGCTTCAGCTGGCGGCACGATACGGTCAACTGCTGAATCAACAAAGCCAATATGTTGTTCAGTGAACGCTTTCATGTCATCAGAAAGATGCTCTAAAACCGCCGCTTTTAGTTGGCTCGTACCGCGAACCATGTTCTCTGCTGCGATGATGTTCATTGGCGCAGTATTGTTTGCCGCTGCGCGCTTCTCGATACCTTGAGCAATAGACTTAGAAATAATCTTAAGAACCGTTGGGCCAACAGCTGTCGTCACAATGTCAGACTCAGCAATGCAATCTACCACAGCGCTTGTTGCTGAGTTTACTGCTGTCACGTTCTTAACGGTTTCAACAACGCACTCTTCACCAACAATCTTTACTGGGTATTCTTGGCGTTCAATTAACGCATTAACAACCGTTTCATTTACGTCAGCAAAAGTAACCTTCATACCAGCGTCAGAAAGAAGTTTACCAATGAAACCACGACCGATATTACCTGCACCAAAATGTAACGCTTTCATAATTTTGACCTTATAAATATTTGAATCTAGATAGCTAACTGCTCAACAACATGCCTGATGATTAACTAGAGACATTAAGCAGTAAGCTATTCAGACTGAATCTTGTTAAGACAGATTTAGACCGAAAATGAGGCCAGTAGGGGGATACCGGCCTCCTTCACTTAGGAGCTTGACTAGAGCTTTTTAGTTTTCGCTAAGAATACGTAGAACATCAGCAGGGTTTGTTGTGTTCTGTAGGCATTCCACAGCGTCTTCATCATCAAGTGAATTGGTAATAGCCATCAGCACCATGTTGTGCTCATCGCCTTGAGCGGCAATACCGATAACCATCTTCGCGATATCATCTTCATCTTCGCCCCACTGAATACCTTCAGGGTACTGACAGAACACGATGCCGGTTTTTTGTACGTATTGCTTCGCTTCGATTGTGCCGTGTGGTACTGCGATAGACTCGCCTAGGTAAGTAGATACAAGCTCTTCACGAGCAAACATGCCATCTACGTACTCTGGAGATACATTGCCAAGTTTCACTAATTGGTCGCCAGCAAACTTGATTGCGTCTTCTTTCTGAGTCGCTTTAAGGCCAAGGAAGATGCTGTCATTAGTCAGTGCAAGCTTGTTGCCTTCTTGAGCTGGTGCTGCTGCAGGAGCCGGAGCTTCTACCTTCGCTTCACCACTTTGTGCTTCAACAAGTTCTGCTACTAGGTTGTCGTATACTGCGCCGTCTAAGAAGTTGTTCAGAGACATGTGCATTGCACCAGGAATGGTTTTACGTGCACGGTCTGTTAAATCTTTATGCGTAATAACAATTTGTGAATCAGATGGTAAGTTGTTGATTGCGTAGTTAGTTACCGTGATATTTAGGCCCGCTGCCTCAACTTTCTTACGAAGTAGACCTGCACCCATTGCACTTGAACCCATACCCGCATCACACGCTACGTATACTGCTTTCACGTCAGCTAGGTTGATGTCTGCACCCGTTGCTGCACCTTTAGAAGACGCTTTCATGTCTTTCATTTGTGCTGATGCTTTCTCTAGTGAATCTTCCTCATCATCTTGCGCTGATGTTTTAAGAAGGATTGACGCTACAACAAACGATACTGCCGTTGCTGCGATAACCGATAGAATCACGCCGATGTAAGAGCCTTTTGGTGTCATCAACAGAATCGCGAAGATAGAACCAGGAGACGCTGGAGAGATTAGGCCAGAGCTGAACATTACGTTAGTGAATACACCAGCCATACCACCTGCGATTACCGCTAGGATTAGACGTGGGTTCATTAGAACGTATGGGAAGTAAATTTCGTGGATACCACCTAGGAAGTGGATGATAGATGCACCCGCAGCAGATTGCTTCGCGCTGCCTTTACCAAATACCATGTAAGCAAGTAGTAGACCTAGACCAGGACCTGGGTTCGCTTCAATTAGGAAGAAGATAGAACGGCCGATCTCTTCAGATTGCTGAATACCTAGTGGAGAGAAAATACCATGGTTGATTGCATTGTTTAGGAATAGGATTTTCGCCGGTTCTACAAAGATAGAAGCAAGAGGTAGTGCACCCGCTTCAACCATCACGTTAACGCCAGCCGCTAAACCAGAAGACAGAACTTTCACAGCAGGACCAATCACGATGAACGCGATGATCGCGCAGATCATGCCGATGATACCAGCAGAGAAGTTGTTCACTAGCATTTCGAAACCACTCTTCACTTTACCGTGAATAGCTTCATCGAATTTCTTGATTGCGATACCGCCTAGTGGACCCACAATCATTGCACCCATGAACATCGGGATGTCAGTACCAACGATAACACCCATTGTTGTGATGGCACCTACTACCGCACCGCGGTCACCACCAACCATCTTACCACCAGTGTAACCAATCAATAATGGCAGCAAGTAAGTGATCATAGGACCAACCATTGATGCTAACGTTTCGTTAGGCCACCAACCTGTTGGGATGAATAGTGCTGTAATGAAACCCCACGCAATAAATGCGCCGATGTTTGGCATTACCATATTGGATAAGAAACGACCAAAGTTTTGAACCTTGATCTTCGCTTCTGGTGATAACATAGGTAGAACCCCGTAGTGTATTGGTTGGTCAAATGACCGAAAATGTGTGCTCAAAAGTTGATTGAAATGTATCACAACATTTCCAAAATGCACCTCAAGCCAATTTTCGTGATAACAATCACACACAAAAAACACTTAGGGGTTACTGAGAACGATTTAGATCACAAAAACGCCATGAATTAAAATTACAAAGCAAAATTAACGATAATAAATCTCATTCACACGAGATTTAGATCACACTTATAAATTTAGTCACCAAAAATAATTAGCGATCCAGATCACACTTGATAAAAGACACACCTTAAAAACTATAAACCATGTATGAAAGAACGCCATTCCAAGTGTGTTTTCTATGCACTCAGATGAATTCAGCTTGCTGTTTTGTAATTTAATTACAAAATCAGATTAATGCCTATTTTTCAAAATTCTGATTTTCCCAGCCCTCAAACCTCAAAATACATGAACAATGAAGGAACGAAATTGCTTAAAATAGATGTGTTACTCTAATTACTCCTACCCCAACGTTATCAAGTAGCCCAATAACGAGTTAAGAGAAGACTATGTCAGACAAGATCTCCACATCAGCTCTCGCTAAACAGAGAGGTATAGAAGCTAAAACTCTATTCAGTGACCTAAAAACGGCCGGCTATATCGTACGTTCACAGGATCGATGGATGCTGACCGAACGAGGGGAAAGCTTTGGTGGGGAGTATGTAGAACACAAAAAGTTTGGTGTCTTCATTGTCTGGCCTGAGAAGCTACTTATCGATTTGGACACCTTCTCAGGGCAAACACTAACCGCAACTCAACTTGGGAGTGCTTTCAAGCTCAGCGCAAAGAAAATTAACCTCTTGCTCAATGAACTGGGTTGGATAACAAGAGAAGAAAACGGTTGGCACGTCACCTCGACAGGTTTAAAGGCCGGTGGTGAACAGAGAGAAGATAAAGCCACACAAAACCTATTCGTGGTATGGCACGATTCATTAGTCCGTAATAAACGTTTGAAGCAATCAGTTGTTGAATTCCTAGGGCACGATGCAGAAAGCCACTCAACGGACGTGTCATTTTCTAGCTTCCGCCAGAAGTTCGAGGCCAAGCATAGAACCTTGGATGGGCACTATGTGCGTTCAAAAGGAGAGCTAATCATCGACAACTGGCTATATATGGCGGGTGTGGTACATGCGTACGAGCGTCCGCTGCCAATAGCGAAAGAAGTGATCAGCGACTTTTATCTTCCAAGCGGCAAAGTATACATTCAATTCTGGGGAACCGATTCTGCGCCAATCGCCGAGGAAAAACGTGAAGTGACGAGAAAAATCTATGATGAGCATGGTTTTGGCTTAATCGAGATCACACCGGAAGATATCCCAAACCTAGACAGCGTCCTTCCACCATTATTGCGCCAATATGGCATCAAGGCATACTAAACGACTGAATCTAGACAATTCAAACCTATTGAGATCACACTTATCGAATCATTATGGACATTATTTACCATAGTGATTTGATATGTTCGCTATTTTTCCCAAGCTAATCTTCTATTATCTTACCTCCATCGACTTGAGCTACCGCAGATACTCGATTTATTGGGGCATGTTCGATGACCATTTCAGCGCTTGTTTCTTAAAAACCCGTTCTATTTAAGACCGATGATATTAGAGACAAAGCCCAAATGCGTTATCCGTTTATTGTTGACGTTACCGAACATAACACCCTACAACATTTATTATTGATAGATATTAGGATTCAACATGACTCATCCAATCATTACTGATCTAAACACTCGTTACACAACTAAAAAATACGATGCAGAAAAACGCATCTCTGCGGAAGACATGGAAGTAATCAAAGAAGCACTTCGTCTGTCAGCTTCTTCTATCAACTCTCAGCCTTGGAAGTTCATCATCATTGAGAGCGACGAAGCAAAACAGCGTTTCCACAACACTTTCGAGAACATGTTCCAGTTTAACCAACCACATGCGAAAGAAGCGTCACACACAATCCTGTTCGCTCACGATCCTAAGTACACTAAAGAGAAATTCGCGAAACGCGCAGATACGGAAGTAAGCTCTGGTCACCTACCGGCTGAAATGTATGAACAGTTCTTAGGTGCTTACGCATTCGCAGAAATGAACACTGACGAAACAGGTTTCAATGGTAACTGGACTAAGTCTCAAGTGTACATTGCACTGGGTAACACACTGCACACGCTTGCTCGCCTTGGTATCGCTTCAACTCCAATGGAAGGTGTAGACGCGGCTATGATCAGCGAAGAGTTTGCTGACGAGCTAGAAGGTCACGTTGTTGATGTAGCACTGGCTATCGGTTACCACAAAGACGGCGAAGACTACAACCACGGTAAACCAAAAGCGCGTCTAGCTCTTGATGAAGTCGTGACTACGCTTTAAAAACTAACCAATAAATTGCACTGCTTATTTGGCCAGACTTTCGTCTGGCCTTTTTTATGCGCGCCTTTTGGTTGTTGGTCAGCATTGGAAATTACCAGAGTCAAATGGACGCTTTAGAATCATATTAATCACAAAATTTAGAATGTCATAAAGACACAAAAGCAAGTTCAAAAACCAAACAAAACCATTAAAAACAACACCTTAAAAACATGGCACGACTAGTGCAATGATGACCTTAGAAATTCAAATAAGGTATTATCATTATGACTATTCACGTTAAATCAAATGTTCACTGGGTTGGTATTCACGATTGGGAAACCGAGCATTTCCATGGCAAGGAATACCACATGAACAAAGGCACCAGTTATAACTCGTACCTAATCCGTGAAGAGAAAACGGTGCTTGTCGATACTGTTGACCATCGCTTTACAGAACAATTCCTTGCAAACCTTGAGATGGAAATCGACATCAACGAGATCGACTACATCATTTGTCAGCATGCCGAAGAAGACCACTCCGGCGCTCTTGCCGCGCTACTTGCTAAGATCCCTAATACCCCGGTCTACTGCACAGAAGCGGGTGTGAACTCGATTGTCGGCCATCATCACCAGCCAGACTGGAACTTTAGAACGGTAAAAACCGGCGACACACTGGATATCGGTAATGGTAAGCAACTTATCTTTGTTGAGATGAAAATGCTGCACTGGCCAGATTCAATGGCAACTTACCTAACAGGCGACGAAATTCTGTTTAGTAATGATGCCTTTGGCCAACACTACTGCGATGAAAACCTGTTCAACGACCAATTAGACCAAGTTGAACTGCACGAACAGTGCCTGCGTTACTTCTCGAATATCCTGACGCCATTTGCACCGCTAGTAAAAGCCAAAATCGAAGAAGTATTGAGTTTAGGTGTACCGATTGATGTTATCGCGACTTCTCACGGCTGTATTTGGCGAGATAACGCCACCCAGATCGTAGAGCAATACTACGAATGGTCAAAAGCTTATAAAGAAGACCGCATCACAATTGTGTACGACACCATGTCGAACAACACTCGTATGATGGCCGATGCCATTGCGAAAGGGATCCGTAAAGGGAGCCCAGAAACGGCAATCAAGGTGTTCAATATTTCCAAACATGATAAGAACGACATCCTTGCCAATATCTTCAGGTCAAAAGGTGTACTCGTTGGCTCATCAACCATGAACAATGTGATGATGCCGCAAATCGCAGCTTTACTCGAAGAGATACACGGCTTACGCTTTGCCGGAAAAAGAGCCGCGGCATTCGGTTCTTCAGGCTGGACTGGTGGCGCAGTAAAACGTATTGATGCTCGCCTACGTGAAGCAAACTTCGAAGTCAGCGCTCCGCAACACATCCATTGGAAACCAGACACCGATGCCCTTCGCCAATGCATCGATTACGGCATGACATTGGCTGAAGTTTGGCGCACCGATGCAAACGAGGTAAGTAAGCCTAAACAAGTTGAACGCAGCGTAAAGAAAATCGACACTCCAGAGAATCAGTCAGAGCACACAACTGAATCAGAAGCCGTTGCAGCAGCCTCTACCAAAGAAGCACAGCAGGTAGAGATTCAATCCACTCACAGCGAAGACTGCACCTGCTGGCGTTGCACGGTTTGTGAATGGGTATACGACCCACAATTAGGTGAACCGTACCAAGGTGTTGAACCTGGAACACCATGGGCACAAGTACCTGATGACTTCCTTTGCCCTGAGTGCCATTTAGGCAAAGAAGTATTTGTGGAGAAGTAACATGTCGAACATTGTGATTGTGGGTGGCGGTTTTGCTGCCCTACAAACTATCAAGATGGTACGTAAACTCGACCAAGATATCGCGATCACCATGATCACGGCAGATTCGGGGGTTGAGTACAGTAAACCAAACCTTTCGCACGCGTTTAGTCAGGAACAAACGCCCGAAACACTCACCGTACATAATGCTCAGCAACTTGCTGAGCAGTACAACGTGGCTATTAAAACTAAAGCGCTTGTCAGCGAAATCGATGTTGATCAGCAGTATATTCGTGTCGATGGCCAACCAATCCATTACACAAAGTTAGTGTTAGCAACGGGGGCCACACCATTTATTCCACCAGCAAAAGGGCTAAAACGACGGGCGACTATTACGCTCAATAGCCTAGAGGAGTTTGAGAAGCACAAAACGCAAATCGATGATGCTCAGCGTGTCACTGTGATTGGCGGTGGCCTGATCGGAGTCGAGCTGGCCTTTGACCTCCAAACCGCAGGGAAAGATGTCACGATCATCGAGCCTGCCAGCTATCTCTTGAGCAGTTTGGTGCCGCCTTTCGTTTCTTTAGAATTGGAGCAAGTGTTAAGAAAAGCAGGGGTGACCGTTGAAACAGACTCTGCTGTTTGTCGAGCGACTTACCTCGAAGAGGATATAAGATTACAAACCACCGCTTCTCGATTAATACGCACGGATGCTGTGATTGCAGCAGCAGGGCTGAAACCGAACACGACATTAGCGATACAAGCCGGAATCACCGTCAACAAAGGGATCGTTGTCGACCAAACCATGAAAACCAGTGCTAACAATGTGTATGCGATTGGTGATTGCGCCGAAATTGAAGGGCGTATCATGGCTTATCTCCAGCCCGCGATCTTGTCTGCTAATGTGTTGGCAAAACAGCTCATTGCGAGTGATGAAGTACCTGGGACCGCAGACATAAAACTCAAGTTGCCTCATATCATCACCAAGGTGAAAACCCCAAGCTATCCCATTCAGCTTGCAGGCCGCGATCTACAAACCGCTCAAAGCTGGGAGACTCGCTTTGGCCCGAAAGGCATTATCGCAAAAGGCTTCAACGCAGATAATCAATTGGTTGGGTTTATCGTCACTGGAGAGCATACCAAAGCAGCATTCCCACTGCTCAAAGAGCTACAAACAAGCTCACCCGCTTAATCTCAATGACATAAGCGGTGTCTTACAAAACAAAAAAAGCCAGTCTATTGACTGGCTTTTTTATGCGTTAAGCGAGGTGTTCACATTAACCGATAAACGAGATGTAACCTTGCAGGATAATCAGGTTAACGATATCAATGAAGAATGCGCCGACGATTGGCACCACCATGAACGCCTGTGGTGATGGACCGAATCGGTTCACCAAAGAGCCCATGTTCATTACCGCTGTAGGTGTTGCGCCTAGGCCGAAACCACAGTGACCACCCGACATAACCGCTGCGTCGTAGTTTGAACCCATCACCTTAAACGTCACAAAGTAAGAGAACAGGCCAAGTACCACTGCTTGAACACTTAAGATCACCAAGAATGGGATCGCAAGGTCGAAGATGTTCCACAGTTTCAGGCTCATTAACGCCATCGCTAAGAATAGAGACAGTGACACAGTACCCAGAATATCAACGGTTTCGCTGTCGGTTTTATGCAGCTTAGTCACTTCAAACACGTTAGTGATGAACACACCGATAAACAGAGCGTAAACAAAGTCAGGAATCATCAACCAAGAAATTTCGAAAGTCGCAACCCACTGCTCTAGGTATTTCGCACCTGTGATACAGATAAGGAGAATGAACAATACTTCAATCACCTTCTTGGCTGTTACTTTGTCTTCTTCATACTCGTTATACGTCACTAGCTCAGGGAAACGCTCGTGCGTTTGTGTACCTGTGCCGTACTCTGATTCAAGGTTGTTTTTATCGATCAGCTTTTGTGCCACCGGGCTACCGATGATACCGCCAATGATCAAACCAAAGGTTGCCGAAGCCATCGCGATTTCTAGCGTGTTGGAAATGCCATAAGTATCAGAAAAGGTTTGCGACCAAGCTGCACCTGTACCGTGACCACCAGATAGCGTAATAGAACCTGCGATCAAGCCCATTAGCGGCTCAAGACCAAGCGCGGTAGCTAACGTCACACCCACACCATTTTGGATGATGATGTATACCGAAGCGACGCCCAAGAACAAGAATACCTTCGCACCGCCTTTCATTAACTGTGTGTAGTTAGCAGCAAGACCTACGGTTGCAAAGAACATCAACATGAATGTGTTCTGTAAAGGTAGGGAGAACTCTAGATCAACGCCGTTAAAATGCAGACCTGTAATCGCAAAAGCAACAATTAAGCCGCCCACAATGGGCTCTGGGATATTGTACTTTTTGAGAATCGGTAGCTTTGCGTTTACAAAATGACCTAGAAACAAAACGCTGATCGCGATTAAGAAAGATTCTAGTGGCCCTATTGAAATTAATTGATTCATATAACCTCTATTGTTTTACGTTCTCATCTTCCCTAATGAGTCTAGTTTTATCTGTAAGTATTTGTGTTGCTCTGCCTATATTTATGCAAATTGATGAGAAATTGTTGGATTAGAAAACCGAACACATTAGCGTGTCAGCTAAGTATCATGTTAGTAACACGTTAACTTTAGTAGGCGATGAGAGGTTTTGTGACCCAAATCAACACCTATCTGTTTATCTTATCGCCAATGCGATCGTCGATTTAACCCTTTCTGAATACCTAAAAAAGCAAAAAGGAGCTATTGCTAGCTCCTCTTTTATTACCATCGCTGGTAATTAGAATTTTTTAGGGGCATAACCCGTCATAACCTCAAGACGAAGCTCTTTACCAATCTTCGTCATTGGGTGAACAACGACTAATCCTTTTACAGACTTTTTCAGTTTACCCATATCCGCTTGCTCAGCTTTAGTAATTTCGCGGCTAAATGGCATATCAAGCAACGACTTACGTTCTTGATTCACATCGTAGCTTTGCTTGTGCTTAAGCTGTGCAATCTTCTTTGTTAGCTTTTTGATTTCGTCTTCAAATTGACGAACAACAGGACGATCATTACGAGCTTTAGCAGCCGCTAACTTATGGCGACACTTGTCTAAACGGTTGTTAATTTGTTGAAGTTCGTTTTTAGCACTCATAATAATTTCCTAAGATTAAGCAAGCCAATTCGGATTGGGGCGCGGAGTATAGCACAAGGGTTTACCTGAACCGAAATTTATCTGATAAATAGCCTTTGGAATAAAAAACAGCCTAAACTGTCTATCAGCCCATCGATACAAAAATACCACTAATCCGCCGATCAGATATCAACCACAAGGAAGCGTAATGACATCACTGAAACAAAGAGTATTGACCTACAGCCTAGTCCTTGGCTCTGTATTTGCCACAAGTTATGCATCCAGCGAAGCCTCTAATGAAAGCATGCACGACAACAATCTGATTATTGAGTATTCAGCGCCTCAAGACGAAACAGAGAGACAGCTTAAGCAAGAGATTGAGCAGAGTGGCGTTAATGACACCATGGTAGACCTATCGAATCAGTTGTTCCTGTTCAAACAGCCTTTGGTCATTCAATACGGTGGCGATGAGGGTCCGCTCTACGACCCGCAAACTCATCATGTACTGATTCCTTACAGCTTCTACGCCGAATCACTCAACTATTTTGAAAAGAACCAATACGAAAAAGAGTATGGGAAATCCGCGCAAACTGGCGCCATCGATACCCTGCTCCATACGCTGATTCATGAGGCTGGCCATGCCTATGTTGAAGATCAGCAAATTGCCATTCTAGGTAAAGAAGAAGACGCGGTTGATAATTTAGCGACCATCTTACTTATCAACTATGTCGAACACGGTACAGATGCAGCGATAAGCGCAGCTGATATGTTCGCCTTCGAATCAGAGGATCGCCCAGAGTATTACGATTTGGGTGAATACATTGATGAGCACAGCTTCGATCTACAACGCTACTTCTCAACCTTATGTTTGGTCTATGGCAGCGATCCTGAGGCCTACAAAAACTTACTTGATGAAGTAGAAAACGACTATCTGAAAGATAGAAAGGAGTTTTGCGTAGAGCATTTTGATGTCATCAACGCCAATTGGCATCGATATTTAAAAGAGAGCGACGATAGTTAACAGCTTCACTATCACAGTTCAGAAGTTTTCCCATTCGACTGCTACTTCCAACAGCGGCTTCGTGCTTTTAAAGCCGCTGAATGTTGTTTGGGGAACGTAAAATGAGACGTCAGACAAAACCTAGACGTTCACTTTGTACTTCAAATCTTGTGCTTCATCGCCCGTCATCCCTCGGAAACCCCAACAATGTGAAGGCTGCTCTTTGATAGTGATTTCAATATCGATCGGAGAGATAGAGAGCTGCTTTTCAATCTCAGAAAAGATCTTCTTAATTAAGCGCTTTTTGGTGTTAACAGCGCGTCCTTCCATCATATTAATCTCGATAACGGTATAGGCCTGCGTTCGCCCTTCTGGGTAAAAGAAGTCATCTCGTTCTAATGGCACAAAACGATGTGCACGCTTGTCATCTGGCAACCCCATCTCACTATTTAAGCACTGCTGCAAAACATTAGAGAGCTCTAGCTTAATCGGGTTTAAGCACTCTTTGATACCATAAATAACAATCATGACCAGTCCTTCGATGTGATGTTAAGTAAAGAAGAAAGTTAGAAAGAAGCAGCCATTCACCCTTTCTGCTCGCTCACTATTTATCCATATACTACCTAATGACATCGACTAAAGAAGAGACGAACGATGAATTTATGAACAAGTGCAACAAAAAACATATCCTTCTATTGCAGCTGGTTTGCCAAACAACTTCGATTAATAAACAACCACCTTCTGACCTAGATTGATCGAACCTCTCAAACAGTCCGTATACCCTCCTAAATCATCTTTGAACTAAGGAGTGCTATGTGCCGAATTCAACTGGGAAGATCACGCGGACAGAAGCCAAACCAGACAAACCCGTAGAGTCTTCTCTAGAGCTTGCTGTGTTCCCCCTCCCCATCTTTCTTTTGCCAGGAGGGAGACAAAGGCTAAGAATCTTCGAACAAAAATATCTCACCATGGTGGCACACGCTGCCAAAGGCGAAGGTTTTATCATCGCGACGCAAGACAACACAAAGTCCGAACATCTTAGTACGTGGGGAACTAAGGTCACGATTGTCGATTTCAATATGTCGGATGATCAGTTGTTGGAGATCGACGTAGAAGGGCAAAACTTAGTGCAGTTGCACTCCTCACATCGCCAAAGCGACGGCCTGATTAAAAGCCAATTCCATGATTTACCCCATTGGCCAGCGCTCGACTATGATGTGCCCAATGTCTTTACTGCATTTCTAGTGCAGTTATTCCGTGACCACGACTCAATCAGAACGCTCTACCCGACCCCAGATTTTGACAGCCCGCAGTGGATTTGTGCGCGATTGCTCGAGATGATGCCAATCCCGTTAGAAAAGAAATCAGAATTTACAGAACCTGCGAGTTTTCCCTCGCTAGTTCCTTTTTTGAATCAAATCATTACGGGGCAGTAAACACTTTTTTTCACTATAATTTTGTATAGTAAAAATTAATTTAAACAAAAGTGATCCCTACTGATGCTTTGCACGTAGTGCCACTCAAATTCGCATGATGGTTACTGACTATGCAAGTGGAAAGCAGAAGTAAAGGGAAGGGCAAGGAGCATGTCATCATTCCCGACAACAAATTACCGAGTGAAAACAAGGTACCTACAGAGCTCTCAAGCTGGTTGATTTCGGTGGGAGAAAACCGAGACAAGCAGGCATTCACCTGTTTGTTCAAGTTCTTTGCACCCAAAATCAAACGTTTCGGAATCAGCAAACTCGGTGGCGAAGCAGCCGCAAATGAACTGGTTCAAGACACCATGACCAATGTTTGGAAGAAAGCACACCTCTACAACGAAGATAAAGGTGCGGCGACCACTTGGGTCTACACAGTAATGCGAAACGCAGCATTCGATATGCTTCGTAAAGTAAAAGCTAAAGCAGAGCAAACGATAGCTGACGACATTTGGCCATTAGACGCTATGGTGGCTGAGACTCAAAACGAAGATTTGCCTTTTGGCGATCATCTAATGAGCCGACATGTCATGACGCAAATCGAGAAGCTCCCTTTAGCGCAGAAAACCATAGTGAAAGGCGTTTACTTCCAAGAGCTGTCACAGGAGCAACTCGCTCAGCAACTCGGCGTCCCGCTTGGAACCGTGAAATCCCGTTTAAGACTCGCTCTAGCCAAACTTAAGGTTCACATGGGGGAACAAAGCCATGATTAAACATCACCCAAACGATGCAATATTGAAAAACTTTGTTGATGGCACGCTTGCTGACTCAGTTTCCCTAATTGTGTCCAGTCATGTCGAGCTATGTGAACATTGCCAGGCAAAAGTGCAGCAGCTAACGGCTAATGCAGCTGACAGCGTATTTGATGAGCAGCAAACAGCAACAAGTAACGAACTAGATAGCTTCCTTGCCGACGACATAGATTTCGATTTTGATGTGATTGATCAGATCACTGCCGATTTGTCGCAATCAATAGAGGTGGAATCAAAAGCCGAACAAGTGATAGTCGCTGACACTACTTTCACCATTCCACGTGCGTTGAGTTCAATCGCAAGAAAGGACTGGATGAATCTCGGGAAAATATCTCGAGCACGACTCGATTTTGAAGATGACGCTCACCACACTAGCTTGTTGCACATTGATAAAGACGGCCAAGTGCCTTGCCATACACACAAGGGTTTCGAGATTACTCTATTATTAGAAGGCAGTTTCGAAGACGAAATGGGTGTCTACAACAAAGGCGATTTCATCTGGTTGGATGGAAATCATACCCATCAGCCAGCAACGAAAGAAGGGTGTGTGTGCCTGACAGTATCAAGCGACGCCTTGTACTTCACCAAAGGGGTGAGCCAGCTGTTCAACCCACTAGGTAAATACATTTATTAAGGTACGTCACGGAACTTTTAAAGTCGGCTAGGAAACAACGTCAAAAACAGACTAAATTAATGTGGGATAAGCAACATCCCACATAATAAGAAATAAAATGAGCAATGAACGTAAGGAATTGACCAATGGATAAAAAAATAAAAATAGGCATTAGTGCATGTGTCGCCGGTCATAAAGTTAGGTTCGATACTGGCCACAAACGATCTCGCTTCTGTACTGAAGACCTTGCAGATTATGTTGAGCTTGAGCCAGTGTGCCCTGAAATGGCAGTTGGATTGCCAACGCCTCGCCCAACCATTCGTCAGACACGGATGTTAGACGACATCATTCACGTTTCCCGTCCTGATGGCACTGGCGACGTTACTGATGAGCTAATCGAATTCGGTCAAAACTACTCCAAGAATAACCAACATATCGCTGGTTTCATCGTGTGCCAAAAGAGTCCAACTTGCGGCATGGAGCGCGTTAAGGTGTACCACCACCATGGCCGCGGCTCTGAATCCACAGGTATTGGTATGTTCACGAAGCAGGTTATGGAAGGCAACCCTTTGCTGCCCGTGGAAGAGAACGGTCGTCTGAACGATCCGATTTTGCGCGAAAACTTCATGACTCGTGTTTTCACTTATCAGAAGTGGCTAGACCTAGTAGATGAAGGTATTACCAAGCACAAGCTTATCCAGTTCCATAGCGCCCACAAGTATCTAGTAATGTGCCATCACGTTGAGGGCTATAAAAGCCTTGGTAAATTACTAGCAGGCAATGAGCTAGAGATAAATGAGCTTGCAGATAAGTATATTGAAGGGCTGATGACGGCATTATCGCACCATGCAAACCGAGGTACGCACGCCAACACGCTTCAACACCTTCAAGGTTACTTTAAGAAGCAGCTCAGCAGTGCTCACAAGCAAGAGTTATCTAACCAGATTGCTTCTTTCAGAGAGGGCGTGATTCCGCTGTTAGTGCCACTAACACTGATCAATCACTACTTGATGGAATACCCAAATGAGTACCTGCAGTCACAGGTTTACTTAAACCCTCACCCGCAAGAACTTAAATTGAGATACGGATATTGAGCGATATTCTATGGATAAGACGAGACCTGCGTATTCACGATAATCCAGCTCTCGTCTCAGCAATCGAAAACGGCGTTTCAATCGCCGTTTTTATTTCAACACCACAAAAGTGGCATCAGCATCACCTTGCTCCGATTAAAGCAGACTTTATCTTCCGTCATTTAAAGCAACTGGAAGCTGAACTCGCCGACTTGGGCATAACCCTGCTGCACCTCAAAGCGACCGATTTTGATGATCAAGCCCAGCAGTTGACCGAGCTGTACCAACAACTTGGTTCTCAGGTTGTTTTCGCCAATTCAGAGCCAGAAGTCGATGAACAAGCTCGTGACCAACAACTGATATCGAGCGGTATAAATCTTCAGATCAGTGACTGTGATGTGATGCTCCCTCTAGGCAGTGTGCTTAACCAACAAGGTGAGATGTTCAAAGTATTCACGCCATTTAAAAATGCCTGGTTAAAAGAAGTGCAAGCAAAAGGCATTCAATGCAGTCCTGCTGCACTCACTTCTAATAACAACGCTAAGACTCAGTTGCCTGACAACTTGCAAACGCTCCAGCTTGCCAGTGACTATGACTTCGACTTTCCGCGAGTCGACTCAAGCCGTTGGCCGTTAAGCCAAGACGTACTCGGCAATGTGATACCTAACTTTCTAGCCAACAAGGTCAACGACTACGCTCGCCTGAGAGACATCCCTTCAGTAAAAGGGACTTCAGGTTTATCGCCTTACTTAGCGATTGGCGCGGTAAGCCCAAGATGGTTAGCCATTCAGCTCATCCAGCAGCAACCCGATTTACTGTTTGATACCCAACTGCCCGCTTTTTCTTGGCTCAATGAATTGATTTGGCGAGACTTTTATAAGCACTTGATGTTCCACCATCCTAAACTGGTTAAAGGGGCTAATTTCCAGCAGAAATACAATGGTTTAGATTGGTATAAAGATCATCCTAGCTTCAAAGCTTGGTGTGAAGGAAAAACGGGGTATCCATTGGTTGATGCAGCCATGCGTCAACTGGTCGAAACCGGCTGGATGCACAACAGGTTAAGAATGGTAGTCGCTAGCTTTTTAACTAAACACTTGTTGATTGACTGGCGTTGGGGTGAGCGCTTCTTTATGGATCACCTCATTGACGGTGATTTTAGTGCCAACAATGGCGGCTGGCAGTGGGCTTCAAGTACCGGCTGTGATGCACAACCTTACTTTCGAATCTTCAACCCGATCACCCAGAGTGAAAAGTTTGATCCGAAAGGAATTTTTATCCGTAAGTACATACCAGAGCTGCAAAATATTCCGGATAAGCATGTGCATTTCCCACATGATTACATAGCAAAAAACGGAATAAACAGTGAATACTGGCAACCCATCGTTGAACATAAAGAAGCACGATTGAGAGCCTTAGCCTTTTTCAAATAATTAGAGTGAATATTATGGATAACTCTCTATGGCTTGATAACTTTCTCAACATGTATCGAGAGCTCGGAACAGACAATTTCGACGTGCTAAAGACGGTTTATCACCCTAATATCGAATTCCAAGACCCGCTGCATCATGTCAGCGGGATTGCAGCGCTAACTCACTATTTCGACAACATTTACACCCAAGTGACTAGCTGTAACTTTCACATCGAGCACACGTTTGAAGTTAACGGCGAAGCATCGGTATATTGGACAATGCACTTTGTACACAAGCAACTTAATGGGCAGAAGCCTATTGAGGTGCAAGGCCACAGCCACCTCAAAATGCTCGATGATCAAGTGATTTACCACAGAGACTATCTCGATGTCGGCTCTATGTTGTATGAACATATTCCGGTGTTGGGCTGCGCCATCAAATCCATCAAGAAAAGAGCGAGTCGATAATGCGTATTATGATCACAGGCGCGACCTCAGGTATCGGCCAATCACTCGCTCTCGATTATGCCCAACAAGGACATCAAGTCATTGCTTGTGGTCGTAGCCAAGATAAATTACAGGCTCTAGTCGATTCGCACGAAACTGACATCTCAGAGTCGTCTATTACACCTCTGTGCTTTGACTTAACGGATTACCACAACTTCCCAGAGCTTGATCAAGACAATCCACTTGACCTTCTCATTCTCAATGCGGGTGACTGTGAATACATCGATGACCCAGTAAACTTTGATGCCGAGCTTTTTGAGCGCGTCATCAACATTAACTTAATCTCTATTGGTTACGCTCTAAAGTCTTGGTTGAAAAACATTAAACCCGGCGGACGCTTAGTTTTAGTAAGCTCTAGCGCTAGCTTTCTGCCTCTGCCAAGAGCTGAGGCTTATGGCGCTTCAAAAGCAGCACTCACTTACTTAGGAAGAACACTTTCGGTTGATCTTGCCAAACACAATATTCATGTCTCAATTGTGCATCCTGGCTTTGTGGAAACGCCTTTAACCGAGCGAAACACGTTCGCTATGCCTATGATTATTAGTAGTGAGGCTGCAACTCAGCGAATCGTTAACGGAATTGCTCAAGGAAAGAGCGAGATCGATTTCCCTCGACGATTCATCATGTTGATGAAGCTATTAAGAATGCTTCCAACTTCAGTTTGGCAAAAACTCGCTTCAAGGATGGTATAACAATGAAGAAAATCGCCATTATTGGTTCAGGGATTTCTGGACTCACTTGCGCGCACATATTAGATAAACACCACGACGTAACAGTATTCGAAAAAAATGATTACGTTGGTGGGCACACCGCCACCGTTGATATTGAACATCAAGGCTCGGCGTTCTCGATTGATACTGGCTTCATCGTGTTCAACGATCGAACCTATCCAAACTTCAACCAACTACTCGAACAGTTGGGTGTTGAACGACAACCGACAGAAATGAGCTTCAGTGTACATAACACAACCACTCAGTTTGAATACAATGGCCACAGCATCAACTCGCTATTTGCGCAGAGGAGCAACATCTTCAAACCGCAGTTCTGGTCATTAATCTCTGACATTCTCAAATTCAACAAGTTGTGTAAGGCTCAATTCGAAAGTAACCGCTTCACACCTGACGTTACCCTTGGCAGTTTCCTGCGTGACAATCAATTTTCTGACTTCTTTAGCCAACACTACATTCTGCCAATGGGTGCGGCTATTTGGTCAACCAGCCTTGAAGAGATGGAAGAGTTCGAACTTAAGTTCTTCATTCAGTTCTTTTACAACCACGGCCTGCTTGATATCACCAATCGCCCCCAATGGTATGTGATTCCAAAAGGTTCTCGTTCTTATGTTGAGATCATCCTTTCTCGCCTGAGCAAGCCAGTGGCATTGAACACATCGATTCAACAAGTCATTCGTCATGAAACAGGTGTAACTATCGAATTTGAAGACGGTGCAACAAAGCAATTTGATGAAGTGATTTTCGCCTGCCATTCAGACCAAGCGTTAGCCCTGTTAGGCGATGCAACGGCAGATGAGAAAGAGGTATTAGGTGAGATACCTTACAGCCGCAACGAAGTGGTTCTTCATACCGACACCAGCTTGCTACCAGACAGAAAGCTGGCGTGGGCGAGCTGGAACTACATGCTGGATGGTAATAGTAAGCGACCAGCTTGTGTCACTTACAACATGAATATTCTGCAGGGAATAGAGAGCAAAGACACCTTCTGCGTGACCTTAAACCAGAGTGAAGCCATTGCTCCAGAAAAGATCATCCGAAGCTTTGTGTATCACCACCCAGTATTGAACTCCAACACAGTCAATGCACAGCAGCAGCGTGACCGCATTTGCGGTAAACAGAATACGCATTTCGCAGGCGCGTATTGGTACAACGGGTTCCACGAAGATGGCGTGCATAGCGCATTGGATGTGACCAAGCGCTTTGGTCTGGATCTCAGCACGAGCACAGCACAATGAACACCGAGGCCCTAGCATCCAACACAGAAATAGCATCTGAACAGAGTGAAGAGTTCAGCGGTATCTATTGGGGAAACGTCAGACATCGCCGCTTTGGTGATATACCCCATGAGTTCAGCTACCAGCTCTACATGATGGGGCTAGATCTCGATGAGCTGCCTAAGACCACTACGAGAAGTGTGCTGTTTGGGACTCGCTGGTACAACCCGATTCGCTTTGTCGAATCGGATTATCTTGCTGAAAAAGAAGAAAATGCAATTAGCGATGAACCTAAGTCTCTAAAACAACGTATAGCATCCAAAGTACAACATCTTGGTGGCGATTGGTCTGATGTAAACCGAGTAACAATGCTGGCTCAATGCCGATGTTTAGGTATTTACTTTAGTCCAATCAACTGCTTTTTCTGTTACGACGAAGCAGACGAGTGTCGATATATGTTGGCCGAGGTTAGCAACACACCTTGGCGAGAGAGGCACTATTATCTGATCGACATGCGCCAAGAGTTGAAAGTTAAAAAAGATTTTCACGTTTCGCCGTTCATGGATTTAAACATGACCTATTTCTGGAAGATTAAACCACCAGCGAAACGAACGCTTGTTCACATCGAAAGCCGCCGAAGCGAACGAATATTCGATGCGACACTAGCGCTGACTAAGCAGTCAGTAACGAAAACAAATATTAGGCGAACGGTATTTAAGATCCCGGCAATGACGGTGAAAGTGGTGATGGGGATTTATTATCAGGCTCTCAAGTTATTCCTGAAAAAAGTACCGTTTGTGGCGCACCCGGACTCGACACCTTAAGCGCCAAAATCAATACTCAATTATGTTGTGAGTGTGCTCAAACCAACGAATGCCACCCAACTTAGTTGGCAAAAAAGTTAGAATGAATTCTCAGCGAGGTTGACATGGAACAGCTTGCAAAACAAAACAACAACATTGAACAACAAGCTAAAGTCGTTGCTGTTTCAAGCAACTGTAAGTATCGAGCTTTAATCTTTAAGGTCCTAGAGCGCCTGCAATTTGCAACGCTGGAAATCATCGAACGAGACCAGCATTCGGTGTTCGGAGACAGAGAAGCAGATTTGAAAGGTCGAATTGTGATTCACGATGCGACCTTTTTTAGAGACGTGGTTGTCAACGGCAGTATCGGGGCATCCGAAGCCTATATAGATGGTAAATGGACCAGTCCAGACCTAACCCGCGTTATCCAGATTATGGCTCGCAACCAAGCCCAGTTAGATGAGCTAGACGACAAAACTCAGTGGATTTCTCGCATTAAGAATCTCCTGCTTCGTCGCAAAAACGCCAACACCGAGCAAGGCTCTAAGCGAAACATTTTGGCTCACTACGACATCGGTAATGAGCTATACGAACGTTTTCTTGATAGCTCAATGCAGTACTCGTCAGCTATCTATAGTGATGAAGCACTGACTTTATCGAAAGCACAGCAGAACAAAATGAAAACCATCTGTGAGCGTCTAGAACTCTCTGAGGCAGACAGTGTGGTCGAGATTGGCACTGGCTGGGGTGGTTTAGCAATCTTCATGGCGCAGCATTATGGCTGCCACGTCACGACGACGACTATTTCAGATGCACAGCACGAGTTGGCAGAGCAGCGGGTAAAATCGCTCGGCTTAACCGATAAAATAACTCTACTCAAAGAAGACTATCGCAACCTAACGGGTGAATACGATAAGTTGGTTTCCATCGAGATGATAGAAGCGGTGGGACATGAATACCTGCAAACCTTCTTTGAGAAATGCTCTTCATTGTTGAAGCCTTCCGGCAAAATGTTGATTCAAGCGATTACCATCGCCGATGGTCGTTATGAAAAGTACCGCAAAGGCGTCGACTTTATCCAAAAGTACATTTTCCCTGGCGGCTGCTTACCTTCTGTATCAGTGATGACCCAACATCTTGCGACCAGTACCGACCTTGTCGTTCAAGAAATTGACGATATTGGTCTGCATTACGCTCGCACATTGAACGATTGGAACGTTGCCTTTCAAAACAGCTGGGAAGAATTGCAGTCTCTGGGCTATTCAGAAGAGTTCAAGCGTCTTTGGACCTTCTACTTCTGCTACTGTGAAGGTGCATTCAAAGAGCGAGTGATCAGTACTCACCATTTAGTCGCAAGAAAACCTCGTTACTTTGGAGCGAAAGATGAAACGGTTTTGGATTATTAATCTCATTCTGTTTCAAGCGACCTGGGTTTGCAGCGCGTTCTTCACCGCTCAAGCCCCGTTCGTAACACCGCTGCTGGTGATCGTTCACTTCCTATTGTCACCGACTCGCCACAGCGACCTTAAAATACTCGTTTTATTACCATTGGGGCTACTGCTTGATAGCCTCATGCTTCACTTCGGCGTCTTCGCCGTCGACCCTGCCATTGCCAATCAATCATGGTTCCCTGTGTGGCTCGTCTGCCTATGGATCATGTTCTTGATTAGCTTCAACCACAGCCTTAATTGGCTCTTAAAATGCTCAAAAGTGATCTTGTTCGCCTTAGGGTTCGTAGCAGGTACTAGTAGCTATTGGGGAGGAATAAAAGCGGGAGCCCTCCTTGCTACTTGGCCAGATGCATCGGTAGTTGCTGCCCTTGCGCTGAGTTGGGGGATATTTTTACCTCTTCTTGTGGCCGCCTACTCCAACCTAATGAAACCGACAATGGCAAGGACAACGAGGTGACTTATGGCTTACTCACTCAAACGGACACAGGCGCTCCATTCAAAGAGCTCTGAGAGTCACGCGTGTGCCCAATCTAACACTCAGACGGCTGCAAACAATCAGCACTTAAAAGCATTTCTAGGTGCTTTCACCTTTTCTCTATTAATCGTAGCGTTATTGTTTGCTGGGCAAGCTCGCGCCTCTGCTGTCGACGATTTAAACAAGCGCGGACAAGGGGAGATGAGTTACCTATTTTGGACCCTCTACTCTGCTGAATTCTACACTGCACCTTCGAGTTCAAAACGCGCTCTGAAAATAGAGTACTACCGCGCGATAGACAGTAAGGACCTAGTCGAAGCAACCGAGGATCAGTGGAACAAGCTCGGCTACCCTAACAGCAATATCGAACGCTGGTTGAAGCCCCTCTACTCGATGTGGCCCAACGTAGAAGCAGGAAGCACATTGACGATTCGTGTTGAAGAAGACAACGTGAGTCGCTTTTACTTCGATGAACAGCCTATCGGTGTCATTCAAGATAAACAATTCGGCGATGCCTTCCTAGCGATCTGGCTCTCTGAAAACACCTCCGAACCTGGCCTACGCAAACAACTATTAGGTTTGAATAAATGATTTCAAAAACAAAAATAATCAAATTGGCTCTCGCAATACTGTCTCTTAGTTGGCTAACAGGTTGCGGCTCTGCCAGCCTTGATAATCATGTCGACACAATACCAGAGCTCAAGCTTGAGTCCTTCTTCAATGGCGAGTTAATGGCCTACGGTATGGTACTCGACCGCTCCGGCAACTTGTTAAGACGCTTCGATGCTAAACTCATCGCTACGTGGGAAGGCAATAATGGTGAAATCAAAGAGTGGTTCTCATTTGCCGATGGTGAACGCTCAACCCGAGTTTGGAACCTGATAAAAACCGGCGATAACACCTACTCAGGCACAGCTAACGATGTAGTAGGAACGGCTTATGGTGAGACACAAGGTTCTGCACTGTATTGGAAGTACGATTTAGAAATTGAAGTCGACGGCAGTACCTATGAAGTTACATTGGATGATTGGATGTTCTTGATGGATGAAAAACGATTGTTCAATAAGACCGAGATGTCTAAGTTTGGCTTTAAGGTCGGAGAGGTCATCCTGTACATTGAAAAGATTTAGACAACTCGCCCTTCATTCGATCTGAATCGCCCACTTTAGAATCCAGCCCACAACGACACGTTGCGGGCTGTTTCGTTTAATCCCTCGAATAGCATGCCTACATGCTCCTCCACTGTGCTAAGATGCGCCACCAGCGTACAAATGGCCAATACCTCATACTGATGAATGCCCCTTTGTTTCGCCACGTGTAGATTCCCTATCACGATAAATTAAAAAGGCTTTAAAGCATGAGCAAGTTAACCTCAGCGGAGCGTAAAGCTCGCGACAATGAACGTTTCTCACAACGCGTAAACGAGCGCAGAGAAAAAGGTGAAGACGTAGCTGCTTACGCATTAACCAACAAAAAAGCCGTTAAGTTCCTGACCAAGTCAGAGAAGAAACGTCTCAATGAGATGAAAACAGCTCGCCAAGAAGAGCTTCGTCAGAAAGAACAAGAAGAGCTGAACCGAATCGAAGACGCCTTCACCATCAAACAGTTCGACGACGAATAATCACACCAAACAACTCAAAGTGCTGTCGCAGATTTTGGCTACCAGGCAAATGAGATCTTAAATTATTTTGTAAGGGTGACCTTCAAAGTGTGCGACAATGCGCGATGTAAATTCATATTCAAGGTTCATTATGAAACTTCTAGTTCGTAACCTATCTCGCTCAACAACAGAGCAAGACATCCGTGTACTATTTTCTGAGTTCGGTTCAGTAAAAGCATGCAACCTAGTATTAGACCAAGAAACTGGCTACTCAAAAGGTTTCGCTTTCGTTGAAATGCCAGAGCAAGAAGAAGCGAAAACTGCACTAGACAAGCTGCACATGACCAAGCTTGGCAAAAACACGATTCGTGTAAAAGTCGCTAACTCTTAATTCGACTTTAATTCTCTCGCTGGTTTCACAGAAACTCAGATGATAAAGCCCGTAACGATATCGCGCTGAAATAACGCCATATCGTTACGGGCTTTTTGCTGCTCGGTACTTTCTAAGCACTCATAACTTATCTATAGCCCCTCATAGTCATCAATGGCTCGTCGTGCTTCGGCCATAGAACACCCAGACTCCATCACCAATTGAGCAACTGTCATAGAAGGAGTTGCAGCTAACAGCGACGCCAAACACACCACAGGTT
Organism: Vibrio chagasii; assembly: GCA_041879415.1. NCBI lineage: Bacteria > Pseudomonadati > Pseudomonadota > Gammaproteobacteria > Vibrionales > Vibrionaceae > Vibrio > Vibrio chagasii. Next base: position 1,289,279 of record CP090852.1, on the reverse strand, counting down.
TTGGCAGTACCTTGTCTATGGCTACTGTTATCCAGCCGTCTTTTTCATGAGTTAACAAAGCTTTGAATTCGATCAATTGATGCTCTTGAGCCACTAATAACCAGTTGCGTGAGCGACGAACTCGCTTCAACTGACATCCACACTCAGCAGCGTTCGCCATTACTTGGCTCTTATCACTCACACGATGTACAAAACTATTCAGTGGGACGCTAAACATAACTCTCTGCCAATCAATCTCTATAATCATTCTGTGCTGTCTAAAACAGCTTTATGAAACCATGAGTAGGATTACACAGACACAAAAAAACCGCCAGCCATGCACTAAGCTGACTCGCGGTTATCCGATTTGAAATGGCATTATCGTGTCAAAACTAGCGTTCAGCTTGCTCTGCATTATCAATCGCGTTTGCCAGTGCCTCAAACGATTTTTCGATATTGTCGCGAGACGTCGCAATGTTCATTCGCATGAAATGATAACTCTCAGCGCCAAACCATCCGCCCGGAGTTAACCCCATCCCCGCCAGCTCAAACACGGTATTTTTTAGCTTCTCTTTAGAAAAGCCTAACGCAGAAAAATCAAACCACACCTGATAAGTACCTTGTGGTTGGAACACTTTCAATTGAGGAATGCGCTTCTCTGCAAACTCAGTAATCCACTTAACCGTCTCTTGTAAGTACACCAACATGCCATCTAACCACTCTCCCCCCTTTTCAAAAGCAGCAATGGTCGCAAATGTCGTCAAAGCGTTACCGTGGTCAAGGTACATCGCAGCTACGTTGGCTTTAAACGCTTCAAATAGCGCTTCATTATTAGTGTACACATAGCCATTGGAGATGCTGTGCATGCCAAAGGTTTTCGCCGGAGAACCAATCAAGGTAATCACCTTGTCGTAATCAAAACTGGTCAAGCTCGTGAAAGCATGGCCTTCAAAAATAATGTCGGAATGGATTTCATCGCTGATGATCAGGACATCATGGCGCTTGGCGATCTCAACGACTTGCTCTATTTCTTGCGCAGTCCATACACGGCCAGTTGGGTTATGGGGGTTGCAGAAAATCATCGTCTTCACTTTATGGTCGACGATCTGTTGATCCATCCCCTCAAAATCTATTCGATAACTTTGGCCATCATTAACCAGCGGGCTTTTCACTACCTCGCGACCGGCTTTGTTCACCAAGTTAGAAAACTGGTGATAGGCTGGCGTATGAATAAGCACGCCATCACCTTCGTTGGTGAATTGGCGCAGTAACAAGGCAATACCAGAGAGCACACCCGGAACCTGCACAAATTTGTCCGCTGAAAGGTTTAGCCCATGACGCTTTGCATACCATTTTGAAAGGGCTTCAAACACCGCTTGCTCATGAAACTCGTAAGAATACACGCCGCGTTCGACCAAACGATTCAGCTCTTGAGTGATGGGTTCCGCTATCTGAAAATCCATATCAGCAACCCAATATGGGAATACATCTGTGGTGTTATACATATTCATAAGCATCTGCGGTTTGCTTTTAATAAACGCATTATCACCGTAGCTCGATGTACTCTTAAACGCTGTCATGGCCTGTCCTCAAATAGTTTATCAATCATCTTTTACGAATAAGATGAATTGCATAAATGCCCGTAAGACGATGGTAAAGTCAAAAAGACGAAGCTTTTAGAAAAAAACTGGAAATGAGTCCCTTGCCTCTACCTTTATCTCAGTCTTAACCGAATTCGTAATAAAGCAATTCTTGTGTGGTAACTAGTGCTGATTTTGAGAGCGATGCAGCGTCAGTGAGATGTGTATTTATCACGGTAAGCCTAAGAAAAAAGCCACCACTGAATTCAGTGGTGGCTTTCCGGTTACTCACACGCTTTCTTACTGCTCAGGGCAAAAATGGATGTGCTGATTAGCTTTAATCCTGGTAAGACTGAGAAGCCAAACGAATAAAGGCGTTGGTTTCACCGTATTTTTTATACTCACCCACTCGCTGTACCACTTCAAAGAACAGGCCATTCACTTCCTTGGTGTAGAAATGGAAGAACGCCCCCGTGTCATCTTCGGTGTAAAGAATGTTGTTTTTCTGCAGCTGTTCAATCGACTCATCTTCCAGATCGAATTGTGCCTGAATATCTAGGTAGTAGTTATTCGGGATCTTCAATTGGTAGATAGGCGATAGGTTAGCCGCCGCTTTAAAGATATCTCGACACTCAATCGCAATCTGATTGATGCTCGCACCATTGGAATCATTTAAGAATCGCTGAGCCGAAGTGCGCTTAGCGCTGGTACTGTTAAGTGCAATCTTAATGTTCTCATTCGGGCTCTTGATTGTGCGACTGGTGATCAAGCCGTTTATGTCTGGCAGATCGAAGCTATCTTCAGGAACAAAGCCAAAGATCGACTTATAGAAGAACATATTCGACAGCAAAGTCTCTGGTGACACTACCTGACCAATGTGGTCAACGCGAATCAAGTTATCGTTGACTGCCGGTTGCTGCTCTACTGGTTTGAAATCAACGTCGTAGAACTTGTCTGCTTGGTTCTCATCCAAAAGATGAATCATCAAGTTGCTAGAACTCTTAAGCGTTGGAATATCCAGCTCATTTTCTTGGCGGGCTTGGAAAATCGCTGGACTGTTATAGCGTTTTGCCAGTTCAACCAAACGATCTGAATCTTTGGTTAATACACCAAGCGCGCACACAGATTCACCATGACCTTCTAAGTACGCCTGAGCGTTGCTGTTTTTCTCGTAGTTAAAGACGAAGTTAATATCACCTACTTGGTATAGGTCGACATTCTTACTCTTATGGCTGTGTGTTTTGCTAAAGCCCAATGACTCAATCACATCGGTAAATGGATTATCTTCACGCTCTTTTACGGCAAATTCAATGAAGCTCAAATCAGAGACACTTGGCATCTCAAACAGGTTGTTGGTCTGGTCTTCTAGCCATTTCAGTGAGCGTACGCCATCCACCGCTTTCTCTCTTGGAGAAGAAGCACGGAACTCATCATTAAACACTTCATGAGAGAGGTAATCATCGTAACCTTTATCTTTGAGTGTTTTCACAAAGTCGATTACAGGGAAATCCCCTTGACCCGGGAAGCATCGGTAGTGACGGCTGTATTGCAAAATATCCATCTGCATTTTTGGCGCATCAGCGACCTGCACCAAAGCAATCTTTTCCACTGGAATATCTTCACGCAGCGTGTCTAGTGTGTTGCCACGAGCAAACATGTGGAAGGTGTCCAATACCACGCCAAGATTCGGGTGGTCGACCATCTTCACCAAATTCCAAGCATCATCGTAGTCGGCAATATGACGCCCCCATGCCAGCGCTTCGTAACCTAATTCCATATCTTCACGCTTAGCCAATTCTGCCAAGGCATGCAGATCTTCAGCGCAGCGGTCAAGATTATTGGTCGAAAGTGGGTTCACGTTACTGCACATCATTAGGCGTTTTGTGCCCAGCTGATGCGCTAGATCCATCTTGCGCTCCATCATCTTGTATTTCTTTTCGCGCAAGCCATTTGGCATCCCTTCCATGTCTCGGAAAGGTTGTAGAACCAAGATCTCAAGCCCCATGCTGTCAGCAATACGTTTAACGTCGGCTGCAGAACCACGGTACTGAGTTAAATCATTTTCAAAAATTTCGATGGCATGAAAACCGGCTTTAGCCGCTGCATGCATCTTCTGTTCAAGAGTGCCAGATAGACAAACAGTCGCGATTGAATACTTCATCCTAAACTCCCTTAATTAACCAGTGCAGTAACATCTTGAACCGGAACGTATTGCTCCGTTTCTGTCGCTTTGATGATGGCGTCGATCACCAACAGATTTTGCAAGCCATCGTAAATGCTGACTTTTGGTGTCTGTTCTTCGCCACGAATTAAGGCGCAGAAATGCTCAAGTTGACGCTTAAGTGGATCTTCACGCGTTACTGGCTCTTGGCGCTCTTCCATCGCATTCCACCAAGAAGGTGTCACACCCTCTTTAAAAGACTTAATCTGCATTGTCGGGATCGATAGCGAGCCGTTAGTGCCAGCCACGTGGTAGCAATCCTCAGTTTCGTAAGTCGCGTAGGTCTTGTTTTCTTGCGAGGTTTGCTCCCAGCTGCGCGGGCTTGCTGAGGCATCTGACAACATGAATGAACCCAGTGTGCCGTTAGCAAATCGCAGCGAGATTGCGGTTGTATCTTCAACTTCAAACTCGCGAGTCGCATTCGAATTCAGAGCCTGAACACCAACAATGTCGCCAACCAAATGACGCAGGTTGCCAATCTCATGAATCATGTTAATTAAGATCGGGCCGCCGCCTTTAACTTTGCGCCACTCGCCTTCGTTGTAGTAGTAATCAGGTTTGTAGAACATAGCGCTGCCCATGATAGATACCGTCTTACCCAGTTCGCCGCTGTCGATAATCGACTTAGCCGTCTCTAGCAGTGGGCTATATGCACGGTGATGGCCAACCAGCATTTTTGCTTCTTCACGATTTGCGTGTTTAAGAAGCTCAATGGCATCTTCGATCGAGTCGGTAACTGGCTTCTCGACAATGGCAGGCACGCCGGCATTGATACACTCGTGCGCTTGAATCGCATGCAGACGATTTGGTGTCGCCAAGATCACACCGTCTGGCTTGTCTTGAGCAAACAGCTCTTCTAGGCTGGCGTAAACCTTAACGCCATATTCTTCAGCAACCTCTTTTGCACCCGGAGAAGGATCAACAATCGACGCCAACTGACATTGCGCGTTTTCAGAAACCAGTTTGATGTGTGTTTTTCCGATCAGACCAGCCCCAGCGACAGCAATTTTAACTTGTTCCATGTTATGACCTTATTTTTCATTCACGCTCTACAGGCGTCTATTTTTATGATGATGTTGTGATAGCAATAACGACGGACAGCGAGAGTCCAGAGGCCACCGTCGTAATAATTAGAGTGTTCAAACAGAAGCGTTGTTGTTGATAGAGCCCACCTAAAATCGGGTAGATAGACAACATAGGAGACGCAGCAAAGATCAGTAAGACATACTTGAGGTCACCTTCAACGGGTAGCGTCATCAGCAGTGCAACAACCACCAATGGGAAGAACACCAGCTTCATCGACGTCACAAAAGCGATTCGTCTGAACTGCTCAAATTTCAGTGACTGCCCCAGTGCCCCACCAATAGCAAATAGCGCCAATGCGACCGATGTTTTCGCAAAAATGGATACCCCTTCAGTCACGAATTCTGGCAAGCGAATTCCCGTGATATTCACGACTAAAGCAAAGCTGATCGCCAAGATAATCGGATTGCGACTAATACGACCCGCGACAATCTTTAGCTGCTCACTGATGCTTGACGAACGACCTTGGGCAAACTCCAGTGAAATCAAACTCAGTGGGATAAACACCAGATTCTCAATCAGCACACACATTAAAAATGCTTCAATGAACTGGCCGTCGTACAGCGATAACACCACTGGAAAGCCAACAAACGCACTGTTTGGCATACCGCTGCCCAAACCATTGATGAAGCTTTCCGTCCAAGTGGACTTGAGCAGGCCTTTGCTCACCAATATCGCCACAGTCATCGCGCTCAAGCCTGCAATGGCGTACACCAACATGAAGTTGACTTGGATGACCTGCCCTAATTCAATGCTACTCAAGCTGCTGATGATCACTGCTGGCAGCGATACATACAGCACGAACTTGCTCACCTCAGCGACGAATTGTTGGCTAAAAAAGCCTTTTTTGGTCGTGAGGAACCCTACTGCCACGATAAAAATCAGTGGCAGCAACACTTCAAATACAAACATTGTTTTTCTCTAGTAGCCGAATAATTTCGGTAAGAAGAGCACGCTTTGTGGTACGAAAGTGATGAAGAACAGCACTACAACTTCCAGTAGGAATAGAGGAATAACTTGCTTAGATATCGCAGCAATCCCGACCTTGGAAATGGTATTGGAGACAAACAGACAGATGCCCATTGGTGGTGTAATCAAACCAATCATTAGGTTGAAGATAACCACAATGCCAAAGTGAACTGGGTCGATACCAAAGCTCATCGCAATCGGGTGGAAGATTGGGATAAGGATTAGCATGGCTGCAATGCCTTCAAGGAACAGGCCCACCGCCAGTAGGATTAGGTTCACCATGATTAGGAACATAATCGGATCTGAGATAGTGCTAAGTACCTGTTGGCTAATGTATTGAGGTACACGCGAGAAGGTTAGTAGCCAGTTTGCTACAGAGACAACAGCAATCAGAATCAATACGATAGAAGAGTCGCGCATTGAACGCATAAACACTTCAGGTAAGTCACTGACTTTGATTGATTTGTACATGAACATGCCTACCGACAGCGCATAGAATGCAGCAAATGCGGCCGCTTCAGTTGGCGTCACGATACCCATCAGAATTGATCCAAGGATAAAGATTGGCATCGTCAGTGGTACAAAGGCTTTAACCAACGCTTTGCGACGACTGGTTCGCACACCGGTATTCACAATCTTATGCTTGGTCGCATAGAAGAAAACAAACACTGACAGGGCAATCGCCGACAAAACACCCGGAACAATACCCGCTAAGAACAGAGCAGGAACAGAGACACCACTAGCGATAAGTGCGTAGATGATCACCGGAATACTCGGTGGGATCATAGGACCAATCACCGAAGAGGCAGCCGTCAGTGCCGATGAAAACTCTTTGCTGTAGCCCTCTTTTTCCATTTGAGGGATAAACACTCGACCCAGTGCAGAAGTGTCTGCTACCGCGGAACCTGAGATCCCGGCAAACATGACCGAAGACCAGATATTTACTTGTGCTAAACCACCACGGAAATGACCAACCAAGGCGTTAGCAAAATCAATAATGCGATTCGTAATACCACTCTTGTTCATCAGCTCACCAGCTAGAACAAACAGTGGAACAGCCAGAATAGAGTATGAGTCTAGTCCGCTAAAAATTCGTTGTGCAACAAGGCTGATTGAGATTGGAGTGCTCGTTACGTAGAACGACATAGCCAAAATAATGGCAAACACTAGCGGAACACCAAATACGAGCATACCGCCCATTAAAGCTATTGATGGCATAGTAGATCCTTATACATCGCCTTGAGTGAGAGAAGAGACTGGCGCATTGGCGCGTCGAGATAGCGTGACATGTTGTGCGAGACGCAATAGAGCGGCCACAAACAGACAGATACCACCAACAACTAACGCAGACTGGAAGTAGTACATGCTCAAGCCAATACCTGGTGATTCGATACCACCGCGTTTCATGACAAATAAGTAGCCTGAGTAAGTCATGATGCCCGCCGATACTAGCACTGCGATATCAACTACAATCGCCAAAACCTTTTGGAAAATGGCCGACTTGACTGAATCTAAAACCGCAAATTTGATATGTAGCCCCTCTAGGTAACAAAGAGACGTACCAAACATCACACCGTAGATCATTGAGTACTTACACAGCTCTTCACCCCATAGGATCGAGGTATTGAAGAAATAGCGCGAGATGGTGGTGACCAGCATGACTGCAAACAGTACAAACAGAGACGAACCTGCGCAGAATGCCAATAGTTTTTTATATTGTTCCATCATAGTTCCCTATCTCCTTGGGAAAGCGCAGCATTGAAAGCATCAATGCTGCGAACATCAGAGTTACTTCGTTGCAGTCTCAACCGCTTGAAGTGCGCCATCGATCCATTTCGAATCTACGGTACCTTCAAGCCACTTGATTACTGCAGGCTGAGTTTTGTCGCGGAATTGCTTCTGCTGCTCTGCTGTCAATGATGTAATCTTCATGCCTTTCTTACCTAGCGTTTCTAAGCCTTCTGCAGAGTTAACCTGCTGAACAGCTCGGCCAACCGTACCTGCAACTTGCGCTGCACGATCGATGATCGCACGGTCTGCGTCAGATAAACCTTGGTAGAAATCGTCGTTCATTAATAAGAAGTCGGTGCCATACACGTGACCATCCAGCGTGATGTACTCTTGCAGCTCGTAGAACTTATTCGCGCTGATAACGCTCACTGGGTTTTCTTGACCATCAATAACACCGGTTGTTAGAGCAGCTGGTACTTCTGGGAAGGCAATAGGTGTAGGCTCGGCACCTAAAGATTTCAGCAGCTCAACATAAAGCGGGGTTGTCATTACACGAATCTTCAGACCTTTTAGATCATCAGGAGATTTGATTTCGCGTTTTGAGTTGGTGAAGTGCCGGAAGCCTGTCTCACCGTAAGCCAGGTTACGTAGACCTGTTTGTTTTAAACATTGCTCATTAAGTTGCTGGCCAAACTCGCCATCTAGCACTTCCCAAGCAACAGGCGCAGATGGGAAAAGGTAAGGAATTTCAAGAACATTGGCTTCTTTACACAGTTTAGAATAAGCACCAGACACCATCGTCATGGTCAGCATTCCCTCTTGTGTAGACTGAAGCAGCTCTGTTTCACCACCAAGTTGACCTGATGGGTAGATGTTAACCGCGATACGACCGCCAGATTCCGCTTCTACGATATTTTTGAATACCTGTGTCGCAGCCCCTTTCTTAGAGATCGTCCAATCCTGAGAGTCGACATGACCTATTGTAATATCGATATCCGCAGCTGATGTGTTTGCAGCAAATGCCAGTGATACAGCCAGTGATAGTGTCTTTATAGTTTTCATTCTATGGAACCTCCTGTTTCATTGCCGATAAAACTAACACTAGGAATTAACAAAACAAAATTCACTTACTGAAAGCATTATTCAAAAATTAGATAATCCTCGCTCTTAAAGGGTCAGAGATAAATAGAAATAATCACAAAAAATCATAAAGTTAAGAATAAAAAATAAACATAATCACCATCAATAAATGGTCAAATTTGATATTTTACAAATTGGTTAATTTTGGAGAATTAAGTCACACTTTAGAAACAATATATCATTCGCTACTTCATAGAGTGTTTGAATTCCGTTACTAATATGTCCATTGATAAGGGAGTCGACTGTTTCGAGCCAGATCATTAATAGAGTTTAAACTCTAAAAACCCAAACTGTGATTTATTTCATATTTCGTACCGTAACCAACGTTCAGTGGTAAGGAAACCGTATGTTTAACATCCCAAATTTGCGCCACCTTAGGGCGATATCTGAAGTCGTTCATACAGGAAGTATTAGCAAAGCATCTGACACGGTTTTCCTTTCTCAACCCGCAATAACACAAGCTATCTCCAAGCTTGAAAAGAATATGAACAGTGAGCTGTTTGAACGCACCAGTGACGGCATGACGCCAACGAAACAGGGTGAAGCCTTCGCTTTTCGAATTGACCGTGCGCTGGAAAACATCAGTCAAGGCATCTCTAATGCGCTAAAAATTGCCACGAAACAACGCAAAAATAGTGTGCAGCGTTATCTGTTTAATATCACCACCACACAACTAAAAGCCCTAGTCGCCGTCGCTAACGGACAAAGCTTTACCGAGGCGAGCCGGTTACTTGAAGTGTCTCAATCATCGGTTTACCGAGCATCAAAAGATCTTGAAGAAATTCTCGGGTTTACTCTGTTTGAAAAGACCAGTACTGGGATTGCCCTCTCTAAGGCAGGAGCAGCATTAGACAAGGCGAGCAAACTCGCTTTTGTTGAGATAAAACAAGGGCTTGATGAGGTAAACCTTCTAAGCAACCGACACAGTTCGGTGATCACAGTCGGTTGTTTACCTCTAGCGAGAACCTGCTTGCTTCCAAGTACCATTAATGAGTTTTCTAACGCCTATCCTGACTGCCAAATACACGTCATTGATGGCCCTTATAAAGACCTGCTCAACCACCTAAAATACGGCGAAATTGATATTCTAATTGGTGCACTACGCTTTCCCGCTCCTAGCACCGATATTCGTCAAGAAACTTTATTTGAATCGAAGAACACCATTTTATCGCGTGCAGACCATCCTTTAGCAAAACGAGATAAAGTCAGTATCAAAGAGCTTCAAGAATCAAGCTGGGTTGTCTCTTCCAGTGCAACCCCCGCGCGTAAAATGTTCGAAGATATGTTTACCAAAGCCTCACTGGAAGTACCGAATCGTTTAATTGAGGCAAGCTCGCAAATGCTAGTTAAAGAGCTATTACTGGGCAGTGATCGATTAACCCTTCTTTCCCAACATCAAATCAGACGCGATCTCGATGAGGGGCATTTAGTTGCTCTTCCTTATGAAGGTGAAGAACAATCCAGGCCCATTGGTTTGACGGTCCGCAAAAACTGGTTTGCCACTTCTGTACAGACTCACTTCTTACAATTATTGCGAACAAACGGAGTTAAAATGTCGCTGTAATAACCCTATTATTTTCAAAATTGAATACCCTTTGAATTAAATTGATTATCCGCACTCAATACCAAATGATAGTGTTTGACCATAGCCAAAGATAATTAACGAACAAAAAGGTGGTTATGGTGAAAATCAGTAGGATTGCATTTATTGGTTTTGGCGAAGCAGCAAAAACATTTATTTCTTCTTGGAATGATCGAGCACCTGAAATAATTAATGCCTTTGACATAAAGACGAACAATATATTTACCCGAGAGAAAAAACTTCTCGAATATATTGATCAAGGTGTGCAAGGGACATTTCGTCCTGAAGAAGCCATTCACGGCGCACAACTTATTTTTTCCCTAGTCACCGCTGACCAAGCTGAACAGGCACTGCAGCAGATCGCAGGCTCTCTGACTGAAAAACAGATTGTACTCGACTGTAACTCTTGCTCTCCGCAAGCCAAACAAAGACTGGCAAAACTGGTTAAAGCGCAAGGCGCTGAGTACATCGACATTGCCATCATGGCACCTGTATTGACATCACAGCCTAATATTCCGCTCTACTTGTCCGGACAAAAGGCCGACAAGGTCGCGGAATACCTAACTCTACTGGGTTTCGACGTTGAGGTTATCTCAGAAAACGTAGGCGATGCATCAAGCATAAAAATGATGCGATCAGTCATGGTTAAAGGCTTAGAAGCGCTAACCACAGAGTGCGTACTGGCAGCTCGTAAATCAGGTGTTGAACATCACGTGCTGAAATCGCTAAGCCACACCTACCCGGGATTAGAGCTGAGTCACCTAAGTCGTTATCACATGGAACGCATGCTCAACCACGGTCAAAGACGTCACGCAGAATTGAAAGAAGTCGCAGCGACTTTAAACGAGCTAGGCATGAGTCACTCGATGGTCGAAGGGGCAATGAACTGGCATCAGTCGCTCGGTGAACTCAACATCGAAGCATCAGAGCAACCTCTAGCTCAACTGTCTGACCAGATCATAGAACAACTGCAGGTCGAGGATACAGAATCGACCGCAACGAAATTACAAAATATCCAATAGTTTAATCGCTTGAATACAAAAGGAATGATTATGAAAGTGTGTGTAGTAGGCGCTACGGGTGCATTCGGCCAAAAACATTTAGAGGCACTGCGTAATATCGACGACGTTACTGTTACTGCGATGGTTGCCCCTGAAGCGGACAAACTTGATCAACTCATCACAGATTACAATCAAACAGCTCAAGGCTTCTCTTCACTTGAGGAAGCACTGAAATCTGACAACGTCGATGCAGTGATTCTAGCAACACCAACTCAAATGCATGCTGAGCAAGCTATCGCATGTATGGAAGCTGGCAAGCATGTTCTGGTTGAAATCCCAATGGCAGACAACATTGAAGACAGCTACAAAGTGGTTGAGACTCAAAAGAAAACTGGCGTTGTTGCTATGGCTGGTCACACTCGCCGATTTAATCCAAGCCACCAGTGGATCCACAACAAGATCGCAGCTGGCGAGCTAAACATCCAACAAATGGATGTTCAAACCTACTTCTTCCGTCGCACTAACACCAACGCAAAAGGTGAACCACGTACTTGGACTGATCACCTACTATGGCATCACGCTTGTCACACTGTTGACCTTTTCCAATACCAAACCGGTGAGAAGGCATCAAAGATTCAAGCACTGCAAGGCCCTATTCACCCAGAGCTGAACATCGCAATGGACATGAGCATTGGTATGAAAACGCCATCTGGCGCGTTATGCACGCTATCACTCTCATTTAATAACGACGGTCCATTTGGCACCTTCTTCCGCTACATCTGTGACGAAGGCACCTACATCGCTCGCTACGACGATCTATTCGATGGCAAAGAGAACCCGATTTCACTGGAAGGTGTCGCGGTTTCAAACAACGGCATCGAGCTAATCGACCGTGAGTTCTTCGATGCGATTCGCACAGGCCGCGAACCAAACTCAAGTGTCGCAAGCTGCCTACCAGCAATGGAGACACTGCACGCATTAGAACAACTGCTAGAGCAAGAGTAAGGAGCCCGGCGATGATTACTATAGGTGAGCACTCACTCGCGCCAGTGGCCCTTGGATGTATGAACGTTTCTCACGCATACGGAACTCCTCCAAGTGAAGAGCACAGCATCAAGCTACTTAATAAGGCGCTTGATCTCGGCTACAACATGCTGGATACCGCAGCTCTTTATGGGTTTGGTAACAACGAGAAACTACTCGCTAAAGCAGTAGGTCATCGCCGTAATGAATTCTTCCTTGCCAGCAAGTGCGGCATGTTTAAAGGCCCGGATGGTAAACGTGCGATTGATGGTCGCCCACAAACCATTCGTCAAACCTGCGAAGAGGCGCTGCAACGTCTCAATACCGATGTGATTGACCTCTACTATCTGCACCGCTGGGATAAATCAGTTCCGATTGAAGAGAGCATTGGTGAACTTTCGAGACTGGTTGATGAAGGCAAAATCAAACACCTTGGCCTATCTGAGGTATCGGCAACCACGCTGGAAAAGGCACACCAAATCCACCCAATTGCAGCGGTTCAGTCGGAATATTCATTGTGGTCACGCAACGCAGAGATCGCAGTGATTGATAAATGCCAAGAGCTGGGAAGTACCTTTGTGTCTTTCAGCCCTGTAGGGCGCGGCATCCTGAGTGGCGAGCTGCAAAGCAATCAATTTGTGGATGGTGATATTCGTAATGCGATGCCGAGATTTAATGCAGAAAACTTTGAATCTAACTTATCGGCCGTGAATAAATTCGCTTCTCTGCTGCCGATTTTTGCTGAAGAGAATGTATCACTACCTGCGCCAACTCTGGCTCAATTTGCATTGGCATGGACGCTGGCTAAAGCGCCTCATTCGATTGCACTACCAGGCACCACTAACTTTAAGCATCTAGAAGATAACTTAAACGCGCAGCACTACACGGTTTCGAACGCCCTGCTAGAACTGGTTGAGCGCACGGTTCCGCAAAAGGCATTTGTTGGCGGTCGCTACAACGCGCCTACTCAAGCCGAAATCGATACCGAACAATTTTAACCGAACAAAGAACATAAAAGACACGCTCATCAGACGAGCTCAAGAGTAAATAAAGGATTAATAACATGACAACAAAGAAAACAGCTTTAGTAATCAGTGCCCATTCAGCAGATTTTGTATGGCGTTGTGGCGGTGCCATCGCCCTTCACCAAAAGCTGGGCTACGAAGTGACCATTGCATGTCTTTCATACGGTGAGCGTGGCGAGTCTGCAAAGCTATGGAAACAAGAGGGCATGACACTTGAAGACGTTAAGCGTATTCGTCATGAAGAAGCGACAGCAGCAGCGGCAGCTCTTGGGGTTAGTGACATTCGTTTCTTTGATTTCGGTGATTACCCATTGGAAATCGACAAAGAAGGAAAGTACCAAATTGTCGACCTGATCCGTGAGATTCAACCAGAGTTCATCATGACTCACTCTAAATGGGACCCGTACAACACAGACCACATGTATGCAACTGAGATCACTCTACAGTGCCGTATGATCGCACAAGCTTGGGGTCATAACCCAGGTGAGAAAGTACTAGGCGCCCCTCAGGTTTACCTATTCGAACCACACCAAAGTGAGCAGATGGAATGGAAACCAAATACCTTCCTAGATATCTCTGAAGTGTGGGAAAGCAAGAAAGCGGCCATTGAATGCATGCAAGGTCAAGAACACCTATGGACCTTCTACGAGAACCTAGCAGAAAATCGTGGCAACCACTTTAGACGTAACTCAGGTGGCCAAGCGGGCGGCAGAAGCTGTCAACACGCTGAAGGCTTCCAAGCGATCTTTCCACAGTGTGTTGATTCGCTGTAATTAACCATTAGCACACTCAAAGTTGCTTTAAAAAAAAGCCCTATAACGATGAAACGTTATAGGGCTTTTTCATTCGACGATAGAAAGAGTCAATTATGCTGTTGCTGTTTCCGCAGCTGCTTTCGCTTTTTCTTCTTCATCCGCTTTACGGATAGCCGCTACTTTCTTACCGAAAGCAAGTTGGCAGATAGCAAGCGCACCAAATGCAACACCTAGACAAAGAGCAGCAGGTAAATCAGCAGCACCTTTAATTAGCATTGCACCAGAAGCAATCAGTAGTACAAATACCATTAGGCGGAACACAGATGTTGGGATGCGTTTATGAACGTACTGACCAACAACAGAACCAAGAATCATAGTCGGGATAGCGAACATTACTAGCTTCACTGTATCAACAGTCAGAATACCGCTTGTTGCCAAACCACCAATGATTGTTAGGTTGTTTGCAGTAAAGAACGCGTTCAGTGTGCCACGGAAAGCCGCAGGACCAAGGTTACGAAGCATACCGTAGATAACAACCGGTGGACCATTCGTAGAGAAAGCCGCACCTAACGCACCTGCTACTGCACCCATTGGCGCTGCAATCCAGTTTTTATCGTAAACCGGTAGGCGTGGAACAAATAGGCTGTAGAAAGAGTACACGATTAGGAAAATACCTAGGCCCATTTTCATGATGCTGTCTGGTAGGTAAGACAGTGCGTAGATACCTACTGGTACACCTAAGATAGAGAAACCAATCAGAACCATTGCTGATTTCCAGTCAGTCTCTTTACGAGATAACCATGTCGCGTAAAGAGCTGTTGCGGTACCAACCATAACGGACATCGGTGCCGCCATTTTTACTGGTAAAAGCATTGATACCAAAGGCATCGTTGTTAGGCCGCCACCAAAGCCAGCACAAATGCCGACAAAGGTGTACATGAACATAAGACCTACAACAGTTATTACCGTTGTACCGCTTAGTGCATCTCCATCTGGAGTTGTTAAATCAAAAAATGACATTGCTAAAAATCCATTTAATTATAATTAGTTAAGAGTTAGACCTGCATCCACTACGAAGTCTTGACCAGTACAACCACAAGATTCATCCGAACCTAGGAACAGCGCTAGTCGAGCACAGTGAGTGCCATCTAAGCGGAATTTAAGCGCTTGAAGTTCTACGAATTGGTTTACTGCTGATGGGTCTAGTTTTGCCCACATTGCGTCTTGCTTAGGTGTGCGGATTGCACCTGGAACAAGGCTGTTCACACGAATACCACGCTCACCTAGTTCTTGAGCTAGAGTACGAGTGAAGCCGTGGATAGCCGCTTTAGACAGTGAGTAACACACACGACCTGGACGGCCACGCATCCAGTTGATTGAACCCATGTTGATGATTGAGCCCGCGCCTTTTTCTGTCATGCCATCAATAACGCTTTGAATCGCAAATAACTGGTGACGTAGGTTCATGTTGATGCGGTTGTCGAAGTATTCTTCTGTTAGATCATCGATAGTGTGGTGATCATCAGAACCAGCGTTGTTCACTAGGATATCAACCGTACCGTAGTGCTTAGACACTTCTTGGAAACAGTTTTGAAGCAGTTCAGTGTTGGTCACATCACAGAACAGGAATAGGCAACCTAGTTCTTCAGCCAGTTTCTCGCCTGCTTCTTTGTCGTAATCTAGGAAAGCAACTTTAGAGCCTTGGCTTACAAAGCTACGTACCAGCTCTTCACCGATGCCACTTGCACCACCCGTAATTACAGCAACTTTGCCTTCAAGAGATGCGTATTTTACATTTTCTGCGTAATTCATTTTCTTTTGCCTCGATTGGAAATTACCTCCAGCCGATAGCCGGAGGTCAAATTAGTTATGCTTTTGAGTTTTGTTGAACAACTTTGTAAGTTGCACAGAAATCTTCACCGCCGATACCCGCTTCTAGGCCTTGGTCGTATACCGCTTTAACGACATCTGCACCTGGAAGTGTCAGGCCTGACTCTTCCATCATTGATTTCATGATGTGAACGTCTTTTGCCATGTTCTCTAGAGAAAACGCAGTGGTGTAATCTTGCTTAGCGACAGCAGGAAGTTTGCCTGTCATGTAAAAGTTCGATGCACCACCGTAAGAACATGCTGTACCAAAGTCGTCTTTTTCGATGCCGTAATGCTCAGCGGCTGCAACCATTTCGTTCATCGCGTTTTGAATGCCACCAACTAGGTTGTTGTGAAGGATTTTCATCACAAGACCACGGCCATTGTCACCAAGGTGGATTTGGTTTGAGCCCATCATTGCCAAGATGTGCTCTACTTTTTCGTATGCAGCTTTGTCACCACCGATGTAGATACCTAAGTCAGCAGCGATGGCTGCCGGTACTGATTTAACTACTGGTGCATCAAGCATAATTGCGCCAGTTTCAGCCACTTGCTTAGATACTTCGATAGACACGCTTGGATCGATAGTCGACATGTCGATAGTAATATGGCGCTCAGACAGTTCAGGGATAAGCTCTTTATAAACGGCTTGTACGTGAACTGACTTCGGTACCATTGAGATGATAACATCGGCTTTTTTCGCAACTTCTGCGATGCTGTCTGCTGCTGTTGCGCCAGCGTCTACGAGCTTAGCGACTTGCTCTTTGTTTAGGTCATAAACAAAAACTTTACCTTCGTGTTTTTGAACGATGTTCTTTGACATCGCTTCACCCATAAGACCTAGGCCAATAAATCCAATAGTTTGCATATTATTCGTTCTCTAAAAATGTTGGTTTGACCATACCGGCCACGTTGGTTCTCATTGTGAAGATCGCACCGGAAAGTGGGCGCTCTTCAAGTTCTTCCTGTTCCATGTTTTCACGAGTAGTTGTAATGAAGAGTGTCTTCATATCGTGACCACCAAAACAGACCATGGTTGGGCAGCGCACTGGCAATGGGTACTCTTCAAGGATCTCGCCTTCAGGGCTGATTCTTGCGATACGGTGACCATCAAACAGTGCCGTCCAGTAACAACCTTCCACATCAACTGCCGCACCGTCAGGACGACCATTGCCTTGAGGGAAAGTCTTAAACACTTCACGCATTCCCAGCTCACCGTCCGCCAGTAGAGGGGTTCGGTACATCACATGGTTAGGAGTGTCAGTGGTGTACATCCATTTTTTGTCAGGGCTGAATGCAAGGCCGTTAGCGCCAAGAATGTCGCACTGCACAACCTTTGGTGTAAGCGATGCATCAATACGCATCAACATTGCACCGTTAAACGTTCTTGGGCCCCAGTAAGTGCCCGCATAGAAGCGGCCATCTTGGTCAACACCGCCGTCATTGAAACGCGCAACAAACGGGTTGTTTGGGTTTTCACATACTTGCTTTTCGATCTTGCCGCTGTCATCAGTAAGGAAGATGCCTGTGCGCATAGCTGCAATGAAGCCGCCTTTTTCACGCAGAGCAAAACAACCCACTTCTTCATCGAAGTTCAGTACTGTGTGAGCTTTACTCTCAGGGCAGAAACGATGGATCTCGTGTTCTAAAATGTCTGTCCAAAGCAGAGTTTGGGTCTTGGCGTCCCAAGTTGGACATTCAGGTAAATGCCCGATGTAATCGAATAAGACTTCTGGGTTACTCATAATCTGAAACCTTAATAATCATTGTCATTGATACGGACTGACCAGCATCGACGAGCTTCATTGCTTGGTCACTTTCACCACTGGTGAGGTCATTAATTGCGTTGTTCACATTCGTTACTGGCTCGATAGCAACGAAGTTTTTCTCCGTTCCTGGCACGAACACAATCACATTGCTTGCATCCGGAGAACTCATTTCCGCTCTGATACCTTGTTCAGGCCAAATCACATTGGCGTGACCATCCCAACCTGAGAAACAGTTGTCTACAGACCCTGGCTGAGGGCGTCGTAAAGTACTGAAATCCCACTCTTTAGGCACATCAACAGTGGCACATGGCAAGGTGTTTTCATCGTTGAGTAGTACCTTGTCTGCGTTAAGTTGAATCAAGCTTCGATCAGCATTGGCAAAGTAAGGGTGGAAACCAAGGCCAACAGGCACAGTGCGCTCTGCTAGATTGAAATATTTCAGTGTCACTCTCAGCTCATTTTCAAGCAGTTCAAAGGTTTGAGTCGCTTGATAAGGCCAAGGCCAGTGGTGGTATTCTTCCAAATCAGCTTGGTGTAAAAACTTGAGGACACACCCTGTCGCAGACTCTTCTGCCACTACCCATTCGCCTTTCCAAGCGTTCCCATGAATGGAATGCGGGTGGTCCCCAAAGTTTTTAATTAGTTCATAACGCTCGCCACCAAACTCAAATTTACCCAGCCCGATTCGGTTGGAGTAAGGCACAAGAGGAAAACTGCCCGACTGATTCACAATCACATCATCTTGATTGGGTAACGGTCTTAAAATATCGATACCTCGATAGGTTAAGCCTGCGATTGCACCGCCAAGTTGTGGAGCGACTTTAAGTACAAGTTCGCCTTGAGTTTTAGTGACGACATTAAGCATTAGTAAACCTCACCGCCTGATACTGTGATTTCTTCACCGCGGATAGCTGCTAGCTGCTCTTTTGCACGAGCCATTAGGTAGCTCATATCAGAACCTAGCGCGACGAATGAGAAGCCCATTTCTTGGTATTTGTTCGCCAGTTCAGGTGTACCGCCAACGATCCCGCAAGGTAAACCCAGTGTTTTCGCTTTATCTAAACCTTGTGCGATTTTTGCTTGTACCTCAGGATGAGACGGGTTACCCGTATGGCCCATTGCCGCAGACATATCGCCAGGGCCGATGAAGAAGCCAGTCACACCTTCAACCGCTGCAATCTCTTCCATATTGTCGATCGCCTCTGGTGTTTCCATCTGTAAAATGAAGCATAGCTCTTCGTTTGCTTCACGTAGGAAATCAGAGTTTGAACCGTACATAGAAGCGCGGTGAACAGCTGCAAAACCACGTTTACCTAGTGGTGGGTAGTAAGCCGCTTCTACTGCCGCTTTTGCTTCTTCTGCTGTGTTAATGAATGGCACCATTAGTGAGTTTGCACCACCATCAAGAGCACGCTTAATCAACACCACGTCATTCCACGCTAGGCGGTAAAGCGGTACTGTTTTGTTTGATGCGTTGCGAACAGCACGGTCAATGCGAACTGCATCGAGTGAGTCTACTGGCACGTGCTCTTGGTCAAGAACCAAGAAGTCAAAGCCCACTGTCGCCATCGCTTCAGCAACGGTATCGCTGCCTGTCATCATCCAAGTACCAAGCTGTACGTCACCAGCTTCAATTGCGTTTTTAAATTTGTTCATTGTTTATACCTTAGTGAATTGGTGGTTCTGGAACGTCGCTGCCCGCTTGAAGGAAATCGAAATCACACCCTTCGTCTGCTTGAGTTACGTGTTGCTGGTATAGCGCAGCGTACGAACGCTCGAATGTTTTGTGTGTTGGCTTCAGGTTCTCACGGCGATTTGCTAGCTCTTCTTCAGACACCAGCATGTTCAGTGTGCCTGCTTCAATATCGAGCTCGATGATGTCGTCAGTTTTCACCAATGCGAGTGGACCACCTACTGCTGATTCTGGCGCAACGTGTAAGATACAAGTGCCATAGTGTGTGCCTGACATGCGTGCATCGGTAATTCGAACCATGTCAGTGACGCCTTCTTTAAGAAGTTTCTTAGGAATTGGAAGGTTGCCCCATTCCGGCATACCCGGTGCACCAACTGGCCCTGCGTTTCTTAGGATGATGACTGTGTCTTTAGTGACATCTAAGTCTGGTTGATCGATGGTGTCTGATAAATCTTGATGATTATCGAATACCAGTGCACGACCACGGTGCTTACGCAGTTCGGGCAGTGCCGCTGAAGATTTCATTACCGCACCGTTCGGGCATAAGTTGCCTTTAAGAACAGATAGTGCGCAGCCTTGAGACAGTGGCACTACTGGGTTTTCTAGGTCACGGATAACGTTGTCATCGTAACAATCAGCGTGTTCTAACCAGCTACTCATTGGCGTGTTGAGCACACCCGTTACGTCAAGGTGTAAGAATTGACTGATTTTCTTCAGTTGAGCCATTAGGCCGCCAGCAAAGAAAAACTCTTCCATAAGCTGATCACCCGATGGGAATAAGTTCGCAAGTACAGGTACTTTACGAGCAATTTCTTCCATATCATCAAGCGTGATCTTAATTTTCGCTCGGTTAGCCATCGCAATCAGGTGAATGGCTGCGTTTGTTGAGCCACCTACAGCCATGTAAGCAACGATGCCGTTCAGGAAGTTTTCACGAGTTAGCCAAGAAGACGGCTTATGGTCATACCAAACCATGTCGACAATCGTTTTACCGCACTGCGCAGCCATTTGTGTATGGCGAGAATCTGCAGCAGGAATAGAAGAAGCACCTGGAATCATAAAGCCGATTGCATCAGCAATAGAAGTCATCGTTGATGCAGTACCCATAGTGTTACAAGTACCGATAGAACGGGTCATGGCACCCTCTAACTCAACCCAATCGTGCTGAGTAATCGCGCCTAAACGAAGTTGGTCCCAGTATTTCTTAGTGTGAGTACCTGCGCCTGTTGTTGTGCCACGCCATTTGCCTGAAGACATAGGTCCTGCTGGGCAAAATAGCATCGGAATATCCATTGAAATTGCGCCCATTAATAGAGCAGGTGTCGATTTATCACAACCACCCATCAAAATTGCACCATCAATTGGGTGCTGACGCAGTAGTTCTTCTGCTTCCATAGCAAGGAAATTGCGGTATAACATCGTCGTTGGTT
The DNA here is from genome assembly GCA_041879415.1 of Vibrio chagasii. NCBI lineage: Bacteria > Pseudomonadati > Pseudomonadota > Gammaproteobacteria > Vibrionales > Vibrionaceae > Vibrio > Vibrio chagasii. The sequence continues at coordinate 1,268,429 of CP090852.1, read as the reverse complement.
TGACCAGTACTTCACCTACCGAAAGTGCAGGGAGTTCTACTGGGTAACCACCTGATGCCCATACCGCTCGTTTTACTGCTTCTGCACGCTCTCTTAAGTGAGAGTGGCAAGGGCTTAGGTCACTCCACGTATTGATAATGCCAATAACGGGTTTACCCATGAACTCTTCGCGATTCAGGCCCATTTGCTGGCTGCGTTGACGATGAGCAAACGCTCGAATCGTATCTGGTGCGTACCAACGTTGGCTTCGTAGTTCCGAAATATCGCGTTTCTTCAAATTCGCTGTATTAAACATATTTTCCAACTTGTTATTCGTATTTCTTGGGGTGAACTTTATTTTCGTAGCGCTACGATCGCAACGCCGAAAAAACAATAATGAGATCTCTATCAAGAAACATAGCATACGAATTAACTTTTATTGTTTTAAGTCAACTTTACGTAAGAAACAGGGTGAGACGCCCAAAAAATGTAGGTATTTTCCACGTAAACGCTATCAAATTGGTACTTTTAATGAGTCAGTCACTTTTTATTACATTTAGCTTTTTGCTCTTTACAGTAATTGTAGCGCTATATTCTTATCGAAAAACGAAAGGAATAAGTGAAGAGGGTGTGTCCGGTTTTTTCTTAGCTGGCAGGGGGTTATCCGCCTACTTCATTGTGGGTTCACTGTTGTTGTCTAATTTATCTGCCGAGCAACTGATTGGGCTAAATGGCAACGCATATCGATTTGATATCAGTGGTATGGCTTGGGAGAGTACAGCCGCCATCGCGACTATCATCATGGCGCTGTTCTTTCTTCCTAGGTACTTGAAGCGAGGGCTAACCACCATTCCTGAATTTTTGGAAGAACGATTTGACGCCCACACCCGCCGTATGATCAGCATGATGTGTCTGATTGGCTACGTTATTATGGCCAATCCAGTGAGCCTCTATCTCGGCTCAATCACAATTGAGAAAATGTTTCACATACAAGAGATGGTCAATATAGATTACTTCTGGGTAATCGCTGGGTTGTCATTGGCTATGGGTGCTGTAGGTGGGCTATATGCCGCAATTGGCGGGCTAAAAGCAGTGGCAATTTCAGATACGATTAACGGAGTTCTGTTACTACTCGCTTCTCTGCTTATTCCTGTTTTGGGTTTAATGATGCTAGGGGATGGCAGTGCGCTAACTGGAATTGAAGAACTAATAAAGAGTAACCCAGAACAACTCAACGCCATTGGTGACGCAGATAGCAGCGTCCCATTCTCAACCATCTTTACTGGCATGATTGCGGCGAACTTATTCTACTGGTGTACCAACCAGATGATCATTCAGCGTACCCTTGGTGCTAAGTCTCTTTCTGAAGGTCAAAAAGGCGTGTTATTCGCAGGCTCTATCAAACTGATTGTGCCTATCGTTATGGTACTGCCAGGGCTCATCGCTTTTAAGATTTACGGTGATACTCTAGAACTGCCTGACTTAGCATACCCAACACTGGTGAAGTTGATTCTTCCTTGGTGGTTAACTGGCCTATTTGCTGCCGCGTTGTTTGGTACAGTGATCAGCCACTTTAATAGTATTGTGAACGCAAGTGCGACCTTGTTTGCCCTCGATTTCTACAGCCCGTTAATGAAGTGTAATGATGAGAAGAAACTGGTTAGAGTCGGTAAAATGACGTCACTCGGTTTTGCGCTAATCTCTATTATTATCTCTCCGTTACTATTGGAGTTCCCAAGCGGTATCTTTGATCTGCTGCGTCGATTCACTGGCTTCTATAATATTCCGGTTATCGCGATTGTGTTGGTTGGCTTTTTAACGACTAAGGTGCCAGCGAAAGCAGCGAAGTTTATCCTACCTTTCCATATCGTTGTTTACAGTGCTTACAACTTTATCTTCAAGGATGTGATTACCGTTCATTACATCCACCTAATGGGGATATTGTTCGTGCTGGAAATCTCGATTATGTTGCTGATCGGCCATTTCTCACCAAGTCATGCTTATGTCGAGAAAATGAGCAAGCCTCAGATTCCTATGGCGAAGTGGCGTTATGCCGAAGCTTATAGTGTATTTATGGTCGCGGCATTAGTTCTCATTTATGTTACGCTATCGCCACTTGGTATTGCTAACCCTAACGGGGTACCAGTAACCTACCCATATTTGGTTGCCGCTATCGTTTTTGGCGCGACTGTGATTATTGTTAAACTCGTTAAGTCTTCAGGTTTACGTCCTTATGCGAAAAAAAGCCACTCAAACTGTTAAGATCGATGACGTTGCGCTTCACGCGAGCGTCTCACCATCTACGGTTTCTCTCTATATCAGAAAGCCTGAAAAGGTCTCTAAGAAAACTGGCGATAAGATTCAAAAATCAATTGATGAGCTTGGCTATGTTTACAACAAGATCGCGAGTCAGTTTACTGGGAGCAAGAGCAAAAGCATCTCTGTCATTGTCCCATCTATTGCCAATGAAGTGATCAGTGACATTCTGCAGCAGTTAGAGGAATTAGTTAGCCCAAAAGGCTTCCAACTAAAAATAGCGTCCCATGATCACAACTTAGATAAAGAAGAAGAGCAGGTTCGCTCAATGCTTGAGTGGTCACCTTCGATTCTAATCATCACAGGCCAAGAGCATACTGATGCGACCAACAAGATGCTTAAAGGAAGCTCTGCGACTGTCATCCAGCTACTCGATTTAGGTGGTGATACCGATATTCGAGTCGGGCTTGAACACGAAAAATCTGGCTTTGATACAACCCAATATCTTATTGATTCAGGCTGTAAGAAAATCGCTTATTTTTCAACGCGCTATAAAGATGATATACGTGCTCAAAAGCGATATATCGGATACTGCGAAGCGCTTCGTAGTGCAGAGCAACAAGAGCCAGTGCTCATTGATATCCCTTACACGCGAAACTCTTACGAAGATACGCGACGCCATCTCTCGCAAGCCCTAGCAAACCATCGGGGCATTGATGGGATTGTTGCTACCAATGATGCGATCGGTATCGGCGTCATCTTAGAAGCAACACAAAGAGGTATCGCCATCCCAGAGCAACTCAGTGTAATTGGTTTTGGTGACTTCTCAATAAGCTCATGTTTGACTCCAATCAGCCTATCCAGTGTGAATCTTAATAGTCAAATTATCGCTGAAGAGCTGGCTAACTTAGCTTTCGAAAGCTTTCACGATGAGAACTTTGTACCAAGAGTGGTCGACACGGGCTATAGCATTGTCCCACGAGATTCAACAAAGCTAATCTGCTAATAATAAAAAGCCCCAGAGCATGACACTCTGGGGCTTTTTAAACATTTGACGGTTAATGTAATCAGCGGTTTTCTATCAACATGGTGCCAGCGCCGGTATTCGACACGGGTGCGTGATAGCTGCTTTTCAGCACATCAAGCTCGCCCGTCAATGCACCACGCATACCAAGCCACATAATGAATTCCGCACCTTGTGCACCACCCTGCTCTACTAGGTCGTAAATCGAAAGCTTAGTCAGCTCTTCTGGGTTGTCGATCAGTTTCTTCATGCAGTAAAGGTCGAACTCTTTATTGATAAAGCCAGCACGCTCACCGTCTAGCTGGTGAGAAAGACCACCAGTGCCAAGCACAACAACCTTCAAGTCTTTATCGTAGCTTTCTACTGCCTTACCAATCGCTTTACCTAGGTCGTAACAACGTTTAGGTGATGGCATTGGGTGCTGTTCTACGTTGATACATACCGGGATCACCTTCATGTGACCGTAGCTGAAGTTTGGCCACATCAGCTGCATTGGTACAGTTAGACCATGGTCAACTTTCATCTCTTGGCAGATGGTAATATCGAACTCGTTCTCAACCAGTTCGTTACAGATGTGCCACGACAGCTCTGGGTCACCGTTGATCTCTGGAATAGTAGGAATACCCCAGCCTTCATCGGCATTCTTATAACTTGGTGCGGCACCAATGGCGAAGGTCGGTTTCTTATCAAGGAAGAACTCTAAGCCGTGATCGTTATAAAAAACGACCGCAACATCTGGTTGAACTTCATCTAGCCAGTGGTGAATCGGTGGATATGCATCAAACAGAGGCTTCCAGTATTCAGTTTGTTGTAGATTGTTCTCAATTGCTTTACCAATTGAAGGAATGTGGGAAGTGGTAATTCCGCCAACGATCTTTGCCATAACTATTTCCCTGCCTCTACTAACATCTGTTTAAATTCTTCAACTGTCATACCCGTTTGCATTGCACCAATGTCTTGCATGTTGAGTCCCAACATACCTACGAATTTGGCAAGGTAATAGATACTGCCACCTTCTGCGATCAACCCTAGAACGTCACGCTCTTTGATCGCGGTCTTTTGAGCTTCCGTCAGTCCATACTTGTCACAGTAGGCCATTTCATCGGCTGAAAACGCATCGCGTCCCGCTTGCTCGTTAAGTGAATGACACATCTTGTTCAAGCCATAGCCTTTACGCGCCATCGCGCCATCAAACATGGTTGTGCCGGGGATCGGCTTATTATTTAGGTAAGTCATGTTACACGCTCTCCGGCCAGTAAAGTTTCATTGGATTAGTGACGAGTAGTGCTTGCTGTTTCTCTACCGTAGTGGCAATTTGTGGTATCACATCCACTAAGTGACCATCGTCTGGAGTGTGTGACTTCATGTTTGGATGTGGCCAGTCGGTACCCCAAAGTACGCGGTTTGGAAACAGATCAACCAAGGTTTTAGCGAACGGCACCACATCGGAGTAATCCGGTGGCGTTTGAGTCAAACGCTCTGGGCAGCTCACTTTGCACCAGATATCTGGGTTACGCTCCATCAGGGAAATAAACTTGCCGAACTCTTGGCTATCAACACCTTTTGCCACATCAGGACGACCCATGTGGTCAATCACTACCGTCATGTTAAGCTCTTCTAAAAACGGCGTTACATCATCAATATCTTGCGCTTCAAAGTAGACCACAACATGCCAACCTAATGGGCGGATCTTCTCAGCGATAACTTTAAGCTTTTCAGTTGGCACTGTATCAACTAAGCGCTTCACAAAATTAAAGCGGACACCACGAACGCCGGCTTTGTCCATCGCTTGTAGCTCTTCGTCAGTGACAGTTTCGTCAACGAATGCAATGCCACGAGCTAACTCACCAGCGGTCTCTAGCGCATCAACAAGCGCGCGGTTATCTGTACTGTGGCAAGAAGCTTGGACAATCACATTACGGCTAAAGCCTAAGTGATCACGCAGGGCAAAAAGCTGCTCTTTTGACGCGTCGCATGGGGTGTACTTACGCGCCGGAGAGTAAGGGAATTTAGCCGCAGGACCAAAAACGTGACAGTGGCTGTCCACTGCGCCTTCTGGCACCACAAACTTCGGCTTGCTTGGATTTGGGTGGAACGGTAGGTAATCAGCGTCCATGTTTCTTCCTTGTTATTTTCAGCAGGCTTACAGTCCAAATACGGTGCCATCGAACAGCTTTCTTGCTGTGCGAAGGATCGCGGCGGACTTCACTTGATTTTGTTCAACGTCTAGCACCACGCTCATCTTTCCGATTGGGTGTTCAACATCGATATGTATTTGTTTTTCTATTTCGACTTCAGCAAGTTGCTTTGCTGGGGCGTCATTCAAGATGCAGGCACTCGCGACACTCACTGCGCCCAATACACCGATCGACGCATGGCAGCGATGGGGGATAAAAGTTCGCGTTGAAATACCACCACCATATTGAGGTGCGCTCACCAGTGTCATTTTCGGCACACTTAGCTCACGAACATCGCCGAGATTCATCATTGGCCCAGCTTGCAGGCGTATCGACTCCAGACGTTGCTTAAGTTCGGAGTTGTCATCCAATTGCTCGCGAGATTCATCGCCTGTGAGGCCAAAATCTTGCGCTCTTAGCACCACGACAGGCATACCGTTATCAATCAGAGTTACGCTCACGTCATCAATCACGTCGACTTCGTTCCCCGTTGGCAATAAAGCACCGCAGGTAGAGCCCGCCGTATCTTCAAAGCAGACCGCTAGCGGAGCCGCGGTATTAGGAACTCCATCAATATGGCAGTCACCAGCATAGGTCACTTGCTTGTTTGGGGTTTGCACAGTAACCGTTGCTACCTGCTGCGTGTTCTCCATAAAGATGCGGACCGAGGTTTGGCCCTCTTGTGCTTCTACTAATCCACGTTCAATCGCAAACGGTGCAACACCCGCTAAAATATTGCCACAATTTTGCTTGCCACTAATAAGCTTTTGGTCAACAAATACCTGTTGAAATAGGTAGTCAACGTCGACGCCTTCACGTTTTGACGATTCCACTATCGCAACCTTCGAAGTGAGTGGGTCTGCGCCGCCAATACCGTCGATCTGTCTTGGGTCCGGGGTACCCATCATCGACAGTAAAAACTGCTCACATGCTTGCTCGTTCTCTGGTAAATCCTTGCGCAGGAAATAGGCTCCCTTTGATGTACCAGATCGCATCCACATGCATGGTGCACTGAAGGGATGGCTAGACATATTTCAGCCCTTTCTCTTCTAGGCGGCCGCGCATTTGATAGATGTCCAGACCCAACTCGCCATTCGCTAATCGAACACGCTTTGCTTCTTCACGTTCCATGCGCGCTAATGATTCATGCAGAACCTCTTCCGCCTCCTCGCGACGCACAACTACAACGCCGTCTTCATCCGCAACCATCACATCACCTGGGTAAACCAGAGCGCCGGCACAATTCATTGGTACGTTCACCGAACCCAGTGTCTCCTTGATGGTACCTTCACTGAAGATCGCCTTAGACCATACTGGGAAATTCATTTCACGCAGGTCACGAGTGTCACGTACGCCACCTTCGATGATAAGGCCGACCACGCCGCGCGCTTGCGCCGATGTCGCTAGCAAGTCGCCAAAGAAGCCGTGATTAGAAGGGGAAGTCGGTGCGAATACTAAGAAGTCACCGGCTTTTGCTTGCTCGATCGCTACGTGCATCATCCAGTTATCACCCGCTGCACCTGAGATGGTCAATGCAGAACCCGCAACCGCGTCGCCTTGGAAAATTGGGCGCATGTAATGAGCCAATAAGCCTTTACGGCCCTGAGCTTCATGAATGGTAGCCACACCACATTGACGCAAGCCTTCAATAAGCTCTTTGTCTGCGCGCTGAATATTTTGTACTACGACGTTGTTCTGCATTTGTGTTCCCTCTTAATACATTTCGGCAGGTGAATCCCTTCAAAGGTGGTTACTGCTCGCTGATGTATTCACTATAAAGAGGTGCTGACAAAGGCGATATTTCAATTATTTCGCAAGGTATAAGATTTTGAGATAGGGAGTGCAATTACACCCGTTACCGCTTAGGTGCTGCGCCCTGCACTATCGGTAATCTTCAAAAATTGAATGGGTGTTAGGAAAAAACAATTATCGCGAGAAAGAGGGTTTTGCTAGCGTAGTGACAAATAACGATAAGGAGTGAATCATGATTCAATGTCGACTCATAGGGCAGAATATCCAACGTTCTCAATCGCCAGATTTTCACAATGCCCTTGCTGAAAAGCTTAATATTGAACTGCACTATCAACTCGAAGAGCTGACCACCAACAGCGCAGAAGCACTCCACCAGCACACTACAGACTTGTTCGACAACGAGATTGATTCAGCCAACGTTACCTACCCCTACAAAGAACAAATACTATCGGTCGCCGATCAGCTCGCGCCTTGTGCCAAGCGAGTCGGTGCAGCTAACACGCTGGTTAAACGTGACCAAGAGGTCATCGCTTACAACACAGACTACAGTGGCTTTATCGCTGCATTTAACCAATTTGCTCAGCACAAGCCGGGCAAAGTAGTAGTGCTTGGTTGTGGTGGCGTCGGCAAAGCAATCTGCTTTTCACTGGCCGATCTCGGTGCGACAGAGATCGCAATATATGACCGGGATCTAACAAAAATGAATAGCCTAGCGAAGCTACTTGCGGCTGAGAATATAGATACCGTATGTTTGAATGAAACGACGCTAGAAACAGCGGTACAGAAAGCAGACGGTGTCCTCAATTGCACGCCCATCGGTCACTATCAAACACCCGGTTGCCCAATTGAAACCTCTTGGTTACAGGAGCAAGCTTGGTGTTTTGATGCCGTATACACACCGCGTGAGACAGAGTTTCTAAAAGCCGCACAGCAGAAATCGATCAATACGTTGAGTGGCTTTGAGCTCTTTTTCCATCAAGCCCATGATGCGTTCACCCTGTTCACTGGTGCCCAAGTTTCAACTCAACAACTCAATACTTTTAAGCAAACACAGCTTGCGAATTTACGTTAAGGACAATGACCCAATGAAAAAAATCTTAATACTCAACGGACCAAACCTGAATCTACTTGGCACACGTGAGCCTGCACAATACGGCTACGAAACACTGGCTGACGTAGAAGAAAACTGCCGCAAAGTCGCAGCGGGGTACGGTTATGACGCTGAGTGTTTTCAAAGCAATACTGAAGGCAGCCTAATTGATGCCATCCACAAAGCTGGGCGTGAGTTTACTCAAGGTGAATGCGCTGGCGTTGTGTTTAACCCGGGTGCTTACACGCATACATCGATTGCTCTTCACGATGCGATCAAAGGGGTTGAGGTACCAGTGGTTGAAGTACACATCTCTAACGTGCATGCACGCGAAGCTTTCCGCCATCACTCGTACATTTCACCTGTCGCTGCAGGCACCATCATAGGTATGGGCACAAAAGGCTACAAATTAGCGTTAGATTTTCTGTTAGATAAGTAATCAAACTGAATATGTTGAGAGGCGCTTTGAAGAAGTCATTGTAAGCAGATCGGCTTGAGCAACGCCCTATCAATCGCAGTCGCTATCTAAAGAAAGGGAGCATCGCTAAGTTGCTCCCTTAATTGATCTTGAGTACAACTGAGTAATCGTGTGGGTTACGAGCCTATCTCTACCGTGATCTCGGTTTTTACAGAATTGGCGATGAAGCAGTTACTGTGCGCCAAATGGTGCAACTTTTCGAGCTGTTTATCCGTCGGGCGCTTATCACCAACAAATTGAATTTGGGGTCTAAGCGTCACGTGGCTAACCCAAGCTCGCCCCGCTTTATCTTCTTCAAGAACACCTATCGCATCATCAACGTAAGACTCAATCACGTACTTACGCTTAGCTGCAATGCCCAAAAGCGTCAGCATGTGACAACTGGCAATCGCGGCAATAAACGCTTCTTCAGGGTCAACATTTTCTTCAACAGAGAGTGGCAGTGGCACCACATGAGGCGATGATGAAGCGGGGACAATAACGCCACCGTCGAACTCCCACGTATGCCCGCGACTGTATTGATTATCGCTAAATACCTCATCGTCACCTTTCTGCCAGCGAATCAGAGCACCATAATCCGACATACTTTTCTCCTTAGCGATCCGCAGGGTGATTAACCCCATCATTGGTCACAACATCACCAATATCAAAAGGGTTCACCCCTTCTAAACAACCAATATTGAATCCGTATTCATTTGGGCTAGAGCGACGTTGATGGTGGGTATAGATACCACAGTTCGAACAGAAGTAGTGCTTCGCGGTGTTGGTATTGAATTGATATAACTTGAGATGCTCTGCACCTTTGAGGATCTTGATACCATCTAGCGCAACAGAGCCAACAATCGCCCCTTTACGACGACAGATAGAGCAATCGCAGCGACGCGGCTTTTCGATGCCGTTAGGTAGGCTGAGCTCAAACTCCACCGCACCGCAGTGACAGGTCGCTTTATGAAATGGTTTGATCACCGTATTGCCAACTATTTTCATTGTTCTCTCCAGTAACATCCATGTATTGCTCACATCATAACCAGTTCAGCCACTTCTGTCCGCAGCCTCGTTTTCAGTTCGAGAGTTTTGTCATATCGCGTTAATTAATTGATTTATCGGTCAAACGACCAAAATTATCGATTAGGAAATCCAAAAATAGTCGAATTCGCTTAGGTTGATACTTCTTGCTGATGTACACCACATTCAAATCGGCGCTCGATACAGAGGTTGAGGTATTGAAGTTTTTCATATAACCATTAAGCAAAGTAACAAGGCGTTGGTTATTGATGTCATCTTGCACATCCAACACGGATTTGAGCGCAATACCCTCGCCTTTTAATGCCCAGTAGCGAATCACTTCGCCATCGTCTGAGAATCGCTTTGGCACAACGGTAATCGACTTCTTCATGTCGTGATCTTGAAAGTGCCAAGTCTTGAGTTCCTCATTGCTACGCAGCATTGCCAAACAATCGTGGTCTGCTAAGTCTTGAGGCGTTAGAGGCGTTCCATGCTTGGCAAGATATTCAGGAGAAGCACACAACACACGTCGGCTCGGGGATAAACGTCTTGATATCAAACTGCTGTCAACCAACTCTCCGTAGCGAATCACCACATCCATGCCCGACTCTGCAATATTCGACAAGTTATCGTTCAAATACAGGTAAGGGATCACGTCGGGATATTGCTGACAGAACTCAGAGAGAATCGGAAGAATGTATTGCTTACCGATGTCTTTCGGCGCGGCGATCTTTAATGGACCTTTAACCTCTTTGACGCCATTTTGAATCAGGTTTTCGGCTTCGCTAACGTTATCCAATATCTCTAGACACGCCTTGTGATACAGCTCGCCAGAGTCAGTTAAAGATACATGTCGAGTACTTCGATTCAACAGCTTCACGCCATATCGCTCTTCCAGTGCTTGCAACCTTGCCGTCATGGTCGCAGGTGATAAGCCTAGCTCTCGCCCTGCTGCAGCCAACCCTTGATGCTTAACGATACTGACGAACATCGCCATGTCTGAAAACTTATCCATGCTACTTCTTCCTCGCCACACTGTTCATATAAGCCGAATAATGAATTCACATTTTAGCCAATTATCAAAATTAATCGAATAAATATAATGGCAACCATCAGCAGAACACGCAGGAATTCAGAACATGAACAACGTAGTAACGAACCAAGAAAAAAGCACTTTCGTCATCATTGGTGGCACGTCTGGCATCGGTAAAGCATTAGCTATGCAATTGAGAAACGAAGACAACACAGTACACATTGCGAGCCGACATACAGGCGTTGATATCAGCAATGAAAAGTCGATTTGCGAGTACTTCGAATCGATTGGTCCCTTCGATCATTTGGTGGTCACGGCTGGCTCATCTGCTCCCGCAGGAAAGGTGACCGACGTTGCTCTTGAAGACGCAAAAACGGCATTTGATACCAAATTTTGGGGCAGCCTAAACGTCGCCAAGCATGCGATGCGTTACATCAAACCCAAGGGTTCTATCACGCTCACCACAGGCATGTTGTCACGTAAAGTAGTCTCAGGCACTTACGTAAAAACCGCCATCAACGCCGCACTAGAGAGCGTGACTAAAGTGCTTGCAAAAGAACTCGCTCCTATTCGAGTGAACGCCGTCAGCCCAGGCTTAACCATGACCGAAGCCTACAAGAATATGGACGACTCATCTCGTAGCGCCATGTACGACAACGCCAAGAAGAACTTGCCTGTTGGCAAAGTCGGTGATGCTTCAGAGGCCGCCATGGGCTACCTGTTCGCGATTAATAACCCATATGTGACCGGCTCAATTATCGACATCGATGGCGGTGCGCTACTCGGCTAAAACACCTCGCAAAGAGATAAAGAACAACCGTTAGAACGTGTACCTAAGCGTCCTAACAAACCAGAATTTACATAGGCATATCATCATGAAAAAAGAACAGATCCCATTCCAAGTTTGGATACTGACACTCGCAGCATTTGCAATCGGCACCGCTGAGTTTGTTATCGCAGGTATCCTTCCACAAATTGCCACATCCCTTTCGATCACCGAAGGCCAAGCAGGTTATCTAATCAGCGCTTATGCGTTAGCTATCGTTATCGGCGGGCCAATCTTAACCATCTATCTTGCTCGCTTTAATAAGAAGATGGTGCTGATTGGATTAATGGCGCTATTCATTATTGGTAATGTCTTGTCAGCCCTAGCGCCTAACTACTCATTGCTGCTCGCTAGCCGTGTGATTGCAGGCTTAGTTCAAGGGCCTTTCTATGGCATAGGTGCGGTTGTTGCGACCAACCTAGTGTCGGAAAAAATGGCAGGCCGCGCGGTTGGTCAAATGTTCGCAGGCTTAACACTGGCTAACGTTCTTGGCGTTCCCGCTGGTACATGGATTAGCTTACAGTTCGGCTGGCACACCACCTTCTTTACCGTGGCTGCACTTGGCACCATCGCAATGATTTCTATCCTAACGTCAATCAAATCAAGCGGTCATAGCGAAGCGAAAGACATCAAAACTCAACTAATGGCATTTAGAAATCCAATGCTTCTTATCAGCTTGGCGATCACCGCTTTTGCTTGGTCTGGGTTTATGACGCTTTACGGCTACCTTGCGCCTATTGCCATGCACATCACGGGCTACGGTCAAGACTCAGTCACTTGGATCTTAGTCATTGTCGGTGTGGGCTTAATCATAGGTAACACATTGGGTGGCCGCTCTTCCGATAAAGATTTAGGCAAAGCTTCCATGTTTTGGGCAATCGCGATGATCGCTTCACTGGTTGTGGTAGGCCTAGTGGTAGACAACAAAATCCTATTCGTTGCAGCTGCATTTGTCTTTGGTATTGCATCATTTGCGAACGTTCCTGCCATGCAACTTCGAGTAATGAACCACGGTGGCGAAGGACAAGAACTTGCTGCTACAGCCAACATTTCAGCCTTTAACCTAGCGAATGCCTTCGGTGGATTCCTTGGTGGCATGGTACTCGACAGCCAGCTAGGCGCAGGCATGATTCCATTCGCAGCCGTTGTTGTTCCTGTAATTGGCTTGCTACTTATCGTCAAAGCCAACCGAGCTGATAAGCCTCAGAGCAACTCGATTTTCAGCCCAGCGGAAAGCAAGTAATCCGCTCTATAACCCGAATACAAAACTAAAAACATTGAATTAAAAACATTGAATTAAAACAAGGTAGATACCATGAACAAATTATTCGAAACATCAGCACTCAAAGGTCTAGCACTGCAAAACCGTGTCGTTATGGCACCTATGACTCGCGCTCGTACTAGCCAACCAGGAAACGTGCCAAACGATATGATGGCGACCTACTACCAGCAGCGCGCCAGTGCGGGGTTAATCATCACTGAAGCGACACAGATATCCGATGATTCTCAAGGCTACTCATTCACTCCCGGCGTTTACACCGATGCACAAATTGAAGGTTGGAAGTCAGTAACCAAAGCAGCCAAAGAACAAGGCGCAGCGATATTCTGTCAGCTCTGGCATGTCGGCCGCGTGTCTCACCCTACCTTTCAAAAAGGCGAACTGCCGATAGCACCGTCAGCTTTGGCTCCGATAGAAACTCAGGTGTGGATTTCTGATGAGAATGGCAACGGCAACATGGTCGATTGCATCCAACCAAGAGAGATGACCCAAGCAGACATCGATCGAGTGGTTCAAGATTTTGCGAACGCAGCAAAGAAAGCCATCAAGGCAGGCTTTAATGGAGTGGAAATCCACGGTGGCAATGGCTACCTGATTGACCAGTTCCTAAGAACCAACTCAAACAAGCGCAACGACAACTACGGTGGAAGCCGTGAGAACAGACTTCGCTTCCTGATTGAAGTGGTTGATGCTGTGATTACAGAGATAGGTGCCGATAAAGTTGGCGTGCGTTTGGCGCCATTCATCACCTTCAAAGACATGAACTGCCCAGACATAGTGCCAACAATTTTGGAGGCTTCGAAAGCAATGCAAGCTCGTGATATCGCTTATCTGCACTTATCAGAAGCCGACTGGGATGATGCACCGGTTATCCCTGAAAGCTTCCGAGTCGAACTAAGAGAGTTGTTCTCTAACACCATCATCGTCGCTGGCAGCTACACACCACAACGCGCCGAAGAAGTGCTAAGCAAAGGCTACGCGGATCTCGTCGCATTTGGTCGCCCATTCGTGGCTAACCCAGATCTCGTGTCACGCTTACGAAACGGCAGCGAACTATCAGAACTTGATGGGACTACCCTCTTCGGCGGTAACGAAAAAGGCTACACCGATTATCCTGCGTTGTAGTGGATTTTGACATGACAGTGTTGCCCTAAGTTTTACAACAAGCAAAAGAAAGGCTCGCGTGACTAGTGCGAGCCTAATGCAGTTTAGGGGGTAAACCACAATCTGATATTAATTTGGGCTAATTATTTAACTTATGAGCCATTATGCACTTGCGCGCATTGATATTCCATTTTTAAATGATTCACGGCAATTAATCAATCGATAAAAGTTAGCGTTTGGTCAATTTAAACCACATAAATAACAGTGATTTAGTGAAGTGTGTCTACTAATTCATCAGAAAGCCCATACCAATCAGATTTATAGGCTTTTCATTTGCCAGTAGCCTTCACCATTGGTTGCAAGCTGACTATGCAAATAATCGAGCGTGTCAGCAACCGTCCCTGCAATGCCTTGTGGTGGGTTAAATAACAGCAAGCCACTACCAATAAGGCGGTCATCCCCTTTAGGATCGCGCAGTCGTAATTCCGACTTTATCGGACTTGGCAACAAGCCATCTGTCACCGCTGTCACACAGTGGTCCAATATTAGAGAGCTTCGATCATCCGTGTATAACGGATACCAAATTAACGCAGAGACTCTCTCTGACTGTTGATAGGCCTTAACCAAAGCATCAATCACCGCGAGATATTCGGAATCCGTTTCGTAAGGTGGGTCGATCACAATCAGGTGCTGGCTATCGTGTTTCGCAACATCGTCAGGCAGTGCTTTAAGCCCGTCGCCCGCAGTAATGGTCAGCTTGCTAGAGACATCCAGATCTCGTTGTAACTTCTCAATATTGGTTTGCAGTAAGTCGGCTTCATCTTGCTGAATATCGGAGAAATAGAAACTATCTTGGCTACGACCTTGTTGATAGGTAATCGCCGCCGATCCGGGATACAGCGTAATAAGTTGATTCGGATTGTAGTATTCCAACACCGACATAAAAGATGCGAATGACTCAGGAAGGTAGGCCTTGTTTCGCCAAAGGTACCCAACCCCTTCTGCAAACTCGCCAGCGTGATTACTTGGCGCAGTGGTTAGGTCGTAACACCCTGTACCTGAGTGAGTGTCGATAACATTGAGGCGCGAATGCTGCTGCATTAATGACTGAACCAGAGCACTTAATACAGGGTGCTTCAGTGCATCACCGTGGTCGCCTACGTGACATTGATGTCGATATTCCATTCCCTTGCCTCATTTCTACTAACGTCATATAAACATACTTCATATCATTAGTGCTTGCCTGCTCAACCCGTCGTTTTTTGAAATAGGCTCTCTTTTCTCTAACTAATTGACTCTTAAATAAAATAAAGCCCTTCGTTCGGTTAAAAACGAAGGGCTAAAGTAAACTCACTTACTGAGTTGCAGCATTATCAAAATAGATAACTTAAGGGTACTCACCCTCAACTTCTACCGGCGGTTTCACTTGATAGTGACAAGGCTGTAGGCCAAGTAATTTCGGAAGGGTGATACCGACCGAGATTGAAGACCATGTACCACTCGCAATACCGACAACCAATGCAATCGCAAAACCTTGTAGCGCTGCGCCACCAAGCAACCAAAGCGCAGATACCGTTAACAAAGTCGTACCTGAAGTCACCATGGTACGAGAGAACGTCGCTTTGACTGATTCGTTAAGCAGGTTATCAGTATCACCGTTAGGGTTGCCACGTAGCATCTCACGGACACGGTCAGCAATGATGATTGAGTCATTCAGTGAGTAACCTAAAATCGCTAATACCGCCGCTAGCACCGTTAGGTTGAACTCAAACTGAGTCAAGGCGAATAAGCCGAAGATAATCGTCACGTCGTAAATGATCGCAGCCAGAGCACCTAGAGCTAAACGCCATTCAAATCGTACACTTAGGTAAAGCATGATCATTAAGAAACACACCAATACCGCTAAGCCACCTTGGTCAACCATGTCTTGACCCACTTGAGGGCCAACCACACTGCTGTTCAGTACTTTTACTTGGTCACTCACCGATGCCAAGGCATCAACTAAGTTGGTTTGCGGTGCGTCTGTCAGTTGGCTGTAGCGAATAGTCCAGCGGTCTTGCTCTGCCATGCCAACCACTTGCACGTCTTGTTGGAAAGCGGCATCAAGCTGTGTTTTCAGCGCGTCTTTGGTCACTTGATCAGAAAGTTGAACCTCAGCAACCACACCGCCTGTAAAGTCCAAGCCCCAGTTAAACCCTTTCACGGCCACCAGCATTACTGAGCTCATGAACAACACAATAGAGATTACCGACATCACCTTACGAAGGAGAGTCATATTACTATTTGAAAAATAGCGTTCTGAAATTGTCATTTTTGTTGAAGTACTCATGCTTAAATCCTTACATCGTGGCGTTGGTCACGCCCCCAAACCAAATTGATGATCGCTCGTGAAGCAAAAATGCCCGTAAACATACTGGTTAGAAGACCTAAGCCCAGTGTCAAAGCAAAGCCTTGAATTGGTCCGTTACCAATGGTGTAAAGAGCGACAGCTACAATCATGGTGGTGAAGTTAGCATCGAAGATAGACGAGAACGCGCTATCGAAACCACGATCGATGGAGCTAGCAAAGCTGCGTCCTTCTTTCATTTTGTCTCGAATACGTTCGAAGATAAGTACGTTAGTATCCACCGCCATACCAACGGTTAATACCAAGCCAGCAATTCCCGGCAGTGTTAATACCGCACCCGGTAGCAATGCGATCAGACCAAACAGCGTTACCATGTTAACGATAAGCGCACCATTCGCGACCCAACCAAGACGGCGATACCATAGCGCCATAAACGTAAGAGTAAGACCAAGACCAAGCGCCAGTGCAGCAAAGCCGTTAGTCACGTTTTCTGCGCCCAAAGATGGACCAATGGTACGCTCTTCAATGATGGTAACAGGCGCCGTTAGTGAACCTGCGCGAAGCAACAGAGCAAGCTCTTGCGCTTCAGCCATGCTGCCTGCACCAGTAATTCTGAAGCGGCTACCCAATTGAGATTGGATGTTCGCAACGCTGATCACTTCACTGGTTTTCTCGCTGTTACCGGCTCTGTCACGGCTGTACTCGCTGTACACGGTCGCCATTGGCTTACCGATATTATGACGAGAGAACTCAGACATTTTCTTACCACCCGCAGAATCTAGGGTGATGTTTACTTCTGCGCTGCCCATTTCACCAATGCCACTGCGTGCATCAATAATATGTTCACCACTTAGTACTGCTTTGCGAGCTACAACCACACGGTTGCCATCGGTATCTTTTAGCGTTTGAGTGTTGCGCGTTGGGTTGTCGTAAACCGAGTAGAACGCCAATGATGCTGTGGCACCAATCACGTCTTTTGCAGCTGCAGGATCTTGTACACCCGGCAATTCGATACGGATACGGCTTTCACCTTGGCGTTGAATTGAAGCTTCGGTGATACCTAGCTCTTCAATACGGCTGCGCATGATTTGTAGGTTTTGTTGAACCGTTAGGTTGCGAAGCGTGCGTTGTTCCTCTTCTGATTGCGTTAGAGTCAGCTTTTTGTCTGAGCTGTCACGTAGCCATTGCGGGAACTCTTCACGAATCAGCTTTTGCGCCTTTTCAAACTCCGCATCGGTACGGAAGTTAAATTCCACTTTGTCGTTTACAACTTTACCGCGGGCATAACGCACTTGGCTGGTGACCTCGTCCACCACGGCTTGAGCTTGCGCGTGGTAAACCGGTTCCATGTCTACTTCGAGTAAGAACTGCACACCACCACGTAGGTCAAGGCCTAGCTGAATCGGTGCAAAACCCATGTCAGTCAGCCATTTTGGTGCCGCAGGCTCCATTGCTAACGCGACGGTTGCAGTATCAAGCAGACGCTCATTCAGTACTTCTTTCGCTTTTGCTTGCTGCTCGGCATCTTCTAAGATCACGACTAAACGCTTGTCTTTCTGATAAGCCGATTTAGCTTGGATGCCTTCGCTCGCTAGGTATTGAGTCACCTGCGTCGCGTCGATGGTTTGCTCAGAGCGATTGTTAATTTGTACCGAAGCATCTTCGCCATACCAAGACGGTAAAGCGCTCAGAATCATGATGATAATGGTGGTAATAAGTACCACGTATTTCCACTTCGAGTAGTGGTTGATTTGTTTTCTTGGAATGCGTTTTTTCACAGTCAAGATCTCTTATTTTAACTAAGTTTTGTGAACGCGAACGATGGCTAACCGCAACCAGACCAGACTGATTGAACGGCAGCAGAGTACATTCGCGAATTGTTTTTGGGATTGGCTAGAACAACGAACACAGGGGATCGTTGATGCGACCAATCAGGGGCAAACGATTAGCTAAGAAGTTCTCGGAAATGTGAATATTGGATGTTGCCCTCTTTCCACCCCGATAAACGGGAAGGCGGAGAGCTGACAATACTGGTCCAGTGCTGTTTGAGGTCCAACATAGGGGTTGTCGCTAACAGCGAAGCCAGTAAAGAAGGGGGAGAGAAGTCAATCAGCAAGTGGTAAGCAGGCTCAAGATCGGGCGCGCTTTCTTGCTCATTAGTTGATATACGTCGGTAAGTGGTCGCTTGAAGGCTAGATTCAGTATCGTGATAGTTAGAGCTGTCACCTACTGACGAAGCGCCTACTTGAACTTTATCGCACTCCAAATAGGCCGATGGGTCATCAATGGCAGCGTTCTGACACTGTTTTTGCGCGAAAGATTGCTGTTGAGCAGTCTCGATTTGAAACGGCTTAGAAGGAAACGAATAGCCGTTAGAATTCACTAAGCCAAAGCTCAGTAAAAACAACATTAAGACTAATCGGGTACCCAGTTTAAGCAATCTTATATCCAAACAACATTCTCGTAGATCGCCAATCTACAACACAAATGAAACGCTGTCTTGATTTAAAACATTTTTTTAGAAAATGATTCGATGCACCGATTAAGCTTCGATGCTTCTAAAAAAAGAAAAAGCCAAGCAACTAGGCTTGGCTTTCCATTACGTATGCGTCCAACGCTGATTGTTATGACGCTTTAGGTCGCATGATGTTCTTAACCTTACGGCTATTTTCACCAAAGATACGTTGCACTAACGCATTCATATCTTCTGCTGAAATCGATCTCGCCATTCGTTCCACTTGAGATAAAGCATCGATATCGTAGCCATGCAGTAGATAACGAGATACATACCAGGCTTGGTCAATAGAGCTCATCTCAAGAGGCTTAAAATCAGCTTCAAACTGTTTCACCACCGCATGCATCTCTTGCTCAGAGACACCTTGTAGAAGGTCGCTAATGACCTTATCGATTGCCACTTCTACTTTTTCGACATTCTCTGGCGCGACCATCGCACCAATAACCCACTCAAGAGACGGCTCCCCATCGGCAGATGCTGAGTAGGTATAAGGCGAGTAATCTAAGCTTAATTCTTCACGAATATAGCTATCTAAACGAGTCGCCAGTAGGCGCTCCAGTAAGCTTTCCATGAAAATATCTTTTGCCGTGAAGTCTTGCTCGGTAGCGCTTGCGGGTTCAGAGATCACTCGCAAGATATACTCAGCACTATTTACATTGTTAATCGCCAAATCAATACGTGACTCCAGTGGCTGGTTGTATGCCACTTTAAACTCAGGTACCGCGGCTTTTTCCAACGGAATAGAAGCCAAGTACTGCTGAACCAAAGGCTTCAATACACTTGGGTCGATATCACCAACGACCACCAGCTGGTTATGTCTCATTTGACCAAACAGCTGCTGATGAAGATTATCGACATCTTCCACTGAAACCTCTGCAACACGCTCTTTATCAACCAACAGGTGACGACTATCCGGACTATAGATATTTTGGTTTATTGCGCGCTCAAACTGACCGACAGGACTGCTCAAGAAAGATTCTTGTCCCTGTACAAATTCTTGCTTCACCGCCTCTAATTGCTCAGGGTTGATTTTAGGTGCTGTGATGAAGGTATACAGCGCAGCAAATGTATCTTTTAGCCCATCTTTCTGAATATTAAATTCAATGCCATGACGGGTATTGCCAATGAAACTATCAGCTCGGATATCTTCACGGTCAAAATAAGCAAGTAGCTCAGATCCCGTAAACTCACCTACACCACTTCGAGCAAACGTCGGCAATGCAACTTCAACCGCTGGGTATAAGCTCGGATCTAAAGCGGCTTTTCCGCCGAGGCTCATATACATCACACCAACATCATCACCCGCAGCATAATCACGCAGGTACCACATATCGACGCCATTGCTTAACGTCCATTTCTGAATGTATGGATCTACCGACATTTGTTCTACCAGCACAACCTCGCCCGTCGAACTAGGAACGGCGAAGGCACTTGCAGAAGCAATAACGAGCGGTGGGGTTCCTGGTTCGCTATAAGTCGCTTTTAAGCTGTCTAAAGAATTGACGACAGCGGTTCTATCTTCAGAGTCGTCCATCCCGATAACAAGGAAGTAATCATCAGAAAGCAGATTCTTGATGTTGTCGTTGATCGTTTCAAGGTTTAGATTAGCGATGAATGCCTCTAAGCTGGCTTGATAGTCTTTCTGTGATTGGACGATTCGACCACTGGCAAGCGCACTCGCTTTATCGCTCGCGTGATCAGCGCTATCAAACTTATCCCAATCATCTTCAATGTTATCCAGCAGGTCTTGGTAGTAGTGCTGCTCGGCAACGATATCCGTTTTCGACACGCCAAAATCACGCAGTGATGCCAACGTTGAGAGAAGCTCCTGTTGGATTACGTCGCGCCCACCATTTGGGAAACCGACACTGATTGATGAATAATTCAGAGCTCCCATCTGATAGTTTTCAGATGCTACCCATTGGGTCGGCAAGGCTGCGTCATTGAATACCGTTTCGAGTCTTTGACGAATGAGCTGTAGAGCCGTTTCATCCAACCAACGCTGATGTTGTTGAGCATGGTTTTCGATGCGATACAGGCCACGATTGAACGTTAAAGTGATGCTTGGCGCTTCTCTGCCTGCATACTCAACATAATCACCCTCATTAAACGAAGTCGTATTCTGTTTCTCTGGTCTTGGCGTTTCACCGCGCTCCCAACCCGAAAACTTCTCTTCAATCATTGGAATCAAGGTGTTGAGGTCAACATCACCAGAAATCACTAACTCTGCGATCTGAGGTTGATACCAAGTCTGGTAAAAGTCACCTAGGCCTTGCGAGGTTGCATCAACAACTGACGCTTTGGTGCCCAATGAATCTTGAGAGTCGTAAGGACCGCCTTCAATGAAGTGGTCGTAAAATATCTCTCCGAATGACTTATCATCAAGGCGAGCCATGCGGAATTCTCCGAGAATGACGCCTTTCTCTTTTTCAACTTCTGAGCTGGCAAGATCGAGACCATCCCCAATGTCACGTATCCAGGTCAAAGCTGACTCTAATTGGAGGTTATCTGGCAAATCTAATTCATACACCGTCTCTTCATAAGAGGTATAAGCATTTAAGTCCGCGCCGAAACTAGAACCCGCATCTTCAAATAGACGAATCACATCGTTTTGAGAGAAATTCTTGCTACCATTAAATGCCATGTGCTCGACAAAGTGAGCGTAGCCTTCTTGTTGAGGTGTTTCTTGAATAGAGCCCGCGTGCACGACTAAACGTACAGATACCGATGCTTCATGATCTGGATAAATATGGTAGGTAAGACCGTTTTCCAACTGACCTGAAGTCCAGGCAGGATCTGGTTGGATTAATTGTTCAGTGATGTTTGATGTTGAGCTACACCCCACCACAGATAGGCATATTGCCGTTGCTAAATAATATGTTTTCATAACAACCTCTTACTGTTATTGACTGACAATATACAGACTGAGCTTATGATTATTATTTAATATACAACCAAATAAGTATCTTTGTGACTTCGATCTTCATTTTATAAATCATCGTACGATTTGCGAGATCGTTACATATCTTTAAGTAGCGCCTCTACATGCCTTTAAACAGAGCTTGTGAGGCACGGCTGATTGGCAACTTGTCACCGGATACATACGCCGACATCTGACCGGACAGTCCTTTTTTGACCTTATCAATAGCCGACACTTTCACCACCACTGAACGATGGATCTGCCAAAACTCATCCGGATTAAGTTGAGCGAGTAACTCCTTTAGAGATACACGAAGAATAAACTCCTCTAATAGCCCACCGTGCCCTTTCTTGAATATCGATACGTACTTATCTTCGGCTTTGAAATACGCCACATCATCAACGGCGATCAGGTGAATGTCTTCGCCAACGCTGGCTTTGAGCCACGTGAGATACTTTTTCTGCGACAAATAAGGAGGCTGCGTTTGCTGTGACGCCGATTGTGACAGTTGCTGAAGTTGACTCATGAGTGCAGCAATGTCGGGTTGTTCTGGCATGTGACCGGACTGTGTTTGATTACTTGATAAGCGCGCTTGAACCTTCTGACAGGTAGCAAGCAGGCGCTCTTCATTGATTGGCTTGAGTAGGTAATCTATCGCATTGTGCTCAAAAGCTTTAACTGCATACTCATCGTAAGCCGTAATAAAGACCACCAGCGGCGGTGATGCAAGCTTGTTCAATTGTTTGGCTAGCGAAATACCATCAAGCTCTGGCATGCGAATATCAAGAAAAGCAACATCAGGTTGTAGCTGCTGAATGCTCTGCATAGCCTCTGTCCCATTTTTTGCCTTGCTGACAATCTCTAGCTCAGGCCAAACCTCAGCAAGACTCTTATCCAAGTGATGCCTTAACAGTGCTTCATCGTCTGCGATAATTGCCGTCACGCTGGGCTTTAGTCCTGAGTTGATCATTATTATTCCTTAAAATTCACACTGTAAATCGTCTGTTTTCGTAACAGTACTTAGAGTTTCAGAACTGCATTCTCGGAGCTAGTTTCGCTGATGAACGGCAACAAGATAGTCGACACCACGCCGCCATTCGCTTGCTCTGTGATCGTCAGGCTCGCCTTATCTCCGTATAGGGTATCAATACGCTGACGAATATTACTCAAACCAACACCATGACCAGCAGCAATAGACGGTGCTGTTAGCCCCACACCACTGTCTGATACTTCAATTTTAATCTGGTCGTCTTGTTGAACAATTCGGATATTAACTTCACCACCAGTAGCCTTAGGTTCAATTCCGTGTGTTAACGCATTCTCAACCAAAGGTTGAATCAAGAAAGGTGGAATCACTTGTTGTTCGCTGATGTCGTTGGTTTCAATCGAGAACGTCAAACGATCATCTAATCGTATTTTCTGAATGTTCAAATAAGCGTCTAGCAAGTCGACCTCTTGCGCGATGGTCGACTGCTCGGTACGGCTATTTTTCAAAGTAACACGCAACAAATCAGTCAATTTTTCAAGCATCAACTTAGCTTTGGCGCTGTCACTCTCAATCAATACATTGATGGTCGCAAGAGTGTTGAACAAAAAGTGCGGCTCAATTTGGCTTTGCAGCTGTTTTAACTGGCTAAGTACCACGACCTTTTCTTGATCAGCTTGGCGACGCTTCGCCACCTCTAATTCATTGTCGGCACGTAACTGCTGCTCTCTTGTGTAGAAGTAGTAATAACAAACGGAACAGAAGATCACCCCAAGCAACATCACGGACTTGAGATCGGAAAGGTTAGAGCCGAAAAAGCCGTTCAACCAATAGTGTGCATTCAAGGTACCCACCACCATAGCAATGAGCATCGAAACACCGACTTCAAATACACGAGATTCACGTTTAAACCACTTAACCAACACAAACGAAGAGCCAACCGCGCTGTAGCCAAAACCGAAACTGATAGCCAAATTAAGCGTTAAACCGCCTCCCCAAATCGTATTGGTTGTAATTGCAATAAGAACGCAAAATAGCGTGGTGAACGCAAAGCTTTTAATCCATGAAAAGCGACTATTTGAAGAAGTGTCCATTAAAATCGTCCTTTGATATTTAAAAGAATCATATGACTATCCGGTAAGTTGGCGTAAGCAGAATCACTTTTACCGCCTAGAAATCGTGCAGCAAGTTCCAATTCCAACGATGAATCGCCATTATCGAAAGCCTGATAATTGAGCCACTGCGTAGCAATAAAGCCACCATCTTGTGGAGACAGCATGACATCAAATGTTGGCGTGATATCTTCAAGCCAGCCATGTGTCGAGTCCAAAGACCAGTGAAACATGAGGTTGTGTTGAACCAAATTGGCGTGTTGATAGCCTTGAGCGTAAGAGCCCGCCAACGATATTGCCATGGGATTAAGAGACAAAGACTCCGCATTCTCTAAAGCGCTTTGCCACTCACTATCACTCCAAGCGCGGCTATCAAACCAGTATTCCAGTACTACATTGTGACCCGTGTCATTGGCCCATGTCAGTCCGACTAAGGCTTGATAAGCCTCGCCCTGCTCTTCTAGATAAACCGGTTTATGCAGTGAATTGGACTGGCTGTAGCCCAAACTTTGTCGCTGATAAACCATCGAACCGTGAAACTCCCATGCGAGGTTCAATACCGACACCAAGCTCGCTCCAAGCAAACCGTGGCGTACATCGTCGTAATAAGCGACCCATTGATATTCGTGATCGCCTACTAAGTTGTAACGCCGTAAACCGAACCCTTGTTGCTGATTCTGCTTTTCGAACTGATTCACGTCCTGGGAAGTCCATGATGAGTCGCTGTAAAGTAGTGTCCATTCGCCCGTCATATCGAACAGTGACGCTGAAGCCACACCTGCGCCCTCTTCTGCGACAATGCCCACTGGGTTTTGTCGATAAGGCTTGATGATGTCTAAAGGTCGGTAGCCATAACCAACGCCCCAATCTAGGCGAACCTTGCCGAGCGTGACATCGAGGTAATGATCTCCGATTACTGAATTCGACACCTCAACACCACCTTGCCAAAACAACTCACGCACAATGAATTCCGATTCAAAGCTCGCGTCTTGGTCTTGAGGAGTATTACTCAAAATGTCATTGGCTTTTACGGCAAACAGCCCAAGCCAATTACCATATCCAACCTCAAGATCCAGCAAGCCATTGAGTGACTGACGGTTGTCAGGTTCGAAAGGGCTAAATGGCGACTCTCTCGATTCAACGGCCTCAGCACTCAGTTGCCAGTCCCACGCTAGGCTCAGATCGTCCGCTTGAGTCGTGTTACTCACACAAGACAATGCAAGCAAGCTAGCGATTAAAGGCTTGATGTGGAATCGACGACTAAAAGCTCTCATGCCACCCACCTAAAGCCCAGAGACGCTATTGCGAGATAAGTAAGCAGGGTTGTAGTATTTATCTGCCAAGGCTTGTTCCCTTACCTCGCGGTACTCAATCACAGTTTTCTTACTTGGTTGAATCTTATCGAGTAGGGTCATCGACACCACACTTGGCAAGCCATCTCGCACGCCTTCAGTAAACCACGCTTGCTTAGCTAACTTACCTGAACGCAGATACAGATCCGCTTTGACTGGAAATGCTCGGTCTGCCGTTAACCACAGATCGATGGATTGATAACTCGCGCCCTTAGTTTTTGCCGTGAGTTTTAAGTGGTAGGTATCAAGCTGCTCACCACTTGGCATCTCAACCGATTGTTCAGCAACCCACTCGCCTTGGTAGTCTTCGCTCCAAGTCAGCGTTGAGATATCACCAACCGAAGCTTCACCAAGCAATTTTTGCATCGGGGTGATACGAATTGGACGGCGCGATTTCGGCATCAGTAACCAATAGTTGTCTTCTATCATCAGCATCTTTTGACCCGCCTCGACCGCCGACTTGAACACAACCAGCGACTCTCGGTTTGGTCTTGTGTAGACGTTGTATTCACGGGTTTTGTCTAGTTGCTCGTCTTGATATAGCGCGACCAGAGATACCACTTTTGATGCCTGTTCGCTGTTCAAACGGTAGCTGTCTGCCTTAGCAATCATCTCGGTAACTTGCTGTGAATCGATAGCCCAACTTGGTGCCGATGCTAGAGCCAAAACCAACGCACAACCTAAAACAGTGAGTGAACGAGTAAATTTATACATAAACTAGCGCCTCCGTGATTGGTTTATTTACGCCTTTGCGAGCAGAGAAATACGCAGCCAGCAAACAGATCGTCAGCACACCCAAAGTGGCGTAACCAACCAATTCCAATGAGAAGTAAATATTGAGTGGGTAACCTTCGGTTCTTCCCGGAGGTGGTGGCATTTGCACATCAACCACCAGCAATAACACCGACACTAAACCGCTCACTAGTGCGCCTATCGCACTGCCAATCACCGCCAGTAAGCCCGCCTCTTTTAGAAAACCCGCCACGATTTCAGAAGGGTAACTGCCGAGTGCCGATAAAGTGCCAATTTCACGAGTTCGCTCCGTCACTGACATGGTCATGGTATTGAACAAAGATACGAACACCACCAATGCCATGACTGCGCCCATGATGCCGAAGATACGGTCGTAAAGGTCTTTAACCTTGGTGTAGAAAAACGCGCGATCTTGCCATGGGGTAATCTCAATGCCTGAGCCTTGATGACCAGCTTGCTTATCCAAAGCCAATTGGATGCGTTGTTGAACCGTCGAAGTCTTGTTAGTTTCAAAAAGAAATACCGACAAGGTGCTGACTTTATCTGACGCCAAAAGCTCTTGTGCGGTGGTGATGTGTACGTACAACTGGCGTTTATCCAGCTCAGGTACGCCAGTCGAGTAAATGCCCTGCACCTTAAAATCAAAGGCATTCAATGCACCGTCACTGGTGGTAGCAAGCAATGTGACCCAATCACCAACGGCCACTTTGAGGTTACGAGCAAGGTCGGTTCCGAGCATCACCTGTGGCTCTTGGCTGTCGTATCTTGGTGATTTCACATCCGAGAGGGTTTGACCGCTGCGCACATCAAGGAAAGGTCCTTTCATGTCAAACTCTCGCTCATTAACGCCGGTTCCCATGAAGATGGTCGACTTGCTACCGTTAGACACCAAACCGCTAAAGTAAACTCTTGGCTGCACCCCACGTACATCGCTGACGCCAATAATGCTCTTGGTGAGCGCTTGAACATTATCTAAACCATTGCTCAGCGGCATATCTTCGTCTTGTTCAAAGTAACCCGGCGTGCTCAAAGTAAGGTGCCCCGTATCGCGCGCGGTTGATTCTCTCAAAGATTCGTAGGTGTAAAGTCCATAACCGCCCGCACTAGTCAGCGCAAACACGGCAATCGCGATGATCAACACCGAAAGCAGACTACGTCGGCCATTTCTCAATAGATTGAGCCACGCCAAACGCACCGAGGTTGGAATCAAAACGGAGCTAAAGCCTTGCGTTAACTTGCCCATGAGATCACCTCCATTGCTTCGGCTTGTGACGTTAGTTGCCCATCGATAAGTTCAATCACTCGGTCACAGCGCTGCGCCATTCTTGGGTCATGCGTTGCGACGATAAAGGTAGTGCCCATCTCATGACCGAGCTCTTTCATAATGTCGATCACAAGGTTGGCTGTGTGGCTATCTAAGCTGGCGGTCGGCTCATCAGCAATCATTAAGCTTGGTTTGTGGATCAGTGCTCTGGCTATCGCGACACGTTGCTGCTGACCGCCTGAAAGGTTGTCTGGTCGGTGATGGATGTAATCCCCTAACCCAACACGCTCTAACATATCTTGCGCTTTGGCCTGCTGTTCTTGCTTCGCGCATTGGTTCAACATCAATGGGTAAGCAACGTTCTCAAGCGCAGTCATCACAGGAACCAGATTGAAGCGCTGAAACACAAAACCCAGCGACTGACGACGGAAACGCGCAGCAGCAATCTGCTCTGTTGGATACGCTTTGCCATCAATAGTTATCTCACCTCGATAGTCCATATCCAACAAACCTAGGATGTTCAGCAGTGTGCTTTTTCCCGATCCCGACGGGCCGCACAGTGCCACCATTTCACCGCGTTTAATCTGACCATCGACTCCCTTGAGTGCGTCTACACTTTGTCCACCCGTGAGATACGACTTGCTGATTCCTTTAAATTCAATCATCCCGTTTTCCTCTGATTACTAACCAACTGTTTAGCTTCAATGCCCTTTATTTCGCTTTCGTAACTATTACTTGGCTTTCGCTATTAGGGCCTTCGCAGTCATCGTTTCGATGTTGTCGGCATCGGCTATTTCCATCTGTTTTAACCACGCTTGTGCTTGCGTTAGGTCTTCAGCACGAATCGATGCGGTAATTGCGTAACGATAAATCCATGAGGTTGCAGAGAAGTGCTGTTGTTGAAATTCATCTTCCGCGAGTAGCGAGAGGAACAGGTCGTAGCCGCGATCAAAGTGGTTAAACATGTCAGGTAGAGAGGTGTAGGTCACCGCGGCCATTGCACGAGTTAGGTAAGAATCTGGTAACCCTTGAACACGAGGTTGTTCATGAATCGGTTGGTCTTCGTCTTTAAGCAGCACCAATGATTTATCTATGGTCGATAAGCCCTTTTCGACATACTTCATTTTGTTCCAAGGTAAGAACGCATCACGCCCCATTAAGGTTTCTGTGCTGCCTAGATAAACCAAAGTCAGTGGCGTCGCACCGTCTTGTTGCAGCGTATCGTTGAGGCGCTCATACGCCACCTCGACTAAGTCTTCATTGCCTTGCGCGGCTTGGTTGTAAATATCCAGCACGTCTGAACTTGGGTTAGCTAGTGCCATCGTTGGAGCGATTGAAGCTAACCCAATTAAAAGTGAACGACGAAACAGAGCAGTAAATGAGTTTGAAGTGTGTGAAGCAGTCATGATGTGTAATCCCTTTCAAATGTTGACGTTGAAAGGTTAACCACAAACTGTCACGCCGTTTTATCAATGCGACGAATGGCAATAATGCGGAGTGAATGGTTGAGTGAAGGCGTGAATGGGGAACAAAAACATCTAAATCTTATACGGCAACCTATCAGCAGTATCCTGCAGCCTTCCCAATAATGGAAAAGTCATTTGCTTTTTCCCCCTCTAATCAAAATTTCGTCTCATCCATATACTTCTGTCGACTTCACGAACTAATGAACCACCTTCGATAAGGTGTTGGGAAAGAGATATGAGCAAACAAAGAACATTACTTCACACCTTAACGGCTAGACCAACCTCCGACGGGGCTGGCGTTAAGATTCAAAGAATCTCAGGGTTCAACATTAAAAAATTCTCGCCGTTTTTAATGATTGATGAACTGCAATCAGAAGAGAACCAAGACTATGTGGGCGGCTTCCCACCACATCCTCACCGCGGCATTGAAACCTTCTCCTACATGTTGAAAGGCCACTTCCAACACCAAGACAGCCTAGGTAATTCCGGTGAGCTACGTAGTGGTGGTGCTCAATGGATGGCATCAGGAAAAGGGATCATCCACAGCGAAATGCCAATGATGGATGAAGGCCAACTGCACGGTTTTCAAATCTGGATAAACCAACCATCACACGAGAAAACATCTCGAGCTCGCTACGCTGACTTTCAACCTGAAATGGTCACAGAACTTGAATTACCAGAACTAGGTACGGCACGAATCCTAGCGGGAAAAAGCATTATCAATGGTGTACCGGTAGACAGTGCGCTGGATAAAACAGGCGTCCCAGTCAACATCATTGACTGGCGAGCGAGTGACAATCAGCAGCTTGAAGCCTTACTGGACAAGTCGTTCAACGCGATGATTTATGTTTATCAAGGTTCAATTGAAATCAGTGGAAAAACCATCTCAGAAGGGCAGCTCGGCTTTTTGAGCCAAGGGGACAGCGTCAGCGTAAGCGCATTGCAAGACTCAGGCGCTTTACTGCTGGCAGGCCAGCCAATTGATGAGCCAGTCGTACACTACGGGCCTTTCGTTATGAACTCCATGGATGAAATAAACCAAGCAATCAATGACTACAACCAAGGTCTCTTTGAAACCTATGCGTAGGCAATAGCCTCAAATAAGCCTTATCTGACAATCGGTTACTAACTCGATTTAGATAACCGATGTCATTGACCAATGTTCCATAAAGCCAGCTATTTTTGCTGGCTTTTATTTCAGAGCCCGTTATGAAACCTTTTATTCCATTACTTTTGGCGCTTATCTTTCCTCTCATCGCCAATGCGACACAAGAGCGTTCCCAGTTAAGTAACCAAACACGTCAAACCATTGCTGTGGTACTTGCCGGTGGTGGAGCTAAAGGAGCGGCTCACGTTGGTGTGTTAAAGCGTCTTGAAGAGCTGCGTATTCCTGTCGACTATATTACGGGGACCAGCATCGGTGCTTATGTTGGCGGGCTGTACGCTACCGGGCTTTCAGCAAGCGATATTGAAAACATCCTGACGACTCAAGATTGGAATCAAGGATATACAGATCGTATAAGTCGAAGTGACCGTTCCATCCGTTCAAAGTCAAAAGGCGACCGCTATCAAGTCCATACTGATCTTGGTATTCACAGCACTTCGATTCAAGCGTCTAATGGCATGCTGCAAGGCCAAAGCATGCTTAAGCTGCTGCGCCAAACTACAGGTAATATCACCAAGCTAGAATCTTTCGATGAACTAGCCATTCCTTACCGAGCAGTCGCGACAAACATCAACACCATGGAAGCGGACGTTTTAGATAGCGGGTACCTGCCAGATGCGATGATGGCAAGCATGTCGATCCCAGCTTTACTGCCTCCGTTCGAAATCAATGGCCAAAAATACGTTGATGGTGGCGTCACCAATAACATGCCAATTGTCGCAGCCAAAAGGATGGGAGCCGACATCATTATTGCAATCGATGTTAGCAGCAATTATTCAGATCAGGCCGATATCCATGGCATGGCCGACATGCTCAATCAGCTCTCGATCCACATGGTAAAACGCAGCACTGACAACCAAATAAACACGCTAACGGTTAGAGATATCTACCTTAAGCCGGACGTAGGTCACATAGAGACCACAGACTTTTCGGCCATGCCTTTCGCTCTCGAGAAAGGTTACCAATCAACGGCTAGAGTGTTGGATAAATTAATAGCCTTGTCAGTGTCTGATGAGGAGTATCAGAAATATCAAAATGATAAACGTCAACGTAGAGAACAACTCTTCGAAATCGATACCTTTTTCATCCATGAAATTGAGATACAAAATCGCAGTCATTACGCTCTCGACACGCTCTACCACCAGCTTGGTTTGTCGCAAGGAAAAGTGTATTCGGCGCAAGATGTCGAAGCGGCAGTTGACAGCCTATACTCCCTAGATAATTTCGAGTTGGTCACGTACCAAATTGAGCGAAATGAAGGGAAAACCAAGCTGCACGTCAATGTCAAAGAGAAATCGTGGGGCCCCAATTACTTAGATTTTCGCATCCACATTGAGGAAGATTTCAATGCAAATAGTATCTACTCTATTGGTGCTGTAACCCATTTTACTAGCATCAATAAAGAGGGTGGTGAAGCTTGGTTGGGGGTTGATTTGGGTACAAGTAAACGAGTCGATGCTGAATACCTCCAACCTTTAACCTTAGCGAATAAGCTGACGTGGGGAGCGGGCCTTCATTACTTCTCAGACACAGGTAATATCCTATTTTCCCCTGATGAGAAGTCGGTAAATCAAGGAAGCAATGACTTTATCCCTTACGACAAGAAGTCGTTCATTACCGAATTTGAACTGACCTTCAATGCCGCACTCTGGCATGAGGTTAGTGTCGGTTATAGCTTTGAATCTGGTGATACGTCTATTACGCCAATGCCTTCATTAGGTGAGGTTGATTACCAACGACATGGTGTATATGGCCGCTATCAATTTGATACTTTAGATGACTTAACGTTTCCTCGTTCTGGTTTTTTAGCCAAAGTAGACATCCACCAATACAAGGATGACTACCAAGTTTCAGGAGCGCAATCGGAGCAACCAAACACCCGAGAGCTCGATTCAACCATCCGAATCGTAGAGAGCTTTGGCCGTCACACCTTAGATACAAAACTAGAGTATGCACTCATCGATACCGACGACGATGCTATTGCCGTTACTCCGGTTCGCCTTGGCGGTTTCCTTAACTTGTCGGGGCTACCCCGTGACAGCTTAGCGGGAAAAGAAAAAGTCTACTCAAGTTTAAGCTATCGATATCAATGGTTTGAGAACGACTTTGGACTCTTTCAGTCACCCGTTTACTTGGGCGCAAGTATTGAAAAAGGAGGAGTATGGCAAGACACAAGCCTGAAAGTGCAAGATGTAGATTTGTATAAAAGTGGCGCTGCCTTTGTTGGTGTGGATTCTCCAATAGGCACTATCGTGCTCTCATACAGCCGCGTCAATTCTGGAAACGACGCCTTGTACTTCATTATTGGAACCCCTTTTCCATGATCTCAATGAAGCAGGTGTGGAAATGAACAAGCCCTCAAAGAAGCAACTCTTTGAGGGCTTGTTATAAAAGAATCGAATGCGTTAATCCGACGTCGAGGCTGTTTTAAAATTGAATTTAAAGAATATAAACGCCGCTAAGTTTAAAGAAGCTAGCGCTAGAAACGCCAACGTATAGTCTCCATAAATCTGATGAGACATATCAACCGTCAAGTGAGCAAAATAGCTTCCCATCGCAGCGGCAAAACTGGTCGCTCCCCAGTTTAACCCATAATATTTTAGTCCAAATTTATTCGCCACCAGAGCGGGTAGTAAACCAAAGGCTCCTCCGAAGGAGTAACCTGCAATCACGACTCCGACCGTAAACATGACAAGCGATTGATGGCTAAGAAATAGCAAAAGGTTAATCGCTTGAATCAAAAGTAAGGTGAGTATGGTTGCTGACTCCCCAATTTTCTCTACCGCAAAGCCACTCGATATTCTGCCGAAGAAGTTCGAGACAGCGAACAAAGACGTGAGATAAAAAAGGTTAGATATCGGCGTGAACGAATGGGCAATATTGATGACATTACCAATAAACATGAAAGCCGTCGCCATAATCGCAACTTTAGCTACCCAAATGGCATAGTAAGAGCGTGTTTGCAGAGTCTTTAACAAGGGACTATCCGATTCAGTCGCCTTAATCACAGCAGTATGAACTCGTCTCGCATTGGCTGTTAGCTTCCAAGCAATAGGAAAAGTTACAACAAATGTAATAACACCAAGCAACTCTAAAGAGTGATAGAACCCGAAGTTCGCAAACAATAGGTTCAATAACGGTGCGAAAATTAAAGGGCTAAGCGCGAACCCCGAGACAATCACTCCGCTCGCTTTCGACCTTTTTATCGGCTTAGTTGAGAGCAAAACCGTAGGAATGATGCTGGAAAGACATAAACTGCTACCCACGCCAGAAATCAAACTAAACGATATCATCAACTCAGAACTCGTTAATGTGAAGCTGGATAAAAACAGCCCTAAAGAGAACAAAGCGACGCCAGAACAGAGCGTTAACCTGGCCCCGTATCTGTCTCGCAAGCCACCAGAAACAATAAAGAGCACCGACGTTAATGATGCATGAGCAGCAAAAGGTGCATTTGCCTCAGCAATCGTCCAGCCAAGCTGACTCGTAAGCTGATGAGAAATCACACTCCACGCATAAACGACTCCAATAAACAAATTGATGACAAAGCCATATACGACCAATCTACTCGGCATTAAACATCCTCAGAATAATTACAATCTTTCAGTTGGTAAGTCACCCTTAGCAAGGGCAGTATCAAGGCATATCTACGGTTCTGTACCAATCGGTTGTCTTTTTGTTCTCAATACTTTTAAGGAAGTAATCAATAAAAGTTCTCGTGATACTTGAGAGCAACCTGCGACTTGGATAAACCAATTTGAACGTTATGTTATTCCCGTCTTCAGGCTTAAAAAGCTCAATTAATTGCCCATTTTCCAATTCAGTTCGGCACATTGTTGGTGGGATATTTGCGATACCCATATTTTGCAAAGCAAAGTACTTCACTAATCGAATATTATTAGCTTTAAACTTGGGAGTAATAGGATAAGCAACACCACCGAATGTCCAAGATACCTCTTGGTTTACGTTACCGATCGATAAACAGCTATGATCGACGAGCTCATCAGGGTGCGTTGGAGTACCATGACGGTTTAGATACTCTTGAGTTGCCACCAACACACGATCTGCATTACCTATTTCTCTCACCACATAATTAGGGTTACTTACAGGGGCAGTGACTACCGCCGCGTCAACACCGTCAGCGACGAAATCAACAGATCCAAGGTAATTGCGAACTTCGATATTGATGTTGGGGTATTGCTCTTGAAAGCCTCTTAAAATTGGCCACAAGGGCTCAAAATTCGTCACTATCGACAGGCGTAACGTCCCTTCCAAGTTTTGTTGGTTTTTATCTAGAGCGAGAAGCCCGGCCTCAGCCTCTGCGATGCTTCTCTCCGCAAACTCATAAAATACTTCACCAGGTTCGGTGAGCCTCAAGTGGCGGGTCGAGCGTTCAAGCAGCCGTAACTCCATCGACTCTTCCAATTCACTCACTTTACGGCTCACTGTCGATACAGGCATTTTTAACGCTTTGGCTGCTCCAGAGAAACTTCCTTGACTCACCACAGCCACATAAATTTTCGCAGCATTGTAGTCCATACCGTTACTTACCCCGCTTTCCAATATTGTGAATTCTCGTCTTGGGTAAATGCGACTGAGTATTCAATAAACGCACGTACAACACGAGAAAGATGCTTCCTACTTGGGTAAACCAAATGAACGTCTACTTTTGGAGGAGCAAACTCTGACAGTACAGGAACAAATTGACCAGACTCTATTTCTTGTTGGCAGAAATAAGGTGGGAGCTGTGCTATACCCAAATCTTGGCTAACGAGATAGCGTAAAAGCCTAAATTCGTTTGCTGTTAGATACGGCTGAAAGTAAGTTCTCTTCCCATTTAGTGTCCAGTATGCATCTGCATCAGGATTTTCCCTCGCAAGGCATTGAAATTTCGCTAGATCATCAAGACTAGTTGGCTGTCCATGCGTTTCGATATAGCGTTTTGATGCAACTAACAGTGGTGTGATTGCCGCGACTTTTCTACTGATTACTGAAGGGTTGTTGCTTGCTTGGTATTGAATAACCACATCAATATGGTCAGCGATAGGATCAACTTCTCGTGTCATAGCCAAAGTTTGAAGCTTAACTTTTGGATGGGCTACTACAAACTCACCTAGAGCCTGCCAAGCTACTTCAAAGTTCGGAGGTAACGCAATGCGCAAAGTACCTTCAACCTGATCTTGCCTCTCCTCAAGTGCCATGAGTCCTGCTTCCATTTCCTCGACAGAACGTAGCGCGTATTGGAAGAGCGTTTCTCCCGATTCAGTCAGCCTAAGATTACGGGTTGAGCGCTCCAACAACTTTTGGCCTAGCGACTCTTCCAGTTCACTGACTTTTCGACTGACAGTAGACACAGGCATATGAAGCGACTTAGCTGCACCAGAAAAGCTGCCTTGATTCACCACCTCGGTAAAAACTTTTAAACTGTTTAAGTCCACTACTTTTCCTATAATTATTGGTAATCAATTAAATAATAGACTTACTTTCCCAATTTTAAAGGCAATACAAAGCAAAAAGTGCCCTAATATTTTAGGGCACTTTTGAATGGCTTAGTCACAACAATAACTAGAACTTAAAGTCGACAGATGCTGACAGTTGTTGAGTAGAATCTAATGACTCACCGCCCGCTTGATTGTCCTGATCAAGGTAGCGATATGCGAGCTCTAGTGACCATGCATCATCGAACTCATAAACCGCGCCCATTTGCCCACCCCATACTGACTCACTTTCGTGGCTATGGCCCAGCTTGCTATCAGAAATACCCGCAGAGGCACCTGCGAACAGTTTTACGTTCGAATAAACGGGATACAGATAGTCGTATGACGCTAGGTAGTTATTTTGCTCAAGCTCATCTGAATATTGGTAAGACAGCATCAAGCGGTGATTCTCTTCAAGGGTCACACCCGCACGCAGCTGAATGGCGCCGCTCAGATCATTATCACTGTCTACTCGATCGATGTTCATTCCCGTACCCATACCGAGGAACGGTTCGACATCGATTGATGCACTCGCAAGCGTTGGTGCTAATGACGTTGCAATGATCAAAGAAATAAGAGTTAGTTGGTTTTTCATGTTTAATTACCTAAATAAGTCGTTGTTTGTGAGCTTTACGCTCCAGAAATGTAGGTCTGCTCTTATGAGCAAAATCCTTAAAATTGATACAGCATGCCCATAGAGGCAGTAGCGATATGCGCATCGTAAAAGTCGATATTTGAGTTCTCGTTTGCATAGGCCAAAGACGTAACGAATGATGTGTCTTCCCAACCAAATGGCTTGGCATAAGACACCACAAGTGATGCTGCGCTGATGTTGTTGTCGCCCACTTCATCCATACCCCAAATCGGGCTTATTTCGTCATATTCACTATGGCTGTAGGCAAGCTGCCCAACTAAGCTAAAACGTCCTTTTAAATAGAGGTAAGACAATGAAGCTCCGTACCTATCGTGAGCTATTGCACTGCCATCTTTATCTGCTCGCTCAACCACAAACTCAGGTTCGATATGATGAGCACTTGAAAATGAGTGTGAATAACTCACTTTTGCCGTTCGCGTGATGCCAGTTCGCTTCAATAGGTTCTGCTCGTCAGCTTCAATCAAATTGGATTCAACAAGCGACTGACCTGACTTTTCATCCTCAACATCGACATCTTTCAGAGAGAATTCAATATTCACCCCACTCTTAAAAATGTCATCCAAGCCGAACTGAACGCCTTGCATGTCTCGGTCTGCTTCCGTTGTACTTTCTACATTGAAAGGGTCTTCATATACATGTGTTGGGAGTACACCTGACGTGATATAAGCGACACGCGCGATACCATTGCCATTAAGGTCTTTACGCACACCAAACTTGGTCGCGAGGTCGTAACGCAGCACATCTTCAAGCTCATTACCGACATAAATTTGGAGGCCTTGATCTGCAAAGGTGTAATTGAGCTCACCAGTTAAGACGCCTGAGACGCCATTCTCTGAAGAGGGCTCTTCGTTTAATCCGTTCGTCGATTCGTGGTCGACATGGGTAAGAGAGTTACCCGCAACAATGTTGCTAGAAAAATTGGTGAAGGTTCCACCCACTAATACAAAGCCGTTGAAGCCTGATTCTTTCGGAATCGTGTTAAAAGAAGCGGCATGCGTTGCAGCAGAAGTCATACACGTCGCAATCAACAATGCACGAGTCAGTTTTGTCATTTTCATCTTTAGAAATTTCACAACGTTTCGCCCACTGACTCAGTAATCATTAAGTGCAGCGCGCATAAGAGTTTAAGAAGTTGCCAACCAATGTGATTGGCATTTGAGTTAGCGTGATGTGCTAAACAATTTTCAGGACATCTTCGATGCTTAAACGTGGTTTTTGTGGCCAGTTATCTTCGCCTTCGAAGCCGATCGGAATTAGCATGGCTGGAACGGCAGTGTCTGGAAGCTGAAACTCCTTCTTAACCGCATCAGGGTCAAAACCAATCATTGGACAAGACACCATGCCCATCTCTTCTGCTGCCAGCATCATGGTCATCGCCCCTAAAGAAGCTGAACGAATGGCTTCATCACGCTGGAGTGTTGGGTTATTGGCGTACATATTGGTGACAGCACCAATCCAGCCTTCAACCATTTCAGGGGAAAGTACTTCGTTTTGCTGAGAGGCTTCTAGTGAGCGAGCAATCAGGTTTTGAGGCTCTAAAAGGCCAGAAACAATGAATGTCACAGCCGCGTCTTCGACTTTTTGCTGCCCATAAGCCAAGCCTTTCAACTTCTCTTTTTGCTTTGCTGAGTGAACCGCAACAAAATGCCAATTCTGAACATTAAAAGCAGTCGGTGCTTTCGTCGCGTGCTGAACTAGCTTGTCGATGGTCTCTTGGTTGATGCCCTGTAGCGGATCAAAGTTACTAATAGAACGACGAGCATTGATAGCCTCTAAAGTGGATGGTTTGCGTTTAAAAAACATGGAATGTCTCCCGGTTGTTATTCAAGCCTCTGGGGCCGTAAGTGATTTCGGGAGCAAGTTTATGGATAAACTTTGGACTTGATTAGAGGGTGTTTTTTGAAATGACTTTTCCAAATTTAGAAAAGTGCATATTCCTAAATATGGAAAAATCTTTCCTAATCTCAGCTCTAAATCTCATCATGGTTTTCCTTTCTAATAGCGCTCTTCATTCAAAGAGGAAAAATAAAGATGGGAAAACTAATTGAAGGAAAATGGTTCGACATTGGCTATGAAACCAAAGCAAATGGCGGCCGTTTTATACGAGAAGACGCGGGCTTTCGAGACTGGATCAAAGATGATGCCAGCCACCGCTTTCAACCAGAGTCCGGGCGCTACCACCTGTACGTGTCTTATGCCTGTCCTTGGGCACATCGCACTTTGATCTTTCTGAAACTAAAGGGATTAGAAGAGCATATTAGCGTGACTGTCGTGACGCCCGATATGTTGTCTGAAGGTTGGACAATGTGTAAACCAGAGCCCAATTACGGCTATACACACCTGCATCAAATTTATACGCACGCTAAAAAAGACTACACAGGTCGTGTCACCGTTCCTGTACTTTGGGATAAAAAAACACACACGATAGTGAGTAATGAGTCTTCAGAAATCATTCGCATGTTCAACTGCGAATTCAATAAGTTAACTGGCAACACTGACGACTACTTCCCAGAGAGCTTACGCAGCGAAATTGAATACTGGAATAACTTTATCTATCCAAACATCAATAATGGTGTCTATCGTTGCGGTCTAGCCACGACTCAACCCGCCTATGAAGAAGCTTATGACAACCTATTCGACTCACTGGACAAAATCGAATCACATTTGAGTCGAAATCGTTACTTGCTTGGCAATCAATTAACGGAAGCAGACTGGCGACTTTTCGTTACTCTAGTTCGTTTTGATGCTGTTTACGTTGGTCACTTTAAATGCAATAAACAGCGCATTGCGGATTACCCTAATCTGCAAAACTATCTGAAAGAGCTTTATCAGTACCCTGGTGTTGATGAAGTGACAAACTTCTTTCACATCAAACGGCACTATTATTTTAGCCACACCATGATCAACCCAAGTCAGATTATTCCAGCAGGCCCAGAGTTAGATCTCTGGAGCCCACACAACCGAGATAAATCACTTAAATAAAAGATGATTATTGCCTAAGCCCTGTCGATTTGTTCGATGGGGCTTTTTTTGTATTTCAATTCGATGGATGAAAAGTACTCGCCACGATTATTCCATTTTTAGGAAAGTATTTTCGAATTTAACCGTCTAATCAAACATCACAGCTTGCGGTTTAATGCACCCCGTTCGACGAATTACCGACATTTTCGGTAAAGCACTTTCAAATAAAAATTGAATCGAGGTTCACATGAAAAAGACACCATTAGCAGCATCAACTATCAGCATTCTTGGTAAAGGCCTACTACTTGGCGCAATGGCGCTAGGGGCAACAGCTGCTCAAGCTGAATATGTAAAAATCAGCCCAGAGCTGACTATGCACTATGAAACGGCAGGTCACGGCGACAAAACCATCGTCTTTACTCCTGGCTGGTTAATGTCAGCAAACGCATTTGAAAAGCAATTAGCGCATTTTGAAGGCTCTGATGAGTACACAGCAATTGCTTACTCTCCACGTAGCCAAGGCCTTTCAACAAAGACTATGGAAGGTAACACCTACATGCAGCACGGTCGTGATTTAGCGGCATTCATGGAAAAACTAGACCTTAAAGACGTAACACTGGTGGGCTGGTCATATGGTGTCGCAGAGACTCTGTCTTATGTGAATCAATTCGGCGACGACAATCTAAACGGCCTAATGCTTATCGATGCGTCTCCAAAAATCGCAAGCGAAAGCTACGCAGACTTTACCTGGTACCTGCGTGATGACTCTGATGGTCGTTCAAACTGGTCTACAACCACAATCCTTGAAGACAAGAGTGGCCTTATCGATGTGTTCGTACCGTGGATGTTAGAAGACACTGAAAACAAAGAAGCAGTGAAATTCTGGAAAGATATGGCGCACCAAACTTCAGCGTCAGCAGGTGCAACCCTTAACGCAACAGGTTTCTACCTAGATTACACAGCCGATGCACAGCAGTTCGATGCCGAAAAACCAATGTCTTGGGTCATTCGTGATGAATGGAAACCAGTAGCAGAAAAATGGATTGAGAAGAACACACCAAACGCTTCTGCATCTTACTTTGGTAAGCACGCGATGTTCTGGGAACGCCCTGAACAGTTCAACGAAGTTTTAGAAGAGTTCTTAGAAGAAGTCGAATCTAAGTAATCCCGTATTTCAATAAACGGATGGCCCTTTTGCCATCCGTTTTTTTATGTCGAAAACAGTAATACAGAGAAAAATTATGATTGAAATAAGAAAGTCGCAAGACCGTGGGGTTAACGATTGGGGTTGGTTATATAGCCGAAATACGTTCTCTGTGGGTAACTACTATGATCCTCAGCATATGGGCTTTTCTTCATTACGAGTGCTCAATGATGATGTTGTTGCTCCAGGGAAAGGGTTTGCTACCCATTCTCACAAAAACATGGAAATCATTAGTTTGGTGTTGGAAGGGGTTATCGAACACAAAGACAATCAAG
The DNA here is from genome assembly GCA_041879415.1 of Vibrio chagasii. NCBI lineage: Bacteria > Pseudomonadati > Pseudomonadota > Gammaproteobacteria > Vibrionales > Vibrionaceae > Vibrio > Vibrio chagasii. Next base: position 1,227,975 of record CP090852.1, on the reverse strand, counting down.
GGAACGTGAAGCGCTTAGTCGAGGGCGAATATCAGCTGATGTCAGCGGGTAAGGGGATTTCGCATGGTGAGTATAATGGACTTGAATCTAGCCCTTTGCGCTTCATGCAAATATGGATTGAGCCTAACCAGTCAGGAGGTAAACCATCTTATCAGCAGCAAGCGTTTAGCAGTGATTCTGGGCTTACGCCGATCGTGACTCCAACAGGAGAAAATCGCACCTTAAAGATTAAGCAAGATGCCACTATGTATCAGCTAATCCTTGAGCCAAACGAAAGTATCACCGTACCCTTATCTAAAGAGCGTCACGGGTTTATTCATTTAATCTCTGGCACTATGCAAGTAAATAATATTCAGGTTAATGAAGGTGACGGAGTGAAAATAAGCTCCGAAACAAACTTATCAATCAATAATAATGGTCATCAAAGAGTCATGGCTCTGTTTTTCGACTTACCATAATAATAAAACCAGGGTGTTCATACCCTGGTTTTTTATATTCCTAAATTTAGGAATAACATTCCCAATAAAACCGTCTAATAACATAAGAGTATTTATTATCTAATATACCTGAAAGCACGGAAAAGTATCATTTTAGTGCTACGTATTAATTCAGGAGATAGAAGTGAAATTTAACTCAATAACCAAAGCATTCGTAACCACGGCTTTAATTGCAACGGCTTTTACTGCCGCAGCTCATACGAATGAAGATAACACACCCCATTCTCACGGCTATGAGAACTCTATCCATTTACCTCATGATCATACTGTCCTTCATGATTTTACCGATGTTTCAATTAAGAACATTGATCACTCATTGGAGCACGTGAGAGGTAATTTGTACCGACACACATCAGGCAATGGCCTCGCTGTTCATTCTGGCTTTGTATTAGACACTGAAGAAGGCGTGGTAGTGATTGACCCAGCAATGACTGCTACGGCCAAGTGGCTAAACGAAGAGATACAACAGCGCTTTGGCAAGAAAGTGGCCTATGTAATCTACACTCACGCACATGCCGACCACATACTCGGAACCAATGTGTTTAAAGAAGATGGAGCAACGATTGTCGCTAACAAGCGAGCTATTGAGCCGATCATCGGTGAGAAGCTCGATGTACCACTTCCTGACATTGTTTTTGATGATGATATGACACTCAACGTCGGTGGCGAGGAAATCTACTTAAAACGTGTAGCACCTAGCCACTCAGATAGCCTTACTTTGGTTTATTTCCCAAAATACAAAGCGATGCAGTGTACAGATATCTGTCAGGCGCAAACTATGCCCTACTCAGACTTCCTTGATTTCTACTACACGGGTTGGATTGACACTCTAGACTGGGTGATTGAGCAAGACGTTGAAGTTATGGATGTTGGTCACTACTGGCTATCAAACAAAGAAAATCAAATCGCTCTGCGTGAGTATTTAGTGGACCTACACCAACAAGTCCTCGATCTAAACCGTCAAGGTATGACATGGGATCAGCTATGGAGAAACGTTAAGTTCAGTGACGAAGTAAAATCTTGGACTGGCTACGACGTTATGGCATTCCGAAATATTGTAGGCATGCAACGCTGGGTAGAGAATCATCGCCGAGGAAACTGGTAATATCACATCGATAGCGAGTAATAAGAAAGCAGAGCACAATAACCAAGTACTCTGCTTTTTTATTTCAGCCAGTATTATTTATAAAGACACACTCGAAAATAAATAGCGAAATAGAAATTTAATAAACATAAAATAAAACCCCAAGATAAGCATCTTGGGGTTTTATTTTTCTTCCACTTAGATATTAAATAAACAACCTAAAACCAAGAGTAAACATAATATCTGTCGAGTTATCCATATTACCTATATTTTCCGTCATCGATAACTCTACCGCTCCAATCTCGACAAAGTTGTATCGATACCCTAATGTCACTTCTTGTGAAGGTTTTGAGAATGCACTGTTATCATCAAGAGCACCTTGAAAGATATAATATTCAGAGATGAAGTGATGATGTTCAGACAACGCATAAACATACCCTAAGCCAAGTTCCGCGGTGACATTTACAATATCAATCGACTCTAAATCCGAGGCATCACTACGCTTAATGACGCCGAAAGTTGAGTGAAAGCTGTGTTTGTTGACCAACTTGCTGTAGTTAAGCTGAAAGCCATATTCAAAAGCGTCTGAGCGAAAGGAGTCCTCATCTGGCTGGTCGAAGTAAACAAGACCCGACATAGATAAAGCATCCGTTTCTGATTGATACCAGTGGTATTGAAGTTCCATCTTTAGAGCACTCACCAAGTTTTCATCTTCGAAGTCATCTAACTGAACACCATAGTATTGGCTTGAAACATGAAAACCATCTTCTTCAACCTCATCACGACCGTTTTGGCCAACTCCAAACAAATCATGGAAATCCATAACAAAAGAGTCCAAACCATTGTCGTTTGCCCACGTATATTGGTATTCAATTCCAGTCGTGAACTTCTCTCCCGTAGCGAGTTTCATTCCAACCGTCATGTTGCTCTGATAGTAATCTAGGGAGTACTTATCACTCTGCGCCCAAATACTCGAGGCTGAGTTAGTAAAATAGAACTCAGATTGCTGCTCTTTAAAGGCAGATTCTAGTTGTGTAGAAAGTCTAGTCGATTGAAAAGGGGAAGACGCAGCAGTGCGTAAAGGTTTAGCGATATCACTTGCTGCATGAAGCGTCAGTGGCAAAGAAAGTAAAGCAGTGGCTATCGGAAGAAGTCTTGTATTCATGGCTCATCTCGGTATGTGAACAGGTGCTTTATCTCCCTATAAAAAACCTTAAGTGGATCGATTAAGTCTGTAAAAACCACCTTGAAGATCTACTTACGTGGCCTTTGAGATGAGAAATTATATTGATTGGTCAAAAAATGATTAGACGCCGGAAAAGCAAATAACTTTTCCATGGTTGGGAAGGTGTAACTGGTAGGATGCTGACTGGCAGTGATTAAGCTCATAAACAAAAATAGCCACTGATTAGCGGCTATTTTTAGTTATCTAAACGAAGCTTCTATTACTTCTATCTTTCTACTTCTTTGTCTCTTCAACCACAGCTTTCATCAATACTGAAGTATCCATGCGGCCTTCACCTTGTGCAGAAAGAGCCTTGTATGCGTTGTTAGTCTTTTCCGTCAATGGAAGTTGAATGCCTTGGCGCTCAGCTTCATCTAGGCAGAAACCTAAGTCTTTGATCATCCAGTCAATGGCAAAGCCGAAGTCGAACTTGTCTTGCGCCATTGTCGTAGCACGATTTTCCATCTGCCACGAACCAGCAGCGCCGTTTTTAAGGCAATCAACCAGAGTTGGGATATCCAAGCCTGATTTTTCAGCAAGCACTAAGCCTTCAGATAAGCCATTCAACACACCAGCAATGCAGATCTGGTTAACCATTTTCGCACGTTGGCCTTGACCGACTTTCCCCATCAGAACCGACGATTTACCGTAAGCTTCGAACACAGGTTGAAGGTCGTTAAATAGCTCTTGTTCACCACCACACATGATCGTTAACACGCCGTTTTCTGCACCCGCTTGGCCACCAGACACTGGTGCATCCATAAAGCGAATACCCGCTTCTTTCGCTGCGACTTCAAGTTCTTCAGCAAGGATTGCAGACGTTGTAGTGTGATCAACAAGAATCGCGTTTGACTTCATAGCGGCCAATGCACCTGTTTCGCTGATTGTCATGCTGCGTACGTCATCATCGTTACCCACACATACCAGCACAACATCGGCTTCTGCCACACACTCAGCAACGCTCTCAGCGGCTTTACCTTGGTGCTTTTCAGCCCAGTCCAATGCTTTGCTGTGAGTACGATTAAATACCGTTACCTCGAAACCGGCTTTGACTAGGTGTCCTGCCATTGGGAAACCCATAACGCCTAACCCGATAAAACTTACTTTCATTTCTTTCTCCTTTTGTTTAACTCAGCTCATCGCTATGGAACGACTGAACGCTTTTAATTAACGCCTCAATAAGCAGAGTTAAAGCCTTCGGCTGATATTTTCTTTCTTTGTACACTAAATACGCTTGGCGATCACCCCGATGGTACTCAGGGAGCACTTGAACCAGATTCATTACCGGATACACATGACGAAAAGGCAGCGAAGCGATACCCAGCCCCTTTTGCGCTGCCGCCGCGACAGCATGAATATCGTTCACAATAAACTTGGGTTTGATCGTCACCATCTGTTCCAGATGACCCGCTTTGTAGAGCGGCATATCAAACACATCATCAACGTTAATCCAGTCTTGATGTTCAAGATCCTCTGGTTTAACGATCGGTCCACGCGAATCTAAATAGGCTTGGCTTGCAAAAAAGCCATGTTTCGCTTTAAACAATGGTCGAGCGATCATGCCGTCCATGTCGGAAATTTGAAACGTGATCAACAAATCACGGTCGGTTTGAGGCACCACTTGTTGCTGGCTCAAAATCAGATTGAGCTGCACATTTGGATATTGAGTAAGGTATTGCTCGACAGTCGGGCGAAGAAAACCACTATAGAAATTATGAGGGACTGCGAGTTTAATCTTGCCTTGAATGGCATCACGTTCTTCAAGCAGGCTACTAAAACCTTGATGAAGAGACTCCATGCCACTACTCAGCGCTGCAAAGGCCGCCTCGCCATCTTTCGTCGCTACCAGTTCCCTACCCTTCTTTTCTAACAAGCGAATGCTCAAACGCTCTTCTAAAGCGGTTAATCGGCGTGACATAGTCGATACAGGCAGTTGAAGCCGCTTCGATGCCGACAGCAACGAGCCCTCTTCAACCACAGTACAAAACAGGAATAGATCGTCAATGTTTCCGAATATGGAATTCATACTTCTATTTATGCCTATTTTTCTCATTAATGGATAGTTGTAACCTTATCTCATCAGTTACAGAAAATCACGGGAGAAACATAGATGAGCAAAAAACAATTTTGGGTAACCGCGATTTTATCCTCACTCACCATGGCAACCATCATGTCTGGGTTAATTTCTGGCTATAAAATGGGATTCAGCCACGATTGGCCGCCAGTCTGGTTACAAAGCTTCTTTCTTGCTTGGCCGTGTGCCATTGTGCTGAACCTCACAGTACTCCCTTTGATTCGAAAGCTATCTGAGTGGATTTGTCGACCGCGCACGCTTTGCTAATCAGCGCTATATCAACGGGCTCTTTGTTGGCAAAAATACGGAACGATGATCAAGGCTTGATCAATACTCAAAGCATAAAAAAACCGAGCACTAGGCTCGGTTTTTTATTAACTATTGTAACTGTAAAAATTACAGCTCAGCGTTGTGGTATACCTGCTGAACGTCATCACAGTCATCAAGAAGGTCTAGGAACTTCTGGAACTTCTCAGAATCTTCTTCCGCTACTGGCGTCATAGTTTGAGGAACGAAAGTGATTTCCTCAACATCTAGAACTAGCTCAGGGAACGCGTTAGTTAGTGCAGTCTTAGTTTTGAAGAACTCAGTTGTTGGAGCGAATACAGTGATTACACCATCTTCTAGCTCAACATCTGTTACGTCTACATCGTCCATCATTAGTGTTTCTAGGATGATCTCGTCATCTTCACCTTTGAACTGGAATACAGCTTGGTGAGCGAACATGTGAGAAACAGAACCTTCAACACCGATTTTCGCGCCAGTTTTAACGAAACATTGGCGAACGTCTTGGAAAGTACGGTTGCCGTTGTCAGTTAGACAGTCAACGATTACGCTTGTGCCGCCAGGGCCAAAGCCTTCGTAACGAGCTGGTGCGTAGTCTTCACCACCGCCGCCGTTTGCTTTGTCGATCGCTTTGTCGATAACGTGTGCAGGAACTTGGTCTTTCTTCGCTTTAGCAATAAGGTGCTTAAGCGACAGGTTCATGTCTGGATCTGAACCACCATTCTTCGCACACATGTAAATTTCTTTACCGTATTTGGAATAAACTTTAATTTTTGCGCCAGCAGTTTTAGCCATTGAGGCTTTGCGCACTTCAAAACTTCTTCCCATCGGGATCTTCTCTCTGATTCAATTAACGGGGCAAATTCTAGCAAATTACTGTGTCATTTCAATTCTACAGCTTTGCTGAGCAAGGTTTGTCTGCGGTTATGCGACGCCCATTACTCGTTTGTATTTTTCTACAGACTGTTCAAACCACGCCTTTTCATCTGGGTCACCGAGCTTCATTGCTTCTTCAACAATGGCTTCTGGGCCACATTTAGCCTGCTTCAATTTCCATACTAGAAACGATGCCTGCTTATCCAGTTCGATTTTGTTTTTCTCGCTGGGTGGAAGGAGTGAAAGGTTGATAGACATTAGTCGCCTTCGTCTGTAATACACTTGGCCGAGAAATATATCATAGAGCAGCCTCATAAAACCAATACTATGAGTAGCAGAAAGGATTTATGAGACAAGAAACCAGGCAAGTCGCTGATGCAGGTCAAGCTAGTTTAAGAGAACTTATGCCCCTTGATGAGAAAGTATCACTTATTCGACTCACCAAATGAGCCGAATAATGAGGTATTCGAATCACAATGACTAGAGAAGTACTTCTCCAGCTCAGAAAGACTATTCACTCACTGCGAATGCATCGCAGCGTGAAGCACAGATGAAGTCATTTTTGTGGAGACCTTTGATTGAGTGACTCCACCAAGTGACGGTGACTTTACCCCACTCCAATAGGATAGAAGGATGATGGAACTCTTCTTCTGCCAACTCTGACACTTTATTGCTGAATGCCCATGCTTGTTTGTAGTTCTTAAACTTGTATACCTTTTCAAGCTGTGGGATGCCGTCTCTTTCGATGACTTGCCAATCAGACAACTCCAACAATAGCGACTGTTGTTCATCTTTAGTCAGGGCAATCGCATCGATACTGCAGGCTTCGCATTTTAATTCATTCAACATGTGTCGGTTCCTTGGGTTCAAAAAGTGGTGGTAGTAACCCCGCATCAATCGCGAGATCAGCTTGCTGTAACAGGTTTTCTTGGCTGATTTGAAATAGCTCAGCTAAGTCATTAATCACATAATATTTCGGTTGCATGATGTCGATGCGGTAAGGCGTTCTTAGCACCGTTTGTAAATCAAAACGCTCACGAACAGCCAAATCCCCTTCCAGCGCATAATTAGTTTCTGCTGGAGAAGAGAGAATGCCGCCGCCGTAGATTTTCAATCTATCGCCCTCTTTTACTAATCCGAACTCAACCGTAAACCAATACAAACGGGCAAGATAACCCCGCTGCTTAGACGTAGCCGCTTGACCCAGTTTTCCATAATGCTCAGTGAACGCAGCAAAATCAGGATTAGTGAGCATGGCACAGTGACCAAAAATCTCATGGAAAAAGTCAGGCTCTTGTAGGTAATCAAACTCGTCTCGCGTTCTCAGAAACGTCGCGACGGGAAACTTCTTATTCGCAAGCAGATCAAAAAAACGATCGAAATCTATCAAGGCGGGCACCGGCTCTACCTGCCAACCTGTTGTTTCTTTTAACACTTTGTTTATCTCAGGGAGTTGAGGAACTCTATCTAATGGCAGATCAAGCAGCGTTAATCCGTGTAAATAGGCTTCACAAGCGCGGTCATTAATGACGTCCAGTTGCCTTGTCACCAAGTCGTGCCAAATGGCGTCTTCTTCGAGGCTCCACTCAACCCATCCCTCTTGGCTCACGGGCTTAGAATGATATTGAGTCATTACGTACCTCCTTTCGAATGTCTCCCTTTAAGCCTATCTCCACTCCTTATAAGCGCCAATTTGCTCTATTTTTCCAAAACCCAGATCGTGTAACATTTTATTTACACAACCCCGCCATACCCTTATTTTGCTGATCTTTTGACTTTGTAAATCCTAAATACCAGACTGAAATCGTTAACTTTTTGTTAAAGGTAAAGGAATGCACAAAAGCAACAAGTCAGTTTGGCAGCCTAGCGATCAGCGTATCGCTAATGCCAACTTAACCCGATTTATCGACAGCCTTAATCTCTCTGAGTTAAACCCAAAGAGAGGCATACAAAGCTACGCCGAACTCCATCAATGGTCTGTGGATCAGCCGGAATCGTTTTGGCAAAACGTATGGCAGTTTTGTGGCGTGGTTGGCTCGCAAGGGGATGACGTCAAAACACAAGGTGAGAGCCGTTGGCAGCAGCCTAAATCGAATCGTGATGCAGTTTGGTTTCCGAATGCGCAAGTAAACTATGCCGAGAACTTGCTGCGCTTAGCGCAAACCATGCCTGCCCAGCACGCGATTTGGTTTGAGAATGAACGGGGTGAGCAGCAGAGTTACACATGGAAAGCCCTATGTGAAGCTGTCTCCAACGTTCAGCAATGGCTTGTTGATAGCGGTGTCGGGCAAGGTGATGTGGTTGCTGCATATACGCCCTACCTGCCACAAACCGTGATAGCCATGCTCGCGACCACCAGCTTGGGAGCAATTTGGACGTCAACCTCACCTGATTTTGGCGTTGAGAGTGTTATTGAGCGGTTTGGCCAAGTTAAACCCAAGGTGCTATTCACCTGCGATGGCTACACCTTCAATGGTAAAACATTTGATATGGCTGACAAGAACAGCGCCATCATTGAGCATCTCAGCGAGCTAAAACAAGTGTGTCAGATCGGCTATTCAAAAAAGAACGATTTTGAGCACGACGTGTCGCTGCAAAGCTGGCACAACATCATCAATCATTACCAGCCACAGCTTGTTCGATTTGTGCGAATCGGCTTCAATGAGCCGCTGTTTGTGCTCTACTCTTCTGGAACCACAGGTAAGCCAAAGTGCATAGTGCATTCTGTTGGTGGCACCATCATTAACCACCTAAAAGAGCATCAACTGCATAGCGATGTTAAGCCGAACGATCGCGTGTTCTACTACACCACCTGTGGTTGGATGATGTGGAACTGGCACGTCTCTGCGCTTGCCAGCGGTGCGTGTTTGGTGATCTTTGATGGCAGCCCAGTTTATCCGCAAACCAATGTGCTGTGGGACTTAGCACAGCGTGCCGATGTGTCGCTGTTTGGTACATCTGCCAAGTATTTAGAAGCGATTGAGAAGGCAGAGATCTCGCCTATCGACAGTCACTCTCTACCTCATTTAAGAACTCTGTGTTCAACGGGTTCTGTGCTTTACCCAGAGCAATTTGATTACGTTTACAAACACATCAAACAAGACCTGCATTTAGCATCCATTTCTGGCGGCACGGATATTTGCGGATGCTTTGTGTTAGGTAATCCTATCTCGCCAGTGTATCGCGGCGAGTGCCAACAGGCAGGGCTTGGCGTCGACATTAAGGTGTTCAATTCAACGGGCCATAAAGTCGATCAGGAACGTGGTGAACTGGTGTGCACGAATTCCCTCCCAAACTTCCCAGTTGGCTTCTGGAATGACACAGGAGAGCGCTATCACAGCACTTATTGGGACAGGTTCGAAAATGTATGGCACCACGGTGACGAGGTCGCACAGAGCGTGCATGGCGGTTATCTGTTCTACGGGCGAGGCGACACCACGCTCAACCCTGGAGGTGTGCGTATTGGTACTGCTGAGATCTACCAACAAGTGAACACCATTGAGGGCATCATAGATTCCATCGCCGTCGGTAAAGATGTCGAACGCAATGAGCAAATTTGGTTGTTCGTTCAACTGCAGCAAGGTGTGGTTCTAAATGAAACACTATTGGCCGCCATTAAGCACAAGCTCAAATCCTCTTGTTCACCTAGGCATGTACCAAGCCAAATTTTTACTATCAGCGACGTGCCAAAAACACGTTCAGGAAAACTGGTAGAGCTGGCAGTGAAACAGGTGGTAAATGGCAAACCCGTTGAGAACATCGGTGCAATAGCCAATGCGGATGTGCTCAATGAGATCAAGCGTGTGATTTCGCTTTAAGAACTTGAAAAAAAAAAGCCCTTCACGAGTGAACATCGTGGAGGGCTTTCTACTCTTAACAGCCATTGGGCTTAATCTGAGCTATACGTTCGCATCCGCCTGATTCTCTGGCATCGCATCAATAAACGCAGGCAACT